>JAEDKA010000002.1 GCA_016296065.1 Kiritimatiellia bacterium
CTCCACCTCGAAACCTTGCCTTTCCGATTTGACTCACTTAATTGTACAACTTTCCCTTGGGTTCTGCATATCATGGACGATGGATTTTTGGTATAATTTGCCCATACGGAGGATGAATGTCGATTCTGCTCGCGGCCAGTCTGTTCTTCACGAACCCGGCACCTATGGAGATGCCGAGGGCGCAGGCTTTTCTCGTGAAGGAGCGCGCGGACCGCAAGGCGCGCCAGACGATGCGCCTTGAGGACAGATTCGACAGGACTGATCTCTGGATTTCGCGCTCGGTGGACGGGATGTGGCGCGACGCCGACGGACGCGAGTTCATGCTCGCGACGCTCGGCACGATCGCTCCGCCGCTCACTGGCGACAGGTCGGTTACGCGCGAGGACTACGTCGCGTCTTCCGCGCCGCTCCTGCGCAAGGACGAGAAGGAGCTGTTCACGGCAATCGACAAGCTCTCGCCGATCGCGCCGACGGAGGAGTTCGCGCGTCCGCGCCAGACGCCGCGCGGCTACAGGGACGTCCGCTACTACCAGGGCACGAACGAGACGGCGATTGTCTGCGCGTTCATCCAGGAGAAGTCGGAACGCTGGTACCTCGCCTCTTGGACCCTCGCGCAGGGCGACTCGTACGACGACTGCGTGAAGCTCTTCGAAGGGGAGTTCCTCGAGAAGCGCGACACGTGGCCGAAGGGCTGGGCCGAGGAGCCCAAGGAGAAGAAGGGCCGCGCGAAGGATCCGCCGCCGCCGGGCGAGCGCGAGCTGCTGCGCGCCGACGCGCGGCACTCCGTCGCGCTGTACGACAGCTGGCGCGTCACGGACGGAGACGAGTTCACCGTCTTGGACGACATCCAGAACTCCCGCGCCTTCACGGTTGCGCTCACGAACGACCTCAAGCAGATGCGCGGCGCATATGCCGCGGTGATGCCGTCCCCGATCGACGGATCGAACGTGCTTGCCGTCGCGCGCATATTCGCGTCTCGCGAGGAGTACCTCGATGCACTAGGACAGAACGACCACGGCGACATGGAGTGGAGCGCGGCGTACTGGAGTCCGCAGCGCCGCGAGCTCGTCGCGTACCTGCCGCCGGACGGATCCGACAAGCTGATCGAGACGATCCGCCACGAGGCGTTCCACCAGTACTTCTCCTACGCGTCGTCGATGATCTCGACCTCTCCGTGGATCAACGAGGGCTACGCGCAGTATTTCGAGGGAGGGCCCGACGGACCCGCCTCGGTCGACACGGAGGGTCTCGTTGCCTGCGCGGAGGTGTTGCCTGCCATTATGATGATGGACTACGACGAGTTCTACGCCGGTACGGACGAGGAGCGGCGGCTCAAGTACCGCCTCGCCCTTTCGATCGCCGTGTTCCTCGAGCGAGGCGCGCCGAAGGTGAGGTTCGATCCGTTCAAGAACGTCAAGCGCGACTACGTGAAGTCGCTCATCTCCACCAAGGACATGCGCCAGGCGACTACCATAGCGTTCAAGGACAAGGACACTCTCGACCTTTTCGTGCGGGAGTGGACAAAGTACTGGAAAGAGAAATGAGCTACGTCGGCAGGCTCGCGCCGAGTCCGACCGGCGCACTTCACCTCGGCAATGTCCGCACTTTCATGGTCGCGTGGCTTCGCGCCCGTTCGCTCGGGGGGAAGGTGGTCTTCCGCATGGAGGATCTGGACCATCCGAAGGACAAGCCCGGCGCGGCGGCGGAGGCCGTTCGCGATCTCCGCTGGCTTGGCTTCGACTGGGACGAGGAATATGTGCAGTCCGAGCGAAAGGACCTCTACCGTGCGGCGCTTGAAAAGCTTGTGGAGAAGGGGCTGGCGTATCCGTGCATCTGCTCGCGCCGCGATGTGGAGTCCGCCCAGTCCGCACCTCACGCAGGCGAGCAGCTGCACTATCCGGGAACATGCCGCGGACGCTTCGCGTCGTGGCGCGAGGCGAACGCGGCGAGGGCGAATCCCTGCTGGCGGTTTAAGGTGCCGGATGATGCCGTCGTCTCGTTTGACGACGCGTTCGCCGGGCGGTATGAACAGGATGTCTCGAAGACGCTCGGGGATTTTCCGCTCGCACGCGACGAGTTCGGCGCGGGCTACACGCTCGCGTGCGTCGTGGACGATCTCGACATGGGGATAACCGAGGTCGTGAGGGGAGACGACCTTCTCCCCGCGACGCCGGCGCAGATTCTCATCGCCCGCTCGCTCGGAAGAGACGCGCCGTCCTACTGCCATCTTCCGCTTGTCGTAGGGCCCGACGGACGCCGCCTCGCGAAGAGGCACGGCGACACGCGCGTTGCGTCGTTCCGCGAGGCGGGATGGAGCGCGGAGCGCATCCTTGGCCTTCTCGCGGCGAGCTGCGGCTGGGCGGAGAAGGGCGAGGAGCTTTCGCTCGCGGCGCTTCTGCCGCGCTTCGACCTAGCGGCAATCCCGAAAGCGCCGTTCGTCTACGGGTAATCACATCGAAAATTTGCTCGCGAGGTACCCACCACCCACCTCGAGAGGTACCCACCACCCACCTCGCGAGGTACCTGCCATGTACCTCGGGAGGTACCCGCTATGCGGCATGGGAGGACACGTCAGAATCTCATACGACCACCTCGGACGCCGTGTGCAGAAGATCACGCCCGAGGCGACGCACACGTACTTCTACGATGGCTGGCTGCTTGTGAAGGAGACGCGGCATCCTGCCGCGTCAAGGTCGCGAAAAACTCGTGAACAATTGGAGACGCGGCATCCTGCCGCGTCGTAGTCTGGGAGTGACGCGGCTGGAAGCCGCGTCTCCATGGAAGTGGATGGGGCTGGAAGCCGCGTCTCCTTGGGAGCGGCGCAAGTGCCGCAGCAAAGCCTGTGTTGCGGTGATGCATGTATACTTCGGTATAATTGAGCTTTGCGGCCCCGTTTGGTACAATAACGGGGTAGTGTTTGCAATGTCCGTTAATTCCAGGAGAGGAGCGTCATGAAAGGCTGTATCTCAACGTTTACCGCGGCTGCGGCGATCGCAGTCTGCGCAGGAGAGCTCAAGGTGTCCGTTCTGCCCGGCGAGGGCTGGTGGGGCGGCGCCACGACGTATGGGACCAAGGCGCCGTTCGGACTGAACGCGAAGTCGCATTCGTTCGACATCCGCAAGACGAACGACGCCAACCAGGCCGCGCCTTTGATGCTTTCGACCAAGGGCCGCTGTGTCTGGAGCGACAAGGCCTTCGCCTGCGTCTTCACGAACGGAGTGATGACGTTCACGGGCGACGCGCCGATCGAGCTTACCCAGGAGGGTGGGGACCTCCGGTCGGCGTTCCTCGCCGCCGCGAGGAAGCACTTCCCGGCGAGCGGAAAGACCCCAGACCTTGCGCTGATCGAGAAGCCCCAGTGGAACACGTGGGTGGAGCTTTCGTACAACCAGAGCCAGGAGGCCATTCTCGCATACGCGAAGGGAATCGCCGAGAACGGATTCCCCAAGGGCGGCGTCATCATGATAGACGACACGTGGCAGCACGGCTACGGCGTTTGGGACTTCGACCGCCGGCGCTTCTCCGATCCGAAGGCCATGTGCGACGAGCTGCACGCCGAAGGGTACAAGGTGATGCTCTGGGTGTGCCCCTTCGTGTCGATGGACTCCCCTGGCTACCGCGAGATGGTGTTCGGCACGCTGGACGCCGGGCGGAACTGCGAGAAGGGCGGGCTTATCATGACCGGGAAGAAGAACGTCTACGGACACGACGTCGCTCAGGCGATGCCGTGGTGGAACGGCGTGAGCGCGTTCGTCGACTTCACGCATCCGCGCGGCGCGGCGTGGTTCGCGCGCCAGCTGAAGCGGTTGCAGAACGACTACGGGGTGGACGGCTTCAAGCTCGACGCAGGTGACATCGAGGAGTACCAGGAACCGTACGTGACGTATGTCCAGTCTTCGCCTTCCGAACTTTGCGAGGCGTACGCGAAGATAGGCCTCGAGTTCCCCCTCAACGAGTACCGTGCGTGCTTTAAGATGGCCGGACAGCCACTTGTGCAGCGTCTCTGCGACAAACTTCACGACTGGCCGTCGCTGCACCAGCTGATGCCCGACATGATCGCCTGCGGGCTTCTCGGACATCCCTTTGTGTGTCCCGACATGATCGGCGGCGGAAGCTGGATGGCGTTCGCGCCCGACGCGCCGACTCCGCTCGACCAGGAGCTTTTCGTGCGAAGCGCGCAGGTGCACGCTCTCGCGCCGATGATGCAGTTCTCCGCAGCGCCTTGGCGGCTTCTCAAGGGAGAGTACCTTGATGCAGTGCGCGAAGCCGCGAATACGCGCATGAAGCACGTCGACTACATCATCGAGACGGCGAAGGCCTGCGCGAAGTCCGGCGAGCCCATGCTCAGGGCGATGGAATACGAGTTTCCGGGGCTCGGCGCGGAGCGCATTACGGACCAGTTCATGCTGGGTCCGAGGCTTCTTGTCGCCCCGCAGGTCGTCAAGGGCGCGAAGACGCGCAAGGTGTTCGTTCCGACCGGAACATGGCTGGCCGACGACGGTACTGAAGTCGTCGGACCGACGACGGTCGAGGTCGAGACACCCATAAGCAGGCTGCCGCATTTCGTCCGCAAGTGAAGGCTCTGCGCCTATCGAAGGCCGTTGCAGCAGTCGCGCTTGTCCTTGCTTCTTCGGGTGCAAAAGCCGAGCCTGGCGGCTGGGGACGCGACTGGTACGCGGACGTCTCCGTGTCGTCGTATCTGTATTCGCTCGGAAGCGTCCGCGCGGACCACTCCGTCTGGATGATGGAGGGCGACGTCGTGCAGCGTCTGTCGTCCTGCGGACATGTCCTTTTCGGATACTGGGCGCTCAGCGACCTCGGCAGGACAGGGGACAGGAGCCATCGGTCGTACGTGTACGAGTCGGATCCGTATCTGCTCTACGGCTACGACTGGGACCTTGCCGACGGGTGGCTTCTGCGCAACCGGGTCGGAATGATCTGGGTGTTCAACGAGGGATACAGCGTGAAGGAGATCCACCTCATCCGGGAGTGGACGTACATGGGGGAGTTGAGGTCTCCGTGGGCCACGCTGTACGGACAGGTCCGCGCGGTCGACGGACTCGGCACGTACGCACGAGTCGGGCTTCACCGGTCTTTCGTCTTCGCGGGCGGTCTTTTCTCGCTCACGCCGCACGTCGCGATGCATGGCGGTTCCGCGAGGTGGAACAGGTGCCGCTACGGTGACTTTGCCGAGGGGCGGTCCGTCAAGGCCGGGCTCGGCACCGCCGAGTACGGCGTCCGTCTCGGCGTTCCGCTCAGGTGGGGAGCGAGCTGGTATGTCGACTTGTGCGGATACGACGCGATAGACTCCCGCACGCGCACGCAGATACGCGAGCGCCGCCGTCGCGGCTCGACGATGAAGCTTGACGCCTGCTTCGTCGTCTCGGGACTCTGCTGGGAGTTCTGATTCCGCTGCACTCCGCGGCGGATGTGCCGCGGATTTTGCTATAATATCGGCAGAAATGAAACCGACGACAATACCGATGACGAATGCGATACGTGCCCTGAACGCCGCGAAGGTGAAGTACGAGGCGCGGTGCTACGACTTCACCGAGCACGGGGGGACGATCCAGGCCGCGACAGAGCTGGGGCTCGACCACCACGCGACGATCAAGACGATAATCCTCGAGGACGAGACGAAGAAGCCCTTTGTCTGCCTGATGCACGGCGACCGCGAGATATCGACGAAGAACCTGGCCCGGGCGCGCAAGGTGAAGACCGTCCAGACCTGCGCTCCCGAGACGGCCGACCGACACTCGGGCTACCATGTCGGCGGGACGTCTCCGTTCGGCACGCGCAAGCGAATGACGGTATACGTGCAGAAGACGATCTACGACCTCCCGGAGATATACATCAACGCCGGACATCGCGGCATACTCGTCGCGATGGACCCAAGGGATCTAGACGCCGTCCTCCCGGGCCTCACGGTTCCCGTCGACGTTGCCATAGAGCAGTGACGGAGCGCGCCCTCCTTACGCGGGCGGGGCATTTTTGGTATAATTAGCGGAAATGAAAAACACCACTTTGGCATTTTTGGTTTTCACGGCTGCTGTATCCGCGCTTGCGGAGCCGTCCGTGCTCGAAATCGGCTACAAGGCTCCGGAGCAGCGGACGGAGGCTTCGCCTTCCGTTTCGCTGGGTCAGATACTCAGCGAGATGTCGGAGGAATCCGCGAAGGCGCCCGCGCAGCCCGCTGCGGCCGAGCCCGCGGCGGAGAATCCCGCGCCTGCCGCCGTGGAGCCGTCCGTAGAGAAGCCAGTCGTTGTGGAGAAGGTCGTCACCAACGTCGTGGAAAAGGTTGTTGAAAAACCGGTTGTGGTGGAGAAGGTCGTCACGAACGTCGTCGAGAAGGTGGTGGAGAAGCCGGTCGTCGAGGAGAGGGTAGTAACCAACGTAGTCGAGAAGGTCGTCGAGAAGCGCGTCGCAGATCCGGAGCTCGAGGCGAAGAACACCGACCTCAGCGAGGACAACGAGCAGCTGAGGAAGGATCTCGCAGAAGAGCGCGCTAAGCTCGCCAAGCTCTCTCGCGCGCTCCCCAAGGAGGCGAAGCAGCTCACAGGGCGGCCTGCGAAGATAACGTCCGACTCCACCGTCTACAACCGCAAGGAGGGTATCGCGAGCTTCGAGGGGCATGTGCATGTTGACGACGAGCAGTACCAGATGCACGCCGACAGGGTGTACCTCTTCATGGAGGGGACCAACGAGCTGAAGCGCATCGTGGCGATTGGCAACGTGGCAATGACGAACGAGGCCCGCAGGGCCTATGGCGCGAAGGCGACGTATTCGAAGAAGAACGGACTTGTCGTCCTGTATTCGGGCGACGGAATCACCGCCGAGGTCAGGGACGAGTCGAAGGTGCAGGATCAGATCGTGCGCGGCAAGCGCATCCGCTTCTGGATCGGCACGGAGCAAGTCGAGGTGGACGAGGCGGACCTTACGGGCGCTGCGCCGTCCGGCGGAACCGATTCCATCAAGAAGGCGCTCGGCAAATAGCGTCCTGGTGCCGAACAGGGACGGCTGCGGCCGTTTTTGGTATACTATACGGCATGAAGGAAAAGATTGTTTTCTGGGTGAAGACCGTGGTCGGCGACTTCGGTTCGAGCCACTGCTCCATGCACGCCGCCGGGCTTACGTATTTCTCCATGCTCGCGCTGGTGCCGCTGCTCTGCGTGCTGCTGTCCGTCGCCAAGCTCTGCGGGGCGGACGACTTCGCTCGGCAGAAGATCAACGAGCAGATCGACGCGATGATAACGAACGTCGAGCGCGGGCAGGAAGACGACCTGGCGCAGGTCGTCGCGCCGGTGAGCGAGGAGGAGCGCGAGCGCAAGCGCATCGCCGCCGAGGAGTTCGCCGCGCAGGCGAGGGAGATATCGAACGGACTCTTCGAGCGCATTGCGCAGTTCGACGTATGGACTTTCGGGTGGATCGGCTTCGGCTTTCTCGTGTGGACCGTCATAAGCGCGATCAGCATGGTGGAGACCAGCTTCAACGAGGTGTTCCACGTCGACAAGTCACGTCCAGTCTGGAAGCGCGCCTATCTCAACATCTTCACGGCGGTCATCCTGCCGATCTTCGCCATGCTCGCGCTGTCCGTCCCGATACTGAACGTCGCGAAGCAGATCATCGTCGCAACGATGGGCGCGACGTGGCTCACGAAGTGGGTCTCCGACGGCCTCATCTGGTTCCTCGACTCGACGCTCTTCCGCCTCGCGGTCACGCTCGCGTTCGCGACGCTCTCGTTCGCCTACGCGTTCGCCGTGCTGCCGAACAGGAAGGTGCCGTTCCGCGACGCGGCCATCGGCGGATTCGTAACGGCGTTCCTCTTCGGGGCATGGGTCAAGATATGCGCCGTCGCGCAGGTGGGCATCGCGAAGTCGTCCGCGCTGTATGGGTCCTTCGCGTTCCTGCCTATCGTCCTTGCGTGGATGTACATGAGCTGGCAGATAGTCCTGCTCGGCGCTTGCATAACGCATGCGTCGATGGCCGTCAAGGGAGAGGCTCAATGAACGGGGATTGCTTTCGCTACGTGGAGTTTCGGAGTCTTGGAGACTGGTGGTAATGGCATGAATGAGGCTAACTACGCTGGTGTGCATGCCGATTTGACCGGCAAGATAATCAATGCGGCGATTGAAGTTCATTCCGAACTTGGCTGTGGCTTGAAAGAAGATGCCTATGAGGCTGCGTTGGCTTGGGAATTAACGCATCGAGGTCACATAGTTCATCGCCAGGTGCCGTGTCCTGTCGTGTATAAAGGCAATGTATTCTGCCAAGATGATGACCACCCAAAAAGAATTGATCTGTTGGTCGACAACAAGATTGTGGTAGAATTGAAGGCAGTCTGTACGCTGCATCCGGTTTTCGCCGCGCAGTGCCGCACCTATTTGCGGATGCTTGATCTTCCTGTTGGGCTTGTTTTGAATTTTGGCTTTCCTTCTCTCAAGGAGGGCATTGAACACGTCTCAAATCCAAGGTCAACATACTTCAAGCTCCAGAACTCCAAGACTCCCAACAGCGAAAGCAACATAAACCCACATAGGGGGCAAGTGAAATGAAGATACTGATTACAGGCGGCAAGGGAATGCTCGGGCGGACGCTCCAGAAGGAGCTCGCCGGGAACGGGCCTAAGCCGACAGGCGCCGAAACGGTGCGAGAGACCGAGAGAGCGAGCGTTGAGCGGAGCGAGCGAGGGAACGGGCCTAAGCCGACAGGCGCCGAAACGGTGCGAGAGACCGAGAGAGCGAGCGTTGAGCGGAGCGAGCGAGGGAACGAGCTCGTCATAGCGGACCTACCCGAGTGGGACATCACCGACGCGGACGCGTTCACGGCGAAGACGCTCGCCGAGGCGCCGGACGTCGTGATACACTGCGCGGCGATGACGAAAGTCGACGACTGCGAGGCGAAGCGCGATCTCGCGTTCCGCCTCAACGAGGAGGGGACGCGCAACGTCGCGCTTGCATGCAAGGCGTCCGGCGCGCGTCTGATCGCCATCTCCACCGACTACGTCTTCTCGGGCGAGCCGCCGCGCGAGCCGTGGGCGTGGAGCGAGACGGACATCCCGCGTCCGCGCACCGTCTACGGCGCGTCGAAGTTCGCGGGCGAGCAGATGATACAGATGATTCTTCCCGACGCCGTGATACTCCGCATCGCGTGGCTCTACGGCGCGGGCGGACCGAGCTTTGTGCACACGATGGCGAAGCTGGGCGCGCAGGAGGGTCCGGCGCTGAAAGTCGTGAACGACCAGCGCGGCAACCCGACTTCGACGAAGGTCGTGGCGGATGTGATACGCTTCCTCCTCTCGCATCCCGAGGTGAGCGGAATCGTCCATGGCACCTGCGAGGACCAATGCACGTGGTATGACCTGACGGTCGAGCTCTTCCGCCTGCTCGGCCTGAAGCGCGAGGTGGTGCCCTGCACGACCGAGGAGTTTCCGCGCCCTGCGCCGCGTCCGCGCAACTCCGCGCTTAAGAAGAGCGTCCTCAACCTACTCGGATACCGCACCCCGCGCTGGCAGGAGGCGCTTGCGGACTTCGTCGCGGCGGAGTTTGGCAAGTGACTGCAGCGATGTCGAATCTGGAGATCTTCTCATGGTAAAGTTTCTTGTCAAGGTCGTGCTTCAGTTCTTCTTCTGGAAGCCGAAGAAGTGGCGGAAGGGTCTCAAGGCGAAGCTCGAGTCGGCGTTGTACTCGATTGCCGTGCGTCGCCGCGCGAAGTCGTGCGGGAAGGATCTGTACATCCTTGGCCCCGGCGTGAACGTCACGTCCAACACGACGGTTTCCGACGGCGTCGGCTTCGGCAAGGACGTCAAGATATACGGGGACGGGCCGGTCTTCATCGGACGCCGCGCCGTGCTCGCCGAGGACACGCTCGTCTACACGCAGGTTCACGACTACGACCATTCCGACGTGCTTCCGTTCGGGTGGGGCTTCACGTATCCGGAGACGCGAATCGACGACTACGCGTGGCTAGGAGTGCGGTGCATCGTCCTTCCCGGAGCGCACATCGGCGAAGGCGCGGTCGTGCAGGCCGGCAGCGTCGTCATGGGCAACGTTCCGCCATGCGCCATCGCGGCCGGTAACCCGGCGAAGGTGATTGGCTGGCGCGACATGGAGCACTACAATAAGCTCAAGGTCGCCGCGGGCGGCAAGCCAGTCGAAATCCCGGGCCGCGGCAAATCGTCCGCGCGTCCCGCGTCCCGTGCCGCAGGTCCAGCCGCCGCCGACTCGCGCCTCACCGACGTCTTCTGCAGCGTCTTCTCAGTGACGCCGGAGGAGGCCGTCGCGATGAAGTACAAGGACCATCCGGCGTGGGACTCTGCCGGACAGATGGCGCTCGTCTCGGCGATCGAGCGGGAATACGGACGCGCACTTGCGCCCGACGAGATCTACCGCCTCAGGTCGTACGGCGACGCCGTTGACATCCTGGCGCTCGGCCGCGGCGCCGCAGTTGGCGGCAACGGCGCGGAGAACCGGCCGCTGACTGGGGGAAGCGGCGTCCCGCCGCTTCAAGGACTCGTCTTCGACCTCGATCGCGACGGAATAGCCGTCATCGACGAGGGACGCGAGGTTACGTACCGCGAACTCGCCGCGCTTTCGGCGGATGCCGTGAAGGGGCTCGAGCCGCACACGGTGAAGGTTGTCGTCAACGGACAGGACCTTGCGACCGTCGCGCTGTTCGTCGGATGCGTGAACTCGGGCGTCGTGCCTCTTATGGTTCCCGCGACGATGGATCCGGCGCTGCTCGCGAACCTCCGCTCGATGTACGAGGGCAGGCCTACTTCCCCGGACCTCGCGCTTCTACTCACGACGAGCGGCTCGACGGGGAGCCCTAAGCTCGTGCGCATCTCGCGCGCTAACCTGCGCGCGGACAACGAGATGAGCGCGCGGCTCTTCGCGCTCGACTCCGCGACGCGCATGACGATGATACTTCCGATATGCTATGCGTGGGGACTTTCCGTCGCTTGCGCCGTGCTGGAGGCGGGCGGCGCGGTGGTGATGACGAGGAAGACCGTCATGGACGCCGAGCTTGCGGACGTGATGCTCTCGTCGCGTGCGACGCATCTCGCGGGCGTTCCCTACATGTACGAGGTGCTTGAGCGCTTTCGATTCTTCGAGCGCGACTTCCCGTCTCTCAGGGGACTGCTCGTTTCGGGCGGCGCGCTTGCGCCTGCGCTCAGGCGGAAGTTCGCGGAGGACTCGAAGAAACGCGGGATATCCTTCAGCGAGGGATACGGACAGACCGAGACGACCGGCGTGATGGCGACGATCCGCACCGACCTCCTGCCGGAACGCATCGGCTCCATCGGAAAGGCCGGAAAGGGCGGCGCGTTCAGGATCGACGACGGCGAGCTCGTCTACGAGGGGCCGATCGTCGCGATGGGATACGCCGTCTGCGCGGAGGACCTTCTCAAGGGCGACGAGTGGAAGGGCGTCAGGCGCACGGGCGATCTCGCGTCCATTGATGCCGAAGGGTACGTGACGCTTTCCGGGCGCGCCTCGCGCTTTCTCAAGATATTCGGCAACCGCGTCTCGCTCGACGAGGTGGAGAATCTCGTCAAGGACTCCTTTGCAGGGTCTGGTTGCGCCGCCACTGGCTCCGACGGCGATCTCAGGGTCTTCGTGGCGGGTGCGGCGGCGGACGAGGTGGAGCGCTTCCTCGTCTCGAAGCTGCATTTCAACGCGACCGTGATGAAAGTGCGGGCGCTGGATTCCATTCCGCTCAACGCGAACGGCAAGACGGACTATCCGAGGCTCAAGGCGATGTAGGCGTATCTGGTCGGGGCGTTCAGACCTTGAGCATCTGCTTCCTGAGCGCGAGCGCGACGGCCTCCGACCTGTTTGCGACGCCGAGGCGGGAGAAGATCGCGGAGAGGTGTTTCTTGACCGTGATTTCCGACAGTCCGAACTGGAGCGCGATGTCCGCATTCGACTGGCCCTGTGCGACGGACGCGAGGATCTCGAGCTGACGGTCGGTAAGCTTCGAGAGCGCCTTGTCTTGCTCTATCTGCTCGAGGAGACGGGTGGGGACCACTTGGTTTCCGTCGACGACGAAGCGGATCGTGCTGACGAGGTCAAGGTCAACCTTGTCTTTTAGGAGGACGCCCACGGCTCCGTTCGTGACCGCCTTCGCGAGTTCTACAGATGTGCCGTAGGTGGTAAGTATCACGGTCCTTATTTCCGGATGCGCCTCGTGGATGAGCCGCGTTGCCTCGCTTCCCAGCATCTCGGGCATCATGAGGTCCATTATGATGACGTCCGGCTTGAGCGAGTCCGCAAGCTCGACGGCCTGGCGTCCGTTCCTCGCCTCGCCGATGATCGTCATGTCCTTTGTGGAATTTACAAGCGCCGTGATGCCCATGCGCATCAGCATGTGGTCGTCGGCTATCAGGATGCGGATCTTGCTCATGTTTTTCTGACCTCCTGCTTGGTTGCGGACGGAAGAGGAATCGCGACCGTCGCCTTTGTTCCGGCTCCCGGTGCGGAGTCGATCGTAAGGGTGCCGTTGAGTTTTTCGAGGCGGTTGCGGATTCCCTCGATGCCGAAGTGCCCCTGAAGCGGGCCGTTGCAGTTCGCCGGGTCGAATCCGCAGCCGTTGTCCTTCACGGAGAAGAGTATCTGCCCCTGCTCGATGCAGCCCGCGATCTTCACCTCGGTGGCGCCTCCGTGGCGGATGGCGTTGCCCGTAAGCTCTCGCACAATCGCGAGAATTGCGTGCGCAGTCGTGTCCTTCAGCCGCCTGCGCGGAATGGTGAACCGTATCGAGACCGAGACGTCGCTTTCGAGCTGGTCGAGGGTTTTCCGTATCGCCTCGGTGAAGTCCTGCTCCTCCAGCGTTTCGCTTCTGAGGTCGAAGAGGCACTGCCTGAGCTCCGTGCGGCAGGAGTTGAGCATCTTGTGCGCGGTCGCGAGGTACTGCTTCGCGGTCGCGGGGTCCGTGTCGAAGGTGGACGCGCCGACCGCCATGTGGCACGCAACGCCGGAGAGCGTCTGCGAGAGCGAGTCGTGGAGCTCCACGGCGAGGCGGGTGCGTTCCTCCGTCTTGAACTCGGCGATCGCATGCGCGACCTGCTCGCGGTAGAGTTCGCGTCCGCGGCGGGAGACGAGGTTCTGCAGGATGCGGTTCCAGATGTAGACGCCGATAAGCGCGGCGAGCAGGACGGATATGACGACCGTGAGACGCCTGAGAGTCCACCACGACGGACGGCTCAGGACGACGATGTCGGCGGGCGATCGGACGACGAGGGCGATTCCCTTGACCTTCGCCGAGCTGTAGTCCTGGCGGCCTGCGTCGGTGAGGAGGATGCAGCGCCCCGTGACCTGGACCTTGCACCCTATCTGGAGGGCGTTGACGGCGTCGCGGTTGGACGTCGCGTCCACGGTGATCGACAGGTCGCCGGTTTCCAGGACGAATCGAATGTCCCTGTCGTCTGCCGCCGGCAGGGTGCGGACGATGCCGCGCGCGCAGATGAGGGCGCCGTGTATCTGGCTGTTAATTGATCGGCATCCGTTCTCGTTCCAGAACGCCGCCGCGGTGCCGACGGCCTTTTCTTCCTCCTTCTCCGCGCGCGGCGCATCTGCCGCGCTTTTCCATCTCGCAGTCGTCAGGTTGATCCGGAAAAGGTCGGTCTCCGGCTGCCCTGCGGCGACGATCGTCATTCCGCACGCCGGCAGCTTTTCGTCGTGCGCCAGGCGCAGGTTCACGATCCGCCCATCTTCGGAACGAAGCATAGCCCGGTCGTTCGACCATGTCGCGAGCACCTCGCCGACGACGGAGCGCTTCGACATCTGGGCGATTTCATCGGCCGTGAGGTAGAGGCGTTTTTCGATCGGGGGGACGGAGAACGGATCCTTCGGCGGAGGCGAGAGCACCTCGATGTCGTCCGGAGTGCGCGGGGCGATGTTCGGCCACGCGAACTTCCTGACTCCGCCTACGGTGCGGCGGTAGATGCCGGTCACGCGGATCCTCGCGTCTATGAGATCCTTTCTGTCGCCGAACACGTCCCTCGCGAACGCGACAGGCATGACGACGTTCCCGTCCTTGAGAAGCAGGATCATGTACCTGAGGTCGATCTCGTCCGGGAACGCGTCTATCACCACGCCTTCGGTGCGGATGGTGAGCAGGTTGTGGGTGCGGGCGTTCATCTCGGAAAGGCGAACGGAGACCGGTTCGGGGCGGTTGCCGTGCTTGAGGACGCTTAAGTCGTCGACGAGAGTGTAGGGCTCGTGGTCGTTGCTCATGCGCGCGGCGCCACGCACCCTAATCGTGTCTCCCGCCTCGGGCTGCGAGTGGTCGAGGGACCAGTAGAACTGCATGCGCACGCCTGCGTCGTCTGTAAGGACTATCTCGCCCGTCCCCGGCAGACGCGAGGTGCTGAGAACCTTGCCGGTCACGTCGAACGGGACCTTGCGCGGCGTATCGCTGTCGAAGAATGCGCTGATCTCCTCAATGGAATGAAAAACCTCCACAGCCGGAGCGGCGGCCGTTGCGAAAGCAAATAACAGGGCTATCAGCGACACTAGTTTCATTATTGACGATATTCTACCAAGTTTTAAGCGACTTGGCTACTATACATAAGTATGTGGCAAAACGTATACTTACGAGTTATTGTCAATGAAGGCGGTAATTCTGTAAAATAGGCGCGGAAAGGTAAGGACCCTAAATGCTGTTCCAAAAATCATTTGCGGCGTTGCTCGCCTGTCTTGCAGGCGTTGCGTTCGCCGACCCTGTCGACCTGTCGCGCTACAGGTGGGCCGTTGTCGGAGATTCGATTTCCGACCCGTTGCACCCGCAGCCGAACGACGCCGTCGTTAAATACTACCATTTCCTGTCGCGCGACACGGGCATACAGGTCGTCTATACGAACGCTTCGTTCGGACATCCCAACAGCAGGTACAACGAGGAGTGGATCGCTCCGAAGTTTCTGGAGATATTGTCCGCCGCGCTCGGCGCTCGGACCGCGCGGAAACCTGCGGCACTCAACATAGACTAGCGCGTCCGTCGCCCCGGCGGAGGAAGAGGTCCGCTGTCCTGGAGTTTACCCATTTTTTGACTGTCAATGTGCATCTCACCCCGATAAATAAAGGATGATGTGCGTTTTTACAAGTGAAATAGGCGTTTTTCTCCTCACAAAAAGAAACTCCGAGCGTTAGGGCTCCCGCTACCGCTCCGCAGCTTCGCGATGTCTTAACGGCAATTCAGTGCGTCGAATTGTCTTCTTGAGCTGCCTTCGGCAGGGTTAGAAGACATGACAGCCGATCCCCGCACGCCAGAGGAGGTCTGGAGGAGGCCTCCTCCAGCTCAAAGCCGACATGCGTCGCTCAGCGAGGCACGAATGAAGGGTGCGAAGCAAATGTAATTCTGCGGAGCGGTAGCGAGAGCCCTGCTGATCGGAGTTAAATTCGGCGGCTTTGGCGAGGGGCGGACTGGCAGAAGCTAAAAAATGGGTAAACTCCAGTCCGCTGTCCGCTTGACAGATTGATACCCTGTGGGGTATAATATCGCGCGTTCACTGAAAGGAAGAAACGACATGCGGTACTGTATGGGAGATGCAAGCGCGCTCAAGGTTCGGATCAACAGGATCATCGGACAGCTTAACGGCGTTCAGAAGATGATAGGCGAGGACGTCCCCTGCGAGGACATCCTTACCCAGCTCAGCGCCGCCAACGGCGCGCTGCACCGCATCGGCCTCGTAATCCTCGAAGGGCATCTCCGCCACTGCGTGCGCGAAGGCATAGAGCAGGGCGACGCCGACGCCACAATCGAGAACTTTGCAGAGGCGCTCGAGCATTTCGCGGGAATGGCGTGAAGGCGACCAGAGGTCTTGGGTTATTTTTTTTGAAACACGCATATACCCATACGGGTATGAGTATTAACAGAGAGGGATGAAATGGGCAGTTGCTGCAGCTTGGCGGTGCAGGCGGAGAAGGAAGGACAGGGACCCGAGAAGGGCTTCGGTGCCTGGATGGAGCGCATTTGCGCCAGACTTGAAACGGGACCGTTTCTCGCAGCGGGTGGACTGTGCCTGCTTGCGAGTTTTCTGCTGACGGGCCACGGATGCCGCGGCGGCGGACATCTGGTCTGGTGGAACCCGGCGTTTCTGACGGTGTTCATCTGCGGCGTGCCGATCCTGCGCGAGGCCGCGGAGTCGCTGTTCGTTGCGCGGAAGATACGTGCAAGCGTGCTGATCGCGACCGCCATGGTCGCATGTCTCGCGATCGGGCAGGTCTTCGCGGCGGGCGAGGTGGCGTTCATCATGGCGCTAGGGGAGATGCTTGAGTCGATCACGCTGAAGCGGGCGCGGAAGGGTCTTACAAAGCTCGTGTCGCTGGTGCCGCAGACGGCGCGGTACGTGGTGACATGCCCGAAGTGCCTTGCGCAGGGAATACGGTTCAAGGACCTGCCGATCTCCGAGATCGAGGTGGGCAACTGCGTGCGCGTGCTGCCGGGCGAGACGATCCCACTTGACGGCGTGATCGCCGAGGGGACGACAACGGTGGACCAGAGCGTGATGACCGGGGAGTCCCTGCCGGTGGACAAGGCCGCAGGGGACGAGGTGTATTCCGGCACGATAAACCGGTTCGGCGCCGTCACCATACGCGTGACGAAGGCTGGTGAGGATTCCTCGCTCCAGAAGATGATCCGCCTCGTCAGGGAGGCGGAGCGCAGGAAGGCGCCGGTCCAGCGGATTGCGGACAGGTGGGCGGCCATTCTCGTGCCGGCGTCACTGGCTCTGGCGGTGCTGACGTGTCTTGGCGTTTGGGCGTGGACCGGAGACTGGATGACGGGGCTGATCCGCGGCGTGACAATTCTCGTGGTGTTCTGTCCCTGCTCGCTTGCGCTCGCCACGCCTACCGCCATCATGGCGGCGATCGGCCAGGCGACGAAGCACGGCGTGATCGTGAAGAGCGGGGAGGCGCTGGAGCGCATGGGACGCGTGACGGTGGCGTGTCTCGACAAGACGGGCACGCTCACCACGGGACGGCTGTCGGTCGCGGAGGTTGCGTCGTTCGACGCGTCGGTTCCGCAGGACGAGATTCTGCGGCTTGCAGCGGCGGTGGAGGCGAGCTCCGAGCATCCGCTCGCGAAGGCGATCGTAGCAGAACAGGAGAGGCGGCGCGGCCGGGTCGCGGCGGAATGCGGCGCGGAGGACTTCTCGATGGCGCCGGGCAAGGGCGTGAAGGGCGTGGTGGACGGTCGGACCGTGGTGTGCGGAACCGGGGAGTGGCTCCGCGAGAACGGCGTCGACATGTCGCGCGCCGACGCGTCCGACGGTCCGGCGTCGCGGCTGCGCGGCGAGGGGAAGGCCGTCGTGTTCGTGGCGTCCGGATCGGTCCTCGCAGGCCTCGTTGCGCTTGCGGATACGCCTCGCGCCGAGGCGAAGGAGGCGCTGGCGGCGCTGGCGGAGGCGGGAGTGGCGCCGTGTCTCCTGACTGGCGACCATGCCGCCACGGCCGCCGCGGTGGCGCGCGAGCTTGGCGTGGCGGAGGTGAAGGCCGGACTGCTTCCGGAGCAGAAGGCCGAGGCGGTGGAGGCCATCCAGGGAGGCGGACGCCTCGCGTGCATGGTTGGCGACGGCGTGAACGACGCGGTGGCGCTCAAGACGGCGCATGTCGGAATCGCCATGGGCGGCGCGGGGAGCGACATCGCGGTGGAGGCTGCCGACATCGCCCTGGTCGGCGACGACCTCATGAAGCTCGCCTATCTGAAGCGGCTTTCGGTGGGATGCGTCCATACCATCAAGGCGAACATCACGTTCTCCATGTGCCTCAACGCGGTGGCCATCGCGCTGTCCGTGCTGGGCGTTCTCACGCCCGTCACCGGAGCGCTAGTGCACAACGCGGGCTCCGTGATGGTGGTTCTGAACGCCGCGCTCCTGTATGACCGCAGCTACTCGAGGAATCGTCTCGCGAAACGGCAGCCGATGTAGCAAGGGCGAGGATGCGAGATGAATCTTTGGAGGTTCCCCAATTTTTCGGGCATGAAAACGGCCACACCCCTGTAAACAAAGGGTGAAGTGGTGATTTTCATTTTGCGATAAGTGAAAACTCCTTTCCCGATTTTCTAAGCAACTCCGAGCGTTTGGGCTCTCGCTACCGCTCCGCAGCTTCGCGCCACTCAACGACTGTATATGTGCCAGGGTAAGCATTTTGGGATGCGACTGCGTCGCATAAATCGGCCGAAGGCCGCTATAATCACTGCAAAATCGCGTCTCCTGATTATGGTTGAAAAGTGCGAAGCCGTGGAGCGGTAGCGAGAACATCAACCGTCGGAGTTTTTCCAAAACCGTGCAGGGGGTCGCAAAGGTTCGGCAGCCCAAAGTAAAATTGGGGGACCTCCAGTTTCGGGGCGCGTTGTGAACGCGCGGGAAGATTTGGTATAATTACCGCATCGACATTCACGATTCGCCAGGGACCCCAGTGGACAAAAAGAAGAATTTTTCGGCCGACGCAGACCATCAGGGACTCATCTCCAGGAGCCTCCACTCGATTCGCACGCGCTACTCGCTTGCGACGGCGTTCTTCGTCCTCCTCTCCGTCGCGGCCTTCTACGCATGCGGGCGCATAGTGCTCGTCCATCTCATGCGCGAGGCCGAGCAGCAGGTGGAGGAGATTGGCTACGACATCTCGCGCCTCGCCTACAGGCAGGCCGACAGGGTGCGGCGCGCGAACGCGCAGGCGGCGGCGGAGGTCGCCAAGGCCGTTGCCGCCGGCACCGAGCCGGAGGAGATACTGTCCGCCCGCAAGGAGGACGGCATCACGCTTGTCATCAAGCTCGACGCGTGGGGCCGGTTCGTCTCCGGCGCGACCCGCATCCGCGGCGCGGAGTCCGCAACGCCTGTCGAAGTGCAGTCTGTCGCGCCGTACTCCGAGCGCTTCGCCGCGTGGGCTTCCTCTCTCGGCGGGACCGAGAACGACGAGTCCTCCGTCGGCATCGTGCAGATCAACGGCGCCGCGCACTATGTCTTCATGCACGCCTGTCCCGGAGGGTCGGTGAATGTCGTTGTCGGCGCGTCGTTCGACTCGTCCGCTTTCACCGGCGGGGTTAACGAGGGATTCGTCGGACTTGACGTGCGCATAGTCAACCGCAAGGCGGACATCAAGGTTGGTCCGATGCCGAAAAACGCATATGGAGATGGCGGGCACCGCAACAACTTCGGCATCTCGCCGATGCTGTCGGAGGCGATGAACTTCTATTCCGGCGGGTTCTGGAGCCTCGGCACGAGTCCGTTCGAAGCGGTGTTCGCCATCCGCGACATAGCCGGGAACGCCGTGTCGATGATCACGGTGTCGCTTCCGTCCTCGCTCTCGACCGTCACGCGCTCCGCTCTCGGAAGGCTCGCCTTCTCGGTCGCCTTCATCGGCATCCTGCTAATCCTGCCGATCTTCTGGTTCCAGAGCTCCGTCCTGCTGAATCCGCTCACGAAGATGACGAAGGCCATACGCGAGCTTGGCGAAAACCACGAAAGCCAGGACTGTCCGTGCCTGAAATGGGATGGCAAGGACGAGTTCGCCGTGCTCGCGGCATCGGTGAACAAAATGCTCGAGACGATGGCGTCGAAATCCGTCGCGGTCGCCCACGTTGAGGCTCGCCACCGCGCCCTCATTGCAGGAGTCCCGGACGCGCTCGCCATCTTCGACAGACGCGGCAGGCTGGTTTCCGTCACCAAGCAGCCGGAGGGGACGGAGCCTCTCGTCGGCTTCAAGCCGGGCGAGACGGTCCAGGCGGGGGTGTTCGGCGCGGGAGCGGCAGCCGACTTTTCGCGAGCAGTTGAGTCCGCCTTCATGCGAGGCACAGTCGCCGCCTGCCATCTCGCGGTGCAGCGCCGCGAGGGGGATGCGCCGGATGCGCAGCGCCGCCATTTCGAGGTGCGCGTCGCCAGGATGGACGACGTGTTCGCACTTGGGATAGTTCGCGACGTCACAGACAAGGTGCTGGAGCACAAGATGCGTCTCGCGGCGGAGTCGAGGGCCCTTGACGGACAGAAGCGCGAATCGCTCACGATGTTCGCCGCCGGCATAGCCCACGACGTCAACAACGTGCTGGCGGTGATACAGGGCACGATGGACGCGCTTTCAGCCGAGAACAAGGACAGCCAGGAGGCGGCGGTCGTGCGGGACGCCGCGCGCCGCGGCGCGAAGATGATGAGGGAGCTCGTCGAGTTCGCGGGCGACAGCAAGGTCTCGCTTGTCAGGGTGTCGCCCAACTTCCTCGTACGCGACGTCGAGTCGATTCTTTCGCACATCGTCGCAAAGCATGTCGCCGTCGACTTTGCCCCTGGGGAGAACCTGCCGGATGTCGACGCGGACCCCAACAAGTTCTGGAAGGCGCTCATGAACCTCGTAAAGAACGCGGGTGAGGCTCTCGGGGACAGGCCCGGGCACATCAGGCTCTCCACCGAGCAGTTCGAGATGACCGCCGCCGCCGCCGTCAAGTTCGTGTCGGAGAGCGCGCTTCTCCCGGGCCCGGGCGTGCTCTTCAAGGTCGCGGACGACGGGCCGGGAATCCAGCAGCAGTTTGTGTCAAAGCTGTTCGATCCGTATGTCTCGTCGAAGGGGGTCGGACGCGGACTCGGTCTTGCCACAGTTCGCTCCATCGTGGAGACGCACGGGGGCGGAATCAGGGTAGAGAGCGAGCCGGGGAAGGGCACGACATTCTCGATTTTCCTGCCCGCGAGCAGGTTCGCCCCGTCCGAGGAGGTGGCAAAGAAGGAGCGGCTTGGTCCGATGCCCGCCGAAGTCCTCGTCATTGACGACGACGAAGCCGTGCTCAAGATGCAGACGCTGTTGCTTAGGACCCTCGGCGTCAAGGTGCACGCCGCGAAGAGCCGCGCCGACGCGCTTGCGATCGTAAGGCGCTACGCGGAGAGCCTCGGCGCGATACTCCTTGACGCGCATATCGAGGGAGTGGACGTCGTGAGGCTGTTCCAGGCCTTCCGCACCGCCTCTCCCGACATTCCGATCGTGCTCGTCTCCGGCACGCACCAGGAGGAGATCCAGAGGCTGTTCCCGAACGGCGACTATGACGCGTTCCTTGCAAAGCCGTTCACGGTTGCGGAGCTGAAAACGGCCCTCTCGTCGCTGGGCGGCAAGGGGGGTGCGGCATGATTGCGGCTCTCGTTACTTTTTCGGGCATGAAAACGGCCACACCCCTGTAAACAAAGGGTGAAGTGGTGAAAACACCGTTCTTGATTTTATAGGCAACTCCGAGCGTTTGGGCTCTCGCTACCGCTCCGCAGCTTCGCGCCACTCAACGACTGTATATGTGCCAGGGTAAGCATTTTGGGATGCGACTGCGTCGCATAAATCGGCCGAAGGCCGCTATAAACACTATGAAAGGAGTCACTTGATCGTGGTTTAAAAGCGCGAAGCAGTGAAGCGGTAGCGAGAACATCAACCGTCGGAGTTTTTGAAATTCCGCGCGGGGTGTCGGGAAGGGGCGGCAGTACCTGCGAAAATTGGGGAATAAAACGGGCTCTTGCATTTGAAACAGATAATTTGATATAATTATACTGTTCGACGGATTGGAGGGTGCGACCTCCGTTCTGTTCGGATAATAGAATCTCCGCATGAGGATGATGAAGCAATAGTAGTCTGAATCGTGTTTGGAAGTGCGTCAGGTGAAAGCTTAGGAACCTTACATCTGGATGACGCGACAAGAGGACACTGCCTGTCCGTGCAGTTTCGCCTCCCTTGTTCGTATCATCCAAGGTTATCCTAAGCACCTCACCTGATGCAGCGAGGGAGGTGTCTAGAAGTTCCGCATCGCCCTCGCTATGCAAGCAGGAACGAGGGAAGAACAATGGAATGCAACTGCGACAAAGCGAATCAGGGCGGGCGTGACGGCCTCGCTCTTGGGATGTCGTCATCCCGCTGGACTCGTGCGCTTGCATCAATAGGCGCGTTCTGCGCTCTTGTCTCCCTTCTGCTCTTGATTTGGCTGTTTATAGATTGGATTGCCGCGCAGCTTGGGTTTTCCGGTTCGAGATTTCGGCATGTTCTTGTTCCGACGTTGGTTGTTGTCGGCGTCATTGGATTTGTCGTTTGCCTATGCGAAGCCACTGTTGGGCGAAAGATTCACGCCCTGTTGTCGTGCTGGGCAGACAAGCATCTTCATCACGCAGTAAGGTCTCTTGACAGGGGGACCACAATGTGAAGTTATACCGTGTGTGGCATGACTTCGCTTCAACAAATGAAAACACGATATTTTGCTAAAATGAGCGAGAAACGGATGTAAATGGTCAAGGAAGTGATAGCTGCAACGTCGATTAGGTGGGCTGGGAGTTTCCTTGCCTTTGCCTTGTCTTTCTCTTCTGCAGCTGAGGTTCCTTCTGACCACGCGGTTGATGCTGCAATCGCATGGATTTCGCGCTCAGAACCTGGAAAGAATCCTCCCGCAGGTTCTGTGGACACGTCTGCTGGTTTTACAGACAACGTAGACCGCTCCGATCCCAATTTCGTGAAGGCGTCGCTGCTGTGGATTGGCCCTGGTAATGAGTTCTTTGGCTGTGCTGGGCATTCAAGCATTCGACTGGAATGCCCTAAGTTCAATCTCGATTACTGTTTCTCGTGCGAGAGCGAAAGCATCCGCGACAACCCTTTCAGATTCCTCATGGGCGACCTGAAGACCGGTATGTTCGCGATACCTACGGCGGTTTTTCTTAAAACATATGAGCAACTTGGTCGTAGTGTGACACAATATCCGCTGACGCTTCCTCCTGATGTCAAGCAGCGATTGTGGAAGATTCTTGATGAGGCCGTAGCCGCAGGACGCTGCTTGCCGTATGACTACATCAAGTATTGTTGCGTTCAGACAATGATCCAGCCGTTGCTGCGGGCGATTCCTCCTTATACCCTTAAGCCTGCACCATGGCCCGACGTGTACAAGCTTACGCGCCGTGAGGTTTTGTCTGACGATTTGGAATGGTGTCCATGGACACGCCTATTTTTGCACACGATAGCCGGGACAGAAGTTGATAGAGAAGTCTCGCCGATGGAAACCGTAATTTTATCACGCGATTTTGTGAATTTACTGAAGGGTGCGATGATAGGAGGGCGGCATGTCATAGAAGGAGATGGCGAAGTCCTTTTGTCGTTCCAGAAACCGACGGGGACAACCGTTGTAACACCTGTAATGGTTGCATTTGCACTCGTGGTGTTTTCTGCTGCAAATCTTATTCTTGTAAGGCGGTTTATGGATTGGCTATTCTTAGCAATTCAGTCGGTACTTGGTCTATTGTTGTCGCATCTTGTGTTTCTCTCCCATCTTCCGGCAACGGACTGGAACTGGCTGATCGTGCCGTTCAACCTGCTGCCGCTTGTGTTCTGGAAGTGGCGTCAGAAGTGGGCCTTGTGGTTTGCGGGCGTTCTGGTACTGTGGGAGATTGGCATGATTGCATATCCTCATCGCCTCACCGATCCGGCGTATCTTGTGCTGGTGGGCGCCTATATCGTTTTCTATTTGAAGTTCACCCGCTTTGGGAAGAACGTGCTTAATCGTGTCCATTATGGCATGGCAACTTGTAAAGGGTTTTTACAGGTTCAAACAGGAGACAACCCTTAACCGATAGGGCGAGTCGCCTCGCGACCGCCGCCTAACGAAAACCATTTGAGAGAAAGGTAAAGAACATGAAAAAGACAACACTTATGGCGTTTCTGCTGGCATTGCTCGCGCCGATGATGAGCGCGTGGGGATCCTCAACGTGGTTTGCGCAATTAAACGTTAACAAGGTAACTTCCAGTGACGCTACAGGTTCTGGAAAAGTTTATGTTGGTGAGGATGAACCTTCAGATAGTTCTACATATAACAGCGCGCCAACCAGTTCTGGGAAAATCAAGGGATCTGGAGGCAAAAACGACACCTCACACAAATTCACGTTCAATTTGGCGGCGCAGGCGGATTACAAGAGCAAGTTTGGCGGGTGGTTTAAAGATGAAGCCGCAAAAACGCTTCATTCGGCGAATGCGAGTGCTACGTATCCGATAACTTGCACAACGAAAGATAACGAAAACGATCCCACCACCGAGACTGTATATGCCAAGTTCATACCGAATCCAGAAGAATACACCCTTACACTTAATAAACCGGCTGGACTCAAAAGTTATACGATCACTGGGCCGAATGGATTCCCCGGCGCACAGTATGTGAATGGCGGAGAGCCTAAGGTTTACAACGGCGAGAAGTACACAATAACCTGCACGCCCGATGACTACCATCTTTTCCAGAACAAGTGGATTGTTGATGGAACTGAAAAGACAGGGAGTTCTATCACGCTCACGATATCGGGGAATACGAGCATGACGCCTGTATTTGTCGAGAAGGAGAAATACACTGCCACGTGCAAACCGGCGGCGGGAGGAAGCTATACGGCCAAAACCGCATTTGAGACAAAGACAATAAATTCGTCGGATGCGTCCGTTGTTGACTATGATACGCTTGCCGTCACCCTGACGGCCTTGGAGCCGAATGACGGCTATGAGTTTTATCGTTGGTGCATCACCGGCAGCGACGGCACTACCCAGTATTCCTCAAACACACCTTATACAACCACTGCGGTAAAAGACAACATCACAATCAGCGCAGAGTACATTTCCGCCGAGCAGGCAACGGAGGTCGCTGACCACACTGCCCTAGTGAACGCGTTGAACAACAACAGCCTCATCAAGGTGATCATTCCCAATGGAAAGGAAATCACCGTCGCCAAAGGTGCTACGCTCACGGTTCCCTCCGGCAAGCAGCTGGTGGTGGACGGGACGCTTTATGTGGATGGTTCATTGTCGATTGCTGGTATTGTTAGTGGCGCCGGAAAACTGTCAAAGTGCTTTAGGCATTATGTTCAGACTGGTGAAAATGGGGCATCTGGATCGATAGCTAATCCGTTTGCCCCATATCCGAAAGATGGCTCATATAACATCAAGTATTGGGTGACGAAAGGCTCGACGCCATCCTCTTCTGTTTCCGTTTCAGGTTCTGGTAGTAACGGTATGACAGTGCTCAACCATGTTACGTTCATAAACGGACGAGGAGATGAAATTAGGAATACGCCCGTGTCCTCAACAGCGTCGTTGACGATCTTGACTTATAATGTAGATAGCAGTGTCGCGATGAACCATGTTACGTCGTTTAGATCCTCGTATGATACTCCTGCCAATGCATATACTGCTGGCGCATCGGCATTTAAGGTTTTGACAGCAGATGCTACTTATGTTGGCGAGGCGAGTTCAAAATATTCCCATAGTTGGGGCATAACGGATTGCGCAGGATATGGATTGACATTGAGTAGTGAACTTGGCGGAGGTTCGGCGTTCAAGTTCATTAATGGTTCCATCACGATTAGTGGTAAAGTTCAGGCAACGGACTGTTGGGTTATTAAATGCTCAAAATTCAAAGCCACAAGTTATCACTCCGATCATACCAAGAATCAGGCGTTCCGATTCTTTGACACAGAGTCTTCGGGGATCAATATCGCCGCCTCAATGGCAACAGGAGGTGATGGCGCAGTGTTTTACAGTGGCACGTATGATTTCTCCTTCGATGGTAAGTCCAATTGGAAGGTTTACGGAGGGTTGTACAAGAATGATCCTACGGATTTCCTTGCGCAAGGTTTGAATCTTGTGGCGACAAGGTCGCCAGAGCACAACAATTACTATTTGGTCTATACGTACATTCCGCAAAAGGTTGTACAGGTCGGGAATGACAAAGAAAACCAATTTGAGAAGTTGCAGGATGCCATAAATGCCGCTACAGACGGACAGACGATCAAACTAATAACCAACTTCACGCTTAGGGAGGCGGTTACAATTGCGGCAGGAAAGTCTGTAACGATAGATTTGAATGGATATGGCATTACAAATTCCACCGGGAGCATCGTTGTCGAGAACAAAGGTACACTTAGCATCGGCAATTTTGCAGGGGATGGTGGTGTATGTGCAGCCACAATCATCAACAATGGCTCGGTAGATGTCACTTATGGTACTTACTCTGGTGCTATTACACTTAATGCCGGGATGTTTACTGTACATAATGGGAACTTCACTGGGGCATTGGCTACGGGTTCTGGAGTTTCGGACCCAACATCTGTGGTCGCGCTGAATGGAGGTCGGTTTAAGAACTCCGTAGAAGCGTTTCTTGGTGATGGCTATGATGAGGTTCTGCGTAACGGGATGTATCAGGTGGAGAAGTTCCCATACGCGATTAAGTCAGCGGGATCACTTTCGGGTGCCGAAAAGTCGTGGTCGCTTACATCGATGAAGCCTGAAGACCGTTCAATCTGGTTGACTCAGGACAAGGCGCGATCGGCTTTTTCGTCAAATGCCGATTGGAATCGGTACGCAGAACTTGATTCCTCGCTTTCGCCGTACATAGATTTTACGATTGACTGCGTTCTCACCTTTGACAGGGCGGTTGGAAACGGATCGGTTAAAGCTTTTGCGAATGCAAAGGTGAATATAAATGAAGCGCTTGACAGGAACCTGGCGGCAAACGAAGAATACAGGGTACTGACCAAGAAGATAGCAACGTTGGGTTCTGGATGGTATCAAATTAATTTCAATAGATTCCTAAAAGGTGATGATTGCCCGACGACTGTTTCAGCAGGCGTGGCCGATGTGAATGCGGCAAATGTCGGGACTGTGGCAACGCTTGAATTGCAATTGTGCCACCTCAATAAGTCTACGGGAGTGTATAACAAGGACTATGCCGTTGCAACCTGCCGCTACATGCTGGATGGAAAGAAAGCTGCTATTGACAGGGGCGCTAACCGTCTGGCATACGATTCGCTAGCGGCAGCGGTGAGTGCGGCGAACAGCGGCGAGACGGTGATTGTGGGCGCAGATACCGATGAAAATGTGATGTTGCCGGGGGCGGGTACGTACACAATTGATCCGTATGGTTTCGCGTTTACGGGGACAGTTTCCGTGCCGAGTGGTTGCACGATATTGTCCACTTCGGAAGCGAATTCCGCCGTTGTAGCGCAAGGCGTTGAGTCTGATAAGAAGGTCACGTATGTCGTCGAGGCGTCTGTGACGGCGGTTGACGCTCCCACGGCGGTGTCGGGGCTGGTTTACGATGGAACGGAGAAGACTGGCGTTGCAGCTGGTACGGGCTACACGCTCTCCGGCAACACGGCGACGGCGGCTGGCTCCTATACGGCCACGGCGACGCTTGAGGAAGGCTACGTCTGGTCGGATGACTCGTCGGAAGCCAAGGAGATTTCGTGGTCCATCGGCAAGGCGTCCTTGACGGCGACCGCCGAGAACAAATCCGTCATTCGCGGCGAGACGGTGCCCTACACAATCACCTACAGCGGTTTCGTGAACGGCGAGGATGCTACGGCGCTGACGTCTGCCCCGACTGCATCGTGTACTTACAACCCCACAGACTTCTCGGCCTCTGCCACCTCTTATGCGATTACGCTTTCCGGTGGTTCAGCGGTAAACTACGATATCACGCTGAACAACGGCACGTTGACGGTGACTCCGTGCGAGGCGGCAATTGAGCAAGGCGGCGGGACAAGTTATGTCACTTCGCTGTCGGAAGTTGTGAACGCGGCGCAGGACAACGCTACGGTCGCAGTCATGTTGACGACGAGCGAGCCCGTGGCGGTCAATGAGATGGCGGCGGGCAAGACGTTGACGGTCACGCCGGCGGACGGCGTGACGGCGCACGTCACGGTCACGCCCGCTGACGGCGCATTCATCGAGACGACGACGAGCGGCAGCACAACGACCTATGAATCGAAGAAGATCACCGTCGAGATGAAGGAGCCGACGGCGACCGTCGCGGTGACGAAGATCGACAATGGCACCGAGAGCGATGTGACGGACACGGCGGAGATCGCCGCCGCAGTCGCGAAGATGACGGGCAACAAGGACGTGCCGCGCACGGACAACACCGACAAGCTGGACGTGCTGGACAAGATCACCGTCACGCCCACGAAGATCGTGGAAGAGGTCAAGGGCGGCCAGACGGTCATCCGTTCCGCCACGTTCGACGTGACGCCCAACCTCAACGCCGGACAGTCGCTTGCGGAAGGCCAGAAGCTCAAGTTCCGTCTGCCCGTCGATGCGGACGCCACGCAGCTTTCCGCCATCGCCTACCACAATGCCGTGCAGATTGACGTCTATCCTGTCGCGACCGAGAACGGCGAGAAGTTCATCGAGGTGGCGGCGTCCGACTTCAGCCCCTACGGCTACGAGCTTCTTGACGGCGAGACGGCCAACCCCGTCGCCGCCATCGGCACGACCGGCTACGCCACCTTCGACGATGCCATCGCAGCGGCAAACTCCCAGAACGTCGACGAGATCACGATCCTCAACGGCGCGACGGAGTCGCCGGACGCCGCTTGGAAGGTCGCCGACGGCAAACTCGTCCGCAAGACCTACGTCGCCAAGATCGGCGAGACGAAGTACGAGACGATCGACGACTTGCTCGTGGGATTGCAGACGGCCATCGCCGGCGGCAGCTACGCGAACACGATCACGTTCCTTGCCGACGTCGAGCTTGCGGACAACTTTGTGATTCCGCAGGAGATGGCACAGTGCCCGACCACTTTCGATTTGAACGGCAAGCACATCACGCTTGCGGCCGACAAGACGCATGCGATACGCAACTACGGGCAACTCACGCTCGTGGACAGCGTCGGCGGCGGATCAGTGACCGCGCCGATTCCGGTCATCAACGAGTCTGGCGCGACGTTCAACATGCAGGGCGGTACGCTCATCTGTAACGAGCAGGGCCGCAATGCGGTCCAAAACAGAGGCACGTTCAACATGACGGACGGATCGCTTCGGGTCTCTTACGTCGGCTCTTCGAGCGATCCCTTCGGCTCCGCCTGCCTCTCCAACTCCGGCACGGCGACGATTACGAAGGGCTCGCTCACGAGCGTCAATCAGCGTGCCTACGCCATCGTCAATTCCGGTACGTTGACGATCAATCCGGCAGCCGACTCCGACGTTGCCGTGACGGGCGCCCACGGGGCGGTCGCGGTGGACGGCGGCACGGTGTCTATCTCCGGCGGTTCGTACACGGCCACGAACTACTATGCGCTTTATGTCTCGAACGAAGCCTCAAATCCGACCGTGACCGTCACCGGCGGCACGTTTGACGGCAACGCCTACTCGGCCTACATCGGCAGCGACGTGAACGAGAGCGTCACGGCGTCCGTCGCGATCTCCGGCGGCACGTTCAACGACCCGATTATCGAGAGCAGCAAGGTCGCCGACGGCTCGGGCTTCGCCATCTCGGGCGGAAACTTCACCACGGCCGTTGCCGAGGGCTACTGCGCGACGGGCTACATCCCGGCGGCGCAGGATCCCGAGACGGGAATGTACACGGTGAAGGAGGCCGTGACGGTCACGTTTGTGAACGAGAAGGGCGATGAGCCCGCCGCGCAGGTGATCGCCAAGGGCAAGACTGCCGTGGAGCCTACTCCCGCCCCGACGGCCGAAAACGCGCTGTTTGAGGGTTGGTTCGCGGAGAACGCCGAGGCGGCGTTCGACTTCGCGACGCCCGTCACCGCCGACCTCACGCTCACGGCGAAGTGGACGGAATACGTCGTCACACTTACGCCCCAGTCTTCGTCGATCAAGGTCGGCAACACCGTCTCCCTCAAGGTGGCGATTGCCAAGAATGGCGTCGCGCTCAACACCACGGCGCTTTACTCCGCCGAGAAGTCGCTCTGGACGCTGGAAGCGGATCCGGAGTACCTGTCCGTCACCAAGGGGCCGACGGCTTACGCAAGCTATATCCAGTATACGTTGCAGGGCGTGAAGGCCGGAACGACGACCGTCACCTATCGGAACGTGGCCGATCCGACGCTGGCGTACACGGCAACCGTCGCGATCGCCCACAACTTGACCGTGACGTTCGCCAGCAGCGACATTGGCACCGCCAGCAAGGGCGCTATCGTGGAGGCCGGTCCCGTCGCGATTACGAGCGTCAAACTTGACGGGGTGGAAGTCGATCGCACCGACTACACCTTCACGAGCGAGGACGCGACGATCGTGACCGTCGATGCGCAGGCCGTCACGCCCGTCGCAGCCGGTGTTACCTACGTCAACGTCACCTCGGCGGCTGACCCGGCCATCACCGTTCGCAAGTACGTGAAGATCATCCCCGCCGTCGCCAAGATCGGCGACACGTACTACGGAACGATTGCGAAGGCGATGAATGCCGCCGCCTCCGGCGACACCGTCGAACTCTGCCGCGACGTCACGGAGTCTGTCGACTTCTCCGGCAACACCCCGCGCGTGTCCGACTTTTCGCTGACGGTCGATCTCGCCGGCCATACATGGACGGGCGCGGCAAATCAGTCCTACGCGCTCCGCGTCGACTACGGCACCGTCACGGTGAAGGACACCGTCGGAGGCGGCGGAGTCGCCTACGGAAAGGACTACGCGTTCATCGTGGGCCATCTCGCCGGCGACTACACCTCGAAGCTCGTCCTTGAGAGCGGCACGTTCCGGGGCAAGACCTCCGTCGCGCAGGTGGGCTACCCCGGCGGTTCCGGCGCGAACATGAAGTACTACGGTGGCACGCTCGAGGTCCTCGGCGGCACGTTCGAGGCCGTCTTGGACGAGGGCGAGACGCTCGACGCCGACGGTCATCTGAAGTATCTGCTCAACGAGCTCGACTTTTCCGCTTCGGCGTACCCAGGCGGCGAATACAACCCGTCCGAAATCGTCGTCAAGGGCGGCTCCTTCAAGCAGTTCGATCCCGCGGACAATGTAGCCGAGGGCGCCGATACGAGCTTCCTGCCCGCCACCGGCTACGTCTCCGTCGCGGACGATCCGTCTTCCGGCTGGTACACGGTCTACGAGGCCGTCACCGTCACGTTTGTGAACGAGAAGGGCGACGCGCCCGAAGCGCAGGTGATCGGCAAGGGCAAGACGGCCGTCAAGCCGGCAGATCCTGCGGAAGTCCCTGGCTTCCTGTTCAATGGCTGGACGCTCAATGGCGCGGCGTACGATTTCGCCACGCCCGTCACGGAAAACATCGAGCTCGTTGCCGTGTGGGACAAGGCTGTGGCGAAGGTGACGAGCGGTGGAACCGATACCTTCTACGCGACGCTGGCGGCGGCGGTTGCGGCGGCGCAGGAGGGCGACACGGTTACGCTTCTCGCGGACATCTCGCTCACGGACCGTCTTTTCGTGAACGCTGGCGCTACGCCTGCCTACGCGGGCAGCAACAACCGCTACGCGACGACGAGCGAGAACAAGGCGATCACGCTCGACATGAACGGCAAGGACATCACGAGTGCAAGCAACATCGCGCTCGCGGGCGGCAGCCTCAGCATCACTGGAACGGGCACGATCTCGACGACGAACGACGGACTTGCGCCGATAGAGGTGCGCGGCACGGGCGACCTGGCGAACAAGCGCGCATTGGTCATCGGCGAGGATGTCGTTCTTGACGGCGGCTCTTACGGCCTGAACGTGTTCGGCTCGAACGACGCCCAGAAGAACATCATCGACGTGACGGTGAACGGCACGGTGAACGGGACGCTGTTCGTCCTGGGCAACCTGAAGAACACCGAGAACGCAATCAACATCGTCGTGAACGGCACGGTGGCCGCCAAGGGCGGAACTTCCGAGGACGTAAACGTGGGTATCGCGCTCAACGGCAACGCGAACGTGACGGTGAATGATGGCGCGACCGTGAACGGCGACTCGGGCATCGAGGTGCGCGCGGGCACGCTGACGGTCAACGGCGGCACGATCACGGGCACTGCGGAAACCTACAGCTACAATCCGAACGGCAGCGGCTGCACGACTAAGGGCGCGGCGGTTGCGGTTGCGCAGCACAGTACGGCGCTCGACACGGCTGTGAAGCTCAACGGCGGCACTCTCGATGGCGTCAAGGCGATTGGCGTCACGGACGTGAACGGGAACATGGACAACGTCTCTGTAGTTGCGACGCAGGGCTACACGCAGAGCTCGGCGATCCCTGACGACTACAAGTGGGTCGAGACGGAGACGACCGGCGTCTACACGCTCGCTCCAAAGGACTACGTCGCTCAGATCGTGCGGAATAACGAGGTTGTGGCGAAGTACGAGTCGCTGGAAGAGGCAATCGCGGCTGCGCAGGACGGCGACACGGTGAAACTGCTCGCGGACTGCGCCGGCAACGGAATCAAGTTCCCGCAGGGCAAGTTCGGCACGGCGGGGATCGCGGTTGACTTCGACCGCCACACCTACACCGTCGACGGGGCGACGGTCGGCTCGGCGGGCACCGAGACGAACGGCTTCCAGCTTCTGAAGGACAACAAGATCACGTTCAGGAACGGAACGATCACTTCCTCGAAGGCGAAGATACTGATCCAGAACTACAGCGACCTGACACTTGACCGGATGACGCTGACGCTGGACAACCCGAGCTACGTTTCCGCCTACACGCTCTCCAACAACAACGGCGACATCGTCGTCAACGATTCGACGATCAATGCCAACCCGGCGGGCGGCTTTGCGTTCGACGTGTGCCGCTACGCGAGCTATCCGTCGGTGAGCGTCACGGTGCAGGGTGAAAGCGTAATCAACGGCGACGTCGAGGTTTCGGCCTCCGGCAGCGACGCGAAGGACGGCTTCTCGCTCGCACTTAACGGCGGCACGATGACGGGCAGAATCGTGATGGACGCCTCCGCGTCCGCCGCGCTGGCGGCGGCACCGGAGAAGGTCTCCGTCACGAAGTCCACGAACTTTGTGGAAGCCGCACCCGATGGCTATGTCTGGGTCGCGGGCGCGACGGAAGGCACGGAAACGATTGCCAAGGCCGTGGCCTCGATAGGTACCGCGTCCTACGCCACCCTCGAGGCTGCCTTCGCGGCTGCGCAGGATGGCGAGACTGTGAAGCTTCTCGCGGACATCACGCTCTCGGACCGCCTGTTCGTGAACGCGGGCGCTACGCCTGCCTACGCTGGAAGCAACAACCGCTACGCGACGACGAGCGACACGAGAAGCATCACGCTCGACATGAACGGGAAGAACATCACGAGTTCGAGCAACATCGCGCTCGCGGGCGGCAGCCTCAGCATTACTGGAACGGGCACGATCTCGACGACGAACGACGGACTTGCGCCGATAGAGGTGCGCGGCACGGGCGACCTGGCGAACAAGCGCGCATTGGTCATCGGCGAGGATGTCGTTCTTGACGGCGGCTCTTACGGCCTGAACGTGTTCGGCTCGAACGACGCCCAGAAGAACATCATCGACGTGACGGTGAACGGCACGGTGAACGGGACGCTGTTCGTCCTGGGCAACCTGAAGAACACCGAGAACGCAATCAACATCGTCGTGAACGGCACGGTGGCCGCCAAGGGCGGAACTTCCGAGGACGTAAACGTGGGTATCGCGCTCAACGGCAACGCGAACGTGACGGTGAATGATGGCGCGACCGTGAACGGCGACTCGGGCATCGAGGTGCGCGCGGGCACGCTGACGGTCAACGGCGGCACGATTTCCGCGACCTCCCAGGAGTACAGCTACAAGCCCAACGGCAGCGGCTGCACGACGAAGGGCGCGGCGATTGCGGTTGCGCAGCACGGCACGGCGCTCGACACGGCCGTGACGCTCAACGGCGGCACGCTCAACGGCGTCAAGACGATCGGCGTCACGGACGTGAACGGCAACATGGACAACGTCGAGGTGCTGGCGACGCAGGGCTACACCGAGGGTTCCTCGATACCGGACGACTACAAGTGGGTCGAGACAACGACGGCCGGTGTCTACACGCTCGCTCCAAAGGACTACGTCGCGCAGATCGTGCGGAATAACGAGGTTGTGGCGAAGTACGAGTCGCTCGACGAGGCGCTCAAGGCGGCGCAGGACGGCGACACGGTGCAGCTGCTGGCGGACGTGGAGGAAAGCGTGACGATCGAAAAGAACATCACGCTTGCGGGCGAGTACAAGATCACCGGCGTTACGAAGGTGACCGCCGGGGCGGAAGTGGCGATGGAGGGCGTGGCCCTTGACGCGAACGGCCAGTTCTACGCGCTCGACATCGTGGGCGGCGCGACGGTGAATGCGACTGGCGCGACGTTCGGCGGCGGCGTGTGGTGCAACGTGCATCTGAACGGCGGCTCGCTCACCGGCGAGGGCGTGACGATGCTCGGCGACGCGATCGAGGTCTCCGCCGACGGCACCACCTTCACCTACCGCGGCGAGACGCTTCCGGCGTCCATGGCACCGTTCGGCATGAATCTCGAAAACGTGAAGGGCGAGACGGTGACGCTTCCGTTCATGGACATCGTGCGCGAGAGCGGCACGGAGACCGTCGAACTCGCGGACGCGGCCGGCAAGCCGCTCGCGCAGGCCGGCTCGCTGCTCTTCGTGGCCAACATGCCAGGCAACGGCAACCAGTCCGGCGTGACGCTCCCGGCGCGCTTCGGCTGCTACACGCTCACCATCGAGGCGAACCTCGTGATCCTCGGCGACGGCTCGACCCCGACGACCGGCTGGACCGTCGGCGACTGGAACGAGATCATCGACACAGGCTCGGCTGTTCTGGACGCCATCGGCGAGGATTCCACCGAGGTGCCCGTTGAGCTGGCGCTGAACGGAGACGTCGAGCTCGCCGGCGACGGCTTCGAGTTCCGCAATCCCAATCTGACCATCGACGGCAACGGCAACGCGCTTTCGGGCACGATCAAGTACACGGACAACGCGGGACTCATCCACGACATCGAGCTGGGCACGGCGGATAATGCGCTCGTCCTCGACATGACCGGCGTCGGGAAGCCTATCGAGATTGGGTCCGGAATCGTTGTGGAAAACGTTATCGTCAAGATGACGCCCGAACAGGCGACGGCTGGCACGCCGGTCATCATCTGGGATGCGGAGCACGGGGTCGGTGCGCCGGAGAAGCCGGAGAACGAACCCGGCGTGACGGTCGCCCTGGTAGATGCGCAGGGCACCCCCACGGGCGACACGGCGGAGCTTACCTGGGACGACGAGCTGGGCATGGCCTACATCGGCCCGTGCGAGGCGCGTTTGACCGGCCTGGCGCACGACAAGCCGATCTACACCTCGCTCGCCAACGCCATCTCTCTCGCCGCGCAGAGCGGCGACACGGTGACGCTGCTGATGGACATCACGGGCTTCAGTGGCACGCAGAAGATCGAGAAGTCGCTGACGCTCGACGGCGACGGCCACACGATTACGGCGGCCACCACCGCTTCGTCGACAGGCGCAATGTTCGATGTTCACGGCGAGAACGTCGTGTTCGAGAACCTGACGATCAACGGAGACCACAGGTACTGGTACTGCGTGGAGGCGCATGGCGGAAATCTTGCCCTTCAGGACATGACGATTCTGAACGGCGCGCAGAGGATGGTGGCCGATGATGCTGAAAATCCGCAGGTCGGCTACGGCTCCGCAGTTCACGTCAACGGCGCAAACCTCAGCGTCTCCGGAACCTTCAAGGCGACGGGCGGCGGCAAGGAAGCCGGAGTCTTCCCGTTCACGGAGATTATCTATTCGAACGGGAAGATACATTTCGAAGACGACGTTGTCGCCGAAATCGGGGACGATCTGCTTCTCGTTGGATTTGGGCCGCTGAACGTCGCGGAATACCTCGCGAGTGCCGACGTGGCTGGAGTGCTTGAGCAGATGAACATCCCCGGCGGATACATCCCGTACAGTCTCACGCTCGGCGGCAGCAACTCCGACATGGGATTCATCGGCGCGTCGCCGCGGACATGGAACACGATCGTCGACTACGGCAAGGAGATCATGGAAGTCGCGACCGAAAGCGGCATAGGCGGATTCGACATGGATCCCGAAACGACCCCCGCAGAGGTCGGGCTTATGACGGACACGGTTATCCCAGGCGGCGGGTTCACCTACCAGGACGCCAACTTCTCCGTTAACGGAAACGGCAACGCGCTCTCCGGCACGATCGTGTTCAAGGACGAGGCGGACGGCGGAATGCTTCGCGGAATCGCGCTGGGCAAGACCGGTGATGAAAACGCGCTGGTTCTCGACCTTCGTCAGACCACAAAGCCCATCGACCTCGGCGCTGGCGTTGCGATCGACAACGTCGTCGTGCTGATGACGGAGGAGCAGGCGTCGAAGGGCAAGGTCGTGTTCGACTGGGATGCGGCGGACATCACGGGCGACGACATCCCCGCTCATGCGGACGACGTTGTCGTGACGATCGTGAACGCCGAGGGCGAAAGTTCAGGAGAGCCCAAGACGGTGGAATGGGACGAGGAGCAGGGCTTGGGATACATCGGCCCGTGCGAGGCGCGTTTGACCGGCCTGACGCACGACGCGCCGATCTACACCACGCTCGCCAACGCCATCGCTCTCGCCGCAGACAGCGGCGACACGGTGACGCTGCTGATGGACATATCGCTCACGGATCGCCTGTTCGTGAACGCGGGCGCGGAGCCCATGCTGGACTCGAAGAGCCGCTACGCGACGACGAGCGAGAACAAGTCGATCACGCTCGACATGAACGGCTTCGACATCACAAGCTCGAGCAATATCGCGCTCGCGGGCGGCAGCCTGAACATCACGGGCAAAGGCACGATTTCGACTACGAACGACGGCCTTGCGCCGGTCGAGGTGCGCGGCTCGGGCGACCTTGCGTCGAAGCGCACGCTGACGATCGGCAAGGACGTCACGCTGAACGGCGGAGATTATGGACTCAACGTGTTCGGCTCGAACAGCGCGCAGAAGAACCTCATCGACGTGACGGTGAACGGCACGGTGAACGGGACGCTGTTCGTCCTGGGTAACCTGACGAACGCGGACAACGAGATCAACATCGTTGTGAACGGCACCGTGGCCGCAGGGGCCGGGACAGCTGAGAACGTGAGCGTCGGCATCGCGCTCAACGGCAACGCGAACGTCACGGTGAACAGCCCTGCGTCCGTCAGCGGCGAATCGGGAATCGAGGTCCGCGCCGGCTCGCTCACGGTCAACGGCGGTACGATCACCGCCACGGCGTCGGATTACAGCTACAATCCGACAGGCGACGGCTGCACGACGAAGGGCGCGGCTGTAGCCGTCGCGCAGCACGAAACGCTCCTGCCGACAAGCGTCTTGCTCAACGGCGGGTCTCTTGTTGGAGAGAAGACGATCGGCGTCACCGATGTCAACAACAACATGGACGACGTGTCAGTCGTTGCGACTGAGGGGTACACCATGAACTCTTCGATTCCATTCGGCTACGAGTGGGTTGAAACCGAGACCGAGGGCTTCTACACGCTCGACAAGATGACGTGCGTCGTGCAGATCGTCGGAGCGGCTACCGGTGCCATCGAGCTTTCAGGCGAGATCCCCGTGCAGGCCGGGCAGAGCCTAACGTACTATGTGAGCATTAACGGCGGAGCGTGGTCTGCAATCAGCACGCTGAGCATTCCTGGCAGCGCGCTTCCCGCCAGCGGCACGTATGCCACGCTCGAGTACAAGGCTGTGATTACCGAGGGCACAAAGAGCGTCGACTGCGAGATCGGCGGCAAGGTCGGCATCCTCCATGTCAAGGACGAAGCGTGCGGCGAGACGACGATCATCGGCGTACCGTGGCTGCCGTTCGGCGAAAAGACGACGGTCGATTCGCTAGTCTACCTAGGCAACCGCAGTGATGATGACGAAATCATGGCGTACGATGCTGATGCGGGCCTCTATCGCTCTTGGTACCTCGAGAACGGCTCATGGAAACCATATAGCACTTCGGGCGGCACGCCGGTCGTGGCTTCCGAGGTTGTGGTTGTTCGCGGTCAGGGCTTCAGGCTTTATCGCGAAGATGTCAAAAAGCCGATCTACCTCATCGGTCGTGCACCCGAGGCGGAAGAAGCGATTGATGCTGTAACTGTATTCCCGGGCGGCACGGACGCAAGTCCCGCGTGGACGCTTGCTGCGGCTCCCTCTAATCTGGACCTTGACCTCAATGCCGGTAACTCGCCGTTTGCCTCGGGAACGACGGACACAATCGTCGTGATGACCCCGCAGGGCGTCAATGTTCCGTACACGTTCGAGAACGGAAAGTGGGGATGCATGAAGTCCGTGCAGAAGACGCGTAAGAGCGGTGCGACATATTGGGTGACCGAGCGCGTCAACGAGGCGGTGATTCCCGCCGGCACCGGATTCTGGTACGTGAACGGCGGCGACGTCATCACGGTGGAGTGGTAACGCGGTAACGCGTATGGACGGCGGCATCGTCAATGCCGCCGCCCAAGCAGCAACAATTAATTCATACAGAAAAGGAAACAAATAAAATGAGGGAAATCAAGGCAATCGCACTTGCCGTCATGGCGGTGGCGTCTTTTGTTGTCAAGGCTGACTATCTGTATTGGCAGATAGAAGATGCCAGGTTCACGACACCTTCAGGTGCGGACGCTAACTTTGAGTTCGCAACGGTTCGCAACGGCGACAATGCGACTGCGACGGACCAAATCGGAAGTGATAGTGAATACTACAAACTGTATACCATCAACAACGGACAGTCGGCGGCTACTGATCAATATCAGTTCTACTCCGATGAAAACAACCTTAATTCAACTGACGGCGGGCCTCAGTTCTTTGGAGACTTTGGCAGTGATGTGTCGATGTTTCTGTTTGAGCTTTGGGACGCGGACGGGAAGCTCGTCGGCTATTCTGAAAAGTCTCGACAGGAAATAAACTACGCAATATCTCCGTCGGGAGGTTTCTCTGGGGAATCGATACCGTATCATCAGTTCGTTCTCCAGGGCGTAGTGCCGGAGCCTACAAGCGGACTCCTCATTCTGCTAGGCATAGCAGGCCTTTCGCTCAAGAGAAAGCGCATCGCTTAAAACTGTTCGGGTGGGTATTCTGTGATGAAACTGTCACAAATACTATTCGTGGCGGGGGCATCCGCAGCACTGTGCGCTGCGGGTGCGCAAAATGATCCTATTTACAACTTCTGGACTTATGGACCAGACAAGTATGCCGATGGTAGCCTTGTCCTCAAGGGTGAGCGCTATGCCCTTGTCTGGGCTGAGAATGACCTTCAATCGGTCACATTCAATGCCGACGGGACGGTAGTGGGCGGTGCGATTGTTGAAGTCGTCCGCACGGAAAACGACGACGGCTCGTGTCATCGCTATATGTTCGAGGTGGATGTCGCGAGGATGCCGGATTTTCCCGGCGGGACATGGTGCGTCTATTTGCTTGACACCCGCCGTTGGGATGCCGACGGCAATGTGTCGGTTAGCGACGAACTCGACATTGTGAACGCAGCTGGGATTGTCGACGGCTCACAGGTGCAGCTGAAGCCTGCCGGCGACTACCGTCCGGACAAGACAAAGCTAAGGGAAAATCCGTGCGTTGCCTCCACGCCGAGCGCGGTGCCGGAGGGTACGGTCGATCCGGTGATCACGGACATCAGGATCGACGGCGAGGAGGTCTGCGTGAGCGCAACGAATACGGTGCCGTATATCCAGTATACGCTCCTTTCGTCCGATGCACCGGACGCGGACAAGTTCGGTCCGGCCGAGTCCGCGCAGCGGACCGGCTCCGCATCGCCGAAGGACGAGCTGCAGTTCAGGGTGCCGGTCTCGGATTCCGGGCGGGCGTTCTTCAGGGTCGGACGGGCAGCGGCGCGGGAATAGGCCGAATGTCCGGCCCGGCAGACGCGGAATATGGTAAAATATGCCCAGTGCCCCGCCATGGGGGCAAAGGAGGCAAATATCATGTCGTCTGTATTCGAGAAGATAATGTCGGACCGCGTGAAGTACTCGTGCAACGTGAAGACGCTGGGCGAGTGCAAGCTGCCGTCGCCTGTCCGTCACAAGAAGTACGTCGCGGATGGCGAACGCGTGTTCGCGACGGAGAACGAGACCTTCGCCAGGTACGCCGAGACAAGGCTAGGGCATCTGCCTACGTTCGAGAAGGCCGGGCCGAAGGAGCGCATCTTCCACGACCCGAGCTGGACGCGCGTCGGCATCGTGACGGCCGGCGGACTCTGCCCCGGGCTCAACACGGTCATAAAGGGGCTTGTCGAAATCCTCAAGTTCGATTACGGCGTCACGAACGTCTATGGCATCCGATACGGCTACGCGGGGCTTAATCCGAAATACGGCTACGAGCCGAAGATGCTCGACCCGGATGCGGTGGACACTATTCACGAGGTTGGCGGCACGGTGCTCGGCTCGAGCCGCGGACAGCAGCCGTCCGACATCATGGTGGACACGCTCGTCAGGATGAACATCAACGTCCTCTTCTGCATCGGCGGTGACGGGTCCCTTCGCTGCGCGAGCGACATTGCCGCCGAAGTCGCGCGCCGGAATCTTAATATTTCCGTCGTGGGCATCCCGAAGACCGTCGACAACGACCTCATGTTCGTCGGACGCAGCTTCGGCTTCGAAAGCGCCGTCGCCGAGGCGGCGGAAGTGATACGCAATGCGCATGTCGAGGCGAAGGGCACGCCGCACGGCATCGGGCTCGTGAAGCTCATGGGACGCGATTCCGGCTTCATCGCGGCGGCGGCCACCATCGCCAACCCTGTCGTGAACTTCTGTCTCGTCCCCGAAGTGAAGTTCGAGATGGAGGGGCAGTGCGGCCTCCTCGCCGCGTTGGAGCGCCGCTTCGCCGCCGGGAAGTCGCACGCCGTCATCGTCGTGGCGGAGGGCGCGGGGCAGGAGCTCCTCGAGGGCGCCGAGGAGCGCGATGCGAGCGGAAACATCCTAAAGAAGGACATTGGAGAGTTCCTGAAGCGCCGGATCGCCGCCCACTTCAAGGCGAAGGGCCTCGACTCCAGCGTCAAGTACATAGACCCCAGCTACATCATCCGCAGCTGTCCCGCGCGCGGAACGGACGCGATACGGTGCTATGAGCTCGCCCGCGCGGCGGTACATGCCGCGATGGCCGGGCGCACCGACTGCGTCGTCGGGAACGTCGGCGAGAGCTGTTCGCTCGTGCCCATAGCCCTCGCGACGATCGAGCGCCAGAAGCTTGATACCGACAGCCAGGCCTGGAGGAGCGTCCTCGACGCGACCGGCCAGGAGTTTTACTTCAATGGAGTAGCCCGCGACATCTTTGCCGGCGACGCCTTTGCTCCGTGAACGCGAATTTCCAGTGAACCGTCCGCCGCGCTGCGGCGTTTGACAGGGCATGAAAAGCGATCTAGTTGTCTTCTGCGCCGCCGTCTCCGGCGCGCTTGCGTGTTTCGGACAGGAGCCGGCGGCTGATGGCGCCGCTTCCACTAACTCCGTCGCCGACCTCGGCACGGTCCTGGTGGAGGGCTCGGCGCTCTCCAGGTACCGCCCGGAGACGGTCAGCTCCGGAACCTTCACCGACGTTCCGCCCGAAAAGCTGCCCTGCGTGGTCGACACGCTCACCGAGGACTTCATCCGCGAGCACAACCCCACGGACCTGAACGACCTCCTCCGCCACGTGCCGGGAATAGAGACCGGCGGAACCTCGCTTCTCGTGCGCCAGCCGGGGCTCTTCACCATCCGCGGCAAGGGCGGCACTGAGCCGGCGATCGACGGAATGTACTCCGTCGGACGCGGCCCCGGGCTTTTCATGGATCCGTTCCTCATGGAGCGCGTCGAGATCGTGAAGGGCCCGATAGCCTCCCTCGCGGGCGGCTCCGGCGCGGCCTCGAACGCCAACGGTGCCGGCGGCTCGATCAACATGTACCTCAAGGGCGCCCACCTCGGGGGCGACGAGGTGAACCTCCAGGCCAACACGTCCGTCGGGAAGCACACCTTCCGCCAGCGCGGGATGGCCGACGCCAACGAGACGTTTGCGGACGGGAAGGGCGCGGTGCGCGTCGTGGGGACGGCGGACTACTACGAGCCCGCGTACATCCACGAGGGATCGCAGAAGGGCGCGCGCGGCCGCGAGTCGTTCTCCGTCGCGCCGAGCTTCGTGTTCAAGCCGAACGACGACGTCACGTTCGGGCTCAAGACGATGTTCCAGTACGCCGACACGCCAAGCTACATCGGCGTTCCCGTGTGGCGCGGCCGCCCCGGCGGAGGCTATCGCTGGTACGAGTCGTCGTGCCTGCCCGGGGATCGTCAGCACTACGAGGGAATGCTGATCAACCCCTGGGTCGACTGGCAGGTGACGGAGAACTGGCTCCTCAAGTTCGGCGGCGCGTTCCAGTTTGCGTCCATGGACCAGACGACGCGCGAGCCGTACGCCGGACGCGGCGCGGAGCTTCTGAACTACTACGACACGGGGCTATGGAGCTCCGGCGAGAAGTACATGACCTCAGGCTTTTCGGAGTCGAAGTCGCTCCTGCGCACCTACAGCGCCTACGGACGCTCGATCTACGACACGGAGTTCGACTTCGGGCTCAGGAACAGCTTCCTCACCCAGCTCGACACGCGCTATAGCGACGGCTCCGTCTTCTCCGCGGCCTCCACGCGCCACGGCGTGACGCTGCAGGACTCCGTGACGTGGGGCTGGCTCTCGCTGCTCGGCGGGGTGAGGTACGACTACATCCACCTGAACGACGCCGCTGGGACGGCGGGGCAGGACGGGCACGGCGTGTCGCCGCGCGGCGGGATCTCCGTCCAGCCGCTCGACTGGCTCGTCTTCTTCGGCAACATCTCGCAGACGCGCACCCCCATGCTCAGCATGAAGGGCGCGGACGGAGATCCGCTGACGAAGCCATGGTACGCGACGCAGGTCGAGGGAGGCGTGAGGATCAAGACCTTCGAGCGCCTGTGGCTCACCGCGTCCGCATACCGCATCGAGCAGGAGAACACGCCGTCGCAGATCGCGAACACGACGTACTACGAGCAGGAGGGGCGCAACACCTCGCGCGGCGCGGAGCTGTCGCTCTCCGGCGACATCACGGACAACTGGACGATGATGGCCATGTACGCGTACAACAAGTACACCGACCGCACCGTCGCCCCGGGCGAGAAGGGGCGCGACTTCGAGCGCTACCCCGCGCACGCCGTGACGTTCTCCACGTCGTACCGAATCTCGTCCGGCCCGCTGGAGGACGTTGTCCTCGGATGCGGCTTCCGCTTCCGCTCGATGAGCTATGCGTGCGTTCGCGGCGTTTATCAGGACAAAAACCTGAGATTTGATCCGTCCTACCTCTTCGACGTCAACGTGTCCATGCCGCTCTCCAAGTTCGGCGGACCGGAGAACTGGACCCTCACGCTCGGCGTTCGGAACCTCTTTGGGGAGAAGTACTTCGACACGGCGCGCCACTACTACGAGTGCCTTGTAGGCGAGCCGCGCACGTTCGAGATCGGGCTTCGCGCGAGGTTCTGACCTCAATTTCGCCCTAATCGCGCACTTGATTGGGTGCAACGGGCGATTTATGCAAGGATGCAGCAAAGTGCCCGCATCTGCGCATAGCGCATATATTGGCGTATATGTGTTTGCGCCTGCGTCGACGGAGCGACGCAACCCCCTGTAGCGCGACGGGATGCTCAGCGCCTCCCATGGAGACGCGGCTTCCAGCCGCGTTGCCCCCTAAACGTTCTTGCCTATAACTAATTCCCAGCCATTGCTTTCGCTACTTGGAGTTCTGGAGTTTTGGAGAACTTGAGATTCAGACGCGTTCTCCCAAACTCCGAGACTCCCAATAGCGAAAGCAATCAAATGCTGCGGCGACGCAACCCCCTGCAAGCGATCCGTTCACTACAGGGCCACCCTACAGGGGGTCCGTCGCGCGGGGCCTTGCGGCTGCTTCGCAGTTCGCGCTACGCGCTCACCCAACCCGACGCCTTCGGCGCGGGCGCATCCCGCGACGGACATTCGCAGCTATCGCACAGAATCAAAAGAATCGGGAGCGCGCGAGAAAAGCGAATGGAAAATGACTTTCTAGTCAACTGCTCCACGCCCTTCCTTGTTGCGTCGCGGAGCGACGCAACCCCCTGCCAAGATTCGTGGTCGCGCGTCAGCGCCAAACACACATATACTCCAATATATGCGCAATGCGCAAATCCTGGCAATTTGCCACGCTCTCGCATAAATCTCTCGGTGCACCCGACCTCAATTTCGTCCTCATCGCGCACTTGATTTCCGCCCCCAGGTAATGGTATAATTACAGCATGAAAATCAAAAAGCCTATGAAGGCGCCAGGCGCCGAAACCACTGGCGGGGCCGCAATCGCCGACAGGTTCAAGCTTGATCCTGTCGACAACGCCGCGAGCCGCGCTGGGACCGTCAGCAAGAAGTCTGCGACGACCGCGCTTATCTTCGGGCTGATCGCCCTTGCGGTCACGATTGCCCTTACGGCGACGATCTACCAGCACTGGAACTTCCTGATGCCGGTCTGAGGAGCGTCTCGCCATGAAGGATGTGATGCTGAGCACCCGGGCCAAAGCCGCGGTGAAGCTTGCGCTTGACGAAGACCTGGCCGATGCGGCGGATGCGCGCCGCACTAAGTGGTGCGACGCCACGAGCGAGGCGCTGGTCGACCCGAAGGCCGTCGCAACAGGCGAGATATACTCCAAGGGGACGGGGTGCGTGGTTGCCGGCGCTACGGTCGCGAAGGCCGTCATGAAGGCGGTGGATCCGAAGATCAAGGTCAATATCCTCAAGCCGGACGGCTCCGTCGTCAAGCCTGGCGAGCCGATTCTGACTTTCCGCGGCAAGGCGCGTTCGATCCTCGCCGCGGAGCGCACGGCGCTCAACTTCATGCAGCGCATGTGCGCGACGGCGACGCTGGCGAAGAAGTTCGTGGACGCGACGAAGCGCTATGGGACCCTTATTCTGGACACGAGGAAGACGACTCCTGGCCTTAGGGTGTTCGAGAAGTACGCCGTCACCTGCGGCGGCGGTACGAACCACCGCTTTGGAATGTATGACCGCGTCCTCATGAAGGACAACCATCGCCGCCTCTGGAAGGGCGGGAATCCCGACGAGCTTGACCAGGCCGTAGTCGCCGCACGCAAGAAGTTCCCGAAGCTCGCCGTAGAGGTGGAGGTCGAGAGCCTCAGGGAGTGCGCGAGCGCGCTCAAGGCGAAGCCCGAGTGGATCATGCTCGACAACATGAGCTGCGCCGACATGAAGAAGTGCGTGAAGATGTGCCGCGGCATCTCGAAGACCGAGGCGTCCGGCGGCATAACGCTCGAGCGCGCGAAGGAAGTCGCCGCAACAGGCGTCACCGCGATCTCGCTCGGCTGCCTCACCCATTCCGCCGGTTCGGTGGACCTTTCGCTCGAGTGGCGGACGTGACAGCGCCGTCGGATGGCCCGGACGATGCAATTTCCATACAGTTACAGAGACAAAGACAATGAAAGACCTTAAGGAAGCCTACAAGACCATCGAAGCGGACCATTTCGCGCCCAAGATGGAGATTTCGTTCATCGACGGCGATAGCCGCCAGACCTTCCAGTACGAGAAGGTGACATGGAACATCGGAGGGGAGGAGAAGGGACTCCGCTACGGAGAGAACCCCGGACAGGAGGCCGCGCTCTACAGGCTCGTGAACGTGAACCTCGTTCTCGGAGACGTCGAGATGCTTCAGGCGGGGCAGTACCTCGCGTCTGTCCCGGAGCTTCTCCAGAGCGGCAAGCACCCCGGCAAGACGAACGTCACCGACACTGACAACGCGCTGAATATCCTCCGCTACCTGATGGAGAAGCCCACGGCCGTCATCGTCAAGCACAACAACCCGTGCGGCGTCGCGACGGGCTCCACGCTCGCGGAGGCGTACTTCCGCGCGAACAAGGCCGATCGTCTCGCCGCGTTCGGCGGCGCGATCGCGCTGAACCGCGAGTGCGACATGGAGACGGCGAAGCTCATCGTCGAGAACTACGCCGAAGTGGTCGTCGCGCCAGACTTCAAGCCGGGCGTGATGGATCTCTTCGCGACGAAGAAGAACCTCAGGGTCTTCCGCATCAGGAACATGTCGCGCCTCACCGATTTCGTCGCGAAGCACGTCGTGGACTTCAAGTCCCTGATCGACGGAGGCATCGTCGCGCAGACGTCGTTCAGCGCGAACGCGAGGAAGCCCGAGGACTTCATGCCTGCGTACTGCAACCGCAAGATCACGAACAAGGAGACGGGAGAGGTCCGCTTCGAGGAGCACAAGATCGCCCGCCTCCCGTCCGCGAAGGAGTACGAGGACCTCGTGTTCGGCTGGCTCGTCGAGGCCGGCGTCACGTCCAATTCGGTCCTCTACGTGAAGGACGGCGCCACTGTCGGAATCGGCACCGGCGAGCAGGATCGCGTCGGCGTCGCGGAGATCGCGCGCGACAAGGCGTACACGAAGCACGCGGACTGGATTGCGTGGGAGAAGTACCAGAAGCCATACAACGACCTCCGCCTCGTCTTCGGCGAGGAGGACGGCGCGAAGAAGCAGGCCGAGATCATGGAGCAGACGAAGTCCGAGAAGGGCGGGCTTCCCGGCTGCGCGATGGTGTCCGACGCGTTCTTCCCGTTCCGCGACGGAGCGGAAGTCGGCATCCGCGAGGGCATCACCTCGATCGTCCAGCCTGGCGGCGCTATCCGCGACTGGGACGTCATCGACTGCTGCAACGACGCGGGCGTCGCAATGGTCTTCACCGGCCAGCGCTCGTTCAGGCACTGATACCGTGCCATGCTGCGCATAGCCTTTTTGACGGCCGCCGTGTTGGCGAACTGCACGGTGGCCGCCTCGAACGGGGACTGCGGACAGGGAGTTCTGGGGCGACACGCTGCGAACTGAACGAGCTCGGGCGCAGCGGCGATCTGGTAAAACGCGCTTCCAGCGCGTTTACGTCGGCGGGGGTGAAACGCGCAAGATGCGCGTTTTACCAGTTGGTGGCGGTTTTTTGAAACGCGCAAGATGCGCGTTTTACCAGTTGGCGCGGGATTTGCTTATTGTTGGCGTCGAAACCGACAGAAAGGAAAACACGCCATGAAGCCAAAGGCAAAGAAAATCAGGATGACCGATGCCGAAATCAAGGAGGCGACCGAGCGCGACAAGGAATGGATGGACAGCATCGGTCCGGATGACGAGATCGTCGTCGACAAGAAAATCCTCGGCGGCATCCTCGGCACTCTACCCCTCATACCCAAAAGGGGCATTGTAGTGGGATGCGCAATCTGGTAGAATTACGCTGTTGACTAGTAAAACGACAAAGGGAAAGCTATGAACAAATCAGTTGCCGCAGTATGTGCCCTTGCGGGCGTCGCGATTGCCGGAGCGACCTTTGCAGCGAACGAGGCAAGGATCGCACTCCGCCCTGGAGACAAGGGACCGGATGTCCCCAAGACACTTTACGGGATATTCTTCGAGGACATCAACTACTCCGCCGACGGCGGAATCTACCCCGAGCTCGTGGCCAACCGCGGCTTCGACTGGGACAACGGCTCGACGCGCGGATGGGAGAACGACTTCCGCGGCGACGCGCAGGCGCGCGTCTCCATCGAGCACGGACGCCCCGTGCACGAGGTGACCGCGAGCCATGTGAGGATCGACGCGTACGGCGCGGGAGGCGGCAAGGGCGCAGGACTCCGCAACCGCGGCTACCACGGCATGTACGTCGAGAAGGGGAAGAAGTACGACCTCTCGTTCTATGTCCGCGGAATCGACGGATACAAAGGCGGCGTGCGCGTGGTGCTTGAGGCCGACGGACGCGTCCTCGCCGAGAAGCGCGTCGCCAATTCCGAGATGAACGTCGGCGGAGCGCGCGGTGACGCCATCTTCCCGGAACTGCCGGAGTGGACAAGGGTCGAATCCGTGTTTGAGCCTTCGGAGACGACACGCAAGGCTACGCTGTCCATCCTGGCCGACTCCGCCGGAATCGTCGAATTCGAGCAGGTTTCGCTTTTCCCTCAGGACACGTTCAACGGCAGGAAGAACGGCCTGCGCAAAGATCTCGTGCAGATGCTAAAAGACCTGAAGCCCGGGATAATGCGCTTCCCGGGCGGATGCCTCGTCGAAGGCCGCGACTGGAACCTATGGTACGACTGGAAGATCTCAGTCGGCGACGGATCGCTTGAGTCGCGCCGGTGCATCTGGAACACGTGGGACTACTGGCAGACGATGGGGCTCGGCTACTTCGAGTACTTCTGCCTCTGCGAGGACCTCGGCTGCGAACCGCTTCCCGTAATGGCGTCTGGCCTCACCTGCCAGTTTGCGAAGCCAGTCGACGCCGCGCCGATGGAGTCGATGCCCTACTTCGCGCAGAACCTCCTCGACCTCATCGAGTTCGCGAACGGCGATGTCTCGACGAAGTGGGGCGCGCTGCGCGCTAAGATGGGCCACCCCAAGCCGTTCAACATGAAGTACCTCGGCATCGGCAACGAAAACTGGGATCAGGTGTTTCTCGACCGCTTCGAGGCGATCGCGAAGATCATCCGCGAGAAGCATCCCGAGATCCGCATCGTTTCGTCCTCCGGCCCCGGCCCGGACGGACATTCCTTCGACTACGCCTGGAAGCGGCTGGACACGAAGCTTGCCGACGTCATCGACGAGCACTACTACAAGCCGCCGGAGTGGTTCCGCGAGCAGGGCGGACGCTACGACGGCTACGACAGGTCGGGCAGGAAGCCGAACGTCTACGCCGGCGAATACGCATGCCACGTAAAGAACAGGGACAACAACCTCTACTCCGCGCTCTGCGAGGCCGGCGCGATGACCGGCTTCGAGCGCAACTGCGACGTCGTCGAGATGACGAGCTATGCGCCGCTTTTCGCCAAGGTCGACTCCTTCAAGTGGAAGCCGGACCTCATCTGGTTCGACAACGCCGGATGCTTCGGGACGCCCAACTACTATGTCCAGCAGATGTTCGGCGTGAACCGCCCGACTCGCATCGTCCCGTCGTCTGAGAAGGTGTCTGGCGACGCCGCGTTCTCGTGCGAGGGAGAGCTCGCGCTCCACACATGGAACACGGCGGCCGAGTTCAAGGACATCAAGGTCGTCGACGGAAAAGGGAAGACGCTGCTCTCGTCCATGCCCGATCCGTCCAAGTGCAAGGTTGAGCGCAACGGACTCTGGACGCTTGCAGGCGGCGTGCTCAAGCAGTCGAACACCGGTGCGACGGACACGGCGCTTACGCTCCCCTGCGGCGTTGTCGGAGATGCGACTGTGACGTTCAAGGCGCGCCGCACTGCGGGCGACGAAGGGTTCCTCTTCAGGTTCCGCGCGAAGGACGGACGCCATGCGCACGTCAACATCGGCGGCTGGATGAACAAGGAGCACGGACTTGAGACGCTCGGCTTCCCCGCGGCGCTTCCGCCCAAAGTCGCCGGGTCGCTCGAGAACAACCGTTGGTACGACGTCAAGGTCATGCTCAAGGGCGACACCGTCACCGCTTCGCTCGACGGACGCGAGATATTCTCCGCCGTGCACGTCACGGAGCGCGCTCAGAAGGACTTCTTCCACGTGTGTGGATTCGACGCCGAGAAGGGCGAGCTGGTCGTCAAGTGCGTGAACATCTCCGACGAGGCGCGCGAGCTTACCATCGACTTCGGCATGGCGCTCAAGCCAGGAGAAGCGCGCAGGATCGAACTTTCCGGGAAGGCCGGCGAAGTAAACGACCTTGCGAACCCGAGGCGCGTGGCGCCTGTCGAGAAGACGTTCCGCTTCGCCGGCGGGCGCCAGTTCAAGACGGAGCTCGCGCCCAATTCGCTCACGGTGTTCAGGCTGCGCGCCACCCTGTGAGGGGCGTGGCAATCGCAGGGATTTGACATGGCGGTATTCCCCGAGACCTCGTACACGCTCATAAAGAAGCTGTCAGCGGATGTCACATCCGTGAGCGAGGCGGCGTGGGTGCGATTCTTCGACCTCTACGTCCCCGTCATGCGCAGGTTCGTGGAGTGGAACGACAAGACGCGCGATCCGGACGACGTCGTGCAGGACGTCCTCGTGAAGCTGCTGGACGCGGTTCGGAAGGGGCGCTACGATCCAGGGCGCGCGAAGTTCCGCTCCTTTCTCGCGACTGTCATCCGAAACCACCTCGTGTCGCTCTACCGCAGGGATGCGGCGCGCGGCGCGGGGTCCAACGTCTCCATCGGCGAGCTTCTGACGGAGCCTTCCGTTCCGGCTTCGCAGGGCGATGCGCTCGACCTTGCGTGGGCGCGGGCGCGCCACGAGGCGGCGGTGGAGCATGTGCTCACGAAGACGGCTCTTTCCGCGCAGTCGAAGGCCGTCTACCGAGCGCACGTCCTCGAGGGGCGTCCGGCGGGGGAGGTCGCGGCTGAGTTCGGCATCACGAAGGGCAACGTCGCGAAGATAAAGTTCCGCGTCGAGGGCATGGTCGCCGCGCTCGAGGGCGAGCTGTAGAAGATTTGGGCTCTTCAAAGTTTTTAGTGGAAGAGCATGGGTAAAAACTCCGATGGTTAGGGTTCTCGCTACCGCTTCACTGCTTCGCGCTTTTCAACCACGATCAATTGGCTCCATTCATAGTGTTTAGAGCGGCCTTCGGCCGATTTATGCGACGCAGTCGCATCCCCAAATACTTCTATCGACATATGCAAAGTCGTTGAGTGGCGCGAAGCTGCGGAGCGGTAGCGGGAGCCCCAACGCTCGGAGTTTCTATTACTTAGAGGCATGCTGTTCCACTAAATTCTTCGATGAACCAATATTTTTTTCGCGGATGGTGGAATTTCATCCGTTTCCGTGCGTACCTTGCTTCAGAAAGGAAAGCGAGGTGCAACATGAACAACAACGGAAACAGAAACGGATTCACTCTTGTCGAGCTGCTGGTGGTAATCGGCATTCTCGGCATACTGATGGGGGCGCTGTATCCTGCGATAACCGCAGCGATGCTGCGCGCCCAGACGTCTGCTACGGCGATGAAGGGGCACAAGCTATTCGTCGCCGTGACGCAGGCGAACACGGAGCGCGAGGCGCGGGGGCTCACCTCGGTGTGGCCGCACCAGAGCGAGGAGGACGGACTCAACACGGAGGATACCGAGGACATCGCCGGACGCCAGTTCGGATCGTCCACGGAGTACTTCAAGGAGCTGTTCGACCTCGACAGGTACGGCAGCGAGCGCTGGGCTCCGTATGTCGCGGGGATTGACCTGGACATGCTGTGCGCGCCCGGCGTGCCGCCGGTCGTCGGCACGGCGCTGCAGGCGAGGAACGTCGCGTGGGCGGTGGCGTCGGGCGTGACGGCGGAGATGGAGGACATAGTCCCCGTATTCGCGACGCGCAACATCGACACATCGGTGTTCCCGACGTCGGGGAGCAACGACATGTCCGCGAAGCACGACGAGGTGAAGCTGGGGGCGAAGTACCCGCAGCCGTTCGGAAACAAGGCCGGCGTGATCGTCCACAAGGGCGGCGCGACGCAGATCGTGACGCCGCGCTACGCGAAGCTCAACCACATCTACGGACGCCAGAGCTTCACCGTCCCGGCCGGTGTCACGATGAAGTACCTGGAACCGTGACTGCCGGGGGGCGTTTGACTGGGGGAAGCGGCGTCTCGCCGCTTCGTCGTGACGCGCCGGGTCGGTGCGTCTCCTTGGATTGCGATGCCAGGTGGCTGAACCAAGGAGATGCGGCGTCTCGCCGCGTCGTCGTGACGCGCCGGGTCGGTGCGTCTCCTTGGATTGCGATGCCAGGTGGCTGAACCAAGGAGATGCGGCGTCTCGCCGCGTCGGTGTGGCGGAGCTGGAAGCTCCACCTCCTTGTGAGAGGACGGGCGACGAACGACATAGGACAAACGATGGCGGCGATGGGCGCGCCGCGTTCCCTGCCGCGATCCTCAGTCCTTCGTCGTCCGTCGTCCGTACTAATCCGTCGCATCGCATCGGATTGCTTTCGCTGCTGGGAGTTTCGGAGTCTTGGAGGATAGAGCCTCGGGAGTGCGCCGTATCGCCCACAGGGGGTTCCGTCGCTCGTCGTCTTTCCGCAATCTGATTACCCGCGAACGTGCGTTAAGGAATATGGTACAATATTCCGGCAATGGTAAAGGAATCAGGTGTCAGCATGGAAATGTCGCGAGAGGCGAACAAGGAGCGGGAGAAAATGACGCTGCTCCACGTCTGCTGCGGACCGTGCGCGAGCGCGTGCGTTCCGCGGCTGAAGGACGAGGGGCGGCGGGTGACTATGCTTTTCGCCAACTCCAACATCGACACCGCCGAGGAGTTCGAGCACCGCCGCGCGGAGGCCGAGCGGCTTGCGGCCCACGACGGCGTCGCGTTTGCGTCTCTTCCCTACGACCACGCCGACTGGCTGGAGAAGGTCGCGCGCGGATACGAGGACGCGCCGGAGAAGGGGGCGAGATGCGAAAGGTGCTTCCGCTACAATCTCGGCAAGGCCGCGGAGTGGGCGGCTGCGCACGGGTTCGACTCTTTCACCACCTCGCTCACCGTCTCGCCGCACAAGCCGAGCGCGATGGTCTTTGCGGCCGGACGCGAGGCGGCGGTCGGCGGACCGTCTTTTCTTGAGTGCGACTTCAAGAAGCGCGAGGGCTTCAAGCTCTCCGTCTCCAGGGCGAAGGAGCTGGGGCTCTACCGGCAGTCCTACTGCGGATGCGAATTTTCGCGCCGCTGAACCTTTTGCCGCCTCTGCGGCGTTTAACCAGGTAAACGGAACTAACAGGAGAAGACATGGAGGCTTTGAAGGCGAGCGGCGTATGCCGCAGGTACGGGAACCAGGAGGTCCTGAAGGATTTCTCCCTCACTGTGCAGGAGGGAGGCTTCGAGGCGCTGATGGGTCCGAGCGGCAGCGGCAAGTCGACGTTTCTGCATCTGGCGGCCGGGCTTCTCTCCGCCGACGCGGGCGAGATACTCGTCGGCGGCAGGGACGTCGTGAAGATGGGCGACACGGAGGCGACGAAGTTCCGTCGCCGCCACGTCGGCGTGGTGTTCCAGTCGTTCAACCTCCTCAACGAGAAGACGGTTCGCGACAACATCGTCCTGCCGCTGCGCCTCGACGGTGCGAAGGTTGACGAATCGCGGCTGGCCTCCCTCGTCTCGGCCCTCGGCATAGATGGCATTCTCCACAAAAAGCCCGAGGAGCTCTCGGGAGGCGAGCAGCAGCGCGTCGCCATTGCGCGCGCGCTTCTCGCCGAGCCTGACGTCGTTCTTGCGGACGAGCCGACGGGAAATCTCGACGCGAAGGCGTCTAGGGCGATATGCGCGCTTCTCGGCGACCTTCACAAGTCGGAGAAAAGCGCCATTCTGGTCGTCACGCACGATCCGCAGGTCGCAGCCGCCGCGCAGAAGGTCCATTTCCTGAAGGACGGCAGGATCGCCGCCTCGCACGAGACGCAAGGCGACCCCGAGCTCGTTTCGAAGCTGTACCTCGAGACCTACCGCGGATAGTGGAATATGAAAGCTAGGCATATCTGTGCGGCGCTTGGGATTGCCGCGGCCGTGGGGGCCGTGGTGTTCATGCAGTCGCTCGTCGCGACGAACGACCGGCAGGCGGTCGCGATGGCGGAGCGGATGCTCTCCGCCGTTCCCGTGGGGGAGGGCGCGAAGAGCGTGCAGCTGCAGCTCGACTTCCGTCCGGACGGACACGTCCTTCAGGGTCCGCCGATGATGGCCTTCGCGGCGACGCGCGAGGGGATCTCCGGCGCGCTCGTCACCAAGGCGCTCTTCGCACAGCGCCGCGTGAAGAACCTTCCATCTGTCGGCGACGAGCTCACCCTCGTCGGGAGGAAGGGCGCGTACCGCGTGAAGATAGCGGGCTTCATTGACTGGGAGCGTCCGGTGCGCGGCTATCCCAACATGTTCCTCCCGCCGGACGCCGTTCTTGAGATCGACGAGGAGTGGCAGGATTTCGCGCCCGTCACGGCCGAAGAAGCGGCGCCGATGTTCATGTCGGACGCCGGACGCAACATGGACAGGGCGAAGGGACTGCTCCTCTGGGCCGCGGCGCTCACGGCGCTATGCCTCCTGCTGAATTCGCTCTACCTGTCCGTCGAGGCCCGCAGACGCGAGACGGCGATACTGCGCATGGTAGGCATGACGCGCGGCGGAGTCGCCGCGCTTGTCGTGCGCGAGGCGCTGGCGCTCACCTTCGCCGGACTCCTCCTCGGCGTGGCGGCCGCGCTCGCGGCGCTCCACATCTACGTCGCGTGCGATCCGGCGACGTTCCCGTCCGGCGCGGCAGTCGGCGTGAAGGGCATCGTCCTCTCCGCGCTGACCGCGCCCTTCGTGGCGCTGTTCGGAGTCCTGCTCGCGCTCAAGCCGGCGCTCTCCGTGCGTCCGCTGGAGGCGGCGTCCGGACGCGCCCCGCGCAAGCGGCATCTCGGCATGCTCGTCGCCTTCGCGTGCGGATTCGGCGCGTTCGTCGCGGTCGAGGTGTGGGGCTCGTCGCTGACGAAGCCGTTCGTGCCGTCGCCGGAGTGGCCGGACGCGATAGTGTCGATCCTTCCCGGGGGCGTCTCCAGCTTCGACATCGAAAAGCTCCGCGACCTTAAGGGCGTGAGGCGCATCGGCGAGCTGCAGCCGCTCCAGGTGAACATTCTCCCGCTGGAGGAGCTTTCCGGATTCGGCGCCGGCGGAGGGCGCGGCGGAAGGGGCGGCCCGCCCCGCAAGGCCTACCGCAACGCTCTCCTGCTCGCGAGCGCGTGGCTGCCGGACTTCAAATTCTCCGCCGGCGACAGGGCCTCGGCCGAGAAGGCGCTCGCCGAAGGCGACAACTGCGTCGTCACCGAGATGATGGCCCGCGCGCACGGACTCTCCCTCGGCGGGGAGCTCAAGGTCGATGCCGGGCGCGGACTCGAGATCGCGCTCAAGATCGTCGGAATCGTCGACCTCAACTGGCATATGGTGACGAGCCGCGGACTTCTCCGCGGGATGAACCGCATGCCCGTGAACACCGACGGACCCGTCTTCGTCTCGTTCGACACCCTCGCGGCGTGCGACATGCGTCCGCAGGAGTTCGTCAAGATGACGCACGTGTGGCTGGACTACGATCCGGAATTCCTCGCCGGGCGCGGCGTATTTGCCGCGGGGCGCGAGGTTGAGCGCGAGATCGTGGAGGCGCTCGACGGCGCGTGGAGCGAGGACAAGGACGGCGAGGTGCGCGGAAACACCGTGCGCCTGCACGCACGCGACGAGGTGGCGGACGGAACGCTTGCGCACGGCACGGACCTAGTCGGCGCGATGGCTCGCGTCCCGTTCATCTTCCTCGCCGTCATATCGCTCGGCTTCGTCGCCATGCTCGTCGCGTCGTTCGAGTCGCGCCGCCGTGAGTTCGCCGTCATGCGCGCAGTCGGCGCGACGCGCCTCCAGCTTGCGAGGGTCCTGGTTGGGGAGGCGCTCCGCGTCGCATCCGCCGCGGTCGTGCTCGGACTTTTCGGCGGCGCGCTCGTCGGATGGCTCTGCACTGCCGGAACGCGCGCGGCGATGGCGAACTGGGGGCTTCCCGCGACGTTCTCCGTTCCGTTCGCCGTGATAGCCGAGGGCGCTTTCGGCGCGGTCGTGTTTGCGCTTCTCGTCGCCGTTCCGGCTTCGCTTGCAATCGTCCGCCGCCGCCGCTCGTAAATTTGCTATAATATACGGCCATGAAGAATTGTTGCATGTTTGCGGGCCAAGGTGCCCAGGTTCCGGGGATGGGCAAGGACTTTGCCGAGGCCGATCCCGAGGTGATGTCCCTCTTCGACAGGGCGAACGCCGTTCTTGGCTTCGACCTCAAGAAGACGTGTTTTGAAGGTCCGGCCGAGGAGCTGACGAAGTCCAACATCTGCCAGCCCGCCATCTTCGTGACGAGCTACGCGGCGTATCTCACTCTGCAGAAGCGCCGTCCTGTCTCGTTCGACTGCGCGGCGGGCCTTTCGCTCGGCGAGTGGGGCGCGCTGTGCGCGGCCGGGGTTCTGGACTTCGAGTCAACGCTCAAGGTGCTCGAGGCGCGCGGCAGGTTCATGCAGGAGGCGTGCGAGGCAACTCCCTCCGGGATGATCGCGATTGTCGGTGCGTCCGCGGACCAGCTCAAGGCGCTCTGCGATGCGACGGGCTGCACGGTCGCCAATGTCAATTCGGCGGCGCAGCAGGTTCTATCCGGCTCGAAGGACGCGATAGCGGCGTGCGCCGCGAAGGCGAAGGAGCTCGGCGTCAAGCGCGCGATACCGCTCGCCACGGCCGGCGGGTTCCATTCCGAGTTCATGCGCCCCGCGCGCGAGAAGCTCGCTCCTGTGCTGGACTCCATCTCGTTCTCCGCGCCGAAGTTCCCGGTCCTTTCCAACGTGACGGGGAAGCCCCACGCCTCCGACGGCGCGGCGATCAAGGCGATGATGCTCGAGCAGGTGACGGGCACGACCAACTGGGCAGCGGACGTAGAGGCTGCCAAGGCGCTCGGATGCGGCATGTTCGTCGAGTTCGGCCCCGGCAAGGTGCTTTCCGGTCTCGTCAAGAAGATCGACCCCGCGCTTGCGACGGCGAACGTCGCAGACCTCGCGTCGCTCGACGCTACGGTCGCGGCCCTCGGCTGAGAATCCAGCGGCCGCCTGACCGGCGGCCGCTCCGCTTTTTTTTCTCCCCCTGCCCTATTGACATACATACCCGAAGGTATGTATAATATTCGGGTTTTTGAAGTGGGAAAAGGGAAAGACTATGAGAAGTGGCATTCTGACGACATCCGTGTTTGCGCTTGCGGCCGCAGGCTGTGCGTATCTTCCGTCCGTCGGGCCGGACTACTCCGAGCCTGCGATTGACGTCGGTGGGGAGGGGCTGCGCGCGTTGCCGGACGCGGGGTATCCGACGACGAACCGCACCGACATCGGCGAATGGAAGCCGGCGGATAGTGCGGACGATGTGCGTACGCTCGTCACAACTAACGACATTGCGCGCTGGTGGTGCAGGTTCAATGACAACGTGCTGACGAACCTTGTCTCCGAAGCGGTGGAGGGTAATCTCTCGTACCAGATGGCGCAGCGCAGGCTGGAGCAGTCGCGGTGGGCGCTCTTCGGCTCGTACGCAGCATTCAGTCCGACCGTCGCAATGTACGGCAGCGGCACGATGACGCATGCGGAGCGCTACACGTCCTCGCAGTACGCGTCCTGGCGCTCTACGGGTTCTAAGCGCAGCTACGGCGACATATTCCGCGGCGGATTCGACGCATCGTGGGAGATTGACATCTTCGGCGGCAACAGGAGGGCGACGGAGGCGGCCGAGGCGGAGATGGAGGCTACCGAGTGGAATCTGGCTGACGCATGGGTGACGCTCACATCCGAGGTCGGACGCGAATACATCGAACTGAGGACGACGCAGCAGCGCATCGCCGTTGCGCGCACGAACCTGGTTCTTCAGACTGAGACGTACGACATCCTGAAGTCGCGCTTTGATTCCGGAATCGGCGACGAGCTGGCCGTAAACCAGTCGAAGTACATCGTCGACCAGACGCTTGCGACGATTCCGCCGCTGCTCGCGCAGGAGGAGAAGCTCATGAACGCGATTGCGGTTCTCGCCGGCGGCATGCCGGGCACGCGCCACGACGAGCTCAGGGAATGCCCCAACCGCGACTGGCTGCTTGACCCCGCCAGGGTGGCGGAGGTTTCTCTGGACATGCTTCGCGCGAGGCCGGACGTCCGCGCGGCGGAGCGCCGTCTCGCCGCGCAGACGGCGAAGGTCGGCGTCGCTAAGTCGCTCTGGTTCCCGAAGCTGTACATAAACGGAACCCTCGGGCTGGAGTCCGTAAAGGCGCACAAGTTCCTCGGTAAGGGCGACTTCTACGGCGCTATAGGTCCGTCGATAAGCTGGCCGATTTTCCAGGGCGGCAGCATCTACGCGAACGTGAAGGCCGAGGAGTCGAGGATGGACGAGGCGTTTCTCGCGTATGAGAGCGCTGTCCAGAACGCATACCGCGAGGTCCGCGACGCATACGCCGCGTACACGCAGGAGTATCACCGATACCAGGCGCTGCAAGGCGCCGTCAAGGCTGCGCAGGACGCGGTCGCGATTTCGAACGACCTGTACAAGAACGGACTCAGGGACTTCACCGCCGTCATCGACGCACAGCGCTCGCTGCTCTCGCTCGAAGAGGCGCTCGTCGTCTCCCGCGGCCAGATCACAGTCGACCTCATCGCGCTGTTCAAGTCCCTCGGCGGCGGCTTCTGACCGGATGTCCGTTTCGCGTGGCCTGTTGCGGTTCCCGCAGTTGTTCCACGGCTGTGCGCAATCTGGTCGCCTGGCAAAGATATCTGTTTCGCGGCTTGAAAATTCCTCAAATTGCCCCATTGACGGCGGCCGCGAAGATATGATATACTATCACACGTTTTTCGGGCTATTAGCTCAGTTGGTTAGAGCGCTTCCTTGACATGGAAGAGGTCAGTGGTTCGAATCCACTATAGCCCACCAATCCCCATAGATGGCATGAGGCAGGAGACCGCGGCACACGCTGCGGCCTTTTTGTTTACTTTGATGAAACTGCCGCAGTCCGCAGTCGGAAAAATATGATATAATATCCGAATTTTAAGGAGTAAAAAGAATGGCAAGGCTAACGTTCAAGGAGGAACTTTGCAAGGGATGCGGTCTGTGCGTGACCGCGTGCCCCAAGAAGATTCTGGCTATTTCGAAGACGAAGCTCAACCACAAGGGCCACGCCCCGGTAGAGCTTACGAAGCCCGAGGAGTGCGTCGGGTGCGCGAGCTGCGCGCTGATGTGCCCCGACTGCGTCATCACTGTGGAGAGATAAGATGAGTTCAAAAGTACTGATGAAGGGCAACGAGGCGATCGCCGAGGCGGCGATACGCTGCGGCTGCCGCCACTATTTCGGCTATCCCATTACGCCGCAGACGGAGATCGCGGCGTACATGTCGAAGCGCATGCCAAAGATCGGCGGGACGTTCCTCCAGGCGGAGAGCGAGATCGCCGCGATCAACATGGTCTACGGCTGCGCGTCCACCGGACGCCGCGCGATGACGTCGAGCTCCAGCCCGGGCATTTCGCTCAAGGCCGAGGGCATGTCGTACCTCGCAGGCGCCGACCTTCCTGCGCTCATCGTCAACGTCCAGCGCGGCGGTCCCGGCCTCGGCGGCATACAGCCGTCGCAGTCCGACTACTTCTTCATGACGCGCGGACCCGGGCACGGAGACTTCCACATCATCGTCCTCGCCCCGGCGACTGTGCAGGAGATGGCGGACATGACGCGCCTTGCCTTCGAGCTGGGCGAGAAGTACAGGATGCCGGCGATGCTGCTTGCGGACGGCACGATGGGACAGATGATGGAGCCCGTCGTCCTTCCCGAGGACACGGTCGATCCCGAGACGATCCCCGCCACGAAGCCCTGGGCGACGACGGGCACGCAGATGAAGCGCGAGCACAACATCGTCAACTCCCTCTACCTCAAGCCGGACGAGCTCGAGAAGACGAACTTCGAGCGCTTCGAGCGCTACGCGAAGCTCGAGAAGGAGGAGTGCCGCTGGGAGGAGTACCTCATGGACGACGCGGAGGTCTGCGTTGTTTCGGTCGGCATCACGGCCCGCGTCGCGAAGAACGCGATCGTCGCCGCGCGCAAGGAGGGCATCAAGGTCGGCATGATCCGTCCGATCACCCTCTATCCGTTCCCCAAGGAGCCCCTCGCCAAGGCGGCGTCGAAGGTGAAGAGCTTCCTCACGGTCGAGCTGAACATGGGCCAGATGAACGAGGACGTGAAGCTGGCGATCAACTGCTCGAAGCCGGTCAACATGTGCAACCGCGTCGGCGGAATGATTCCGAGCGCGGACGAAGTGCTCGCCGCGATAAAGAAGGAGGCGAAGTAAAATGGCAATTGTTTTCCAGAAGCCGAAGGCGCTCACCGACGCCGTTCTCCACTACTGCCCGGGATGCACCCACGGCATCGTGCACCGCCTCGTCGCTGAGGCGATAGACGAGCTCGGCATCGAGGGCCGCACGATCGGCATCGCGCCGGTCGGATGCTCCGTGATGGCGTACGACTACTTCAGGTGCGACATGATCGAGGCGTCGCACGGGCGCGCCCCGGCCGTCGCGACGGGAGTCAAGCGCTCCATGCCCGACAACATCGTCTTCACCTACCAGGGCGACGGCGATCTCGCGTCCATCGGACTGTGCGAGACGGTCTCCACCGCGTGCCGCGGCGAGAACATCACGATCATCTTCATCAACAACGCGATCTACGGCATGACCGGTGGACAGATGGCGCCGACCTCGCTCATTGGGCAGGTCACGCAGACCTCGCCGTACGGACGCGACCCGAAGACGCAGGGAATGCCGATCAGGATCTGCGAGCTTCTCGCGTCCCTCGACGCCCCGGCGTATCTCGAGCGCGTCGCCGTCAACTCCGTCGCGCACGTGCGCCAGGCGAAGAAGGCAATCCTCAAGGCGTTCAAGAACCAGGTCGAGGGCAAGGGCTTCTCGCTCGTCGAGGTCGTCTCGACGTGCCCGACGAACTGGGGCCTCACGCCCGACAAGGCGTGCCAGTTCGTCGAGGAGAAGATGATTCCGTTCTATCCGCTCGGATGCTACAAGGACCGCACGGCGGGGGAGGCTAAGTAAGATGACATACGAAACTATAATGGCTGGCTTCGGCGGACAGGGGCTCCTGTTCTCCGGAAAGGTCCTCGCGCATGCGGCTCTCATCGAGAACAAGGAGCTTTCGTGGCTTCCGTCGTACGGACCCGAGATGCGCGGCGGAACGTGCAACTGCTCCGTGATCGTCTCCGACGAGCCCGTGGGCTCTCCGATCATCGCGCACCCGAACGTGCTCATGGTGATGAACGAGCCGTCCCTCGACAAGTTCGAGGACACCGTCGCGCCCGGCGGGACGATCTTCGTCGACTCCGCGCTCATCGGACGCAAGGTGCGCCGCACCGACGTCGACGTCGTATACATCCCGGCGACGCAGATGGCGAAGGACATGGACGCTCTCTCGCTCGCGAACATGATCATCCTCGGCGCGATCGTCGAGAAGCTCCGCTGCGTCAATCCCGACACGATCGAGACTGCGCTCCGCGAGACGATATCCGCCCGCAAGGCGAACCTCCTCGACCTCAACCTCAAGGCGGTCGCGGCGGGACGCGCGTTCATCCGCGGCTGAAGAAATCGATGCCGCCCATCCGGTAGCGCGTCCGCGCGAGATTTGGTATAATATCCTTTAATACCGCAGCGTGGCGGCATCTTTACGGGGCGTTGCACAGCCTGGTAGTGCGTCTGCTTTGGGAGCAGAATGTCGGAGGTTCAAATCCTCTCGCCCCGACCAATTTCAAACGGTACAAAGGGAATCTCTCCTTATTGCCGTGTAATTCAGACCCAAGAAAACCCCAAGTAATCTGGGGTTTTCGCTTTTCTTGGCTATAGAGAATCGTGTGCATGGTTGCCGTAGAGCGGCTCTGATCAAGATTCTGTTTGCATCACATACGCCACCAGTCGGTCAAAAATATGGTATAACATGCACCGTCGGGGCAGTTGTTTTGGTAGTACGGAGAAGGAGGTGTGCGGGTGCCGCGTAATAGCAACGTAGAAAAGTTGTTATTTCGCAACGACTGCTCCGCCAACATTGGCGGCAGACTCTCAGAACGGATGTTCTGGGGGTTTTTCTTTTGCCTGAAAATCCGTGGGTGCGGAGGGAAAAAAATTTAACAAACCCCCTTGTGGCTAAAAAGGCAATATGATATAATGTGTCTCGTCAACACAAATGAGATGATTTCCAAAAGGCACATATCATGAAGCGCACGGCAGATGACATGAAGAAGATCGCGGAATACCGCAAGACGCTCGGCAAGTATCCGAAGCCGAGCGTCACGGCCGACATCATCGCCGTGCGCCCTGCCTACAGCGAGCTTGAGGAGAGCCAGTGGCGGGAAAATCCGGAGTTCGCGCTCGAGGTGCTGTTCATCAGGCGCGGGCAATGGCCGTACGAGGGAAGCTGGGCGCTTCCCGGCGGATTCATCCGTCCGACGGAGTCCGTTGACGAGGGCGCGCGGCGCGAGCTGCGCGAGGAGACGGCCCTTGAGTCCGAGCACCTCATCCCCGTCGGCGTCTTTTCAAAGCCCGACCGCGACATGAGGGCGTGGGTCATCTCCAACGCGTTCGTGTCCGTGCATAGACGCGGACAGGGCTGCCACGTGAAGGGCGGCGACGATGCGGCGTCCGCCAAGTGGCTCACGCTGAAATTGCCGACTGTCGGGGATGGCAGGTTCCATCTTCCGTTCTACGACGGCGTGAAGCAGGCCTTCTGCCTTTCCGGCACCTACCGCGAGGAGGACCTCGGCGGCGGAACGGTTCTCTCCGTTGAAAAGAATCCGCTCGCGTTCGACCATGCGGAGATCATCGCGCAGGCGTTCCTGCGGATGCTCTCGTTCGACACGAAGAAGCTCGTGTTCTTCTTCCTGCCGGAGAAGTTCACGCTCTCCAACTACATCGACGTCTACCAGTACCTCACGCGCTACTCCGTAAGCCCGGCCAACATCCCGAGCTTCCGTCGCCAGCTCACCGCGACGAAGGAGCCGCTTCTTGAGGTGTGCGAGGGCGAGTGGGAGGACCTCGGCGGACGCGCCCACGCCCCGGCTAAGTTGTACAGAAGGAGAAATGATTAACAGCCGTTTGCCTAAAGGGCATCAACATTTCACAAACAAACATCATATAGCCAAAAAGGAAAGAAGAAAAAATGAACAGAAACAAGGCTAAGGGGATGCTGTGGGGACTGATCGTCGGCGACGCGTTCGGGAGCCCCATACAGTTCAGTGGCAAGGACAACCATCCGTGGATCACGGAGATGGTGGCGTGTCCGGTGTTCAGGCTTCCGCCCGGCTACTGGACGGACGACGGCTCGATGGCCATGTGCATAATGGACTCATACGTCCGCAAGGGCGGCTATGACCTGAAGGACATCGGCGACACGTTCGTGAAGTGGTTCATGGACGGATACCTTTCGTCAAAGGAAGGGGAGTCGTTTGACGTCGGCGGCGCGACGTGGTCCGCCTGCCAGCATATCGCGTTCGACCACAGATATGTCAATGGACGCGAAGACGGGCAGGGCAACGGATCCATCATGCGCTTCGCGCCGTCGTACCTTCTCGCGCAGAAGGAGGGCGACCCCGCGAAGGCGATGCACGAGATCAGCGACCTCACGCACAGCTCGAGCAGGATTCGCGAGGTCGTGGATCGCTTCGCAAAGGTGCTGGACGAGCACATGGCGGGCAATCGCACATCGGAGGCATCGCCTTACAAGACTCGCGCGGCGGTGAACAACTCCGGATGGGCGGTCTCGACGCTTGACGCCGCGCTCTGGGCGTTCAACACGACGCAATCCTTCGAGGACGGTCTCATTGCCGCCGTCAACCTTGGCGGCGACTCTGACTCCATCGGTGCGGTCTTCGGGCAGATCGCCGGGGCATACTATGGCTTCGACGCGATCCCCGGGCGATGGGTGAAGGCGGTCAAGACATGGGAGAAGGTCGATTCCCTGATTGAGGGTTTTCTCGACGCAGTGGAATGTCGCTCCGCCGGCGACATAAAGGAGGGCGGCATTTAGTAGAATTGGCGGCGTAAACCAAACAGGAAAGGAACACGCTGATGAAATTCACCGAGAAGACGATCGAGGAAGCGACGAGCAAGATGTGCGAGGACTCGTTCTGGTCCGAAGTGTACGAGAACGCGCCCGAAGGCGCGAAGAAACGTCTGCGCGTCGCGTTCTGGGGCAATGCGCACATGCGCGAGAGGGAGGATCTTGACGCATACCGCATTGAGCGCGAGCGCATCGAGCGCGAGGAGATGACGTACGAGGACGCCATGTATCTCGCGCGGCGCTTCCCCGAGGGCGCGGGGAAGACGCACTACGCGGAGCTCGCCGAGCGCATTGCGCGGCGTCCGATGATGACGGACGCAAAGCTCGACGCGGCGATCGACGCGCTCGCCGCGATGCTTCCGGCGGAGGACCGCGCGCTCGTCGCGGCGAGCAGGGAGCGCTACGACCGCTGCGAGGACGGATTCTTCACGAAGGAACTGTTCTGGAAGGCCGTCGGAGGAGACGGCGATTCATGCGGACTCGTCGGCGACTGCTTCGCGCACGGACACGGGGTGGATCCGGACCCGGAGCTTGCGCTCTACTGGTTCCGCCGCGGCGCGTTCGGAGGAGACGCCGACTGCTGTCTCCATCTCGCATATATCCACGAGGACGAGGAGTCGGGGCATTTCGACATGCCGGCGGCGGTGTTCTGGATGATGGAGGCGCTGCGGCGCGGAGATGCCGACGCCAAGCGCAACTTCGGCTACCGGCTTGCGCTTGGGGACGGTCCGTGGGAGAGATACAGGAATCCGAAGGCGGGCGTCGCTCTCATAACGGAGGCGACGCAGGACGATCCGCACGGGTACGCCTACTACAACCTCGCGCTATGCTTTGAGCGCGGCGCGGGCGTCGAACGGAACATGGAAAGGGCGCTGGAGCTGTACATGGAGGCGAGGCGGCGCGGACACTACGCGGCGGACGATGCAATCAGCCGCATAGAGACCCAGATGGCCGCGGCGGACGAGGGTGCGGAGCGGAAGCCTGCCCGCAGGGTGCCGGCGAAGAAGCCAGCGAAGAGGAAAAAAGGAAAGGGGACGCGGAAATGAACACAAGGATCGAAACCGACCTGATGATGGACGACATGCTCTCCAGGATCCTGGAAGACGTCAGGAACCGATATCCTACGGCCCTCTCCGAGCCAGAGGAGAATCCGCCTCCCGCGCCGCCGCTCCGTGCGGAGGATGCGGTGGACGCAATCGGATGGGACGGCGCGGACGAGTTCAAGCTGGCCGATTCCTTTCCGCGCACCCTCGCGCGCATGCTGCGCGAGAAGGGGCTCACCGGGCCCAAGGTCTACAACAAGATCGGGATGGACAGGAAGGAGTTCTCCAAGATTGCAAGCATCGCGGAGACGAAGACGCCGATCAAGGGAGAGGTGCTCGCCCTTGCTGTCGGCATGGGCCTTTCGCCGGCCGAGGCGAGGGAGCTCATGGCGAGCGCGGGATTCGCGTTTTCGCTTTCCAGCAAGGTAGACAACATCATCATGTACTTCCTGCAGAATGGCGAGAAGGACATCGTCAAGATCGACGCCGCCCTCTGGAAGCAGGCGAACACGTCGGTCAACACGATCCTGCAGCGGCGGAAGGGCTCCGCGCGCTCGGCGCGGTAGCGCCCGAACCGTCAATTGGTGGCAGCCTGTCGACCGAAACGCTCCGGGATGTTTCGCGAAGGTCTCCCAAACCGTCGGGTCTTGGCGTCGCGACGGCTTCCGCGCTTCCAACAACAAGCTGCGCTTAGCCTGCCATGCCTCGGCGTCTATCACTGGTTGCGTATGATACGCCTCCTACGCCTGCGAGCCAAGACCACTCCTCTTGTGAGACCTTCGCCTCCACACCCCTCCGCTTGAATTCACCACTATTTCCCAGCCACGTCGGGCCACCAATTTCCTCTCGTGCGCCCCCGCGCCTCATGCGCTCCGCTTGAATTCATGGCTTTGCTCGCTTGTGAATCAGACATGAACGGCTACGCTTCGTTGGTTATGCGATTGCGAGGCGAGCTATGACTGGGGGAAGCGGCGTCTCGCCGCTTCTGGCACTCTGCGCCTCTGCGTTAAACATGAAACATCAAACTTCAAACATCAAACATCTGTACGCTCTACACGGCTAAACCTCAACCTCCCGATTTTCACAATGCCAACACGGGAGGGTCCAAATATGCTATACAACAAGTAATCGCAAACCAAGGAGACCCAAAGGAATCGACCTGAAACCATCGCCAAGCCGACCGTGCGCGAGGTGATGGAGGAGTTCACTCGAATCCCGCTCATCGACGGCAAGACGTTCTGGGAGCTGGAGAACGAACTCGAGTGGGTGTAGCGGCATCTCCCGGCACTCTCATTTATATGCGGCAAATCCGCCGCTTGCAAAAGTAAACGTGGGTTTGAAAAGGTAAACGTTGGTTTGGTATCGTGAAGTACGGTTACATTTTCAAAAGTGGTCGCCATGCACGTGCCTGGCGTGCAAAAGCGCGGCCTGAGAGGCGGCTGCGCGGCGTTTGCGCACGCTTGGCCGGGATTTGCTACAATAGCCTCCCCTACCCACGACGCCTGGAAAGTTTCCGGCTTGCCGACTGGCGTCAAGGGAACATCCCCATGGAGGGGCTGGGCCTCCCGACGGAGGCTCAGTTTATTTCTCGTGCTTCAGTGCCTTTTTCGTTCTGTCCTTCATTTCACGCCGTTCCGCCTGAGGATGATGCGGTCGGCGTGGCGCTTGAACTTCTTGCCGAGCACGTACGGGTCGAGCGTCACCTCGTTCGCGGGGACCTTCACGATGCCGAGGCGGTCGAGGAGCCGGCGGCCTTCGTAGCCGTAGGCCTTCGCGAACTTGTCGTATGGCGTGGAGCCTTCGAGCGAGGCGCGCGTGTAGCTGTTGACGTGCGAGAGCGCGACGTTGACGTCGTCCTGTCCCAGCGAGTTGAAGCTCGTGCCCTTGATGAGGATGCGCCTGAGCTCCTCGTGGTTCCGCTCGACATGGGGCTTCTGCGTCGCGCAGTACGGGTCGCAGTAGAAGACCCTCGTGCGGGGGATCAGCCGGTACGGGTTGTTGTCCGCGCGGGCGTTCTCGGTCATGACCGGGTCGGAGAACGGCGCTCCGTTGTCCTCGAGGATCGCGGGGAAGAGCTTCATGAACAGCGGCCTTCCTGCGGTGCGGTAGAGCATGTTCACGATGCCGGTCCACGTCTGGGCGGTCTCGCGCTCCTTGAGGAATGCCATCATGAGCTGGCAGGGGAACTGGATCGTGAAGAGCACGCATCCGCCTACCTGGCCCTTGAGCGTGTCGGCTTCCGGCACGAGTGCCCCGGGGTTCTGCTCCTTCCAGAGGACGAAGAGGTCGTGCGTCCTGTTGACGCGGCACTTTGCGTCGGTCTTCGTCGCGGCCTGCTTCGGGCGGGGCCTGCGGGAGCATGCGTAGGGGAGGTCTCCGCGCCCGACGTCGAGGGCGTCCAGCCCGTCCGACCCGATGTAGCTGTAGACGGTCCTTTCGCTGAGCCCCCCGAAAGCGTCCGCGTTCGACGCCATGATGTGGCGGACGGACTGCTTGCTGAGGAGCCCGTCCTTCAGTGCGGCGTTCATCTTCGCAAGAGTCTCGTCCGAGGCGTGGACGTGGCTGCGCGAGACGCGCAGCTTCGACTCGCGGTCGGCCTGGGCGACCCTGGCGACGTAGAACTTCTTCGGCAGGTGGCAGATGCGCTCGTTCGTGCATCCGTTGCAGACGAAGGGCGGTGCGACGAGCCTGTCGCACGTGCGCGCCTCGTAGTCCCTGCACTGGAGGAAGCACTGGTGGCAGTTCTTGCACCACTTGTCCATGCCGCAGTTGGTGTCGCAGACGTGCGTGCGCCTGCATTCACCGTACCACCTGACACGTCGAGTTCGTCTCCTTGAAGCCCTTGTTCGAGTCGACCCTCCTGTTCTTGATCTCGTTTGTTATGGTCTGTGGCGGCCTCTTCACGTAGGCTGCGATCTCGGGGATCGTCCACCCGCGCTTGAGCCCATCCTCTATTCCTTCCCGTTCGACTATGGTCATCTGTGCCATGTCAGTATCCTTTCTGATGTGGGCATCCCAGTCTGGCGACATGCCCGGCCATCGTGCCAAGCCGGGAAGTATAGCGAATTTGCAGAACTAAACGAGGGTCATCCCCAAGGGGATGATAGCTGGGAGATATTATGCTCTCCATCAATCATATGCAAGGAGAATCAATGTCCTTTGAAGAACTAAACGTTTCCAAAAACCATGTTTACTTTTCAAACCACAGACAGCTCTTTACAAAGGTGGGGATATTCCAGGTCTCACATCAGCCGCGATTTTTGCTATAATATTGTGCAGACGGTACAAGAAGATCTTGCTGTCGTCTCAGACCAGCTTCCGAAAACTACGACATTCTGAAGTTGCCAATAAACGGTTTGCGAGGTGCAACACATTTGGATGCGCCTTGTCGTGTGTTTATTGGCGGCTGTCGTAGGCCTTCGGAAGATGCACGGCATGGCGTGTCCTTTATATAAACTTAAAGGACGCGTCCTCTCGGGTGCGTTGGAAAGTCATAAGATGGACAAGATGCAACCAGATGCGTCGAAAATTTCGATAGACGACAACCTTGCTAAGATTAAGTTGTTCTTGCGTGAGGTCATTCTAGAACCACGCAGGAAAATGCATAAATGGTCTATAATAACAAATCAAACGCCAAATCTTAAGATTGGGTATCCTGGACAACATCTTGCATCCCTAATTCTTGGAATGAAGGGGACAGGTACTGGTGCTCGAGGAGACGACATCGTTGACGGAACTGAAGTTAAGTCTTGCAGCCGTATCGATCAACTTGATAAATGCAAGAAATGCAACGGCAACGTGTTGCGATCACAGAAAAATTGTCCAACATGTGGGTCTTCGGAAATCAAGCGGAACGATGATTCTAAGTGGTTGATAGCTATTCGAAGTGAAAGTGAACTTGAAATGTATCTTCGTAGAATTCCGAGGATGTTACTTATCATTTCTGATTATCCCGGCTTTGATTACAACGACTTCTCATCCATGCGAATTAGAGCATACGAAATCTGGAACCAGTCATCCAGGGCGGCTGGTTTTCGTAATATTCTTACCCACTACTTTAATAACATCTTTCTTGAGCATATCAAGAAGAACCCCAAGGCTACTCCTGCCCCTTACAATTTTTGGCCGGACTCTTTCGCATTTTACATGTGTAACCCGATCAAGATCTTTGAATCAATAATTACCGACATTGACGGCGACGATCCTGGAATTTCAATAACGCACTACATTGAGCCAAACAGGGATCGTAGTTCTCTCGCAAGCGAATCAATGCCATCGTCCCTCCTTGTAGAGGAGGAAAAAGAATGCCTTCGTGCTAAGGGTGTTGATTTCTGCGTGGACGGTACAATTGATGAAACAATGAGAGTCTTTTTGCCGATACGCCTTGGCAAAGCGGTTTCTCACATGCGAAAATACCAGCGCAAGACAGGGCGTTCGACTTCACCCAAGCGGAAGTAGATCAGTTACTTCGCTCGAATAGCGCTTTTTAATTGCCTTAATATATTGCTCGTCCATCTCAATTGTGAACGACTCACGATTGAGATGCTCAGCTGAAATCATTGTGGCTCCACTTCCGCCAAAAGGGTCAAGTACTTTGTCGCCAGGATTAGACGATGCCTTGATAAGGCGTTCAATCAATTTAATAGGTTTCTGGGTTGGGTGATATCGCTTCTCGCTATAAAAATCAATATCGGTCCACACGTCGCTATACCCCATTAAAGGATTGAAAGTCTGAACGATTTTATCGTAGGGGAAATTGAAATCAAGAATATCTTGAAGTTTGGCCCAGATTTCTCTGGTTGGGAATTGTTCACAAATATTCTTTCCTGTGTATATTGACCACATTCCTCCGCCATTTGACTTAACACCTAGACGTTCATTAATTTCTTTTGATGTCAGCCCAAGTGCCTTTTGTCGCTCTTTTAGCAAATTTCTGGAGAATTCAATGTTGCTCTTTGTCAAGAATAAGATACTCTCTGTAACGCACGGGAACATCTTGTAGTTCTTGGTTGCTCTGCCCGCAACGGCTTTTATCCCCTTGTCAACTATTATCTGCTGGCGAAGGGAGAAGCCAATGTCTCGTAATGTTGGCAAGAGCAGGGCAAGCATCCTGAAATATCCAAAGAGATAGAAGGTTCCACCAATGCGCAATTTTTTATATACATCTGTCATCCACTGCTTCGACCATTCAATATAATCTTCTTCTGTCCTCCATTGGTAATCCCATTTTTCTCCAATCACTTTCCAATATGGAGGATCGGCGATAACTAGATCCATTGTGGGAATTTCTTTACACTTCAAGACTTTAAGGCAATCTCCTGCATAAAGAGTGTGGCGACCTAACCTTGAAGTATGAAGTTCAAATGGCGACGAATCGTTGATAGATGGAGAGGCAATAGAGATTTGCTGATCTTTTTTAAGACGTGTACGCTTGCTATGAATGGTTTGATCGCTTTGTGTATCTTGTTTGATAGCATTGTCAGCGATAACTAGCTCTGGCAATGTGCTTGCAACACCCAATGCTACATTCTTGCAAAATGACCTTCTGCTGAGACTTTTATTTCCCGAAGGCCCGATTCGTTTATTGCTTTTAATTGTTTCTAGATTTGAATTAGACATGCTAAGACCTTGTTTGAGCTACTATTTTACGATGTCAACAATGTCTCCAATATTGCAATTCATTACCGTGCATATACGCTTAAGAACGGACATGCTTACATCGTCTCCGCGCGTCATTTTCGCAATGGTAAATGATGATATGCCGGTCGCATGTCGGAGATCGGTCTTGTTCATGTCCTTGTCAATTAGCAGCTTCCACAGCTTTTTATATGAAACACTCATTTGCTACTCTTGTCTTATGCATATAAGATGATTTGTGGTTATTATAACAAAAAAACGGCTGAATCACAATAGGGGTTGCAATCATTTCCAAATTTGATATTTGTACAAACTAATGCAATGTTTGGAGATGCTAACGTCTAGTTTGTATTGGGGGTCAGCGTTATTCTTCGCGAATCTCCGCGCATCCTTGAAGAACTTCTGTTTGATTCAATCACAAGTGCGACGACATAAGATTTGGTATAATGCACAGCAATGGTAAAAAGTTGGCTATCGGCAAGTGTTGCTATCGTGATTTGGGGCGTGACGTTCGCCTCGACGCGGGTGCTACTGGAGGAGTTCTCGGCGCTTGAGATCAACATCGTGCGGTTCGCCCTTGCGTGGGTGGCGCTCGCATGCGCGGCAAAAGTGCCGCGGAAGGGCGGGGTGTGCGCGGCTCCGTGGTGGCTGTTCGCGGCGATGGGCTTCACGGGCGTGTTCGCCTACCAGTTCCTCGAGAACTGCGCGATCTACTATACGAACGCGAGCAACGTCGCGATACTCGTCTCGTTCGGGCCGGTCGTTACGGCCATAATGGCGCGGGCGCTGACAGCAGACCGCTCGCTTTCGCCGCGGCTCATCTTCGGGTCGCTAGTGGCGGTTGTTGGCGTCGCGTTCGTCGCACTGAACGGCGTCGTCAACTTTCAGCTGCGTCCGCTTGGCGACGCGATGGCGCTCTGCGCGATGGTAAGTTGGGGCATCTACTCCGTCCTCATCGAGAAGGCGAACCGACTTGGCGTGGAGCCGATTGTAGCCGTCAGGAAGTCGTTCGGCTGGGCGCTACTTATGATGCTTCCGTTGGCTGTTTGGGGCGTTACGCCTTCCGGATTTGTCGCGCTCGATGGATCGTATTCCGTCACTATTGACGCCGACGCGAACCTTGACCGCTTTGCCTCGTTCTGGAATTGGGTCAACCTGGGCTTTCTCGGCGTTCTGGCGTCCGCTGCATGCTTCGTCCTCTGGAGTCGCGCGTGCAGGGTCATCGGCATGGTGCGGACAACGATTGGCCTTTATCTCACGCCAGTTGTCGGCGTGGCTTTTGCGGCGTTGTTCCTGAAGGAGCGGCTTACTTGGCTTTCGGTCGCCGGCGGAGTTCTTATTCTCGGCGGCGTGGCGATCGCGAACATGAGAAGGGAGGCGTAGAAATGAGAGGCGTGATATTCCTGATGGCGTTTACGGTCGCGTTGTCTGCGTGCGCGGGAGACGAGACAAAGGTCGTCTTGTCTACGAACGACGTCGCTGCGGTGGTGCAGCGCGTCCAGTGCCATTCCGTCACGAAGTCCGGCAACAGGTGCAAGCGCAAGGCGGCGCCCGGCAAGCTCTATTGCCGCCAGCACGCAGCGCAGTCGTCTGCGGCGAAGCCGGCGGAGACTTGTGCCTACATTTCCGACGACGGGAAGCGCTGTGCGGCGTCTGCCGCTTCTGGCAGCCGATTCTGCGCCAAGCACCAGGACAAGTGACCGCGGCAAAAGTGCCGTGGAAGCGATGAAAATTCTCCGCCCAGTTTTAGATTCGATTTGGTACAATATTTCTTGTCAGGAGGGGTGTGTGGCAGAAGATCGTCCACAAAAGTGAAACAATGTTGGTGGAGTAGCGGAAATGGCGATGCCGCAGAGAGACGATACAATAGAGGCGATCAAGCGATTGGACGCGTTACTTGAGTATGCCGTCATGCATGGTGACGCGGCAGAGGCCGAGCGCATCCGCGCGGAGCTTCGCAAATTGACGGACGATATCTGATCTCCGCGGCGGAAGTGCCGCGCATTTTGTCGCTCGGCTGGCGACATGGGGCGGGGCGGGATTTGGTAGAATAGGCGGCGAAATATCAATGACAGGAAAGGAGAAGAGCATGACGGCATACTTTGAAATTCGAACATCCGACGGCAATCAATATGTCTGGCCGGAACCGCTCGGAGACAAGGGCGAGGCGCGGCTTGTAATAGAGAAGGTCGGCCACTCGGTGGAATGCGGGCTGCTGTTTGCGTACACAGACAACTATCCGTACATTGACCTTGAGTTTAACTCTGGCACTGTCCACTATGTCATAAATCATCGGCATTCGCGTCTCTATTGGGATGGATGCGTATGGGCGCGCAATTCTATAGAAGATGTCCGCTACTCACTGCCTGACCGCGTGCGGCTTTGTGTCAATGGCCGATATTTTCAGGATGTTGACTATGAGGAATTTGCGCGGGTTGTTCGGAATACGAAATCCGGTTTCGGAGAGCCGCAATACAGGTGTTCCGTGGTGATAACCGATCCGAGAGTGCGCTTTTTGGCGCTAGCTTCCCTTGCCTATTTTGACGTCAATGGTGGAAGGGCGAAATGTGAGCTTTACAAGCGAATGAACCCGACTTGCCAGGAGGCATTGGCGGCATTGCGGAGGTTTGGCCTTGACGTTGGACTCGGTCCCAACAAGGCGGATGAGCGGACCGTGTACGGACATCTTGAAGATTTCAGTGCCGCAAGCATGAAGGAGACCCCGGCTCAAATTCTTGGTCGAACAATACCTCTTAGAGTTGAATGTGAAGGTCTTTTGGAGCCTGGTAATCTTGGGTCTGGCACTTTGACTTTGAGTCTCTCGAATGAACAGACGGGTGTAGTGCTGCGAGGAGTTGAGATGGTTGGGGGAATCCGCAGGAATTATGCATTTAGAGTCCCGACAGAGTGGGCTCGGAAAAGTGTCGTGAACATAATAGAGAAGATTTCGGTTTCACCCACGATGCCGGCAGATCGTGAGGGATGCACAAGCCAAAATGTCTTAAGGATATTCAAAGGAGACAGCGCGTTTTCGCTATCATGGGGTGGGGTTGTCGGTGGTACTTGGCATCCGCTTGTGCGAATGGCCAGGAAGCTCAGGCTCGTCTACGACATGCTGAAAGAGGATGCTGCAGAGGGTGTTGAAGAGTCCGATATACGCCTCATAGGCGAGTTTAAGATTGCGCATGCTCACGTGAAAGACCAGAATGAGGCGTTTGCGGTGTTCCCTGCGGGGAAGCGGGTATTTCTGCGTTGCGGTGAGGACGGGGCGAATGTAGTGTTCGTGCAGGGCAGTGAAGATGGAGATGTTCTCGGTGAGGTTCCTACCGTGTTTGGCGATGTTCACAGCGCACTGCTAAACGGTTGTCACAGTGTCACTGCAAGAATCGAATCGCCATGCAGCCATCAGGGTAAACCTTCGGCTTGCGTTGTGGTTGTCGAGTGATGAAATTCAACAGACCAAGGTACTTTGGCGATAATGGCCGGGGTTTGGTAGAATAGGCGGTGTATGGCGGAGTCCATGCCAGGGATGGTTCTCGCAGCGCTGTTCCACGATTGCTGCAAGAGGGGGATGCCTGGCGATAGGGGATAATTGGGGGCCTGGCACGGGGTGTGCTAATAGTCTGGTGTGTGCGCGGCGGTTCGCGTGCGAAGGAAAACGAAAAGGAGGTTCGGCTATGAGGCAGGTTAATGTTAAGATCGGTGACATCACCGAGGAAACGGTTGATGCAATTGTGAATGCGGCGAACCGCAGCATGCTTGGCGGCGGCGGGGTGGATGGCGCTATACACAGAGCAGCGGGGCCGCAGCTCAAGTCCGAATGTGAAAAGTATCCACCAGATGCGCATGGGTATCGTCTAAAGACAGGAGAGGCGAAGATTACGATTGGATGCAATCTTTCTGCGAAGTTCGTGATACATACGGCGGGGCCGGACTGCAGTGAGGTTCGTGATGCTGCTGAGCAGGATCGGCTGCTGACGGCATCGTGGCGCAACTCCCTTGCCATTGTCGCCGAGCGTGGATTGAAGTCCGTCGCGTTCCCGTCAATTTCGACCGGAATCTATGGTTTCCCTAAGGAACGGGCGGCAAAGATCGCCGCTGCCGAAGTAGCCAAGTTCCTCGCCGACTATCCCGATGTCGAAGTGCGGATATGCCTGCTGGGTCACGATGCCGAGTCGACGAAACGGCTTTACGAGGATGCGTTTGCCCATTCAATGCCCACGTCATTTCCTACCATTTCCGTTTCCAGACGAGCCCGGTTCCCGGATGAACTTTCATACGATGTCATTGCAGGTGAGTTTAGGCAGACAGCGAACGGTGCAACGTGTCCGCGTCATGGGTATATCGATGGCGTTCACTACATTGCGAAGTGCGAGACATTCCAGCAGTTGGTGAATCGCCCCAAGACCACTTCGGAAAAACATGTTCACAACGAGTTCGTCGCGGACGGGGTGATTCGCGGCATGGGGTTTAATGTCCCGGAGAGTAGAGAGTATAGGACGCGAGAGAATAGAGTGCTCGTTCGCCTTGCCAAGTTCATCGCGCCAACGAGTCCTCTCTGCAATGCCTGGAATGCTGCAGATAGTGAAGCGAAAGAAGCGATACGTCGACAGGTGGTTGCGGCATATCCACTTCTGCATCTGATTGCCGGATTTGATACGTTCCAGAACGACAATGTCATTGTAACAGAGGATGGGAAACTGTGGTTTGTTGACAACGGTGCATCGTTTGGGTGGAGCGCTATGGGAGCGTACGACAAGTACTACAAATACAGTGGGAGAACAGATCCAGACGATTCCCAATATGGCTTTCTTTCGTTGCGTAATCATCCAGGGCAAAAGTTGCTTCAGAGAGTTCTGTCGGGTGTAGCGGATGCGGAACTGTGGGCTGGGGCGGCTAAGCTTGACGTCGACAGGTTCGTCTCGCTGCTTCCTGCAGACGAATATGACGTATCATCCATTCGCACCTATGCAGAGACTCTCGTAAGAGAGGCAAAAAAGCATTGTTGATTGAATGATGTATGTTGTTCCACTGGCGAGATGTGGAAGGGTCGACCACCGGCCGGCCAGGATTGTGGCGCGCTCAGTGATCGCGCAACGGCGTGGCACAATGAGGTGGAGCTTCCAGCTCCTCCCGTCCGGGCACGTGGCGCGGCGAGACGCCGCACCTCCTTGTCTGTCGCATGAAATGTCGCTCCGCTTGCGACATGGGGTGCGGCGGGATTTGGTAGAATAGGCGGTGAAAGAAAGGAGAGTCAGATGGCGCTTGAGATAGAGAGGAAGTTCCTTGTGAAGGGCGACGGATGGCGCGGGCTGGCGCAGCCGGAGCTGATGAAGCAGGGGTATGTGCCGACCGAGAACCACGTGACGGTGCGAGTGCGGACGGCCGGGGTGAAGGCGTGGATAACGTTGAAGACGCCCGCGAAGAATCTCGTCCGTCAGGAGTTCGAGTACGAGATTCCGATCGCGGACGCGGAGGCCATGCTGAAGTCGATGTGCGGAAATGTCGTGGAGAAGAAGCGATACAGGATTCCGGCTGCGGAGCACAGGCTCGCCTGGGAAGTCGACGAGTTCCTCGGCGCAAACGCGCCGCTCGTCACGGCGGAGATTGAGCTGCCAAGCGCGGAGTTTGCCGTCCAGCTGCCGGAATGGGTTGGCCGCGAGGTCACAGAGGAAAACCGCTTTAAGAACAACCGCCTAGCGGAGCGGCCTTATTCGGCTTGGTCGAATGTCTGAAATTTCGCTTTGGCGGCGCGGAGATCTGAGTCTCCTGGCAATTGGAGCCTACGAGCAGATTTTCTCCGCGCGCCTTTTTCTTGCACTTGTCGCTCCGTTGGCGACATGGGGTGGGATGGGTTTTGGTAGAATAGGCGGCGAAAAGAGTCGAAAACGAGTAGCCTTTTCGCGGGTGTAATCCGTCACTTCGACTGCCCCCGAGTGCGAACCGCCATGCGGTCGGGGGCTTTCTATTTGGCGGACTATGTGCTCCCTGTGTCTCGCGCGAGATTAGTCTGAATCCAATTCTTCGAGCGCCGATTCGGCTTCCTCCTGCTCGCGAAGACGCTCCTCGTCCTCTGTGGTCCATTCCGTCTCTGCATTGATAGGAGGCCGGACGCTACTTCTCCGGGGTCACTCTCATAGCGCGTTGCCACTCGCCGGAGTCGTCCCAGCCGTCCGCCGCCTTGCGGATCCGCTTTGCCCTTGCCTCGATCGAGCGCTTCCGCTCCGCCTCCGTCCATGTCGGAGGATTCCAGTGATAGGATGTAGTTCCAGAGTTGCTCATGTTGCGTTCCCTTCGAGGCTGCGAACTCTTCTCGGGTGAAGCGCGGATGCCTCAGTTCGCCAGTCTCAAGCCCGCGCATCACCGCCTTCAGCTTTTCCTGGTTCACGTTGGGTAGTGTAGCATTTTTCCCTTGAGCAGTCAACGAGTGCAGGGCGGTTTTCCGGGCTTCGCGTTCATTTCTTCGGAAACTACGATAGCGGGTCGGGAAATGTCGCTCCGCTGGCGACATGGGGAAGGATGGGGTTTGGTAGAATAGGCGGCGAAAGGAAAGGACTGAAAACATGAAACAGGAACTGATCGACAAATTCAATGCCGTGACCGACGAGACGGTCGAGGACTACTGCAAGGCGAAGGACGGCGGATTCTGCTGGCTGTGGTTCCTTGAGCGGGCGCGGCTGAAGATCATGGAGAGCGGATACCTTCCGCAGCAGGGAACGGCGCTGATCGATGCTCGCTACAACAATTCGGCGGATGCGGTCCTGAACGGACTGCTCTGCGCGGCGCGTTCGGTGGAGAGCCCGGCGATCCAGGCGACCAAGGTCCAGCCGTGGGAAGGCGGGGACCTGGAGCGGTGGAAGCAGGGGCTGCTGGCGTTTTCCGCGATGATGTTCGACGCCGGATGCGTCGCCGCGTACACGCGCGGATACGAAGACGGGTTCGATCCGGTGGAGGCGAACGCCCCCGCGGCGATTTTCGGCGACGTGGGGTTTACGGGGCTACGCGTCAAGGCGTCGGCATTCCTCCAGGAGGTCGGCGGGGAGCAGGCGAAGGATCTTGCAGGGGAAATCGGAGACTGCGCGTGCTCGCACCTCTATGCCGACCGGCATATCGTCGAGTGCGCGTTCAAGGAGGGTGCGGCACTGCGCGAGGCGTATTTTCGCGGGGTCTGCAAGGCGGCATACGTTGTCGGCGCGCTTTTTGCCGAGTTCGTCGCCGCCGGGCGCTGAACGATGGTAATTCTTTTTGCATTCGCCACGAGCGGAAAGGCTTCCGCCGGGTGCCGCCGATACGGCATGACTGATTGGGGAACGGCCGCCCCCAGGCGAATGCATTTTGTCGCTCCGCCGGCGACAAGGAGATGGACGGGGTGTGGTAGAATTTGCGGTGGAAAGATGAGGTCTTGGCATGGAAGAGGAAGTGATAACATTTCTTTCGGACGAGCGCACGGAAATCGGGCGCATCGTTAAGTCGCAGGCTTTGGGCTTTGGCTTCGACTGGCAGTCCAGTGAGGGAGCGGTGCTGAATATTGACAGTGCTGTCGTTGCGGTCGGAATGGATGAAGCGAGCGCCGAGGCGATATTGAGTAGGACTGTGTCCCCGCAGTTCGGAGAGCAGGAGTCGTGCGCCACCTACGCACTCGACGCGTCGCGTCCGATTATAGACGAGGATGGCGGCGAATGTCCTTATGTCGGCGAGTCCCTGGCGGACTGGATACTCTGCGAGCACTGTCTCTATGGACGCGGCCGGATAACAGTTCTTGGTGACGACGGAATGCTCCCTGCCGAATTGCAATTGATCGAGCATTTGTTCGAGAAGCTTATGGTGTCGCTCATCAAGAGAGATGGATCGCCTCGCGCCGAGGCGACGCTGACTACAGAATGTTGAGGAAATGTCGCTCCGCCGGCGACAAGGGGAGGGGCGGGTTTTGGTAGAATAGGCGGCGTAAAACAAAACGAAAGGAGATTGGCATGAAGCATGCAACGAAATACGGCGAGGCGGCGCAGATAACCGGCGGCCAGGTCGCCGAATCCGGCGACGAAGACGCGCGTCGGGCGTGGGCGGATCAGAAACGCGACTGCGCGGAGGCGGAGTACTTTCTCGGCGAGTGCCATGACTTCGGCGAGCACGGCCTTTCCAAGGACGATGCGCTCGCGCGCTACTGGTACGAGCGAGCGGCGCGGCATGGCGATGTGTGCGCGATGACGAATCTCGGCTACATGTTCGCGCACGGCAACGGAGTCGAGGTGGACGGCGAGAAGTCGGTCGGGTGGTACGAGCTCGCGTCGGCGAACGGCAGCTATCTTGCAATGGGAAATCTTGCCTATTTCCATCTCACGGGCATATTCGTCGGCAAGGCGGATCCCGTGAAGGCCGTGCGGTTGTACGAGAAGGTCGTCAAGATGGAGCCGGAGTGCGAGTGCTACAAGTACGACCTCGGGACCTGCTACGAGAACGGTGTGGGTACGGCGGTCGACATGGAGCGAGCGATTGCGCTCTATCGTGACGCGGCGCGGCTCGGGTCAGGACTTGCAAAGAAGGCGCTCAAGCGCCTTGGTGTAGACCGGAATGTTGAGTGCGGAACAGGGAAAGCGGAAGGAGTCGCGGTATGAACGAACTTGGAATGAACGAGGAATGGACGAAGGCGAAGATGCGCGAGGGATATCTCCGCGAGAAGTGCGCCGAAGAGGTGGAGGAGTACATGCACCTCACGACATGCGTCGGGCCGAACTTGAAGACGCAGTACATGCTGTGCATCGGACAGCTTGAGTACCGCGTCTTCCAGCTCAAGACGGACGTCGCGCGTTGGCAGCGGCGCTTCACGCTGAGGCAGCAGGCGCTGAACCGGGGCGAGACGCCGAACCTGGTCCAGATCGAGGCGCAGTTGGACGAGGAGTTCCAGGACTACCTTCGCCAGGTCAAGGAACATCTTGCGGCGATCAAGGCCGCCGCGCAGCATGCGTCCATGGCAAGATTAAGCGACGAGGAGACGTCGGCGATCCGCGTTAACTACTTGAAGGCCGTCAAGCGGCTGCATCCGGACATCAACCCCGGTTTGCCCAAGGGCGCGGCGGAGCTGTGGAACAAGATACAGGAGGCCTATGCGAACGGAGACTGGAAGGAGCTTGAGTTTCTCGTTGCGATGGTCGACGGTGTGCTCGGTGGCGCGGCGACCGTTCCCGAAGACGGCGATGCCCTTGAGGCGTTGAAGAAGTCCATCGCGCGCCTCGAAAAGAGTCTTGAGGAGCTTAAGGAGCGGAGGAAGAATCTTGAACAACAGGAGCCGTTCGTCTGGAAGGACTTTCTGGGCGACGAGGAAGAGGTGGCCTTGCGGCAGGCGGTCCTTAACAAGAAGATCGCGGAGCTCGAGGAGGTCGTTTCGGAATACGAATCGCTTTGGAGCGCGAAGGAGGTGGCGTAGAATGGCAGGGGAACTTGTGATCAGCGACAGGAACTGGCTCGACGTCCGAAATTCGGCGTCGTCGGTTCCGATGCCGTTTTCGCACGAGGTATTCCTCAAGGAGTGCCACGTCGCGGGGACGATGCACGTTGACGACGTTCTGTACAAGACGAAGTCCGTCGACGTCGGCGCTCCGCTCGTGCTGAAGCGCGAGCCGGAGAACGGTTACGACGAGCTGGCGATCCGCGTTGAGACCGCCGCGGGCGAGGGCATCGGGTGGGTGCCTAAAAAGCACAACGACGTCCTTGCGCGGCTGATGGACGCCGGAAAGCTCCTCGTCGCGAAGGTCGTCCATAAGGAACTCGAGGACCACTGGCTGAACATGAGAATCGAGATATTCCTGAAGGACATATGACATGGTAGAATTGTCGTCAAAAGGAGGAGAAAACGAGGAGGATTATGAACAAGCGCATTAAACAGCTGACGATCGCCGACAGGGTGCCTGGATTTACGAGATACGCAGAGTTCTTCGACCGGCTTGGTGGTGCTGGCTCTCCCATCCGTCCGTCGCGAGAGGAGAAGGAGCGCCTTGTCGAGCGGCTGTCGCAAATCAGAGGTCGGCCGCGTTACCTTTTCGACGGTGTGCGCGAGGACATCCTGTCGACTGCGGAGGTCAGGGAATGCCGGCGATTCCCCGACGGACGGCTGTACGTCCGCTACGAAGTGGAAGCAATGCTGACCGACGGGAGTTGGGACGGTCCGCATGAGCTGCTTACGGCATGGGGCACCGACGGGCGGCTTGACGCCTATACCTTCTTGCATGGCACCGGACGTGGCACGGAGGTCGCGGCGACATTGCACTTGGCCTGTAATGTCGATGGTTATGGCGACGAATACGTGAGCGACGTGGGCAGCGTCCTTGCGTTCGCCGAAGAGATGGACATCGGCGATGGGGTTGTCGTCGGGAACGACGAGTGCTGCGGTGAGTTCATGATGGCGACGAAGGAGAAGTGCGGCATCCGGCTCTGTTGGCAGGTCTTCGCATCCCCGTGGATCTTCTTCGCGTTCGTGCGTCGGGCTTGAGCGTGCGTCGGAGGCGATCCGCACCTACTTCGACAAGGGGATCCTTGGCATACAGGATTTTTGCGAATGGGAGATGGCGGAGGAATACGATGAACAATCCGGGCTCGTGACATTCCACATTTCGCGCGAACTGCGGCGCGACCTTCTGCGTGCAATGCGCAAAGGCGACAGGATTGCAGAGCAGACGCTCCGCGACGCGGGGGTGAAAAATTCTGGCGCAATGGACGAACAGGAGGTCCGCGTTCCGTATGCTCCGTATCGAAAGATGCTGTCCACGCTTCGGGAAGCGCTTGACGATATCAAGCCAAGAGAAGAGTATCGTCGGCTCCAACTTTATCTCGCGCTTCGTGATGATGAGCTGGCGCAGAACAATCTAGGTAATATATACAGAAAATCAAAATAGCGGTTAGCCGTGAGTACGGACTTTCCGAAAACTGGGAGGAGATTGATTTGACATGTGGCTGGCGAATGGTATTAGCATCGCCTCGGACGTAAAGGGCAATGGGTCGGGAAACCGGCATAGCTCATGCAAGAGATTCGCCAGCCACTTTTATCTGACAGTAATGAAATGGTGGCGCACTAACAGGAGAAGTGCACGATGAGAACCAACGAAGCGACAACTGACGACAAGTTCTGGACGGAACTTGCTCGCGCCGGGGAAGCGGGCGACATGAAGCGGTTCAACGAGCTGTTGGATTCTATCGGCAAGATACAGATCAGCACAGTCAACGATTTTGACTCTGGATTCTGGACGCCGCTCATGCATGCCGTCGAAGATGGCGATCTGAAGCGTTTTGATGAGCTAATTGCTGATGGTGCGGATGTCAACGTAGGTAATTTTGAAACAGAGACATACCCCATTACCCTTGCTGCCGAATATGGTCGTGATGAGATGTTCTTCCGCCTGGTTGAGCTTGGCGCCAGCATGGACGTGGACCAGTATTGCTGCCCATGCTGCGATATGTGGTATGGATTCAATCCTGCAGATCTGTTTGTTCTCGCAATGGAGGCGGGAAGTGTGAAAATTGCTCGCTATCTCAGCTTCATGGGAGTGCGTCCGTGGTCGTCTACGCGGTCGCTTCGCAACTGCGGGGATACTGTCCGTGAAGTGGCGAAAGCCTCAGGGAATGGGGATTTTCTCAGGCGCGTCATTATGACGAAAGAGCTCGCACAGGGGTACATCACGAGATGGCGCGTCGAGGAAACGATAAGGTTCATCAAGCAGTCGTACCGTCTGGAGCACATGAGGCTGCTGGACTTCCAGCGGCTGAGGAACATGGCGGCGCTTGTCGTGGCTGTGGCGTACTTCGCGGCGGCCTGGCTCGGCAAGAAGGTGAAGCTCGACGCGCTCGCCAGGCACGTCGCAAAGGTCTCGCGCAAAATGTTCGAGGTGCCGGAGTTCTTCTACTACGCAATCGCGGACGGCCTCCGCTGGCTCTTCGTGCGCCACGGGAAGTGGCGCGGATGGAAGTGCCCGCGAGAGGAATGCGGCGACTTGCAGATGGAGTTCGAGCTGCTGACGGGATGACGGCACTCGCATTCGCGGCAAAACATACTCCAAAAACCCTCCGAAGCCCGCAAAAACGCGCAAGGCCCTCCAAGGGCTCGGTAGCGTTTCCCAAAGGTGGGGATATTCCAGTGATCGAGGTGTCTTGAGCGGAGACGCGCGGATTTTGATATAATAGTCGCATGGCGCAGGAAAACGACAGTAGCAATCGTCCGTTCCTCCGCGGCAGGGCCGTGGGGAGGGTGCTCTCGTTCGCGCTTGTCCTCTCGCTTGCGGCTGCCGCAGCCTGCGCGCAGCTTGCGCTTCGCGGTGCGCGGCCCGCAGGTGCGCCGGCGATGGCCGAAGGTGCGCTAGCCGCGCTCGGCGGACTGAGGTCCATCGCGGCGGAGGTCGTGTGGTTCCGCGCGGACCGCCTGCAGGACGAGGGGCGCTACGTCGAGCTCGCGCAGCTCGCGTCCACGCTCGCCTACCTGGAGCCGCACACCCCCGAGGTGTGGAGCCACGCGGCGTGGAACCTCGCGTACAACATCTCGATAATGATGCCGACCCCAGAGGACCGCTGGCGCTGGGTCCATGCGGCGATACGCCTCCTCCGCGACAAGGGCCTCGCGCTGAATCCGCTGGAAAGCGAGCTGTACCGCGAGCTCGCGTGGATGTTCGAGCTGAAGCTCGGCACGGACCTCGACTCGGCCGCGGGCGTGTACCGCGAGAAGTGGCGCGAGATAGTGAAGGACGTCGAGCGTCGCGGCGCGTGGCCGGAGATAAGGATGGACGGCGCGGTCGTCGGGGAGGTGCGGCGCGGATACGGAATCGACGACGTGGCGGACCCGCAGTTCTCCGCCGTCTACTGGGCGCACATCGGACGCACCGTGGCGACGAAGAAGGAGGATTTCCTCTTCCTCAATGAGATCATCAGGCAGGCGCGTCAGATATACTTCAGAAAGCGCTCGGAAGCCGGGCGGTGAACAGCCGAGCTAGAACCTGTGGATGCATGCGGTCACCTTGCCGAAGTAGTCGAGTTCCTGTCCGGGCTTTAGTCGGATCGTCGGGAAGTCGGGGTTCGCCGGTTCCAGGCGGACGCCGTTGGCGTCCTTGCGGTAGGTCTTCACCGTGAACTCGCCGTCCACCGATGCGATGATGACGTCGCCCGAGGCCGGGCGCAGCGAGCGGTCCACGACAAGAAGGTCCTTGTCGTGGATTCCCGCGCCAATCATGGAGTCTCCGCTGACCTTGACGAAGAACGTCGCCGCAGGGCGCTTGACAAGGAACTCGTTGAGGTCGAGCGGCGGCTCCTGGTACTGTTCGGCCGGCGAGGGGAACCCCGCGGCCACCGAGCCGGAAACCTTTGTCTTTGCTGGCATGGTGGCTCCAGTCTTCAGACCGGACGCGGCACCGCGCCAGATATCTCGTGCGCGCGGTACGGTTCTTCGAGGTACTTGACTTCGTCGGACGAAAGCTCGAGGTCCACGGACCTCACGGCGTCGTCGAAGTGGCGTGCATTCGTGGCGCCGACGATCGGCGCGGCAACGCCCTTGGCGAAGTGCCAGGCGAGCGCGATCTCGCTCATCGTGACCGCGCGCCGCCTGGCGAGCTCGGCAACGCGTCCGACTATGACGATGTCGCTGTCCTTCGAGCGGTCGTACTTGCGGTGCAGTATCTTGTCCGTCGCGTCGCGCCTGGATCCGCTGTCCCATCCTGGGTGCGTGAGGTGCCCGCCGGCGAGCGGGGAGTAGGGGATGCGCGAGACGCCGTACTGCTCCGCCACGGGTATGAGGTCGCGCTCGTCCTCGCGGTAGAGGAGGTTGTAGTGGTCCTGCAGCGTCGAGAAGAGCGTGAGCCCGTTGCGCTCTGCGCACAGCTGCAGGTTGTGGAACTGGTAGCCGTACATGGCGGATGCGCCCAGGGCGCGCACCTTGCCGGACTTTACGAGCGCGTCGAGCGCCGACATCGTCTCCTCCATCGGCGTCGCATAGTCGAAGCGGTGTATCTGGTAGAGGTCGAGGTAGTCGGTCCCGAGTCTGGAGAGGGTGCCGTCTATCTCGCGTTCGATCGCCTTCTTCGACAGGTGCCCGTCGTTGAAATAGACCTTGGACGCGATGACGACTTTGTCGCGCCTGACGCCGAGGTCCCTGAGCGCGTTGCCCAGGAACTCCTCGCTCGTCCCGTGCGCGTAGCAGTTCGCGGTGTCGAAGAAATTGACTCCGAGGTCGATTGCGTGGCCAATCATCTTCGTCGTCTCGTCCTGCGGAAGAGTCCAGAGGTGGAAGTCCTCCGAGGCCTTGCCGTACGACATGCAGCCGACGCAGATGCGGCTGACTTCTATTCCTGTGCTGCCAAGCTTAGCGTATTTCATGCATGTGTCTCCAATGTGCGCTTGTTTCGTCGAACGCGGTCATTATATCATTTTCGCGGGTTCGTAGGGGCGGACGCGAAGTGTCGCGCCGAGCGACTCGGCGATGGCGCGGCAGCGTTGCTGCTTTTCGGCGCTTGTCACCGGCTCGCCCACGACCGTCATGACGACGCTAGGCACGCTTGACGCCGACTCCTTTGCGAATTCCAGCATTGCGGGATACGCAGCCTCGCCGAACTTCGGTCTGCACAGCGACTGGTATTCCTCAGGATCGTCAGTGTTGAGGCTTATCGAGATGCAGTCCACCTTGCCTGCGAAGAGCGCTGCGGTAGGCCTTCCGTTGATGAGGTCGGAGAGTCCGTTCGTGTTAACGCGGACGCGCAGCGACGCGTCGAGAGACTTGAGGTGTCCCGCTGCGGCGAGCAGGACGTCCAGCCGCTCGGTGGGCTCGCCGTATCCGCAGAACACGACCTCGCGGAATCGTCCGAAGTCGCACGCGTCGAGGCTCGCGACGACTTCCTCGAGCGTTGGTTCGCGCTCAAGCCACAGCGAGTCGGAGCCGTATACGCCCGGCCCGTTGTGCCTGAGGCAGAACGTGCAGTCGCAGGGGCACCTATTCGTAAGGTTGACGTATATCGAGTTCTTTACCTGGTATGTGATGGTCATTTCGCATGTCCTTTTGCCGCCGTTCCGCGGCATGTCCGCCGCAACGCGGTCGGCGGGTATTATATCATATCCCCCACCGCGGTGGGGGTTGGGGGAGTCCGTGTCCTGTGGTAAAATTAACTCAGTGAAAATGGGAGCTGGAGCAATGAACAGAGCAAATGCTATGATTTTGGCCGCCGCTGCCGCCATCGCTGGCGCGTTCACGTGCGCATGGGCGGAGGTGTCGCTGCCCGTCGTCACAAACATGGTGCTGCCGGAGGGGGTCGCGCAGGCGCGCTTCTCGAATGTGTTCGGAAGCGACATGGTCCTTCAGCGCGACTGCGAGATTCCGGTCTGGGGCTTCGCGCCGCAGGGCACGGCGGTTAGGGTCTCGCTCGACGGAGGCGCGCCGCTCTCCGCGACGGCAGATTCCACCGGACGCTGGATCGTGACCTTCCCCGCGATCGCCACCCCGGGCGGAAGCCACACGCTCGCGCTTTCCGCCGACGGGCAGGCCGACGTCGTTCTCGCCAACATAGCGATCGGCGACGTATGGCTGTGCACGGGCCAGTCCAACATGGAGATGAGCATCTCCTGGGGCAATGTCGTCGGACAGGACGAGGCGCTTGCAGCCGCCGCGAATTCCCCAAACCTGCGCTTCTACATTGTGCCGCGCACGTCGGACAGGAGTGCGCCCCATGCGGACGTGAAGCCAGGGCTCTACGTCAACGACGGAGAGTCCAATCCCACGGACCAGACGGTCGGCGTGTGGAAGGTGAGCAGCAGCGACTATGCAAAAGTGTTCTCCGCCGCCGGTCTCTTCTTTGCGCTGAAGCTCCAGTCCGAGAACATCGGCGTCCCGATCGGACTAGTCTCGTCGTGCAAGGGCGGAACCGACATCGAGGCATGGATGTCCGCGGAACGCTACAATTCTCTCTCCGGCATAACGAAGCGCAATTTCAGCGGCGACAGGTTCAACCCGATGACGTTCCCGCTCTTCCCGATGGCCGTCAAGGGCGCGATATGGTACCAGGGCTGCAATAACGTCTGGGCCGGCAACCAGAAAGACTACGATGTCCTCCTGCCGGCGATGGTTGACGAGTGGCGCCGTAATTTCACAAGCGCAGGCGGAAGTTTCCCGTTCTACATCGTCGCGCTTTCCGCCGCCGAGCGCTCGACCACCTCGACCCCCATCGAGTCGGGTTGGGCGGAGATGCGCTGGATACAGCACCGGCTCGGCGAGAGCATTTCAAACAGCGGAACGATCGCCACCGTCGACGTCGGAGGCGATCTCCATCCGGCGGACAAGCGGACGGTCGGCGACCGTCTCGCGCGAATGGCGCTGGCCAGGACATACGGGCGCACGGGCTTCACGGACGGCGGACCGCGTCCGACAGGCGCCGTCGGCTTCGGTGACACCGTCGTCGTGTCTTTCGCCAACGCGGCGCATCTAGCGACGACGGACGGGGAGTATCCTAGCGGATTCCAGATCGCCGGCGCCGACAGGGTGTTCAGGTGGGCCGAGGCCGCCATCGTGGGCGACAAGGTGCATGTCTACGCTCCGGCCGGCATGACGGCCGCATACGTCCGCCATGCGTGGGACTCGTATCCTGTGCGCAATCTCGTCGGCGACGACGGAATCCCTTGCGACGCCTTCGAGCTCGCCGCGGCGAATCCGTCTGCGGGCGAAGTGCGTCCTCCATCTCTCCGCGACGTGCGCGTTGCCTGCGATGCAGCTACCCGCGCGTGGAGCGGATCGCTCAGGCTCCAGAGGCTTGGCGGCGACACTGCAGCGGGCACGCAGGTGTATGTCGCATACGGAACCTCCGACGGAGGCGGCGCGAGGTCCGGATGGCAGAACGTGTTCCAGATTCCCGGCACGACGTCGGTAGGGGAGTATGCCTTTCGGCTTTCCGGCATTTCCGCCGGCACGAAATATTTTCTGAAGGCATTTGTGGAGAACGGCGCAGTCGCGACGAGCGGCGAGACGCTGTCGTTTCTTGCGCCGACTGCCGCGGATGCGGATCCCGCCGCGGACATCGCGGAAAACTCCTGGTCGCTCTCTCCTGTGACCGGAGCGGCGTATGCAGGGATTGATTCGTCGAAGAAGTACGCGCTCGCGCTGAATTTCGGACCTGACTACGCCGTCAACGGCGATGACAGCTTTGTGGACACGACGGAATATGCGCCGTCGTACACAGCCGTCAACGGAGTTTCCTTCCTGAACATGCGAGGATCCGACACAACCGTAAACACAGCGCCTTCCGGCGTGACATGGTCGGGATTCACCTGGTTCACGGGCAGGCCGGAAACATCGCCGACAATCGCCGCGAGCGATCCGCTATCGAGGCTTCTCCGCGGCGAGTCGGACTGCGCCTACCTGTCGCCCAGGATTGTCATTGGCGGACTGAGAGCCGGCGCACTTTACGAAGTGTGCCTGTTCAACGCGGCGCTCGCGAACGTGAAGGGCGAGGCGACCGTGTTCACCGTCGGCGAACAGTCCGATTCATCCGCGCCGTTCTCGTTCTCCTTTGCGCAGTACAATCCATTCGGAGACGGGAGGCCGCGCGAGAATGTGCTGAAGTTCCGCAGGCGCGCGAATGCGAACGGAGCGCTGGTGTGGTCCACGGACAGGCATGACAACGCCCCCTATCTCTACTTCGCGCTGACCGTTCGGTCACTTGACGGCGAACCAGATCCCGACCCCGATCCCGACCCTGACCCCGATCCCGATCCCGACCCAGACCCAGAACCCGATCCCGACCCTGACCCAGATCCAGATCCGGCACCGGTTTCCGGGGAAAACATCGTAACCTCTGGCGGGTTTCAGATCGAGAAGAAGCTGATGGGAGCATTCGTTCCGCCGGACTGGCATTACGAAGGGGTGTCGTACACGGATCTCGCCTCCGCTCTAGCCGATTCCGGAGATCACTGGAGCATGTCCGGGTCGTATGCCGTTATCGCTGGCTACATTGGTGATGCCGAGAAGGGGGACTTCAACTACGACGGGTTCGGGACGACAGGAGGCGCTACTGACGGAGGATTCCCGGCGGGTCGCGGGCAGTGGGAGGGTTGTACACTCTTCACCTGCACGGCAACGCTCGTCGTTCCCGCGGCAGGCAAGTGGACGTTTGCGCTCGGTGCGGCGGTCGGGTCTGATTTCGCCATGTCGATGGAGGGGGGCGGCGCGACGTTTGCGATGTCCACGGCGGACTACGATTCCGGGACGAGGCGTGCCGTCAAGACGTTCGACTTCCCGGCGGCCGGGAGCTATTCGTTTTCGCTGCAGCTGTACCGCAACGCGTCCGGTGTTGCGTTCATGGAGCTTTCCTGCGCGAAGGGCGAGGTCGCGGCGTCAGCGTTCTCGACGGACACTTTCCATCTCGTCGGGCTTGAGGGGACCGCGCCTGAAGTCGAAGCTCCCGTCGCGGGGAAGATAGACGTTTCCGGCGGCAAGGTGACTGTAAGCATCGGCAACGCAAAGGCCGGAGTCCGCTACGGCTACAGGTTCGCCGAGCGTCTGCAGGACATCGACTCTGCCGAAATCGTCTGGCTTGACGGCGCGGACGTAGCGGACGGGGAGCTGTTGATCGAGCTGAACGTAGTGAGGCCTTCCGGATTCTTGCGTCTCGTAGCTGAATGACCGCTATGCCGTATTTTTGGTATAATAGCGGGAAACGGCAAGGAGACGATGGAATATAGATGGCTGACGAACTGACCCCAATGCAGCGGCAGTATCTCGCGCTGAAGCGCGAGATACCCCCGGGCGCGATACTGATGTTCCGCCTCGGCGACTTTTACGAGATGTTCGGGGAGGACGCGGTCGTCGCGTCCCCTATACTCGGCGCGACGTTGACGCACCGCGGCAGCCAGCCGATGTGCGGCGTCCCGTACCACGCCCTCAACAGCTACCTCGCGAAGCTCATCCGCGCCGGCAAGACTGCCGCGCTCTGCGACCAGGTGGAGGATCCTAAGACGGCGAAGGGGCTCGTCCGCCGCGAGATCACCCGCATCGTCACGCCCGGCACCGTCACAGAGGACGGACTCCTCGACGAGACCGTCAACAACTACGTCGCCGCTGTGCACGGGCTTGGGCTTGCGCTTCTCGACCTCGCGACCGGCGAGTTCACCGTCGAGTCGTTCGCAACGCAGGCGAAGTTCGACGAGGCGATGGAGCGGTACCGTCCGGCGGAGACGCTTGCCGAGACGGAGGAGAACCGCTGGACCTTCGCGCTCGACGCGGCGACGGACGTCCTCACGCGCCACTTCAAGGTGCTTTCGCTGGACGGATTCGGACTCGAGGGGAAGGGCGACCTCATATCGGCGGCGGGTGCGCTTCTGTACTACGTCGGCACGACGCTGCGCCATTCCATAGCGCACGTCAGGAAGCTTGCGATACGACAGTCGGACGACGCGCTCGTCCTTGACGCGGGGACTCTGCGCCACCTGCAGCTCGTGCCGGGAGGGGACGTTCCCAAGGCGGCGTCGCTCCTCGGAGTCCTCGACGTCACCAGGACCCCCATGGGCGCGCGCACGCTCAGGAACTGGACGGTGCGTCCGCTCGCTCGCTCCGCCGACGTCAACGCGCGGCTGGACCGCGTGCAGGCGTTCGTAGACGACCGCGGCACACTTGCCGCGCTCAGGAGGCTCCTTACGGGTGTGCGCGACCTCGAGAGGCTCGTGCAGAAGGTCGACTCGATGCGGGCGAATCCGCGCGACCTCAGGGCGCTTGCGGATTCGCTGCGTCCGATACCGGAGATTGTCGACATTCTTCGTGCCGTGACGCGGCGGGACGCCGCATCTCCTTGTGTTGGTGGGGCGCTTGGTGTTGTGACGCGGCAGGATGCCGCATCTCCTTGTGTTGGTGGGGCGCTTGGCGCTGTGACGCGGCGGGACGCCGCATCTCCTTGCGGTGGTGAGGCGCTTGCGCCGCAGCCGGACGTCGTTTCGCTGATTGACCGCGCGATAGTCGAGGAGCCGCCGGCGCTTCTCGCGGACGGAGGCTTCATCGCGCCGGGATACGACCAGGAGCTGGACGAGCTCCGCGAGATATCGCACGAGGGGCACAAGTGGCTCGCGGAGTTCCAGGCGCGCGAGCAGGCGCGTACGGGCATCACGAAGCTGAAGGTCAAGCACGTGTCGACGTTCGGATTCGTCATCGAGATTCCCAAGGGATCCGTCTCGCAGGCGCCGGAGGACTACATCCGCCGCCAGACGCTGACGACGGGCGAGCGCTACACGACGCCAGAGCTGAAGGAGTACGAGTCCAAGGTGCTCGGCGCGCAGGAGAAGTCGATCGCGATAGAGCAGCGGCTCTTCAGGGAGATGCTTGCGACGATCGCGGCGAAGACGGTGGAGATTCAGGACACCGCGCTCGCGATAGGCGACCTCGATGCCACGCTGGCGCTGGCGGACCGCGCGCTCGCTGCGGGGTACGTGAGGCCGGTCGTCGACGATTCGGACGTTCTCGAGATCAGGGACGGGAGGCATCCGATAATCGAGCAGCTTCCCGACGCGGAACCGTTCGTCCCGAACTCGGCGTTCCTGAACACGACGACGGACCAGATAATGCTCATCACCGGGCCGAACATGGCCGGAAAGTCGACGTACATCCGCCAGGTCGCGACGATTGCGGTGATGGCGCAGATGGGCTCGTTCGTGCCCGCGTCGTCGATGCGGCTCGGAGTGCTGGACCGGGTGTTCACGCGCATCGGCGCGGGAGACGACCTCGCGCGCGGGCGGTCCACGTTCCTCGTCGAGATGCAGGAGACCGCGAACATCCTCAACAACGCGACGCCGAAGTCGCTCATCGTCCTCGACGAGATCGGACGCGGCACGTCCACTTTCGACGGAATCTCAATCGCTTGGTCCGTGGCGGAGTACCTTCACGGCAACGCGCGCTCGAAGGCGAAGACGCTTTTCGCGACGCACTACCACGAGCTCACCGACCTGGCGGACACCTTCAAGGGCGTGAAGAACTACACGGTGAAGGTGAAGGAGGAGGGTTCGCGCGTCGTCTTCCTGAGGCGCATTGCTCCCGGAGTCGCGGAGAAGAGCTTCGGCATCCACGTCGGCGCGATGGCGGGGCTTCCGCAGGAGGTCGTAGCGCGCGCGTCGCAGATACTGAAGAACCTCGAGGCGAACGAGATCGACGTCAACGCGAAGGAAAAAGCGGTGAGGCGTCCGAGAAAGCGGCTTTCCGACCTTCCGGGGCAGATGACGTTCTTCTCTATCGCCGTTGCGCTGTCGCTCGTGTTCCAGTGCGGCGCGGCGACGACGATACACAGGAGCTTCCGGAACAGGGACACGGGGTATGTCAACGGCGCGACGCCCGGCTTTTCGGCTCCGTCGGCCCGCAAGTCGACCGGCGCATCGTCCGTTCCGAAGGCCGTAAGGGGCAAGTCGCCGAACAAGCTGATGGGAAAGCTTGGCGAAGTGGTGGACGGCGGTCTCATCAGCGTAGTCGACGGATCGGGGAATACCCATGCCGTCTCGCTGAGGCACATCGACGCGCCGGCGGCGGACCAGCCGTTCGGTCCGGAGGCCGCGAAGTTCCTCGGCGACCTGCTGCGCGGGAAGGAGATCGAGGTGCTATGGACGAAAAAAGACGCCGCAGGCGCGATTTCCGGCGATGTATACTACAGGCACGAGAAGTTCGGGATGGTCGACGCCAACATGACGATGGTGAAGAACGGCGCGGCGTGGCAGGCCTACAGGGACACGGAAAAGACATACGCGGCGGCGGAAAAGGAGGCGCGCGCGGCGAAGCGCGGGCTTTGGTCCGCGCCGAAGCCAGTGAGGCCGTCCGAATGGCGAAAGAGGAAGAAATGAGGAAAAATGCAAATCCCCCCTTGAAACCCAAGGGCATTTTTCGCTATAATATGTATTCATTTGTGAGAAAAAAGGACAAATAGAAAATGGCAAAGCGTGACATTCCGCTCGATCATGTGAGAAACTTCGGCATTATGGCCCACATCGACGGTGGCAAGACCACCACGTCGGAGCGTATTCTCTACTATTCGGGCAAGAACTACAAGATCGGCGAGGTGCATGACGGCGCCGCGACGATGGACTTCATGGTGCAGGAGCAGGAGCGCGGCATCACGATTCAGTCCGCCGCGACGTGCGTTCAGTGGGGCGACTACCGCCTGTCGCTGATCGACACTCCCGGACACGTCGACTTCACGGCTGAGGTGGAGCGCTCGCTCCGCGTTCTCGACGGCGCCGTGGCTCTCTACTGCGCGGTCGGCGGCGTGCAGCCCCAGTCCGAGCAGGTGTGGCGCCAGTCCGAGAAGTACAAGGTGCCGAAGATCGCGTTCGTCAACAAGATGGACCGCGTCGGCGCGAACTTCTACAGCGTCATGGAGCAGATGAAGAACCAGCTCGGCGCGAACCCGGTTCCGGTCGTCATCCCGATCGGCGCGGCGGAGTCGTTCGAGGGTGTCATCGACCTCATCAAGATGAAGGCGCTCTACTTCGACATGAAGAGCCTCGGCAAGACGGTCCTCGAGAAGGACATCCCCGAGGAGTACGTCGAGAAGGCCAAGGAGTGGCGCCAGAAGATGCTCGAGAGCGCGGCCGAGCAGGACGATGCGCTTATGGAGAAGTTCTTCGCGGGCGAGGAGCTCACGAACGAGGAGATCGAGATGGGCCTCCGCAAGGGTTGCCTCTCCCGCGCCATCACTCCCGCGTTCTGCGGCACGGCGTTCAAGGACAAGGGCATCCAGCCGCTCCTCGACGGCGTGTGCAAGTATCTTCCCTCCCCGCTCGACGCGGGCGCTGCGGTTTCGCAGGACAACCCCGACGAGAAGCGCGAGGTCAGCGACGATGCGCCTTTCTGCGGTCTTGCGTTCAAGATCATGAACGACCCGAAGTCCGGCGGCAAGATCACGTTCGTGCGCGTCTACTCGGGCACGATGAAGCTTGGCGCCGAGATGCTCGACTCCACGATCAACAAGGAGCAGCGCATCTCCCGTCTCTTCCGCATGCACGCCGCCAAGCAGGAGCCTCTCGACGAGGCGCATGCCGGCGACATCGTCGCGTGCGTCGGCCTCACCGAGACCAGGACGGGCGACACGCTCTGCGACCCCGAGCATCCGATCACGCTCGAGTCCATCGACTTCCCCGCGCCCGTCATCTCGGTCGCCGTCAAGCCGAAGAGCCGCGGCGACAACGAGAAGCTCGGCGTTGCGCTGCACGCGCTCGCGATGGAGGACCCGACGTTCGTCGTCAGCTTCGACCAGGAGACTTCCGAGACGATCATCGCCGGCATGGGCGAGCTCTACCTTGAGGTCATCGTCGACCGTCTGAAGCGCGAGTTCAACGTCGAGTGCGACGTGGGCGCCCCGCAGGTCGCGTACCGCGAGACGATCACGGTTCCGGTCGACAACGAGTACAAGCACGTCAAGCAGTCCGGCGGCCGCGGCCAGTACGCGCACGTCTGCCTCAAGCTCGCTCCGCAGGAGCCGGGCAAGGGCTTCGAGTTCGTCAACGAGGTCAAGGGCGGCGTGATTCCGACGGAGTACATCCCGGCGGTCGAGAAGGGCGTCCGCAAGGCGCTCGAGTCGGGTCCGCTCGCGGGCTTCCCGGTCGTGGACGTCAAGGCGACGGTCTACTTCGGTTCCTATCACGAAGTCGACTCGAACGAATTCGCGTTCATCACCTGCGCGATGCAGTGCTTCAAGCAGGCGTTCATGAAGGCGAAGCCGCAGCTCCTCGAGCCGATGATGGACGTCGAGGTCGTGGTGCCCGAGCAGTACATGGGCGCGGCGAACGGCTCGATCAACCAGCGTCGTGGCCGCATCGAGGGCATGGAGGACCGCGCGGGCGTGAAGCTCCTCAAGGCGACGGTCCCGCTCGGCGAGATGTTCGGCTACTCGAACGCGATCCGCACCGTGACCCAGGGCCGCGGCTCCTTCACGATGATCTTCAAGCAGTACGAGCCCGTCCCGAAGAACATCGCGGCGGAGGTCGTCGAGAAGCGCATCAAGGAAGGCAAGGTCCGCCCGATGGCCGACTGACCGTCGACGGGTCATTGACCAAAAAAAGGCGCGGCGCATCTGCCGCGCCTTTTTTGCTGTTTGGCACACGTCGGACGCAATATTTGGTATAATATTCGCCCGATATGAACAAACTGGCGATTGCTCTCAACAAGACACTTGCCGACGCTGCGGGATTTCTGTCCCCCGCCGGCAAGCGGATGTATTTTCCGTACGGCGGCATCCTCGGTCAGGGTGCTGAGGCGAAGACCTGCGACATCAACGCGACGGTCGGCATGGCGTTTGAGGAGGACGGGTCCCCTCTGGTCATGGACTGCTTCAGGACGGGCGTAAACCTCGACAAGAAGTCGTTCCTCTATGCAGGCAGCTTCGGTCTTCCCGCTCTGCGCAAGGCCTGGAAGGAGATGGAGTTCGTGAAGAATCCGTCCCTCAAGGGCAAGCGGTTCTCGTCACCCGTCGTGACCAACGCGCTGACGCACGGCATCCGCGTGTGCGCGGAGCTGTTCGCGGGTCCTTCCGACACGCTGGTCTGCCCCGACCTCTACTGGGACAACTACGAGCTCATATTCCAGGAGGCTGTCGGCTGCAAGATCGTCCACTTCAACACCTTCAGGCGCGGCGCGTTCGACGCGGCGGCGATGAAGGAGGCGCTTCTCGCCCCCGGCGCGAAGAAGATACTCATCCTCAACTTTCCCAACAACCCGACGGGCTACACGGCGACGCTTGAGGACGCGAAGAAGATCGTCTCGGCCGTGCGCGCGGCGGCGGCGAAGGGCAAACGCATCGTCGTGGTGTGCGACGACGCGTACTTCGGGCTCGTGTACGAGAAGGGCGTCCACGGCGAGTCGCTGTTCGCCGAGTTCGCGGACCTTCACCGGAACGTCCTCGCAGTCAAGCTCGACGGTACGACGAAGGAAGACTACGTCTGGGGTCTCCGCGTCGGCTTCGTCAGCTTCGCTTTCAAGGGCGCGACTGAGGATCAGCTCAAGGCGCTTGAGGCGAAGGCCGCCGGCAACGTGCGCTCGGGCATCTCCAACGCGACGGCGATCGGGCAGCATCTCGCGATACGCGCGTTCGCCGATCCGGACTATGTCGCGCAGAAGCGAGAGAAGTTCGCCGTCCTCAAGAAGCGCTACCACGAGATTCGCGTCATCCTCAGGACGCATCCGGAGTATGCGAAGCACTTCGAGGCGATGCCGTTCAACTCGGGCTACTTCATGTGCGTGAAGCCCATCGGCGTGGAAGCCGAGAAGGTGCGCCGCCATCTGATAGAGAAGTACTCCGTAGGAACGATCGTCCTCTCGGGGCTCATCCGACTCGCGTTCTCGACCGTCCCGACCGCACGTCTGGGCAAGCTCTTCGCGTCCGTTGACGCGGCAATCGCCGACCTCGTCGGCGAAACCACGAAAACCAAAACCTCCAAGAGGAGAAATGCGAAATGAAGAAAGCACTAGCGTCAGTTCTCGCGGCTCTGTCGATTTCCGCCTTTGCGGCGTGGGATCGCGTCGGATCGCTTCAGGTCGCGGATGTCGCCGCACAGGGCGAGGCCGCGGCAAAGGTCGGGCAGATGATCGGAAACCCGTTCGCGGCGGCGGCGCTCGCGGCGGCGCTGGCGGACCTGCCGACGGTCAAGTTCTTCGGGCCGGCTCGCGAAAAGGCGACGCTCCTCGTCCCGCTCTTCCTCGACACGAAGGACGTCGCGGAGAATCCGGCGGACGCGCTCGACAGTCTTGAGTACGCGGTGCTGTACCCGGTCTCGATCTCGAAGGAGGAGTTCATGAAGCGCCACGAGGGATCCGTCGAGAAGGACGGCGTGGTGATCGTGAAGGGCGATCTTTCCGGCGAGGACAAGGACGATGAGAAGACGTACGTCGTGTTCTCGCAGGACGGCAAGTGGGCAGGCGCCTCCGACGACATCGAGCAGGCCAAGCTCGCGCTCGCCGAAGTCAAGGTCGCGGAGAAGCCGCTCAAGGGCGAGGTCGCGCGTCTGCGCGTCGGGCCCAAGGCCGTCAAGTCCCTGGTCGAGGCGGTGAAGGCCTCGGCAAAGGAGATGTCGCCGGAAGACAAGGCCGCGCTCGACTCGCTCAAGTCCTTCGCCGTCGGGTTCAAGGTCTCGGATCGCGGCGTGGACATGAACGGTTCCGTGTCGTTCGCGGACGGATCCGAATTCGCCAAGGTCGGGCTCAAGCCGCTCGGTGCCGATCCATTCGCCTTCGCGGACAAGAGCGTGCTCGCGGCAAGCGTAAAGGCGGAGGACGCCGGCAACAACGACATCATGACGGACAAGAAGTGGAACGATCTGCTCGCCGTCGTGAAGAAGCACGGAATCGACCTCGCCAAATTCTTCTCGCGCGGGAAGACGGGCATCGCCGAAATATACACCTTCGACATTCCCGCGTTCGTGAAGTACATGACGGAAAACATGGAGGCGCTGTCCAAGGTCGACTCCGAGAAGCTTCTCGAGGACGTCAGCAAGATCGGCGAGGGCGAGAAGTTCGCCGCGAAGGCCCCGGCGTATGCCTCCGCAGTCTCCGTCAAGGACTTCGAGTCGCAGTGGAAGATCGGCGAGCGCTTCGCCGCGACGCTTCCCGAGGCTGCGGGCAGGAAGCCTTTCTACGTCTACTTCTGCTCCGTCTCCTCCATCCTCAAGGCTGTCGCCCCTCACGCCCTCGCGCAGGTCCCGGAGGAACAGCGCGCGGCGATGAAGCCCGTCGTCGACGCCTTTGCGGTCGAGACGAAGACGGGAATCGCTTTCATGCTGTGGCGTCCGAAGGAGGGCGGCTCGATGCGCATGACGCTCCGCTTCTCGGCGGACGAGATACGCGGCGTCGGCGGGCTGGTAGGCGCGGCCATGATGCTTGGCGGCCCTGCGCATACCGGAGTCGACGTTGAAGATGGCGACGACGGAGACGATGAAGACTGAGGCGTACGCCAAGGTAAACCTCACGCTTGAGGTGTTCGGGGTGCGTGGTGACGGATACCACGCGCTCCGTTCCATAGTGGCCCCCATATCGCTGTCGGACATGCTTGAGATCGAGCCGTCCGACGGACTTTCGTCCGACACGGGATATCCCGACGACCTCATCCTCAAGGCGGCGCGCGCGCTCGATCCGTCGCGCGGCGCGCGCTTTCGCGTTACGAAGCGCATCCCGGCTGGGGGCGGACTAGGCGGCGGTAGCGCGGACGCGGCGGCGGCGCTTGTCGCGCTGAACGAGATGTGGGGCCTCGGACGCACCCGAGAGGAGCTCGCCGAAATCGGGGCGGCGGTCGGGTCGGACGTTCCGGCGCTCGTCCTCGGCGGACCCGTGATAATGACCGGACGCGGCGAGTTCGTGGAGCGCGTGGAGTGTCCGCGCCTCGACCTCGTTCTCGTGAACCCCGGGATAAACACCTCGACGCGCGAGGTGTACGCGCGCACAGCGGTGCGCGGGGAGGGCGGACCGTCCGCGACGGACGCGTGCCTTGAGGCGCTGGAGTCGGGCGAAATCGGCCTTATAGCGGAGACTTTTGCAAACGACCTCGAGGCGGCGGCTTGCGCGATGCATCCGGAGATCGCCGACGCGATGTCCGCCCTGCGCGCGGAAGGCGCGCTGGGCGTGACGATGAGCGGAAGCGGCTCCTCGGCGTTCGGAATCGTGGAGTCCGGCTCGCGCGCGCACGAGATCGCGCTCGCGCTGCGCGGACGCGGACTTTCCGCATGGGCGGTTCACACGATCGGCGCAGATATGGTATAATATATTTTCAAACGGCTGTCCCATGGTGTAGCGGCTGCACACGGGTTTTTGATACCTAGAGTTCTGGTTCGACTCCAGATGGGACAACCAGCGGGGGATTTCGTTTATCTTGCAGCCCCTTGCATTGCGTCGGCGGATATGATATACTATGCGCCAATCATTCACCGAAAAGGAAGATAAAGACATGGTTAAGATCAGAATGCGTCGCACGGGCTGCACCAATCATGCAACCTACCGCATCGTCGCCGCGGACTCCCGTTCGCCCCGCGACGGCAAGTTCCTTGAGATTCTCGGCTGGTACGACACGCAGATCAAGGACGAGAACTTCAAGCTCGACCTTCCGCGCGTTGAGTACTGGCTCTCGAAGGGCGCCAAGCCCTCCACGACGGTGGCGTCGCTCATCCGCCGTGCGAAGAACCCCAACCTCAAGCCGCATCACGCGACCCCGGCCAAGAAGACCGAGGCGAAGAAGGAGGCCTAAGCAATGGGTATCAAGCTTATAGACAAGATCAACGCCGAGCAGACTGCGAAGCTCTCCGAGAAGAAGTTCCCCGAGTTCCGCACCGGCGACATCGTCCGCGTCTCCATCAAGATCAAGGAAGGCGAGAAGTTCCGCATCCAGGACTTCGAGGGCAAGGTCCTCGCAATCGACAACGGCCGTTCCAACGTTGCGGGCAACTTCACCGTCTCCCGCGATGCCTTCGGCGTCCGCGTCGAGAAGCTCTTCCCGTTCAACAGCCCGTGGATCCAGGCGATCAAGGTCGTCAAGAAGGGCAATGGCTGGCGCGCGAAGCTCTACACGGAGCGCACCTTCTGCTCGCACAAGGCTGTCCGCAAGCTGGTGAAGAAATAATCCCAGCGCACAGAGCCGCAAGTTCGGTGAATGAAACAGGCCGTCCCCAATGCGGGGGCGGTCAGTTTTTTGGTATAATATCACACGCTTAACACCAAAAGGAACAACCGCATTTCTAAGAAAGGAAAATGAAAATGGCTGTTACGGAAACGACAACGGTATCATGGGGATCCAGGCTCGGGAATTCCATAAAGGGTATTCTCGTGGGACTCGCCCTGTTCGTGATAGGATTCCCGGTTCTGTTCTGGAACGAAGGCAACAGCGTGAAGACCGCCAAGGCGCTCGACGAGGGCGAGGGGGCGTGCATACCGGTCGAGTCGATCGAGAAGGTCGATCCCGAGATGGAGGGACAGCTTGTCCACATGACAGGGATGGCAAAGACTTCGGATGTCCTTTCCGACGACCAGTTCGGCGTTTCCGCTACGGCGATCGCGCTCGCGAGGAAGACCGAGATGTTCCAGTGGGTCGAGCACTCCGAGACGAAGGAGACGAAGAAGCTCGGCGGCAAGGTCGAGCGGACCACGACATACACCTACTCGCAGGAGTGGGTCGAGAACGCGGTCGACTCGAGCGGATTCAAGGAGCAGGGGCACGACAACCCCGGAATGATTGAGTTCCCGTCCGAGGAGAAGCGCGCCGCCAACGTCACGTTCGGCGCATTCCGCCTGAGCGAAGGCCAGATCGGACGCATCGGATCGGGGCAGCGGTACGCCTTCCCGACTGGATTCGTCTGCAAGGTCGAGCGCGTGCAGATACAGGGCGGGACGATCTACGTTCCCAACAAGGCTACGCGCGACAACGAAAAGAACAACCGCGACGTCGCCTCGCAGCCGCGCGTGGGCGACATGCGCGTCAGCTTCAGCGTCGTGTATCCGCACGACATATCCATCGTGGCGAAGCAGAAGGGAGACACCTTCGTCGGCTATCTCGCGAAGACCAAGAAGAAGATCGACATGCTCTCCGACGGCGTCAAGGACGCGGCGGAGATGTTCGAGGCGGCGCGCTCGGCCAACACGATGATGACGTGGATCGTTCGTCTTGTCGGCTTCCTCCTCATGTTCTTCGGACTGTCCATGGTCTTCAAGCCGCTGTCGGTGCTTGCGGACGTGCTGCCTATACTCGGCGACATCGTCGGAATCGGCACTGGACTCGTCGCAGGCGTCATTGCGTTCGTCTGCGCGCTCGTCACCATCGCCATCGCATGGATATTCTACCGTCCGGTCCTCGGCATCCTGCTCCTCGCCGCAGCAGGCGCGGCAATCTTCCTCCTCTGGAAGAAAAAACAGGAGAAGAAGCCCGCCGTGGCCGCATAAACGCCAAAAATTTGGTATAATCCATCCATAAGTCAGTCAACAAACAAGCATTGCAAAGGAGCAAAAAGACAATGAAGAAGCTTACGACACTCGCGCTCGCGGCGTTCGCAGCAGCCGCGGCTTTCGCTGAAGGCGGAAACCTCCGCTACTCCATCATGGTCAACAAGTTCGAGAACAAGGCCAACTGGCGCGGCCAGTGGGAGCTTGGCGACGCTTGGGGCACGATTCTCACCGACCAGCTTGTTCAGAGCGGCAAGTTCATCGTCCTCGGCGAGGCAGACATGCGCGGCGCGGCGATGCAGGAGCAGGACCTCGCGGCGTCCGGACGCACCGCCGGCGGCAAGAAGGCTCCCCAGATGGGACGCATGACGCCCGCGCAGCTGCTCGTCAAGGGCGCGATAACCCACGTGCAGGAGACGAAGGGCGGCAGCGGAGGCTTCTCGCTCGGAAAGGGCATCCTAAGCGGAGTGTCCATTGGCGGCAGTGCAGGTGGAGCGGAAATAAACATCACGATCTACATCTGCGACTCCGCGACCGGACAGGTCAAGGCTTCCAAGAGCGTGATCGGCAAGAGCGGAAAGCGCGGCATCGGTCTCGGCTACCACGGCAACAAGCTCGGCGGCCTCACCGGCGACCTCGAGGGCTTCGAGAAGGACAACATGGGCCAGGCCTGCACCGATGCGGTCACGCAGGCCGTCGAATTCCTCGTCGCCCAGCTCGAATCGATTCCGTGGGAAGGCTCCGTCTCTCTCGTCAAGCCAGACAAGCTCCTCATCAACCGCGGGTCGCGCGAAGGCGTCGCGGTCGGCATGAAGTTTGACATCGGCAAGGTCGAGGAGATCGTCGACGAGGATACCGGAGAGGTGCTCGACAGCGAGATGACAAAAATCGGCACTGTCGTCGTCACCGAGGTGAAGGAGAAGATCTCCTACACGACTCCGCTCGAAGGCGCCGAGAAGGGCATGGGCGTCCATCCCGCGAAGTAAAGTGAAGCGCAGCCAAACTTCGTGAAAAAGGGGCCGGCATCCGCCGGTCCTTTTTTTTCATGCCCTGAAAATTTTCCGCACCCCCGTTGACAAGTCCACCCGATTTATGATAAAGTAATCGCGTGATTACGATAAAAGGAGTTTCGGCGATGGAGAAGACATTTAAGAGAAAGGCACGGCAGGACGGCGTGGAGACGCGCGAGGCGATACTCGCCGCGGCGGAGGCGGAGTTCGCGGAGAAGGGCTTCGCGCTCGCTTCGGCGCGGGAGATATGCCGCCGCGCGCGGGCGAACTCGGCTCTTATGAACCGCTACTTCGGCTCGAAGGAGGCACTCTACCGCCTCGTCGCGAAGCGGCTCTTCGGCGACCTCGGCGCGCCGCTCGCGCGCCTCCACGAGAAGGCGGTCGACGAAAAGTCGTGGCGCGCGGCCGTGAGCGAATGGGTGGACGACATGCTCTTCATGACGATCCCGACCGAGCGCGCCCAGAAGCTCTGCGCGGGTCTATTTCGCCACGAGGTCACGCGGCCGACGAAATTCCACGACGAGTTCAAGGAGGCGTTTGGCCGTCCTGTCTACGAAGGGCTTAGGAAACTCCTTGCCATGAAGGTGAAGGATGAAGAGCGGCTGGAGCTTCTGACGACTTCCATCTGGGCGCAGGTCTCGGTCTATGCGCTTGCGGACGTCAAGTGGCACAAATCCTTCCGTCCGGCAGGCGTCGACAACCGCGCCTGGGCCGAGAAGGTCGCCGCGCACATCTGCGAAGGCATTTTTACACGTGTGAAATAAGGAGGAATGGCAATGAAGAAGTTGATTGCGATAGTTCTTGCTATATCGATGCTGGGGTCGGGCTGCTGCACGGTCGCCGCGGTTAGCAATGACCTGCCCTGGGCGGCACCCGTTACAGTGCCGGTTGATATCGTGTTGATGCCGGTAGAAGTCCTCGGTCTCGAGGTTCTAGCCAGGGTCGAGACGGAAGGCAAGTGTGGCGCAATGGTCTTTATCGCACCTTTTGGAGGAGCGAAATGAATGGCATGGGAATGAAGAACGCGTGGAAGAGGAATGCTGCCCGTTCTACACGGCGGAAACTTGAAAGGATGGCAAAAATGAAAAGACTGATGATTGCGGCAATGGCTGTCGCGACGGCTTGCGCGACGTGCGAGAGCCGTGCGGACGAGAACCGCCTCAACCTGTGGCCGCTTGTCGGCTACAACGACGGCGCACTAGACTTCATCTGGCCGCTCGGACATTTCAAGGACTCCGACGAGTGGCGGTTTTTCCCGATTATCCGCGACCGCGGCCTGTTTTGCATTTTCCCCGAGCTCTGGTTCACGGACGATGGATTCGCCGTGCTTCCGCTGGCCGCGGAATACGATTTCGGGCGCGGGACGCTCTTCCCCGTTCTCTGGTGGGACTTCGAGGGTTCGGACATAACGCACAGCGTGTTCCCTGCCTACTATTACCATGGCGGCAAGTACGGGACGACTTTCTGGGCTGCGTGCGGGCTAGCGGGGTTCAAAAGCGACAAGGGAAAGGTCTTTCATCATCGCTTTCTCCCTCTCTACTACTGGGACCGCGGCGACTTCTTCTCCATTCCGTATTCGCGCTATCGCAGCGGCGGACATCTGAAGAGCCGTTTCTTCTTCGGCCTCGCGGGATGCGACTCGGACGCAAACGGCGACTACGAGGCGTCGTGGCTCTTCCCGCTCTATGCACACGACAAAGCCAATGACGAGTTCTTGACTCCGCTCTTCGGCAAGACAAAAGACGCGAACTGGCTAATCCCGTTTTACTACCACGACGAGAGTCTGACGCTCACTCCGCTCTTCGGCAAGACGGTCGAGGCCAACTGGACGCTGCCGCTCTACTACAAGGACAAGGAGAAGTTCCTGACGCTGATTGGCGGCAATAGCGGTGACGCCAACTGGGTCGTGCCGTTTTACTGGCGCGACAAGAGGACTTTCGCTTCGCTTCCCTATTGGCGGCAGCTTGGGTCGGACGGCGAGATCGACAGGGCGTTTTCTCTCCCGCTTCTCTCGGGCTACGAACGCGACGACAAGGCCGGCGATCGGCTTCTCTATCTTCTCATGGGGCTTGGCGGCCATGTCTGGAATGATGCGACAGGCGGCGCGAGCTGGGTGTTCCCGCTTTTCTACAGCGACCGCGAAAGCTTCTACACTCTCCTCTACGGGCACAACCCGCGCCGCACCTGGCTCTTCCCCGTCTACTTCGACGGCGAGGAACGCACATACATAACGCCGCTCTACGGGCGCAACAAGAGGGACGGCAGCGACTGGCTCATTCCCCTCTACTACCGCAACAAGGAGTCGTTCATCACTCCGCTCTACGGGAGGTCGGGCGAGGCGTCGTGGCTCTTCCCGCTCTACTGCCGCGACGAGTCGCAGTTCAACACCCTCGTCTATTCGCATTGGGACGACGCGAAGAAGGGAACGCGCGGATTCTTCTCCCTGCCGCTTCTCTCGGGTGCCAATTGGGAGACGAATTCATGCGACAAGACATGGTTCACGCTCGCGGGGCTCGTCGGCGGATCGTCCAATGCCTCGGGCTCGCACAAGGCCAACTGGGCGCTTCCTCTTTTCGTCCGCGAAGAGAACGAGTCGTTCTATTCCATCCCGTTCGGCTGGAGCGGCGGCGGCTCGGGCTACACGAACACCTACTTCGCGGCCGGGCTCGCCGGCGTGAAGTCGGGACGGAAGGAGGGCGGCTGGCTCTTTCCGCTCTTCAACCGCGAGAAGGATGCGTCGTTCGACAAGGACCATGCACGCCTCGATTCGCGGACGATTCCCGAGGACATAACGTTCAAGGACGTCGTGCACTCCTGGACCAACAAGGCCGGCAAAGTCGAGTCCTGGACGAATTTCGTCGCTTCCGTTGACGTCTCCTCCCATATCTGTGGTTCCGTGCTGCTCGGCTCGGACCACGACAGCTCGGTCCGCGGGCGCATCGGCGAGCGTCGCGGGAAGCATGGCGGACGCGGGGATCGGAAGACCTACGAACTCGAGGAGTATTCCAAGCAGGGCAACCGCATCATCTTCAACCGCGAGTCGTCCCGCACGGTGTCGTACGACATCGACTCGCGCGAGCGCCTGGGCGAGAGAACCTCGTCGGAGACGATGGCGCTGTGCGGCCTCGTCTACGACAAGCGCAAATGCGATTCCGTCGCCGGAACGTCCAACGCCCGCACGCGCATCCTGTGGAAGCTCTGGGACCGCGAGGAGCGCGAGGGCAACGTGACGGTCGACGCCTTCCCGGGCTTCACCTATGACTCGAAGACGAACGGCTATTCGAAGACCTCCTTCCTCTGGCGCTTCTTCCGCTACGAGAACGACCCCGAGAAGGGCAAGAAGGTCGATCTTCTCTTCATCCCCGTGTGGAGATGAAAATGTTTCTAGACAGGATTAACAGGGTTTTATGTCTTAATCTTGTAAATCCTGTCAATCCTGTCTAAAACAACTCGAGAATACTGTCTGGAATCTAAAAGGAGAACAAGATGAAAAAAGAGGAATGGCTGAGAGGCGAGATCGCAAAATGGCGATCCGATGGCGCCGTAGACTCGGCGACGGCAGATGCGCTCCTTGCGCGCTACCCGGTGAGCGAGTCGCGGATCGGCTGGGGGGCGATTGTCGCGGGAGCATTCGGCGCGCTCTTGATCGGACTCGGCATAATCGCGATCTTCGCCTCGAATTGGGATTGCCTTGACCGTGGAATGCGCGCGGTCGTTTCCGTCGCGCCAGTCGCCGTCTGCGGCATCGTCGCGCTCGTCGCGAAGTCGAAGGACTGGAAGTCTATGGCGCTGTGGGAGCCGCTTGGAATACTCTGGTTCATCTCGGTCATCGCCGCGTCGTGCCTTGTCGCGCAGACATACCAGGTCGGGGGGTCGGTTCCGGGGCTCGTGCTGTTCGTCGCAGCGCTGACCCTCCCGGTCGTCTGGACTACGCATTCGGTTGGCGCGATGATTGCATGGCCGGTCTTGCCCATAGTCTGGGCGTTTTCGTCCATGGAAGGGCGGTGGAATGCCAAAGAAGCGACAATCGCGGTGGAGGCGTTGCTGATGATGGCGGCTTCCTTGCCTTCTTATGTGGCGTTCATCCGCCGGAATCCCCCGCGCGCGTCGCTGGTGATAGGGCAGATCGGGTCGGCTCTCGCCTATTCGTTCGGAGCCGGCCTTGTCGTATGCAGATGCGTACACATGTCCGATGGGTGCGTTCTCGTGTTCTGGCTATGCGCCGCCGCGGTGCTTGGAGCCGCCAAACTCTGGAGGCTGCCGGTCTGGACGGAGGTCGCCGTCGTCGTCGCGGTGTGTGCAGGCTTTCCCACTCCGTTCCTTGTGTTTGGATTGTATGCGCTCGCGCTTGTGCTCGCCATTGCGGTTGTGGCATGGGGCATCACGCGAATGAGAATATTCCTGACAAACATGGGGCTTGCTCTTCTCTTGTGGCTGATTCTCGCGAAGTTTTTCGAAAGCAGAGTCGACTTTACGGTCAAGGGGCTCGTGCTGATAGTGTCAGGCGTTCTTCTTGCAGTGTTGAACGTGTTCCTAGTGCGTGCAAAGAAAAGGAGGGCATAATGATGAAGTTTAACAAAGGTTTTGTCGTCGTAGCTGTGGCGTTGGCCGTCCAGATCGCCGCAATTGGCTGGCTTGTCTGGCGCTACGAGCGCATCGTGCTGAACGGAACCGAAGTTCGGCTCAAGTGCCAGGCGTACGATCCATACGATCCGCTGCGCGGGCGCTATCTCAGTATGGAGGTTCGAGAGGACTGCACGAACATCCTGTTCGATGCGTCGGAATGGAGCGAGTATGAACACCGCAACGACGTGTTCGTCCAGCTTGCCGAGATTCCAGGAAGCAACGGTCTCTGCCACGTGGAGGCCGTGGCCAATGAGCCGACGGCCAGCGGACTCTGGGCGAAGCCAAAGTGGGTGACGATGGAATATGCTCTCGGGTATAACGACAAAGGCAAGGACGAGACATACGATGATTTCCATGCGCGGCGCGAGAAATTCGGAAGAAAAGCCGTCGTGTCTTTCCCGGACCAGCTGTTCGTGAACGAGAAGGTCGCGCCGGAGGCGGAGAAGCTTCTCCGCGAGCGCATGGCTTCCGCCGTCGCCGTCTACCGCGTGTTTGGCAGCGAGGCGGTTCTCACTGACATCGAGATAGACGGCAAGCCCATCCTCTCGGCTGTAAAGGGAAAGTGACCATGGAGAGAATATTGTCCATAGTGACGCCTGATCGCATCTGGGTGCTTATGTCCATGTGCACGCTCGTCATTGCGGCAATATTGCTTTGCCGCAAGTTTAAGAGTTCGGTGCTGCTGACTCTTGCAGTTGTGGTCGTGATGGTCCTCCTCATCGGCACTGGGTGTATCAACTTCTTGATGTTCCATCCCGTGAAGGGGAGATATGGCGAGAATACGCGCGGCTATGTCGATATCGGAACGAACGGGGTCAGGATCGCCGCGATCGTCCTTGGTCCTGAGCGTGGCATCCCGCCTTCGAAGGAGCTACGGCGTGGCAAGAAGGCGATCATCCGCTGCCACGGCAACGCCGAGGACGCGGTGTCGACGCTGGACACTCTGGAATTGCTTGCCGAAGACGGCTACACGGTCGCGTCAGTCGACTATCCCGGCTACGGGCTTTCCGACGGCTCGCCTGACGAGGAGGGGTGCTACAGGAACGTCCGCCGGCTCTACGACTGGCTTATCGAGAAGCGTGGCTTCAAGCCGGAGGACATCATAGTCGACGGCTTTTCCATTGGCACGGGCCCTGCGACCGAGCTCGCGGCGACGAAGCCCTGTGGCGGGCTTATTCTTGAGGCGCCGTTTCTCTCCGCGCCGCGCGTGGTGACGCGCGTGCGGATTCTCCCGGTCGATCCTTTCCCGAACTTGAAGCGCATCGGCGACGTGAAGTGCCGTGTGCTGATGATTCATGGTACGGACGACCGAGTCGTTCCCTACTCGCAGGGGCAGGCGCTTTTCAAGCTGGCCAACGAGCCGAAGCGATTTGTCTCGGTCGAGGAGGGCGATCATAACACGCTCGTCGACGACATGGGCTTTGACAACTACTTTGAGCTGATCAAGAGTTTTGTGGATGGGGATGATTTAGCCGCAAAGAACGCAAAGGGCACAAAGGAGGCGAAATGAAGAGCAATTCATTTTTACCGCTTTACGTCACCAACTTCTTCGGGACGCTGAACGACAACTTCCTGAAGACGCTCGCTAGCTTCACCGTCATCGGCTGGCTTCCCGACGAGCGCGTCAAGTCTATCGCGATGGGCGTCACGGCCGGGGCGCTGGTGCTGCCCTACATCCTTTGCTCGCCGCTCGCGGACCGATTGACCGCGCTCTGGCCGAAGCGCCGCATCGTGAGGTATGCGAAGTGGGCGGAGCTCCCGATCATGGCCGTCGCCATCGCGGGCTTCGCGCTCCACTCGCCGTGGCTCGTAATCGGCGCGGTGCTGCTGATGGGGCTCCAGAGTTCGCTCTACTCGCCGGCGAAATACGCGCTCGTGCGCGACATCGGTGGCGAAGGGCGCATCTCCACCGGCATGGGCGGCATGGAGGGCGTGTCGTTTCTCGGCGTTCTGATGGGAACGGTGGCGGCAAGCGTGGCGTCGGACCGCCTTGGCCCGACGGCGCGGTATGCGTGCCTTGTCGCATTTGCCGCGCTCGGCCTCGTGGCGAGCTACACCATCCACGCGAAGGAGGAGCTGAACCGCGCGCTTCACGCCGTGAACCCGATACGCTACATCGCCCGCGCCTACCGCATGGCCGGACGCTACGACGGACTCAACGCCGTCATTTTCACACTCTCCGTCTTCTGGTGGGGCGCGGCGATGCTCCAGATGGGACTTCTCGTCTACGGCAAGTCGAAAGTCGGGCTAAACTTGAGCGACACTGGCACGGGGGTACTCCTCTGCGGCGCTGCCGTCGGCATCGTCGCCGGACAGGTCATCGCCGGCTTTGTCGACAAACGGCGCTTCCTTCTCGGCGCGACGCTCTTGACCGGCTGGATCGCCGCGGCGCTTTTTGCCGTTCTCTACTTCGTGCCGCTTTCGCCGACGGCGTTCGGCGTGGTGCTGGGGCTTCTCGCGTTCGACCTCGGATTCTTCAAGCTGCCGTTCGACGCTGAGATTCAGAAGGTCGTGAAGGGGCCGAAGCTCAACACGATGCTTGCCTACTTCAACCAGGTGTCGTTTCTCTTCATGCTCGCGGCGAGCGGATGCTACGCGCTCGTGAGCTGGGCGTTCGGTCCGAAGGCGTTTCTGCTGCTGCTCGCGATTGCTTTTCTCGTCGCGCCGTTCATGTTTGTCTTTTGCTACCGCTCGGTTCTCCTCTGCGTTGGCCGCTGGGTCTTCGCGCGGCGCTACCGGGTCGAGGTCGAGGATAAGACAGGATTAACAGGATTGACAGGATTAAGAGCTGGGGGAGCCCCCCAGACCCCGGAAAATCTTGTTAATCATGTAAATCCTGTCAAGAAAACACCGCTTCTCGTTCTCCCCAACCACCCGGCGATGGTAGACCCGATGCTCGTGGGCGTAACGTTCTGGAAGACGCCGCTGAAGCCGCTGTCGGACGAACTCTTCTTCCATACCGGCATCGTCGCTCCGCGCGTTTTGAAGACACTTGGCGCGGTGGCTGTTCCCGATCTTCGCAAGCACCGCACGGCGAAGGGCGCGACAATCGCGCGGGGGCTTGGCGACATCGTGAAGTCGACGCTTGAAGACGGCGGGAACGTCATTTTTTATCCCTCGGGGCACATCCAGACCGAGGGCGAGCACGAAGACATCGGCACGCGCCAGCTTGCGTACAACATGTGCGGCGATTTGCCCGAGAATGTGCGCGTCATCGGCGTTAGGACACGCGGACTCTGGGGGTCGATCTGGTCGCGCAAGGGGCGCAAGACCTCGCCCTCGTTCGTGCCGACATTCATCAAGAGCGTATTCCTGTGGTTCTTCTGGTCGCCGTTTGTCCCGCGCCGCCGCGTGACGATGCATGTCGAGGACCTGACCGACCGCGTGAAGGAATGGTCGAAGCTCACACGCCTTGAATTCAACCGAAAGCTGGAGGAGTGGTACAACGATGAACCACAGACCAACGCAGACGGGCCTTCGCTAACGCTCGGCCAAAATAACGCAAGCGTTAGCGCAGCGTTGTCTGCGAAAGTCTGTGGTTAAAAACGAAGGATGATGATATGGAAGAACCGCAGATGAACGCAGACGGGCGCGGCGCTGACGCTTGCGCAGAAAAGAAGGCGAGCGTAAGCGAAGCCTTGTCTGCGAAAGTCTGTGGTTAAAAACGAAGGATGATGATATGAAAGAACCGCAGACGAACGCAGACGTGCCGTCGCTAACGCTCGGCAGAGATAAAGGAGGCGCAAGCGTAAGCCGCAGTCTGCGAAAGTCTGTGGTTAAACAATAAGCAAAAGGAGACGAGCTATGGTAACGAAGGAAGAAACAGGTAAGATAATTGGCGTTTGTATGGACGTGTTCCATGAACTGGGGTCTGGGTTCCTGGAGCCTGTATACCAGGACGCGGCCGAGATAGCCTTCAGGCAGGCTGGCATTCCCTTTGTTCGCGAGGCGCAATGTCCGATTTATTTCCGAGGTGTGAAGATCAATCGGAATTATGAGGCGGATTTTGTTTGCTATGGAGAAGTGATTCTTGAGTTCAAGGCGGTGAAGTGCTTTGCGCCAGAGCACAAGGCGCAGTTAATCAATTATCTCAAGGCGACACGCATTCCTCTTGGGTATCTCATCAACTTTCACGGTGAGAGGCTGACTTGGGAGCGCATCGTCTACACTTCGGCAGAGAGTAAACCGCAGACGAACGCAGACGGGCCGTCGCTAACGCTCGGCAGAGATAAAGGAGGCGCGAGCGTAAGCGAAGCCTTGTCTGCGAAAGTCTGCGGTTAAAAACGCAAAGAGGTATTAACAGGATTAAGAAAGGAGCGGAGGCATGAATGTCAACAGAGTGTATGCCGAGGCGATAGCGAAATGGGAAGGCGCCAAATCCTGGAGTGGCGACAAGGCGACAAAGCCGTTTGCCGTTCTGTGGGACGATCCGGAAAGCGGCGCGGACTTGAAGGTCGTGTACAGGACGCCGAAGGAAAATGGCGTATCCATGCTCCTGCTTGGGTTCGCGACATGTGTCGTCTTGGCGGCGATTACCGCTCTCCTTTGTCGTGTCTTTCAGCCAATGTGCACCATCTTGATAGGCGGACCGCTAATCTTGGCTTTTGCTGTCAGTGTGGTGGTTCGCGCCATGCGCCTTGGATGGGTTCGCATGGAGTATGAGTTCAGGCGAGGAATCTGCACCGTGCGCTATTCAATGGCGGAACACTGGAAGCGAGAGTGGTCGTTTCACTATAACGACAGGACAAGGCTCTTCTCCCGCCTGCGGCCGTTCGCCTGTGGGTTCGTCATATCGGAATACGGATTTGTGGATGAGGCGGGCAGCGTCCTGTTTCGCACAAAGCAGGCGATGGAGCTTCCTCACTACGACTACTTCTCGCTTGTCGTGACGGGTTATCTTTCGCGCGACGAAGACGAAGATAAGTCCGCACGGGACATTGCGGAAAAGTATCGTGAATGCACTTTGCGTAACAAATCGCTGTCGAGAAAGTGGTGGGCTTACGTTGTTGTTTCCGCGATGATTGTAATCGCCATGCATTTCATTGACAGCTGTAGAAATCCGACAAAGGAAGAAGATCGCGTGCAGAAGGTGATATATGAGGCGTTCCTCAACGGCGGCGACTATCTGGCGGTTGCCGAGGCACAGAAGGCCAAGTGCGGCAATCGTGCGCAGAAGGGGATAGACGAGGTGTTGGATTACTGTGCGGAATTCTCGGCGGCGCGGCAAGAGCTGAAGGATGCGGGGGCGATTGAGGACGCGCGCAGTCGCCGTGAAGTGGCGCAGGGAGTAGCTTCAAGATTGCGCGAACGGGTAAAGGCGATGGAAGCCGACAGACGCAGAAGCGTTGCCAATTATGTCTTTGCCCATTCCTTCGAGGGTCTGGTTGGGGTGGCCGAATCACTGCGTTCCGCTCCAGACGGCAAGGTAATCGTAATCATAAACGAGAACATGAAAACCATCATAAACGAGCACATGAAAACCGCCGCGCCGCAACAATCACCGGAGGAAACGAAATGAATGCTCGGCTGATGTTTGTGCGGGCTATTGCGGGGAGATTAACATGATTAACAGGATTGAGAAAGGAGCGGAGGCATGAAAAAGTTTCTGATGTTGCTTGTGGCTTCCTACATCCCGGGGCTATTGCTATTGTTTGGCGAATGGCCGGAGGCGTTAGGTTTTGCTGCCGTGAGCATTCTGTTCTTGCCATATTTTACGGCGTGGGCTGTCATAGGTGCGCTCTATGATGTTGTGGGATGGTATGTCACGGGTGAGTGGCGGTTGCTCTTATTCGTTGTTTCCTACATTTTGTACATCGTCGCCGGGCTTGTGTTCCTGATGGTGGATGAACGACGAGCGCGATGGACGGCCTTTGCTTTCTATATTGTAATGTTGCTGCTTTCAATGTATGGCTTTGCCTGGTTTTGCAATAGCCATGAATGAATCGTACTTCAAGAAAGGAACTAACTTATGAATGCGCGAAAGGTAGCGCGGATCGTCGCGGGAAGGTTTTTAGACAGGATTAACAAGATTAACAGGATTATGGGAAATGAAAGGGAGTCTTAATCTTGTAAATCCTGTAAATCCTGTCTAAAACAAAAACCGGAGGAGTCAACGATATGAAGAAGGAAATCGGCTTACCGAAGATGCCGTGGACAGTGAGAGTCCCGATGCTGGCGTTTTATGCCCTGGCAGTACTTTGCATTGCCGCGATACCAATTACAGGTGACTTCCTCTTTCTTGGCTTGTTTTTCCTCTTCGTTGGTCTTGGCCTGCAACATGGCCGGGAGTGGATGGCGGAGGCACTTGCGTTTTTTGGGGTAATCTGTGGTGTTTTGGGGTCTGTCTTGTCCTTCGCTATTTCGCAGAATTGGATCGCCGGTTGCTTCGCATTGGTTTTTGCCCTTCCGGCACTGTTTGTGTGCCTTCCGTCATCTAGGCGATGGTTTGCGGAGGTAGGTGCCATGCGTGCAGCGAAAGAGTCTTCGTCGGGTTGGCTTGGCGTTGTAGCAAGAGTTCTTGCATGGGTTGTTTCCGTCTCAATTGCATTATTTGTGTTGATCGTATTGCTGGAAGTTCCGTACTTCAATACCATCTCGCGTCTTGGGAAATACGAAAGCAAGGATGCGTTAATTTTGAACGAGGCGGAACAAGTGACCAAAGCCTTCGGATTCGTGCAGGACGGCACAAACTACACGGCGATAGTCCTAAAGCCAATTGGCGCATTTCCATCCGGTCCTGCGGTATTTGTCGCGGACGCAACGGGGCGCATCATCGACCGCTGCCGTGACTATGGCGATAATATGCGATTCCGCGGACATTGGGATTTTTCATGGGAAGACTTCAGCAATGAAGATGCGAAAACGGAGGAGGCGAAATGATCAACGGAATGACATGGGGAATCTACTATCTGATTCTGTTTGCAGTTTCGTTTGCAGGCTGCCTTGGGTGGGCTTTGAAACTGATTCGCGGCAACAAGCAGGGGCGTGCGGTAATGGTGATGCTCCTAGGCCCGTTTGGCATTGCCTCATTGATCTGGGTCGCGACGCTGATTGTCGTGCTTTGCATGTATGGTATTTAGCCACGAAGGGGAAAGGAAAAGTGAAATGAAAACGCGAAAGGCATTTGTGCTGAGTGGGAGAAGGCATTGTCTCGCGCAGAGACGCAGGGGCGCAGAGGAGTTTTTAGACAGGATTAACAAGATTGACAGGATTTTGGGAAAAGGAAGCAACATTCTTAATCTTGTAAATCCTGTAAATCCTGTCTAAAACAAAAACCGGAGGAGAAACGAAAATGAAGAAGCCAATAATCATAGTTTCAGCAGCGTTGCTGTGGTGCGCGTTGCTGTTCATGATGCTGTGCAGTGGATGCGCATGGTTGAATGGCGACAGGGGAAGGCCATCTGCAAACTGCCATGAGCTTACGCTCAGTAATACATTCATGACGATTTGCGATACCGAGTATTCACTGACGACGAATAACATTCCGCTTGTATTTATGTTGAAGCGAAGCAACACAGGGTATGAATTTGGCTTTAGGCTGTCCAATGACTCTGCGCTGCGTGTGGAGATTGACGGAGTCGAGTTCGCATTCACAAATTGTGTTGTGACCATGCGAGGTGGAAATGTGGCCGGGATTCAGAAGATTGAGAATTTCAAGGATGGTATGGAATTCTGTGGGGGATGGGTTAGGTTTGGAATTGGAAACCGAGGAGGTTATCCACCATCGTTTGTGTTTAGTGCTGCATCACCATCATCAGGTAGTTCAGCCTTCCTGAGGTATTGCCCAACGGATGCAGAGGAAGCACCAAGGACTGTCCCGTTCCGAATATTGGAGTGCACCGGCGTAGAAGTTCGCCACTTGTCAAACTGGTATGATTGGTAGGAATTTGAAAGGATATATGTCAATGAGCAGATCCATAATGGTGGTGTTCGCCTCTGCAGAGTGTGGCGACGATGAACCGCAGACTCACGCAGACGGGCGCGGCGCTAACGCTTGCGCAGAAAAGAAGGCGAGCGTAAGCGAAGCCTTGTCTGCGAAAGTCTGTGGTTAAAAACGCAAAGAGGTATTAACAGGATTAAGAAAGGAGCGGAAGCATGAAGACGAAACGGCTGATGGTTATATTGTTGATGTCCCTTGCTGTGCCGGTGCCCTGTTGGGCCGTTGTCGGGCAAATGACAAAATTGGAAGACGAGCAGGTGTCGATGGCGCCTTTGCTGACGGATTATGTCGACATGATTCAGTTCGGTGCGCAGAAGGGAAGAGAACGGTTCTACGGATTGCAGGTTGGCGGCCCTTGGGGGCTGTTTGCCGCTCTTGCGCGTATGGTGGTGACCAATAATCTAGGAGGAGAAAAGCAATGATAAAATCGATTATGAAATCAGTCTTTAGGATCGTGGGATGCGTTTTCGTCCTGGCGCTTGTGATCGGAACGGGATGCATAAACTCGATCATGTTCCATCCCGAGATGTGCAGGGGCGGATATCGCGAGACGACATCAGGATATGTCGACATCGGGACGAACGGCGTTAAGATCGCCGCGGTCGTTCGCGGACCTGAACACGGCAAGAAGGCGATTCTGCGCTGCCACGGCAACGCGGAGAACATGGTGCAGACGCTGTGGGCCGTCGGGGAGCTTTGCGACGAAGGCTACACCGTCGCGGCCGTGGACTATCCGGGCTACGGCCTTTCGGATGGCTCGCCTGACGAGAAGGGCTGCTACAGGAACGTCCACCGTCTCTACGACTGGCTCGTCGAGACGCGCGGGTTCAAGCCCGAAGACATCATCGTCGACGGCTTTTCCGTCGGAACCGGTCCAGCCGTCGAGCTTGTGGCGACCAAACCCGTGGGCGGGCTGATCCTTGAGGCGCCGTTTCTTTCCGCGCCACGCGTCGTGACGAAGGTTCGCATACTGCCGGTCGATCCGTTCCCGAACCTGAAGCGCATCGGCGACGTGAAGTGTCCGTTGCTGTTCTTCCATGGAACAAGCGACCGCGTCATACCGTATGAGCACGGCAGGGCGCTCTTCGAGCTTGCCCGCGAGCCAAAGAGGTTCATCACGGTCGAAGGCGGAGACCACAACGACTTCCCCGCCGTGATGGGCGTAGACGAATATCTGCAGGAAATCAGAAACTTCGCCGAATCGTGCGGAGGCAAGGAGGAACAGATATGAAGAAACTGATTATGGCATCTGCTGTGGCTGTCGGGATGATGATGTTCGGAGGTTGCGCGTCGATAGTGTATTTCAACGCCGCCAGCCACGTGCCGGATGAATCGCCGTCTGTCCCGTCTGTGTCTGCTGAAGGGTCGATGGTAATGTCTGGCTTGCAGCCTTGCTTTGCTGCGACAAGCATGGACTTTGCCGGGCTTGGCTATTTTGGGGAGGAAGGCGGGCCTTTGGTATTGCTGTTGTGGAGTCCGTTCTTTGTCGTTGATCTCCCGATTTCCTTTTGCACCGATATCTTAACTATGCCGTGGCAGATATCGCGCTACAGGCGAGTATATTATCCAGCCGTTTCGGCGGTGAGAAGCGCAATGGTTCCAGAGCTCCTTCGAGGGCTCAAGGACTTGCAAAGCAAGGACGGATATTTCTATTCTGGCGGGAATGAACTTACGAGTACGGCACTGGTGGTCCTTGCTTTTCTGGCACATGGCGATATGACATATCATGTAGGCGAATTTGGCGTGACCTGCAAGAAGGCCTTCGACTATATTGTCTCCTGCGCCGATACCGGCGGAGAATCAATTCGATTCAAAGGCGAAGAGCAGAGTCCACAGGCGTTTTTTGCAGCTGCTGATGCTATCGTCACAGAGTATGGATTGACACGATCCCCTGGTTTGCGAGAGATTGCCGAGAAGTGCGTCGCTAGGACAATGCGCGAAGTCGAGGACATTGAGGCAGCGTTAGTTGTTGAGGCGAAATTCGACAAGCAGGTCGCCGCTGCGAAGCTGCGGTGGGCCGTCATGACGCTTCACAACGCCAAAGTCGCTGGTTTAACCCGCGACGGTTTAGACTCAAGCCTCGCGGACGCGAAACGGATTCTTGCTCGATGCGGCGAAAGCGACAATGGCTATTACGACGTATGGAAGCTATATCGAAGGGTGTGGGTTGAAGGTCCGACAGGGGAGAAAGATTACGACGAATGGTCTACCGTCATCAAGGAAAAGAAAACGGTTCTGCGAAAGAGCGTGCGTGTCGTTGGCTCCGTGAAGGATAGTGAAGGAACGTGGCGCTGGAAGAGTCGTGCCTGTCCTTGCAATGGAGGGATATGGGCAAGTGGGCTTGGCAATGTTGCCGATACGGCGCTCGCCATCCTACAGGTTACATGGCCGGTATCGCACAAGCTTCCGCCGAAGAACGGGAATAAGGAAGATGCCACGCATGATAAACAGCATTCAGTCAATTCGGTGGAAGTCGACATTTGAAAGGAGAAACTGCTATGACCATAGGCTTCTTAATGGCCGCAAAAAGCAACACTACACCTCAGTCTGCGGAAGTCTGTGGTTAAACAAACTCGATTTGATAAGGAGGCAAGAAAATGACAAACGACAAAAAACGCGAGGTTGAGGAAATCGACCTCAAAATAGCTGAACTGAAGAAACGACGCAGGGAGCTTGTCGCCGAACTGGGCGAGGGGCGGCTTTCGTGGGGTGCGATCATCGCTGGCGCATTCGGCGCGCTGATGATCGGACTCGGCGTGATAGCGCTCTTTGCGGCGAACTGGGACGCCTTCGGACGCGAGGCGCGCGCGGCAATAGCAGTCGCGCCCGTGGTTGCGTGCGGTGCGGTCGCGGTCACCTCGGCGCTGAAGGACGTGAAGACGCGCGCACTGTGGGAGCCGCTCGGGATTTTCTGGTGCATCTCCGTCGCTGCGGCGACGTGCCTTGTCGCGCAGACGTACCATGTCGGCGGTTCCGTGCCAGGGCTTGTCCTTCTCGTTGCGTTGCTGATGTTGCCGGCGATCTGGGCGACGCGCGCCGTTGCGCCGACCGTCCTGTGGCCGATACTTGCGATAGTATGGGCAGGGGTAAGTCGCAATGCCGGAGCGCACGCGTCGACAGCTCTTGCTCTGAAGTCCGCTGCGTTTATGGCGGTGTCGCTTCCGGCATACATCTCGTTCGTCAGGAGCCGTCCGCCGCGGGCGGCGCTTGTCGCGGGGCAGATCGCATCCGGCTTCGTCTATTCGCTTGGCCTTGGCATTATGCTTTGCATGACGTTGCCTCTTGGCTGGTATGATGCGGCAGTCTGTGTTGCGATTTTCTGGCTTAGCTCGGCGCTTGTGGCAGGTGCGGGACGGCTCTTCGGGCTTCCTGCATGGGGAAGGGTTGCGCTTGTGGTCGCGGCCGGCGCGGCATTCCCGACGCCGTTCATCAGGGAGCTGGCTGTCTATCCGATTGCGCTTGCCATAATGGTATGCGTTGTCGCATGCGGCATTCGCAAGACAAGCCTTTTCTTGACAAACGTAGGCGCAGCGACATTCCTCTGGCTTGTGGTCGTGAAGTTTTTCGCTAGCCATGCGCCGTTCACAGTAAAGGGAATCGTTCTTATCGTCGCGGGCCTGGCGCTGACGGCGCTGAACGTTGGAATTGTCCGCATCCGCAAGACAAGGAGGGCATGAAAATGAAGAAGAACATCAGGAAAACCGTCTGTGTCGTCGTTGCGCTTGCCGTGCAGTGCGCTGCCATCGGCTGGCTTATTGGACGCTACGAGAACATCGTGCGGAACGGGACGGAGGTGCGCTTCCGCTGCGCGGCGTTCGATCCGTACGATCCGCTGCGGGGACGCTACCTGCGCACTTCCGTGCGCGAATCTTGCACCAATATTGTCGGCGTTACGCTGGCTGATGACAATTACTGGAATTACCGCGACAAGTTCGTCGCAAGGCTTGAGCCGTCCACGAACGGACTCTGGCGCGTTGCGGCAGCGGCGCTTGAGCCGCAGGACGACGGCGGAGTCTGGGCGAAGCCGAGTTCCTCGCTCGTCGAACGGTCTGTCTCATGGGAGGATCGCAACACAGACGAGTCCGGCGCGGACTTCGAAAAGCGACGCACCGCCTCGCCGTTCAAGGTTACCTTCACGTTCCCCGACCAGCTGTTCGTCAATGAACGCGTCGCTCCAGAGGCGGAGAGGGTTTTGCGCGAAATGACGAGTTCAGGCAAGGCCGTTGCCGTCTATAGCGTGAAAGGCGGCGAAATTATTATGACCGGCATCGAGATCGACGGCAAGTCGATTGTGTCGCGCGCACGCGAGGCGATGTCTTCTAAGCCGGAGGCTATGCGATGAAAAAACGACCCAGCCGGCGGCTCAAGCCTCGATCTTCTCTTCATCCCGGTGTGGAGAGAGTGATTAGGAAATGGTATAATTGTGGTGAAGGTTTTTAGACAGGATTGACAAGATTAACAGGATTATGAATCATGAAGATAGATGAATTATGCTATAAGGTCATTGGGGCTGCGATGGCAGTGCATCGGCACTTTGGTCCTGGATACCTTGAGGAAGTGTATAAAAACGCCTTGATGGTCGAATTGGAGATGCTTGGCGTTCAATCCGACAAGGAGGTTCCAATTGCGGTTAATTACAAAGGCGTTCGCGTGGGAGATTATAGGGCCGATGTGATAATTGATAATCGGCTCATCCTGGAATTGAAAGCAGTAACGACGATTAATCCCAGTCATGAGGCACAGCTTGTCAACTATCTTAATGCGACTGGAATAGAGGATGGGCTTTTGATCAATTTCGGCGCTACGTCTCTTCAGCACAAGCACAAATACCGTGTGTATCGCCAGCCGCAGGCTCATAATCCTGTCAATCCTGTAAATCCTGTCTAAAAAAACCTGAAAGGAGGAACTGATATGAGAAAGGGAAAGATGTTTGCGCTGGATGTCGCGAGGAGTTGTTTAGACAGAATTAACAAGATTAACAGGATTATGGGAAACGTCGGCAACATTCTTAATCTTGTCAATCCTGTAAATCCTGTCTAAAACAAAACCTGAATGTAAACAAAGGAGTGAAATGACAATGGCTATAATGGCGGCGACGGTGTGGTTCATCCCCGGGTGGCTCCGTTCGGAGAAGCCCGCGGATGGCGTTCTGGAATGCGTCACGAACGCGTTCCCGACGGCGCAGGTCGAGTTCAAGGCGTGGGACGGCGACAACGTCGTCTGGCCGCTCTCGGTCGATTCGGCGGACAAGGAGTCGTGGCGCTTCGCGTTCGAGATCGCGATGAAGCCGCCCGAGGCGCGCACGAACCTGACGCTGGTCGGGCATTCCCTCGGCGGACGCATCACGGCGCGCGTCCTTGCGCGTCTCGCCGAGAACGGAATGAAGATACACCAGGCGATACTTATGGGCGCGGCGATTCCGTCCGACGACCCCGACATCGTGAAGATGGGCCGTGCGAGCGAGCTTCCGGTGCTCGCTGTGTGCAATCCGGACGACAATGTTCTTCGCTATGTCTATGCAACGGTAGGCGGCGAGAAGGCGACCGCCTTCGGCGCGAACGGAACGCTGAGCCCGTGCGAGAACGTGGTCGAGTGCGTGACGCCGACGAACATAACGCGTCAGGTGGAGATCGGCGAGAAGTGGGCGGTGATCTCCGCGCTGAAGCATGTCGCCAACCACCATGAGAAGTTCTACATCGAATACGCCCGCCGCATTCTCGGCGGCGAGGAGCCGTCGGGCAAAGTGATGGTTCCGCAGGACTTCCCGACCGTCGAAGGACGCGTCATGGACTCCATGATCTGGTGGGACGTCCTCGATTCGTCGGGCGGCTGGAAGCTCGAGAAGAACAAGGTGACCGGACACTGCCGCATCCTCGACCCGAAAAAACTGCGCGCCGCCTGGGGCCGCGAGGCTGAGATGCGCGCCGCGTTCGAAAAGGTGAAACAACAATTGAAGTAATTGTATGAGTTTTTCCGACAGGATTAACATGATTGACAGGATTTATAGAAGCCGTGTAGAACGTGTAGATCGTGTAGAAAAGTCTTATGCTATGCATGGTTTCCAAAACACCATTAAGAAGTCGTGGACAAGCTGTATGCAAATCCTGTAAATCTTGTAAATCCTGTCTAAAACAAAAGCAAAGGAGGTAAAGTTATGGGAATAGTAGTGATTAGCGTATTGGCCGTGCTCAGCGTTCCGATCATGCTGATCGTGGCTCTCGTTAAGCTGTCCTGGATAGAAGACCAGCTGTCGTCGCTCTGCAAAAAGATCGAGACTGCCGACATTGCCAAAAAACTCAGGGCGATCAAAGACAAATCGGAGGAACCCGAAATGAAGAATCGAATTGAGAAGCAGGAAATGACTGGGGGAAGCGGCGTCTCGCCGCTTCAGGAAAGAGGAAATGTCATTCTTGATGAGAAGCGCCGAGACGGCGCTTCCCCCAGTCAGGAAGCGGACGTTGTAGAGAAGCGGCGGGACGGCGCTTCCCCCAGTCAGGATGCGGACGTTGTCGAGAAGCGCCGAGACGGCGCTTCCCCCAGTCAGGAAGAGGATGTTTACGAGAAGCGCCGAGACGGCGCTTCCCCCAGTCAGGAAGCGGACGTTGTAGAGAAGCGGCGGGACGGCGCTTCCCCCAGTCAGGATGCGGACGTTGTCGAGAAGCGCCGAGACGGCGCTTCCCCCAGTCAGGAAGAGGATGTTTACGAGAAGCGCCAAGACGGCGCTTCCCCCAGTCAGAATGACGATTCGTATGAGCCGACTGCGGTAGACCTGTTCTGGATGCGCGTCGAGGACTGGTTCGCCGTGCGCGGCGACTTTGCGCCGAAGGGGATGACGCACGAATTCGCCTTTGCGACGCGCTGGCTTGTGCGCGTTGGCGTGACGCTGATCGTCGGTGCGATCATCTACTTCGTGAAGCTGTCGATCGACCGCGGATGGATGGGTCCAACGGGACGCGTCGTCGCGACGCTCGCCTGTGGCGCGGCATTCAGCGTCGGCGGCTCGTGGCTCGTGAAGAAGGAGAGGTACTCGCTTCTCGGACACGCCATCGCCGCGCTCGGAGTCGTTGCGCTGTACCTCGGCTTCGGACTCGGACACCGCTTCTTCGATCCGCCGGTGATCGCCTCTCCCGTCTTCGCGTTCTGCGCGCTCGCTGCGGTGACGTTCTGCGCCGGCGTGATGTCCGTCTACCTCCGCTCGCCATACATCGCCGTGATGGGGCTGATCGGCGGCTATCTCGTCCCGGTGATCGCCGGACGCGACAGCGGCTTCCCGCTCGGACTCGACGCTTACCTCCTCGTCCTGAACCTCGGTGCGTTCTACGTCGCGCGGATGCGCAGGTGGTCCGCGCTCGACTTCCTCGCGTCGATGCTTGCGTTCGCGATGTGCTGCATCTGGGGCTCGCGCCATCCGGAGTTCGGCGGACGCGCAGCCGTGCTCGTGAACTTCGCGTTCCTCGCGGCAGTCCATGCGCTCTACATGACGAGCGTAGTCGTCGGATCGAAGACACGCGGCAAGGCGGCGGACGCCATCGCGTGGGCGGGGCTCACGGTCAACGCCTGCTGTCTTTTCGGCTGGCTTATGGTGGTATTCCGCCCCGGTTTCAACAATCGGCTCGCGGGGCTTGTGCTGCTCGCGCTCGTCGCTGCATATCTCGCAGTCGCGCATCTCGCGGTTCGCCGCGGCTGGGCCGACCGCGAGACCGTGGGCATTCTGCTCTTCTTCGCGCTCGCGTACCTCTCCATCGTGCCGCTCCTGCTTTTCAGCCGTCCGTGGTGCGTCGTCTCGTGGGCCGCGCTGGCCGTCGCCACGGCGGAGGCCGAGTCGCGCAGCGGGCAGCGGCTGCTCGGCGTCGTCTCGTACCTTCTCCTCGCGGCCGCAGCATGCGCGGGGCTCTTCTACTACGCGCCGCTCGCGTACTGCGAGCGGTCTGTCCGCGCGCTGACGGAGATTTCCGGCGGCGCGTATCTCGCCGAGTTCGCGCTGCGGCTTGTGCGGCTCTGGACGCTTCCCGTGGCGGCGGTGCTCGTCGCGCGGCGTCTCAAGGTCGACGCGCTCGCGGTGGCGGCGCTCATCGTCTCGTTCCTCTTCTTCACCGGCGAGGCGCGCAACTTCGGCTACGTCTTCTTCCCGTCGCTCAAGTCGGGATCGGTGTCGGTGGCGTGGCTTTTCGCCGCGTTCGCCGGACTCTGGGCGGGCATCGTCCGCCGCAGCCGCCTGTCGCGCATCTGCGCGCTTTCGCTGCTCGGCATATCTGTCGCGAAAGTGCTCATCGTAGACACGGCGCACCTCACCACGCCCGTCCGAGTCGCGCTCTTCGCGCTCTCGGGCGTCCTCCTCATCGTCGGCGCGTTCCTCTATATGAAGTTCAGGGAAAGGTTCGAGGACAATGCGTAAAAATCCAATCTTTGCGCACTTCCGCCGCGATATATGATATAATTACCTAATATGGAACAGGAAGATAATGCCAAGCTCGACCTCGGCTCGCTCGGGTCGTTCGATTTCACGCCCGACTGGGCGCGGAAAGACGCCGGAGTTACCGTAGGCAAGGTCCGCCCCGAAAGGGCGGATGGAGAAAGGAAGCCGTTCGGCGACAGGAAGCCGTCCGGCGATCGCAAGCCATTCGGGGAACGCAAGCCCTTTGGCGACCGGAAGCAGTTCGGCGACCGGAAGCCCTTCGGCGACCGCAAGGGGTTCGGAGACCGCGGCAGGCCGCGCTTCGCCGAGAAGCCCCAGCCGCTCGACGCCGAGGTGAAGGTGCTGCCCGAGTCGAAGGCGCTTGGCACGGTCATGCGCAAGCTTCAGGGCGACTGCCACGCGTACAAGCTCAAGGACCTCGCGTACTTCTTCCTGGACAACCCCGGTTCCGTCCTCCTCAAGATCACGCCGAAGGCGCAGCCCGACAAGCCCGCCGCGGCGTTCTGCCAGTGCAAGGCGTGCGGCTTCGCGTCTACGAAGGAGGAGGATGTCATCGAGCATGCGCTGTCCGCGCATCTCTCCGACTACTACGACTCGAAGGTGATAGAGGTAGAGCCGCCCAAGGGCAACTTCAGCTGCGTGGCGAAGTGCGGACTTTCCGGCGTCCTCCTCGGGCCGCCGAACATCCACGAGTTCAACGCGACGGTGCGCGAGATGATCCGCACGCGCTATCCCGACATGTCCGAGGAGCAGTACCGCTCGCGCATCGAGATGGTCCGCGACGCGGACGCCATCGAAGAGTGGCGCAAGGGCGCGACGAAGAAGACGGTGTTCGTTCCGAAAGGCCAGGCCGATACCGAGGGCGTCGCGACGATGACGCGCGAGCAGGCCGAGGGCGAGTTCAGGCGCAACGTGCTGCCTTCCCTCATAGACAGGCCGAAGAACCTCATGATCACCGCCGAAGTCGCGCTCAAGAGCCCCGTGAAGCCGCTCGTCTGGGCGGTCCGCGACGCGCTGGAGGCGGAGCGCCGCATTCCCGCGGGCATGTGCTTCGCGCTCCGCGGCGCGCTGCACCACCGCAAGTTCAACTTCTTCCGCGCGAACGACGCGCGCGGACCCGAGTTCGTCACGAGCGCGGAGCTCAAGGAGTTCGACGCCGCGCACGCGATCCCCGAGCTCGCGTCCGTGGCGAAGTTCATCGCCGAGCATCCGTGCTGCGACAAGTCGGAGCTTCCGCAGGAGGAGGGCGTGCTGCAGCACCTGCAGTGGCTCGTCTCGACCGGGCACGTCGTCGCGTTTGCCAAGATGGGCGTCTACTCGGCCGTGGAGAAGTTCCCGAAGTACGGTCCGCAGTGGAAAAAGCGCTCCGCGAAGAAGGCAGAGGCTCCAGCCGACCAGCCCGCGCCGGAGCAGCCCGCGGCGCAGGAACAGCCTGTGGCCCAGGAGCAGCCCGCGGCGCAGGAACAGCCCGCGGCGCAGGAACCAATCGAAGAAAAGAAAGAAGAACCTCAGAATGAAGCTTCCACTCAGTTGGCTTAACGAGTACGTCAAGGTTGACGACATCGATCCGAAGGACCTCGCGGAGAAACTCACGCGCGCGGGCCTTCAGGTCGAGTCCATTGAAACGGTCGGGGGAACTCCGCTCTCCGACCTCATCGTCGTCGCGGAGGTGCTGGAGTGCGAGGCGCATCCGAACAGCGACCACCTGCACGTCTGCAAGGTGACGGACGGCAAGGAGACCTATCAGGTCGTGTGCGGCGCGCCCAACATGCGCCTTGGCATAAAGACGGCGTTCGCTAAGATCGGCGCGGAGATCCCCGAGTTCCTCGACAAGAACGGCAAGCCCGAGAAGATCAAGAAGGGCAAGCTTCGCGGAGTCGAGAGCTTCGGCATGTGCTGCTCGGAGAAGGAGCTCCACATCGGCGAGGGGAACTCCGGCATCATCGAGTATCCGGCCGAGACCCCGACGGGCGCGCTCGTGCGCGACGTGGCGAAGCTCGAGAAGCCCGAGGTCGTCTTCGACATTGAGGTGACGTGGAACCGTCCGGACGCGCTTTCGGTCGTCGGGCTCGCCCGCGAGTTCGCCGCGATACTGAACCGTCCGCTCACTCTCCCGCCCGTCGACTTCGAAGAGTGCGGAGTCGATGTAAACGACGAGGTCAAGGTCGTCGTTGAGGACAAGGAGAAGTGCCTCAGGTACACCGCGCGCGTCGTGACGGAGATGACACCCGACGCGCCGTCTCCCGCGGTGATGGCGAAGAGGCTGGAGCTCTGCGGCGTCCGTTCGCTCGGGCTCGCCGTCGACGTCACGAACTACGTGATGCTCGAGCTCGGCCAGCCGATGCACGCCTTCGACCACCGCACGCTCAAGGACCGCACGATCGTCGTGAGGGACGCGCGCGAGGGCGAGACGATGAAGACGCTCGACGGCGTCGAGAGGAAGCTCGACCCCTCCATGCTGATGATCTGCGACGCCGAAAGGCCGAACGCGGTCGCCGGCATCATGGGCGGAGAGGACTCAGGAATCGCCCCCGGCACGACATCCGTCCTCCTCGAGAGCGCTCTCTTCGAGCCGACTTCGACGAAGTTCACCGCTACGAAGCTCGGTCTCGCGAGCGAGTCGTCGTACCGCTACATCCGCGGAGTCGACAAGGACCTCGCGGACTTCGCGTCGCGCCGCGCTGCGCATCTGCTGCAGAAGTACGGCAACGCGAAGATCGCGAAGGGGATTGTAGACGTAGACAACCGCGCCAAGCCGCTCAACGCGGACGTCACGCTCGACTTCGAGCGTGCGCGCAGGCTCATCGGAATCCCCGTCGGAAACGACGCGATGGTGTTCATTCTCCGCGGGCTCGGACTCGTCCCTCGCAAGGACGGCCTGTACGCCGCCGAGAAGTCCGTCGCTTTCGGCATCCCCTCCTGGCGCTGGGACCTCCTCGAGGAGGCCGACCTCGTGGAGGAAATCGCGAGGCTCTACGGACTCGACAACATCCCGGACACGATGCCTTCCGCGCCGTCCGTCTCGCCGCTCTCCGACGCGCCGTTCCGCGCGAAGGCGAGGGTGCGCGAGCTGTGCCTCGCGCTCGGCTTCACCGAGGCGATGCACTACTCGTTCCTCTCGAAGAAGGAGCTCGACGACTTCGACACGCGCGCAGCGGACCGCAGGCTCGTCATCCCAGACCCCGTCTCGGCGGAGTACGGCGTTATGCGCGACTCGCTCCTGCCGCAGATGATGGGCTCGCTCGGACGCAACGCCTCGCACCAGCTCGAGACCGCGATGCTCTTTGAGATCGGCAAGGTGTTCGGCGTCGCGAAGACGCCCAAGGGCGACGTCCCGTGCGAGAAGGAGACCCTCTCGCTCGGCTTCGTCGGTCCCGTCGGACGCGAGGCGCTAAGGACGCGCGCGCCGCTCTCCGAGGAGGAGGCGGTGCTGTGGATGAAGGGCGCCGTCGAGGAGCTCGTCGCGAAGCTGCACGCAGGGAAGCTCGAGTTCGAGTCGGCGGACCATCCGGCGTTCGCGAAGGGCGCCGCGCTCGCGGTGAAGCTCAACGGACGCCAGATCGGCGTCATGGGCGCGCTTTCGGCGAAGATGAGGCATCCGTACCGCCTCACGACGCAGATGGCGCTATGCGAAATGGACCTGAAGCCGCTTCTCAAGCGCGTGAACGAGCTCGGGCGCGTATCGCCCGTGCCGCAGTTCCCGCTCGTGAGGCGCGACATCGCGATCGTCGCCGCGAAGTCGGTGACGAACGCCGCCGTTGAGGATGTCATCCGCAGGAACGGCGGAAAGGACCTCGTCAAGGTGACTCTCTTCGACGTCTTCAAGGACTCGCGCGCCTACTCGCTCGAGTTCAGGTCGGCGGAGAGGACGCTCACCGACGAAGAGGTGGGCAAGGACTTCCAGCGGATCGTCGACGCCCTCAAGGCGACCGCCGGCATCGAGGTGAGGGAAAGTTGATTTTCTAGGACGTGGGTCCTGGGTTGCACGCGGATTCAGCAGAAATTTCTTCGACCGACATTTTTAAAAGGGGGCAACCCCTACTAGGAACGACGGGTTCCGGGGATTCTGTGCTACGGCAACGTGGGATCTTTTAAAATGTAGAATGTAAAGTGTGCAAGCAGTGTGTAACGCGTAAAATGCTGACATTAAGCAAGGGGAAGAGACAGGTATGATGGCAAGAAGCAGAATGGTATTGCTGGCAGCGGCGCTGGCAGCCTGCGCCGCCGGGGCGGCGGAGGTCAGGCGTTCGTTCGAGGCAGTGCCGAAGCAGGCGCTCGTCGAGCTCAAGGCCACGGTCGGGCGGCCGTTTTCGTCCGGCCTAGTCTTTCTGGACGGCAAGTTCATTCCGCCTCCCTACAAGGTTGAGCGCTACGGCACGGCGCTTCGCATCAACGGGCAGCAGGTGACCGGGCAGATCATCCCGTGGGACGAATTTCTCAAGACGCAGACCGGTGTGCGCGTGGAGCGCGTCGAAGCCCCGGCGTCGGAGGCTCCCGCCGCGGCCGAGGAGGAGGCGCCTGCCGAGTCCTCCTATTCCGACGACCTTTCCGACGACTTCGACGATCTCTTCGACGACAACCCCAAGCCCAAGAAGAAGACGTCGCGTCCTGCGGCGCGCAAGCCCGCCGCGCCGCCTCCGCCCGCCGCGAAGGTCATATTCGACGGCGAGTTCAAGCCGAATACGAAGACCAAGGCGATGGTGGCCAGGCTCAACAAGTACCGCACCGACCTCGAGGTGATGCTCCGCAAGGGAGGGGCGTACTTCTTCGGGACGCGCTACTCCGCCATCAGGGCGGACCGCGCGCCTGCCGACATGTTCATCGAGGTCATCCCGCAGGTGATGAAGGACTGCTCCACGTTCGAGGCGTTCTCCTCGGCCGCCCGCGCGAAGGGCATAACGTATCTTTCCGAGGCAGTGCTGCGCGACCTCTTCCGCAACAGGCTCGACTACATCAAGCTGCAGGAGCGCGCCAAAGCCGTCAAGGACGAGCGCAAATGGGAAGCGATGCTGAACAAGGCCGGACAGTGACGGTCCTCATACCGGCGTACAATCCGGATGAAAAGCTGCTGGCGCTCCTTCCGAAGCTGAAGGAGCGCTTTTCGCGCATCGTCTTGGTCGACGACGGGTCCGTCAAGGGACGCGAGATATTCCCGCAGGCGGAGAAGTACGTCGAGAAGATACTGGTCCACGAGAGGAACCGCGGCAAAGGCGCCGCGCTCAAGACGGGCTTCGCCTATCTCGGCGACTCGACGGACGTCATAACGGCAGATTCGGACGGGCAGCACACGCCCGAGGACATCGCGAAGGTCGCCGAGGGGCTTAGGAGCCACCGCGACGGACTCGTCCTCGGCGTGCGCTCGTTCTCTGGCAAGGTCCCGCTGAGGAGCCGCTTCGGGAACTGGTGGACGCGCTGGTTCTTCTTCCTGATGACGGGGCTGATGATCCGCGACACGCAGACCGGCCTGCGCGGGATTCCCGCGGCGCTTCTGCCGCGCGTCGCCGCGATACCGGGAGACAGGTACGAGTACGAGATGGCGATGCTCGCGGACGCGAAGAACCATCCGTCGCGCCCGCTGCAGATCCCGATCGAGACGGTCTACATCGACTCCAACGCGACGAGCCACTTCAATCCGCTCCTCGACACGATAAGGATATACCGCTCGCTCTTCCAGTTCTGCATATCGTCCGTGCTGTCTTTCCTCATCGACAACGGAATCTTCGCCGTCGTGATGTGGGCGCTGGCGGCGAAGGACACCCCGCGGCGGGACGACGTCCTGATTGCGCTCGTGGCGGCCAGGTTCGTGTCGTCGCACTTCAACTACTTCTACAACCGCTTCGTCGTGTTCCGCCGGGAGCGCGCGGCGCCGCACCGGCGCCACCGCAGCTACTACGGATACATCGCGCTCGTCCTTGCGGTCGGCGCGGCGAGCTACGCCCTGACCGAGGGCTGCGCGGCGCTTCTCGACGTCCGGGGCGTCGCCGTGACGGTGGTGAAGATCGCCGCCGACATCGCGCTCTTCGTCGCGAGCTACCTCGTCCAGAAGAAGCTCATCTTCCGCAGGTGATCCGCCGCTCCCGCCTGCGAATTGCGCGGTGCGGCGGCAATATGGTAAAATACCCTTCATGAAAAGGATAGGGATTATCGGCGCGGGGCGGTTCGGAATGAGCCTCGCGGAGACGCTCGCCAACGGCGGGACGGAAGTTGTGCTTATCGACAGGAACAGACCCGCCATGCAGAGTGCATCGGAGTTCGCGACGGCTCTCCAGGGCGACGCGACGCAGCCGCACGTTCTCGCCGAGGCCGGGTTCGCCGAGTGCGACGTCGTCGTGGTCGCGATCGGGTCCAACATCGAGGCGTCCATGATGGCGACGGCGAACTGCAAGGAGCTCGGCGTTCCGCGCGTCGTCTCGAAGGCGACGAGTGAGCTTCATGGAAAGATCTTGAGGCGCATCGGGGCGGACAGCGTGGTGTATCCGGACCGCGACAGCGCGCACCGCCTCGCCCGCGCCATCGCGAACCACGACGTGGTCGACTTCCTCGAAGTCGCAGAAGGGTACTCCATCGCGGAGATCGATGTTCCGGACGCAGCGCGCGGCAAGACGCTCGCCGAGGCGGACCTCAGGAAGAAGACGGGGCTCACGGTCCTCTGCATCCGCCGCGGCGACGATTCCGGGCACGGGCGCACGGTGATAATTCCGCAGCCATCCGACAAGCTCGAGAACGAGGACAAGCTCGTCGTGTTCGGCGAGACAAAGCAGATTGACGCGCTGTCGTGAGCAGATTCGTAATACAGGGCGGGAAGACCATCTCCGGCACACACCGTGTTTCCGGCAACAAGAACGCGGCGCTCCCGATGATTGCGGCGTCGCTTCTCTCCGCAGAGCCGGTGACGCTCAGAAACGTGCCGGACATCGCGGACGTCGCCGCGATGCTGGAGGCGGCGAAGACGTTCGGCGCGAAGGTGTCGCGCGACGCGAAGGAGGGGACGGTGGTCCTCGCGACGCCGAAAGTCAAGACAGCCAAGATCGACTCGGCGCTCGCCGCGAAGATAAGGACGAGCTTCCTGTTCGCGGGGCCGCTCCTCGCGCGCGTGGGACGCGCCTCGCTGCCTCCGCCTGGCGGCGACCAGATCGGACACCGCAGGCTAGACACGCATTTCGCGGGGTTCCGCGCGCTCGGCGCGAAGGCCGTGGCGGGGCGCAAGACGCTGCGCTTCAGCGGAGAGCTGAAGGGCGCGCGCATTCTCCTCGACGAGGCGTCTGTCACCGCGACGGAGAACGTCCTGATGGCGTCCGTCACGGCCCGCGGCAGGACCGTCATCTTCAACGCGGCGTGCGAGCCGCACATCGTCGACCTCGCGAACATGCTCAACGCAATGGGCGCGAAGGTGTCCGGCGCGGGGACGAACCGCATCGAGGTTGAGGGAGTCGAGTCGCTGCACGGATGCGAGGCGTCCGTCGGATGCGACTACATCGAGGCCGGCAGCTACATCGTCGCGGCAGCGGTCACGGGTGGCGAACTCACGCTCACCGGAATCGACCCCGAGCCTTTCGAGGTGCTCGCCGGCGCGTTCGCGCGCTTCGGCGTGACGTGGACGGTCAGCGCGCGCGAGCGGACGCTTACGTTCGTGCCGAAGCGCAGGCTCAAGATGAAGTACGACCTGGGCGACGCGATCCCGTCTGTTTCGGACGGCACATGGCCGGCGTTCCCCTCGGACCTCATGTCGATCCTCATCGTCCTTGCGACGCAGACGAGGGGAACGTGCCTTTTCTTCGAGAAGATGTTCGAGTCCAGGCTCTACTTCGTGGACCACCTCCGCCAGATGGGCGCGAAGATCGTGCAGTGCGATCCGCATCGCGTCGTGGTGACGGGTCCGTCCCAGCTCTACGGCGGAACGGTCACCTCGCCCGACATACGCGCCGGCATCGCGCTCGTCATCGCCGCGCTCGTCGCGAAGGGCGAGTCGACGATCCTCGGCGCAGAGACGGTTGACCGCGGTTACGTCTCGGTCGAGACGGAGCTCTCGCGCCTCGGTGCGGGAATCGTGCGGAAGTAGCGGCTGTCTTCGCGTCGGGACGGTTTATGCTATAATATACGGAACAGGAAAGGAAATACCAGCAATGAAGATCCTAGTCACCGGCGGAGCCGGGTACATCGGCAGCCACACGGTCGTAGAACTGCTCAACGCGGGGCACGACGTCGTAGTCGTCGACAATCTGTGCAACAGCTCGAAGAAGTCGCTCGCCCGCGTAAAGAAGATCACCGGCAAGGACGTGAAGTTCTACAAGGTCGACATCCGCGACGAGAAGAAGCTGAACGCGTTGCTGGACAAGGAGGCGCCATTCGGCGCAACGATTCATTTCGCCGCCCTCAAGGCCGTCGGCGAGTCGACGAGGATTCCGCTCAAGTACTACAACAACAACCTCGGCGGAACCTTCACGCTCCTCAAGTGCCTCGGCGACCACGGATGCAAGAACATCGTCTTCTCCAGCTCCGCCACGGTGTACGGCGACCCCAAGAGCGTGCCGATCCGCGAGGACTTCCCCACGCCTGGCTGCACGAACGCGTACGGATGGACCAAGCTCATGATGGAGCAGGTGTTCAAGGACGTCCAGAAGGCGGATCCCGAGTGGAACGTCATCCTGCTCAGGTACTTCAACCCGATCGGCGCGCACAAGTCCGGCCTCATCGGAGAGGACCCCGCGGGCATTCCGAACAACCTCCTGCCGTTCGTGGCGCAGGTCGCCGTCGGACGCCGCCCCGAGCTCAGCGTCTTCGGCAACGACTATCCGACGCCGGACGGAACTGGCGTGCGCGACTACATCCACGTCGTCGACCTCGCCATCGGACACCTCAAGGCCATCGAGAAGATCGAGAAGAATCCGAAACTCGGACTCAAGGTCTACAACCTCGGCACGGGCCACGGCTATTCCGTCCTCCAGATCGTCAAGGCGTTCGAGAAGGCGTCCGGAAGGCCCGTTCCCTACAAGATCTGCCCGCGTCGTCCCGGCGACATCGCGGAATGCTGGGCCGATCCTGCGCTTGCCGCGAAGGACCTCGGATGGAAGGCCGAGCGCGGCATCGACGAGATGTGCGAAGATGCCTGGCGCTGGCAGAGCAAGAATCCGTACGGATACGAAAAGCCGACTAAATAGTTAGGTGGTTGGGTGGTTAGGTGGTTGGGTAGTTAGATAGTTTGGTGGACGGGGTGACGAAGTGGTTTCGATGGAATATGTCTTAGACGGTTTGGAGGCTGAGCTCGAGCTTGAACGCGAGCTTGGCGTCCGTGCCGTCGAGATCGACCGCGCACTGCTGAGCCCAGCGCCAGCCGCGGCGGCAGGTGAGGCTGCCGTTCCAGCTCCAGCCGCGGCGGCAGGCGAGGCTGCCGTTCCAGCGTCCGCCGCGGACATTCGCCAGCCGACCGCCAAACTCGAACCAGCACCCGCGAACTACGCCTCTAGTGCCACATTCCTTGACTTCGTGTTCCTGCACGACAGGCCGCTGTCGCCGGGCGGAATCGAGATGATGGCGAAGATAGTGACGGCGATGAAGAAGACGCCCGAAACCGCGCCGATAATCTTCACGGGGGAGCGTCCAGAGGCGAAGGCGTACGTGCTGCTGGGGTCGGGCGCGCTGCGCAAGTGGCTTCCTGGCGTGAGAGGCGCGCCGGGGGAGTGGGTAAAGGACTCGGCGGGGAACAGCTATCTTGTCACCTACTCTCCCGAGTTCATCCTCCGCATGGGCCCGGTGACGCCGGCAGTCAAGGAGATCAAGATGAAGATGTGGACATCCCTCAAAGGCGTCATGCAGAGAGTCGTTAGTCGATAGTCGTTAGTCGTTTCAACTTCAACCTTAAAACCTTCAACCTTCAACGGACCATGACAAACGAAAAATGCAGAGTCGTCTCGCACCGCGAGATAGGAAGCGGATACCGCTACATTGAGTTCGAGGCGCCGGCGATAGCCGCGGACGCGACTCCCGGACAGTTCGTGCACGTGCGCGTTCCGTCGCTTGAGAAGAGTGCGCTGCGGCGTCCGTTCTCGATCTTCAACGCCGAAGGCGACAGGCTTGAGCTTCTCTACAAGACGGTCGGACGCGGCACGGCGGCGCTGAACGAGGTGAAGCCGGGCGACGAAGTCGAGGTGATGGGTCCGCTCGGGCACGGCTTCCCGCTCAAGTGCGCGGGCGAGGCGCTGCTCGTTGGCGGAGGATACGGCGTCGCTCCGCTCTACTTCCTCTCTAGGCGACTGCTGGGCGCCAATCCCGCGCCTGCCGCCATTCATCTCTTTGTCGGCGGGCGCACGAAGAACGACCTCCTCGCGCTGGACCGTTTCGAGGCGCTGGGTGGGGTGAAGGTGCATCTCGCCACCAACGACGGCAGCGCGGGCGCGAAGGGGCTTGTCACCGATCCGCTGGACGACGAGCTCATACGCCTGCGCGGAGAGGGCGGGAAGTTCGAGCTATTTGCGTGCGGACCGGATCCGATGCTCAAGGCCGTGGCGCTGCGCGCGACGGGGACGGGCTCGAAGGGATGGATTTCAATGGACCGCCACATGGTCTGCGGCGTCGGTGCGTGCTATGCCTGCATCCAGAAGACGGTGCGCGGCAACTCCCGCTGCTGCATAGAAGGCCCGGTCTTCGCGGCGGAAGACCTCGTCTGGCAGTGAATCTCCCCGCCGCGACGGTGCGCCGGGGTTAATGGGGGCGAGGCGAAAAGCTTGTCAAGGAGACGCGGCATCCTGCCGCGTTGCAGTTTGGGAGTGACGCGGCTGGAAGCCGCGTCTCCATGGAGGCCGGCGGCCGCGAAGTGGAGCAGGGGTGCGTCTCGCCGCGTCTGAAATATGGTAAAATATATGGGTAAAGAAGACCAGAAAGTTTTACTTCATGACCCAGACACCGGCACCAGAAGCATTTCTCCTCAAGTGGCGCGGCGACGTGCTTTCAGTAACGCTCAGGCTCGATACGCCGCGGAAGGGGCGCGCGGCGTTCCGCACGAACATCGGCCATGCCCGCGTGAGGCGGCGCGAGATAATCGCCGAGACCGAGCGCGGCGAGACTCCGCTCGCCAAGGCCTGGACCGACATTCCGCTTCCCGAGGTCTCGCCCGGTGTCTTCTCCGCCGACATTCCGCTTGACGAGGTCGGCATCTTCTCCGGCAAGGCGTGCTTCTTCCCGGAGGGCTCCAACGTCCCAGAGTGGCCGCTGGGGCGCAACACGCACATAAAGGTCGAGAGCGCGGAGACGCGCGCCAACAACACGATATACACCGTCTTCCCGCGCCAGTTCGGATCCTTCCGCGAGGTCGCGAGGAGGCTCGACCTCATAATGGACCGGATGGGCTTCCGCATCGTGCAGACGCTCCCCCCGTTCCCCGTTCCGACGACCTACGCCGTGATGGGCGAGTACGGCTGCCCGTTCGCCGCGACCGACTTCCTCTCCGTCGACCCCGCAATGGCGGAGTTCGACGAGTTCACGACTCCGCTGGACCAGTTCCGCGAGCTCATCGACGCGGTGCACGCGCGGCACGGTCTCCTCCTCGTCGACCTCCCGGCGAACCACACCGGCTGGGCGTCGACGCTGCAGACGCACCATCCGGACTGGTTCAGGCGCGAGGCGGACGGACGCTTTCATTCGCCCGGCGCGTGGGGCGTGAAGTGGGCGGACCTCGTGGAGCTCGACTATTCGAATCCGCAGCTCCGCGCGTACATGGCCGACGTGTTCCTCTTCTGGTGCCGCAACGGAGTGGACGGCTTCAGGTGCGACGCCGGGTACATGATTCCGCTCAAGACGTGGGAGTACATCGTCGCGCGCGTCCGCGAGGAGTACCCGGACACCATCTTCATGCTCGAGGGGCTCGGCGGAGACCTCAAGCTCACCGACGACCTCCTCGCCGTCGCGAACCTCGACTGGGCCTACTCCGAGATTTTCCAGACATACGACCGCGGCGCGTTCGAGTGGTATCTCACCGGCGCGATTGGGCGCAGCGAGAAGTTCGGCACGCTCGTCCACTTCGCAGAAACGCACGACAACGACCGCCTTGCGAAGAAGGGCGAGACGTATGCGCGGCTGAGGGTGCAGCTCGCGGCGCTCCTGTCGTGGCAGGGCGCGTGGGGAATCGCCAACGGCGTCGAGTGGTTCTGCACCGAGAAGATCGACGTGCACGGAAAGAACGATCTCGCGTGGGGCGCGAAGTCGAACATGGTAGACCTCATCGCGAAGCTCAACCACATCCTCGGGACGGAGCCCACCTTCTCCGGCGAGAGCCGTCTCTCCGTTGTCACGCGCGGCGAGGGCAACACTCTCGCCGTCGTGAGGAGATGCGGGGCGGACGGGGCGAACACCCCCTGGGCTCCTTCGTCGGAGCACCGTGTCCTGCTGCTCGCGAACCTCGACTGCGGGGCGCCGGCGATGATCGACTGGGACCGCGAGGCGTTTCCCTATGCCGAGGCGTTCGACCTTCTGTCGCAGAGCAAGGTGAAGACGTCCGGACCAGTGCCGCTGAAGCCGGGCGAGGTCGTCTGCCTCGCGACGAAGGCGGGCGCGGCGCAGCGGCGGGCGAACGCAATGCGGCGTCCGGCGGTCTGCCACGAGGCGCGCTTCCACTGGATGTTCCCGCGCGACCTTAAGCGCGTCGTCTGCGTGCCCGAAAACGAGTGGGTGGAGGTCTCCGCGGCGACGCACTTCCGCGTGAGGCTCGTCGACCCAGAGACCGGCAAGACGCTGCGCGTGTACCGCTCGCATCCCGAAGGCGACCGCCATGTCGCGATGTTCGACGCGCCGCACTACAAGGGCGACGGAACGCACTGCCGCAGGCTCGAGATCGCGATGATCGTCTACGCGGACGGCAAGGCGGCGCGCACGCGCGCGGAGTTCCTCATTCCGCCGCCCGGCAACGTCGCGGCGGCGAAGCTCTCGATGACGGGCGACGAGGTGCGGCGCCACCCGGAGTTCAGAACAGTCCTTTCCAACGGGGCCGGCGCGGCGTCGCAGGTGCGGATCGGATGGGGCACCGTCGCGAGCCAGTACGACGCGCTGCTCGCCGCGAACACGAATCCGAACGTGCCGTCCGACAGGCTCAACGTCTGGACGCGCACGCGCTGCTGGCTTCAGCGCGAGGGATACACCCGCGAGCTGGACGCGAAGTGCGTGACGTCGTTCACGGCCGATCCCGCGGGGCGCGGCGCGCGGTGGGACTTCCTCGTTCCGTGCGGCATGGGGCACTCCGCGTCGTTCTCCTTCGTGCTGTCGCTTGCTGACGGACGCAACGCGGCGCGTCTTCTCGTGACGCGCTACGAGCGCGGCGAGAGCGACGTAGGCGACCAGGTGCGGCTGGTGTTCCGTCCTGATATAGAGTGGCGTAGCTTCCATTCCACCACGAAGGCGTATGCGGGGCTCGAGGATCTCTTTCCGAAGAAGTCCGTTCCGACGGAGGACGGATTCGTCTTCTCGCCGTACGACGGCGAGTTCAGGATGTCCGTCTCGAACGGCGTCTACCACCACGAGCCGCAGTGGACGTACAGCGTCCCGCATCCGGAGGAGGCGGCGCGCGGGCAGGACGGGTCGGGCGATCTGTACAGCCCGGGATGGATCTCCGCCGACCTCAAGTGCGGCGAGAGCGTCGGGATCGTGGGCGCAGTGGGCGACGCGGCGGAGGGCGCGCACTGGTGCGCGGAGCAGTTCTCGGCCGTCGCGTCGGCGTCGGTCCCGGACGTTCTGAGGAACTCCATCGACCTCTTCATCGTGAAGCGCGACGACCTCAAGACGGTCATCGCCGGCTACCCGTGGTTCCTCGACTGGGGGCGCGACACGTTCATCTTCATGCGCGGCATGATCGCCGCGGGGAAGATAGCGGACTCCGTGCGCATCCTCAAGGCGTTCGCCGCGTTCGAGGAGAACGGGACGCTGCCGAACATCATATACGGCGACAAGGCGGGGAACCGCGACACGACGGACGCGCAGCTTTGGTTCATAAGGTGCGTCCAGGAGCTCGACGGAAAGATCGGCGCCAACTTCGCCACGCTGAAGGCGACGTGCGAGTCGATCGTCGACAACTACATCAAGGGGACGCCGAACGGAATCAAGATGGATGCCGAGAGCGCGCTCGTGTGGTCTCCCTCGCACTTCACGTGGATGGACACGAACTATCCGGCGTGCACTCCGCGCGAGGGGTATCCGGTCGAGATACAGGCGCTGTGGATATCGGCGCTGCGCTTCCTCGGACGGACCGAGCTCGCCGATAAGGCGCTCGCGAGCGTGCGCAGGCTCTTCAAGCGCAACGACGGACGCGGATACTACGACTGCCTCGCGGCGCCGAAGGACATCGGCGCGGCTGATGCGACGCCGGAGGACACGGTGCGTCCGAACCAGCTGTTCCTTCTGACGCTCGGCATACTCGACGACAGGTCGATCCTCTCCGCGACGGAGGAGCTCCTCGTTCCGGGCGGAATGCGTTCGCTCGACGCGGGGAACGACCTCTACCGCGGCACATATGCCGGCGACGAAGACACGAGCCGCAAGCCGGCGTACCACAACGGGACAGTCTGGGGCTGGGTCTTCCCGCTCTACGCAGAGGCGCTCGCGAAGAGCGGGGCGTGTCCGCGCGAGACCGCGCTCTCGCTCCTCGCGTCGTCCGTCGAGAACCTCAACGCGGGGTGCCTCTGCCATGCGAGCGAGAACGCCGACGGCGATGCTCCGCACGCGCAGAAGGGCTGCACGGCGCAGGCGTGGAGCGAGTCTGAGCTGCTGCGCGTCTGGCTTGCGCTTTCGGCGGCGAAATAGGGAGGGGAGTCCGTCATGGAGACGAACATCCTCATCGAGGCGTCCGCCGGAACCGGAAAGACGCAGGCGCTCGCCGAGCGGCTCATCGAGCTCGCGAAGGGCGGGGTGGAGCCAAGCGAGATCGTAGCGCTGACCTTTTCGCGCGCGGCGGCGGGGGAGATATTCGAGCGCTTCGTCTCGCTCCTCGCCGAGAAGGCGAAGGACGACCCGACGTGCGTGGCGCTGCTCCGCAAGGTGATCGCCTCGCAGCACCTCTCCCAGATCGGCACCCTCGACAGCTTCCTCATGCGCGTGGTGCGCATGTTCCCCCTGGAGCTCGGGCTGGAGGGGAATGCCGAGATAATGGACGAGTACCGCGAAAGGCAGGAACTTGCGCGCGTCTCGTTCGGCATTCTGCGCCGCACGGACGCGCAGACGCGGCGTGCGTTCGCGGACGCCTTTGCGCTCGCGATGAACGGAGAGGACGTGCGGAGCTTCGTGGATTCCTACCGCAAGTTCATAGGCGCATGGCACAGGCTGCTGCTGGAGCATCCGGAGCGATCCGCGTGGGGCGACCCCTCCGCGATATGGGGCGGCGACACGTCCTGGACGGAGACGGACGAGGCGGGGCTCTCCCGTCTCGCGGACGCGCTGGAGGGGCTGTGCGACGAAAAGTCGTGGCCGCTCTTCGCCGAGTGGGTGAGGGACTTCCGCGGAAGCTTCACCGGCGTCAAGGGCTTCGCCAAGAAGTTCTTCGAGATGGGGCCCGAGGTGTTCGCGCACGCGACGCTGGACGTGAAGTTCGGCAGGAAGACGTACACCTTCGCCGGCTCCGCCGCGAAGGCCGTGAGGGACGCGCTGCGCGGAGTGTGCGGCTATGCCGTCGGACGCAAGCTCGCGCTCGCGCGCGGCGTCTACGCGCTGATGTCCCAGTACGAGGCGGAGTACGCGTCGCGCGTGCGCGGAGCGGGGAAGCTCGTGTTCGACGACGTTCCGAGGCTTCTCGCGAACCTGCCGGACGAGGTCCGCCTCGCGCTGGAGTTCCGCCTTGACGCGAAGATAACGGGCTGGGCGCTCGACGAGTTCCAGGACACGAGCCGCGGACAGTGGCGCGCGATAGGTCCGCTCGTCGCGGAGGCGCGGCAGTCCGCCGGAGAGCGCAGCGTCTTCATCGTCGGCGACAGGAAGCAGGCGATCTACGGATGGCGCGAGGGCGACGTCGGGATTTTCAAGGCGGAGAAGGACAGCGGACAGTACAAGGTGATTCCGAAGGACCTCACCTACCGCTCCTCGCCGCCCATCGTCGACGCGGTGAACGCCGTGTTCGTCGACGGACGGCTCCGGCAGCTTTTTCCGCGCTGGGAGGCGAAAAAGCACGAGGCCTTCCACAAGGACTGGCCGGGATACGTCCAGGTCGTGGATGCGTCCGGAAGGGGCGTCGAGTCGTTCTTCGAGCCGATACGCGCGGCGCTCGCAGCGGTCGATCCGGTTGCGCGCGGCATATCCGCCGCGGTGCTCGTGAGGGGCAACGGAGACGGCGAGGCGATAGCGGCCTACCTCAAGAGCAAGGGGATGGGCGGGGTCGTCTGGGAGGGCGAGAGCGCCATACTCGACACGCCCGCGCTGCAGGGGTTCATAGACCTCGTCAGGCTAGCGGACCATCCCGGCTACAAGCAGCCGTACCGGCATTTCGCGTCCACTCCCCCCGCGAAGGCGATGTACCCGGACGGAGTGCCGGGTGCGTCCGAGGTGTCGCAGCGCGCGGCGCGCGACTTCACGACGAAGGGGCTCGTGCGTGCGTTCCGCGAGATGAGGGCGCTTCTCCCCGAGAATCCGTCCGAGGCGTGGAGCGCGTTCACCGAGGGGCGCTTCACGGACATGCTGCGCGCGGCGGCGGAGTTCGACATGGGGCTTGAGCCGGGGACGCGTCTGTCGGACTTCCCGGATTTCCTCGCGGCGAAGAGAAAGCGGAACCTCGCCGAGCCGGGCAAGGTGCGCATAATGACGATCCACCGCTCGAAGGGGCTCGGATTCGACTACGTGGTGCTTCCGCTGTGCGAGCCGTTCTCGCTCAACGCGGGCTCGGACCGTCCGCTGGTGACCGACGGCTGGGTGATGCCGAATCCGGGCGCGAGCGTCGCACGCATGATGCCGGGGCTTTCGGACGCGCTGGAGGACCGCCAGGAGCGCGCCGAGGAGGAGGCGCTGTGCGTGTACTACGTCGCGATGACGCGCGCGAAGTTCGCGATGACCGTCATCGCGCGTCCAGCGGCGAAGTCCGGCTCCTCGGTCTACATGTCGGATCTCGTACGCGAGGCCGTCCCGGAGCCGGTGGGGGATCCGCAGTGGTATCTGCACCTTCCCGAATCCAATCGGGAGGTGCCATCCGCGGCACATGCGCCGCGCGCGTTCAAGCGCGGGGCGCGCTTGGAGGTGCGGCGGCGGCTGCCGTCGATGTCGCTCCGCTCCGGGATGTCTGCGGGCGAGCTGTTCGCGGACGTGCGTCCGCGGCGCGAGGCGATGAAGGCGGGAACGGAGGCGCACGCGCGCTACGAGGCGGTCGGATGGATCGACCCCGCCGCGCCGAAGGACGACCTGGAGCGGCGGATACTCGAGTGCGGATGGGACGAGGCGTTCGTGAAGGGCGCGGACGCTGTGGCGCTGTGGCGCGAGCGCAGCTACGAGCTGCTCGTCGGCGGGAAGTGGGAGTCGGGGACTCTCGACCGCGTCGTTTTCCGCGGCGAAGGCGCCGCGCGGAGCGCGTGCGTGTACGACTTCAAGACGAATGCGAAGCGGCGGGACGAGTCGGACGCGGACTTCGAGCGGCGCATGGCGGAGGCCTACGGCGGGCAGATGGCGGCGTACAGGGCGGCTGTCTCCTCGCTGACGGGGATTCCCCGCGAGAGGGTCCGCGCCGTGCTGCTCCTGGCCGCGACAGGCGCTAAGGTTCCGGCGGGTCTGCTGTGACGGGGCGGGGGCTTGCGGCATGTACGGACTTGTCGACGGCAACAACTTCTTCGTGAGCTGCGAACGGGTGTTCGACCGTTCGCTCGTGGGGCGTCCGGTTGCCGTGCTGTCGAACAACGACGGATGCTGTGTCGCGCGCTCCAACGAGTTCAAGTCGCTTGGCATTGCGATGGGGACGCCGTATTTCCAGCTCAAGGACAGGGAGCGCTCCGGTGAACTGCTGTTCCGCTCGTCCAACTACGAGCTCTACGGGGACATGTCGAGGCGGATAATATCGATCCTGCGAGAAGAGGCCCTTGACGTCGAGCAGTATTCGATAGACGAGGCGTTCATACGTCCGCCGTCACTCCGCGGTCCGGAGCTCCTTGAGTACGGAAGGCGGCTAAGGGCCAGGATATTGCGGTGGGTGGGCATTCCCTGCGGGGTCGGCTTCGCGCCCACCAAGACGCTTGCGAAGATCGCGAACCATCTTGCAAAGAAGAGGCCGGACGGCGTGTTCGGGCTTCCTTCGGACCCGACGGAGACGCTGTCGTCGCTTCCGGCGGGCGAGGTGTGGGGCGTAGGGCGCAGGCTGCCGGCGAAGCTGCGCGCGGAGCGCATACTGACGGCGAAGGACCTGCGCGACGCCCCAGACGACGTCGTGAGGTCCGTCGGCGGCGTCACGCTCCTCAGGACTGCGATGGAGCTCAGGGGAATCGCCTGCAGCGAGTCGCGCGCGTACGATGCGGATCCAGACTCCGTGTCCTGCTCGCGGTCGTTCGGCACTCCAGTGTCGGACGTCGAGGGGCTTGAGGAGTCGCTCGCGTCGTTTGCCGCGCAGGCGGCCGCGAAGCTTCGCCGGCACTCGCTCCTCGCGGCGGGGTGCAACATGTATGCCCAGATATTTGCCTCTGGCGGAGGAGGGGACGTCCTTGGGCGCACGGTGATGTTCGGTGCGCCCACGGACGCGACGAACGAGATGCTGTCGGCGATGCGCCCGAACGTCCCCGCGCTGTTCGTTCCCGGGGTTCGGTACCGCAAGACTGGAGTTGTCTTCTTCGGGCTCGAAAAGGCTGGATCGGCTCGCCAGGGCGATCTTTTCGCGTCTCCCGCGCCGCCATCTGGGCGTTCGGCGCTGTATAGGGCGATAGACGGCCTGAATGCGAGATTTGGGCGCGGAAAGGTGTTTTCGGCGGCGGAAGGGATAGGGGACAGGCCCTGGAAGATGAAGCGATCGATGCTTTCCAGACGTGCCACGACCCGCTGGGACGAGCTTATTTCGGTTCGTTGACTGCCCCCGCCCTATTGACTGGAGGCACATTTTTAGGTAAAATTACCGCAATAACCCATAAAAGGAGTTTGAACAAAAATGAGCGAGCAGCAGGAAAAGGGCACCAACTGGGTGGCCGTCATCACCATGATGTTTATCTATGGCATGATTTCGTTCGTCACGAATCTTGCCGCGCCGATGGGCAATGTCTGGAAGTACCAGCCCGGCATCGAGGGCTCCAACATGCTCGGCATGATGGGCAACATGATGAACTTCCTCGCCTATCTCTTCATGGGAATCCCGGCGGGCAAGATGCTCACCAAGTGCGGCTACAAGAAGACGGCGCTCATCGGCATTGCGACTGGCTTCGTCGGCGTCGGGATCCAGTTCCTCTCCGGCAAGGTTCCCGGCACGGCCGAGTCGATGGTGGGTCCGTTCTGCGTCTACCTCTTCGGCGCGTTCGTGTGCGGCTTCTCGGTCTGCATGCTGAACATGGTCGTCAACCCGATGCTCAACCTCCTGGGCGGCGGCGGAAACCGCGGCAACCAGCTGAACATGATCGGCACGACCTTCAACTCCGTGTGCGGCACCGCGACCCCGATGCTTGTCGGCGCGCTCATCGGGCAGGTCACGAAGGACACGGTCGTGTCGGACGTCAACCTCGTGATGTACATCGCGCTCGCGGTCTTCGCGGCTGCGTTCGTCGTCCTCTCCTTCATCCCGATTGAGAACCCCGAGCAGGGCAACACGACCGAGGACATCCCGGTCCTCGCGCCTCTCAAGTTCCGCCACTGCCTCCTTGGCGTCGTCGCGATCTTCATGTACGTCGGCGTTGAGGTCGGCATCCCCGGCACGATGAACCTCTGGCTCTCCGCGCAGGACGGCCCGCTCGTGAAGGCCGGCGTCCAGAACGCCGCGGTCATCGCCGGCATGGTCGCCGGAACCTACTGGCTCCTCATGCTCGTCGGCCGCACGATCGGCGCCTTCATCGGCGGCAAGATCTCGTCGCGCGTCCTCATGACGATCACGACGCTCGGCGCGTTCTGCCTCATCCTCGTCGGCGTGTTCCTGCCCGACACGACCACCACGTCGATGCCCGTCTTCACCGGCACGAAGTTCCAGATGGCGACCGTTCCCGTGACGGCGCTTCTCTTCGCGCTCTGCGGCCTTTGCACCTCGATCATGTGGCCGTCGATCTTCAACCTCGCGACCGAGAAGCTCGGCAAGTACACCGCGGCGGCCTCGGGGCTCTTCATGGTCATGGTCGTCGGCGGAGGAATCCTTCCGCTCGTCCAGAACGCAATCGCCGACAAGGTCGGATTCATGATCGCCTACGCTGTTCCGCTCTGCGGCATCGCCTACATGTTCGTCTACTCCGCGTTCCTCTCGAAGCCGCCGGCCGACATCGAGGAGCGCGTTAAGTAAGACCGTTTAGAAGTTGAAAAGTTTAGAAGCGGACGGAGAGTCCCGAAAGGAGCGTTGAAATGCTGAATCAGGAAGTCTACGACGAGCTCGTTTCGAAGTTCGAGAAGCTCTACGGCGAGAAGCCTCAGGTTGTCGCCTATGCGCCTGGGCGCATCGAGGTCTTGGGCAACCACACGGACTACAACGAGGGCTACGTCTTCTCGGCGGCCATCGACAAGGGCACGTTCTTCGCGGTCTCGCCGACTGCCGACGCGAGCTGCGAGCTTACCGCCGGCGATTTCATGGAGACGGCGAAGTTCACCACCTCCACGGTCGCCCCCGCGAAGGAGATGACGTGGCAGAACTACGTCACCGGCACCTTCAACTGGCTTTTCGACGGCAATCCCGCCGCGGCGAAGCACGGCTTCAAGGCCATGTTCCTCGGCAACATCCCGCTCGGCGCGGGCCTGAGCTCGTCCGCCGCGCTCGAGATGTGCACGGCGCTTGCCCTCTCGAAGATCTACGGAATCGAGAAGGACAGGACCACGCTCGCGAAGATCGGGCAGAAGGCCGAGCACACGTTCGCGGGCTGCCCGTGCGGACTCCTCGACCAGGCCTCGTCGATGTACGGCAAGGCCGGCGCGCTCGTCAAGAGCGACTTCCGCACGAACGAGTTCGAGTCCGTCCCGATGGGCGACGGCGTGGCGTTCATGATGGTCAAGTCGAACGCCAAGCACGCGCTTGTCGACGGCGCGTACGCATCGCGCCGCCAGGCGTGCGAGGATGCGGCTAAGTTCTTCGCGGGCGTCCTCAGGAAGCCGGTCACGCATCTGCGCGACGTCACGATGGCGGAGTGGGTGCTGTACCACGGTGGGCTCAGCGAGACTACGGCCAAGAGGGCGGTGCATCCGATAGGCGAGGACGAGCGCGTTCTCCAGGGTGCGGCGCTCCTCGAGAAGGGCGATTTGAAGGGCTTCGGCGCGCTTATGTACGATTCGCACGAGTCGAGCCGCAACTGGTTCGAGAACTCCTGCGAGGAGCTAGACGCGATCGTTGACGCGGCGAAGGCGATTCCCGAGGTATACGGAGCGCGCCTTTCGGGCGGCGGATTCGGCGGCAGCTGCTGCCTTCTCGTCGACCCCACGGCGGCCGACAGGATCGCGGCGCAGATTTCGAAGGAATACAAGGCGAAGTTCGGCGACGAGCCGGTCTGCAGCCTCATCAAGCCCTCCGAGGGCGCACATCTCGTCTAAACCAAGCATTCTGAAGGGAGAAATCAATGAAATCCATAGTTCGCTCTCTCGCGGTGGCCGCGGCGGTGTCGGGGCTTTCTGCTTTTGCGCAGGACATAGAGGAGCTTGACGAGGAGGAGGTCGAGTCCTCTTCCGAAGTCGAGGCGACGGAGTCCGAGGAGGCTCCCATTGAAATCGGCGGACAGCTCCACCACCAGAAGGCGGAGGCCAGGTTCTTCTACACCCTTCCCGAGGTCCACAAGCTTGAGGGCGTGGCAGAGTTCCTTCTGCCCGGCGGCGAGGCGTGGGCCCCCGTCGAGGAGGGTCGCCACTATCCGCTTGGCTCGTCCTTCCGCTCCATCGGCAAGGACACGCGTCTTACTGTCCAGTTTGGGCGTGAGTGCAGCATCATCGCAATTGGCGAGGCGTCCTTCGGAACGCGCGCCCAGGGCCTCGAGGAGAAGTCCCGCGCGATTTCGCTTGAGGGCGGCGTGATTGTCGTGAAGCTTCCGCGCAACCTTCCCGAGGGACTTTTCTCGGTGATGGCTCCGGGCTTCTCCGTGGTGAATCCCGCCGGCGAGTCCCGTTACCGCTACGCCAAGACTGGCGATGGCGACCGGGCGACGATCCGCTGCGTCACCGGCTCCCTCGCGGTCGAGGGACGCCACTTCCGCATTCTTTCGATGCGTGCCGCCAACGAGGTCTGCATTCAGACTTCACAGGACATGCTCTTCACGGGCATCTACGGAACGCGCGGCGACTACATCTGCAAGCTTGACCAGGGGCTCGTCAAGGTCACCGACGTCGAGACCGGGGAGTCGCACATCAACCCGAAGTTCCTTGAGTGGAAGATCTCCCCGCAGACGGCGGTTCGCATCCAGCGCGCCGTCCCCGCGATCGGCAAGAACATGTCTGTCAGCGTGATGACCTTCGACGCGGCCGGAAACCTCAAGAACCGCTGTGCGTTCGCCGAGAACCGCTTCGAGATCAATTCCGGCGAGCAGGCTCCCAGCACCAAGAGCGGACAGGCCGAGCTCGTGAAGAAGGCGGCCGAGGTCGCGTCCGACACGACGGCTGTTGAGGCCGAGGCCGTCGAGACCAGTGCCGCCGAGGGCGAGGAGTCGTCCGACTCCAGCACATCGGACGACGACGACGATTTGGATTTCTAAAAAAGACGCCGAGGAAAATTCCGGCGCCCAAAAGACAAAAGACAAGAGAAAGTTCAGAGCAACAAAATGGTTATCCTGCAATTCAACAAGCTGATTCGCAACAAGTGGATTTGGGGCGTCTTTGCCATCGTCGTCGGTGGCGCGTTCGCGTTCGACTTCCTGGTAGACGACCTGATGAGGGACGACAGGACCGACAGAAACGACGCCAGCGCCGGGACTCTCGCGGGCGAGAACGTCGGCTCGTCGCTCTTCCGCGACATAACAGAGGAGCTGCGCGGCTTCGGACAGAACCGCGACTGGCGCCGGAAGTCGAGCGAGATCAACCGCGAGGCTTGGGAGATCTGCGCGATGCTCGAGGCGGCCAAGCGCAACGGAGTCGTCGCGACGGATGCGGAAGTCGCAAAGGCCATCCGCACCGACCGTTCTTTCCAGAAGAACGGGCAGTTCAGCTTCGCGCTCTACCAGGGGCTTCTCCGCGAGAACTCGCTCACGCCCGAGCGCTTCGAGGAGTTCCTCAAGCGCCGTCTGACGATGTCGAAGATCGCCGAGGGCGGCGCTGGTTCCGCCGTGTGGGCATCCCCGATGGAAGTCGAGCAGGCGGTCAACGACATGACTGACTCCTTCACCGTCAAGGTCGCGAACTTCGCGGAGGACAAGAAGGAGGCGGACGCCGTCAAGCTCGACGACGAAGGTCTCAAGAAGTGGTATGACGAGAACGCCAAGTCGCTTGAGCTGCCCGAGCGCATCAAGCTGCGCATGGTCGCGTTCGACGCGACGGACACGAACGTGCTCGCGAAGATGGTCGTCTCCGAGGATGATCTCCGCGACCACTACGACGTGACCGTCGACAAGTATACCTCCACCGACACCAACGGCGTCGAGACCGTCAAGAAGTTCGAGGAGGTCCGCGATCTCGTCGACAAGGAGGTCCGTCAGGTCGAGGCCGTCGAATACTTTGTCACGAACATCAACTCCAGAGTCTACGGCGTCCCGGCCGCGGCCGGCAAGTCCAGGCTGGACGAGATCGCAGCCGAGGAAGGGCGCAAGGTCGTCACCACCGACTGGTTCGCCCCCGACGGGACGTACAAGGAGGGCTTCATGAAGCGCTCCTACCAGATCTGCCCCGGCGCGCAGACCCTGAACGAAGTTGTCGCCGAGCTCGATCCCGACACCGAGGATCTCCGCTACGGCGTGGTGCGTTCCGACAGGACCGTCTGGCTGGTCGAGAAGATCGAGACGAGCCCCGCGCACGTGCCGACCTTCGAGGAGGCCAAGGAGATCATCCGTCCGCGCGCTCTTGAAGCGGCCAAGGAGAAGGCGTTCAAGGACAAGGTCGAGGCTGTCGCGAAGAAGGGCGTCGAAGCCGTTCTCGCGTCCGGCAATGTCTCCACGAACATTACCTTCGCCGTCTGCGACCTTAAGTCTGGGGACTTCCCGGACCAGAACGCTGTCGCCGGTGCGGCGATCAAGCTCTCCAAGGGACAGGTTTCCGACTTCGTCCGCACAGGGAAGGGCAAGGGCATCCTCGTCGTCTGCGAGGACCGCGTCCCCGGCGATGCCGCGAAGGCGCAGATATGGAAGCTCCAGGTCCGTGGAACGGTGGAGATGCTCCAGCGCCGCGAGATTCCTGAGTCCTGGAAGAAGTGGAACCTCGAGCGCCTCGGCTTCGAGCCTGGCGAGGGCTCCTCGATAGTCGACGTGGAAGAGGAAGAATGATCCTCCGCTTCAAGAAAGTCCATCCGGACGCAACCCTGCCCGCGTATGCTCACAAGAGCGACGCGGGCATGGATTTGAGGAGCGTAGCCGACATCGTCATCGCTCCAGGGAAGCGCGCTCTCGTCCCTACGGGGCTTGTGATGCTCCTCCCGCCCAACTACGAGGCCCAGGTGCGTCCGCGCTCGGGGCTCGCCCTGAAGCACGGCGTCACTGTCCTGAACACCCCGGGCACGATAGACTCCGGCTACCGCGGGGAGGTGGGCGTGATTCTCGCGAACTTCGGCGACGCCGATTTCACGGTGAACAAGGGCGACAAGATCGCGCAGATGGTAATCGCGCCGGTGACGCAGCCTGAAATCGTCGAGACGGACACTATCGACGAAACCGACCGCGGGGCGGGCGGCTTCGGCTCCACCGGGGTTTAGCATCCGTCGACTCAACCTTCAACCTTTCAACTTTTACAGCCTTGAACCTCAAGATAATAAAATACGGCGATCCTGTGCTCCGCGAGAAGGCGGAGCCGGTCGCGGTCGTGACGGATGCTCTCCGCGCGCTTGCCGCGGACATGATCGAGACGATGCACCGCTCCAAGGGCGTCGGGCTCGCCGCGGAGCAGGTGGGGCGCACCGAGAAGCTCTGCGTGATCGACATTCCCGAGGGATGCGAGAACGAGGAGGACGAGGCGTTCAACGCTCCGATCCAGATGCCGCTCGTCCTGTTCAATCCGGAGATCGTCTCCCAGGAGGGCAGTCAGCGCGACAAGGAGGGATGCCTCAGCTTCCCGGGCGTCGGAGGTTCCATAACGCGCGCCGCGCAGGTCGTGTGCCAGTACCTCGACGAGAACAACATGCCGCAGATGATCACCGCGCGCGGATTCCTCGCAAGGGCGATACAGCACGAACTCGACCATTTGAACGGAATTCTCTACGTCGACCACATGTCGGCCGTCGAGCGGCTCACCTTCGCGCCCAAGCTTAAGCGCCTCGCTGCGGCGAACGGCGGGGCGCGCTGATTCGCGGACTTCTAAGGAAGGGGGTTTGGCATGGCAAGAAAGGGCATAATACTCGCGGGCGGCGCTGGAACGCGTCTTCATCCGCTCACGCGCGTCGTCTCGAAGCAGCTTCTGCCGGTGTACGACAAGCCGATGGTCTTCTATCCGCTGTCGACGCTGATGCTTGCCGGAATCCGCGAAGTGCTCGTCATCTCGACTCCTGAGGACCTTCCGAACTTCGAGCGGCTTCTCGGCGACGGATCGGACCTCGGCATGAAGTTCTCCTACAAGGTGCAGGAGAAGCCGAACGGACTCGCCCAGGCGTTCGTTCTCGGGGCGGAGTTTCTTGGCGGCGATGACGCTTGCCTCGTTCTAGGCGACAACATCTTCTACGGGGCTGATCTTCCGCGCCTTCTCAAGGGTGCCGCTGCGAGGAGCGAGCCGACGGTGTTCGGATACCGCGTGAGCGACCCCGAGCGCTACGGCGTGGTGGAGTTCGACGCGGAGGGCCGTGCGGTCTCGCTGGAGGAGAAGCCGGCGAAGCCGAAGTCCAACTACGCCGTTGTGGGGCTTTACTTCTATCCCAACGACGTCGTCAAGAAGGCAGCTGCGCTCAAGCCCTCGGCGAGGGGCGAGTACGAGATCACTGACATCAACCGCGCGTACCTCGAGGAGGGTCGGCTTTCGGTCGAGACGATGGGGCGCGGCTTCGCGTGGCTAGACACGGGCACGCACCAGTCGCTTGCCGACGCCACCAACTTCGTGCGCGCGCTCATCGAGCGCCAGGGGCTGCAGATTTCCTGCATCGAGGAGATCGCGTGGTCGAAGGGCTGGATAGACGACGCGCAGCTGCGGCGACTTGCCGACAACTACGGCAAGTCGACCTACGGCGCGTACCTGCGAAACCTCGTTCGCGAGACGCAAGGGGCGTAGCCGCTGAATGAACATGCCCATGAAAGCCGATGATCATATATGAATGGATCGGGTGGGTTCTGATTGCAATTGGAACCATCGGCTGCTTCCTTCCGGTGCTGCCGGGTCCGCCGATTGCATACGCGGCGCTTTTCCTCGCCCTTGCGAGAGGCGACCATTCGTCGCCAGGGGTTTCCGCGTTTGCTGTTTCCGGATTGGTGATGGCGCTGGTGCTGATCCTCGACTGGATCGTTCCGGCGCTCGGGGCGAAGAAGTTCAACTGTTCGCGCATCGGGATGCTTGGATGTTTCATCGGAACGATCGCCGGGATGTTCTTTCTTCCGCTCGGAGTCGTTGCAGGGCCGTTTCTCGGGGCGCTCGCGGGTGAAATCGTGTCTGGCAAGCCGTTCGGCCTGTCGCTCAAGGGGGCGTTCGGCGCACTTCTTGGGTACGTGTTCGGCGTGGTGCTGAAAGTCGCATGCTGCGGATTCATCGCCTATCAGTTCTGGTTGGCGGTTCATGGATCGTAGGCGGCGCCTCTCGGGCGGCTGGCTGCATCGGCGCACCGTCCGACAGGATATGGTCAGGATGATACTCCCGTATAATTGCCAGGGAAAGGCCACTGTGCTATAATTTCGCATGAGATGAGGATACTAGCGTCATTGCTTTTCGCGGCTGTCTTGGCCATGCCGTGCGTCCATGCCTACGAGCCCGTGTCCGCCGCCGTCGAGACTCCTGAGGGAACGGCGAGCAGGTCGAAGCTCGTGTGGGCTGGGGATGGTGTTGTGACAAACGGAATCGTCTCGTTCTACCGTCATTCGTTCTCCCTGCCCGCAAAGCCGGAGAAGGCAGCGCTCGATACGTATCTCGACGACGACGGACAGGTCTTCATAAACGGACGCGAGGTGCCGTCCCGCGGAGACGTCACGGCACTGCTGAAGCGCGGGGCGAACACCATCGCCGTCCGCGTCGAAAACGCCGTTTCCACCTCCGCCATGATCTATCTCGTCTCCTGCGAGGACGAATACGGCAACAGGTTCTACGTCCACAGCGGCACTTCGCTCAAGGGGACGGTGAAGCCTCAGCCTGAGGGATGGGAGCAGCCGGACTTCGACGATTCGGGGTGGCCGAACGTGAAAGTGTGCGCAGACGTCCTCGGAAAGCCCTGGGCGCTCTACTACGATCTGAAAAACCGATTCACGACGAGGGACGAGCGCGCCCGACTTGCCAGGCTGGAGTCTCAGCTGATGGTTCTCCCGAAGGGGCTTGAAGACGAGCCCGATCCCGCCGTGCGCGTTGTCTACCGCGGCAACCAGCCGAAGATTGAGGTCAACGGCAGACAGCTCGACGCGGCGGTCAACATATGCAATCCGGGCGACTCTTACCGCGACAACGCGATCGTCAGGTGCGCTGAGGCCGGATTCGGAATCGTCGAGCTCCGATTCGTGATGGAGAGGTTCTGCGACGACGAGGGAGCCCCTGTCGGATTCGGCATGGTCGACGAGGCGGTGCGGCGCGTGCTCGGGCTCTGTCCGGAAGCGTACGTGGTGCTGGGGCTCGACTTCAGGATGAACAAGTGGGCGGGGCGGCATCCGTCAGAGCAGGCCGGAGTCGCCTCGTCGCGCCGTCCGCGCCCTTCGGCCGCGAGTGTCGCATACCGCGATCAGGCGCTCCGCGTCATGAGGGAGTTCGCTGAGTTTGCGAACGCGAAGCCTTGGGCGAAGCGCGTCGTGGGAATCCGTCCGCTGTGCGCCGTGTACACGGAGTGGGTCTACGGCGGAATGATCGAGGCGCCCGACACGGGCGAGAGAATGCGGGAGAGGTTCCGCGCCTTCATGAAGGCGCGGCGTGGGGTAGAGAACGCCGAGATTCCGTCCGCACTGCGGTGCAGCAAGGATGGCGCACTCCACGATCCGGCGGAGGATGGACTCGTTCTCGACTATCTCGAATGCCACGCGAATGTCGTTGCCGATTTAGTCCTTGCGTTGGCGGGCGAGGCGCGGCGGCTGTTCCCGGGCAGGCTTGTTGGCGTCTGCCACGGCGGGCTCTATTCGCGCGGCGCGCGGGACGCGTCCGGCGCTCCTGTGGACAGGGTCATCGAGAGTCCGGACATCGACTTCATCTCGAACCCTCCTTTCGCCGATGCGCGCGCCCGGCTTTCCGGCGGCGGGTTCGCCCCGCGGACATCGCCTGCGACGCTCCGCCGGCTCGGGAAGTTCCTGCTCGTCGAGGACGACAGCCGGTTCCACCATCTCTCGGGCTGGCTCAAGGGCTCGCAGAACCTGGCGACGAAAACCGTGCTGGAGACGGAGATGAACGTGCGCCGCAACTGGCTGAACCAGTTTTTCGACGGCGACGGAATCCAGCTCTGCGATTCCGTCAAGGGCGTCGGGGAGCGTCCGAACGCCTTCGACGACCCCGCTGTGTTCAAGGGCATAGCGGACGCCAAGGCGGCGCTAAGGAAGGCTGGTGTCGCGTCCTTTTCGTCCGGAAACACCGTTGCCGTCGTGACGAGCCCGCGCGAGCGGCTCAGGATGGACGGCAGACCCGACTCGCCGTTCACGCGCCTTGTCTGCCAGCAGCCGTTCATTGACATCTGCCGCAGCGGCGCTGCGTTCGACATGCTGTCGCTTGAGCACTACCTCGCGAATCCGCGCGGATACAAGACCGTCGTCTTCTTGGACGCGTTCTACCTGACCGCGGAGGAGCGAGCCAGGCTGAAGACGCTGACGCGAAAGCCCGGCTTGACGTCCGTGTGGATCGGTCCTGCGGGCGGAGTGACGGACGCCGGTTTCAGCGACGCGGCGATGTCCGATCTCACCGGCGTTGCGGCATCTGGCGTCGCGCGCAGGCCTCAGATCGTCTGCCGCGACGGCGCGGCGAAGGCCGTCTGCGACGGAAAGGCGTATTCCAAGGCTTTGGCCGCCGGCGGAAGGAGTATCATCGTGCCGGAGATGCCGAAGTCTCCGTCGGAGTATGCGTCGGTCCTCAAGGAGGCGGGTGCGTGGCTCTACACGTCCCCCGGAAGCTATTTCCGGCGCTACGGCGACATTATAATGCTGCACACTGGCATGATTGGAAGACACACTATACGGCTGCCGAGAAAGCGGGATACCGTGCGCGAGCTATTCACGGACGCGAAGTTCTCCTCCTCGGTCGTGACCGTCGAGACCAGCGGACCCGCCACGTGGCTGTTCAGGATCGAACGGTGACGCCTCCGCTTATTGCAGTATAGTGCCCTTTGTATACTCGGGTATAGCAGTTTCATATACGCCTGTATAATTGTTGATCCGGCGTGTTTTTTGCTAAAATTGTCACGTCGTTTCACAAAGGGAAAAACAATGAAAATCAAAGCGATTCTCGCGTCCTTCGTTTTCGCCGCGTCCGCCTTCGCCGCGTTCGCCGTCAATCCCCAGACCTCCGTTTCCGCAGGGCAGGCGGGAGGGCTTCTGCTGAGCGAGCAGTACTATTCCGCATCGCGCTGGATATGGGGCGCGGCCGAGGCGCATTCGCACGAGACATACTCGTTCCGCGGAACGTTCAACGTCCCGGGTGCGGTGAAGAAGGCGAGCTTCAAAGTGTACGTCGACGACGGGGCGTACTACTGGATGAACGGAGAGCAGTTCTCGCGCAGCGCCGTCTTTGATGGCTCCGGCGTGCAGCAGGGGCGCAACGTCCTTGCGATCATGGCGACAAACCACGTGAGCAAGGCGGGAATCATTCTCCGCGGCGACATCGAGCTTACGGACGGAAGCCACGTCATCGTCAACAGCAATTCTGAAACCTTCAAGGTGGCGGACGGCATCGCGTCTGGCGACTGGCAGGATCCGAGCTACGACGACTCCTCCTGGCGTGCGGCGACTGAAGTCGGCGACGCATGGACGTCGATTGCCGGAGACATCACACCCTACGTGAACAACTGCACGACGGAGGAGGAGCGCGCCGCAAAGGCCGCGGCCGAGGCTGGTGGATCGGGCGAGTCTGGCGAGGCGGGCGGATCGGGCGAGTCTGGCGAGTCCGGCGGATCGGGCGAGACGGCGGGCACTCCCAACGCGAAGATCGTCTATGTGAACGGCATGCCGAAGATCTCGCTCGACGGAACGCTTGTCGACCCGGTGTTCAACCAGAGCGGCGTCGACAGCTCGTACTGCGAGACCGCCGTCGCAAAGATGGCCGCGCTCGGAATCACGATCAACCAGATCAACCTGCGTCCTTCGGAATACGAGAAGTCCGCCGGCAGCTATTCGTTCACTGCGGCCGACTCGAAGATACGCAAGCTGCTCAACTCCGCGCCGGACGCGCGCATCCTCCTGCTCATCCGCATGGAGCTCCCCAAGTGGCTTGCGGCGCATCCGGACGAGATGATAGGCTATGCGAAGGGCGACGTGCAGACTTCCGGCGACCTCGACGAGCGCAAGGACCGCGTCGCGCGGCCTTCGCCCGCGTCGGCAGCGTACTGCGCGGAGGCGAAGCGCCTTCTGACGCAACTTGCGGCGTACGTCAAGTCGCAGTCGTGGGGCGACCGCGTCATCGGCGTGCGTCCTTGCTGGGGCATCTACACCGAGTGGCACATGTACGGCATGGACCAGGGGCCGGACACCGGGCTTAGGATGACTGAGGCGTTCCGCCGCTGGAAGAACGGAAAGTACGCGGGGCAGAACCCTCCGTCGATGTCGGATCGAATCAACGACAACGACAGGTTCTTCCTGAACCGCGCGAGCAGTTCGACCGAGCAGAAGGTGATCGACTTCTACGAGTGCCAGGCAACAGTGATTGCCGACCTCATGACGAACGTCGCGCACACGATCAAGACGGAGCTTCCGGGGCGTCTTGTCGGAATGTACTACGGCTATGTCATGACGACTCATCCGCCGGAGGGGGCGAACGTGATGCTGGACCGCGTGCTTTCCTCCCCCGACGTCGACTTCCTCTCGAATCCCGCCGACTACACAAAGGACTGCCGTCTTGCGGGCGGCGCGTACTACCACCGGACGATTCCTTCGACCTTCCACCGCTACGGGAAGCTGGTCATGCTCGAGGACGACATGCGCCACTACCACGTCAGGGACTACGTCCAGCTCCAGTACATCTGCACGCGCAGCGACCGCGAGTCGGAGATGACGACGCGGCGCAACTGGCTCAACACGTATTTCGACGGGTGCGGACTCCAGATGCTCGATCCCGAGCACGACATAGACAAGCGTAATTTCTCGATGGACACGCCGCCTGTCCTTCAGGCCATCTCCGACACGCAGCAGGTCCTCGCGCAGATTGGCGCGCGTCCAGAGGATTCCGGCAACGAAGTCGCCGTCGTGGTGGACTGGCGCGAACGCCTTCGCTGCTCGACGAAGGAGACGTTTACGCACACTCTTGTCTACACGCACTCGCTGCCGGGCCTCTACGCCTCGGGCGTGCCGTTCGACATGATGACGCTTGACGACTTCCTCGCAAAGCCGGCGAACCGCTACCGCAAGGCCGTCTTCATCAACGTCTTCGCTCCGGAGGGCGACATGAAGACTGCGCTCCAGCAGCGCGTCAGCGCGTCGGACTTCAGGTCCGTATGGCTCTTCCACTGTCCGTTCAGCCTCCCGTCCTCGCAGGCGACGGTGTGCGATATCAACAACATGCCGTATCACGTCACCAGGCCGACCGTGTGGCGTGATCTGCTCGTCGGAATGGGGGCGACTCCGCTGGCGCCGCTCGGACACTGCATCCGCCGCCACGGCGACGTCGTGATGTTCCACACTGCGTCGAACGCGACGATCAAGGTGAGCCTTCCCGCCGGCATGACGAGGGTGCGCGAACTCTACTCCGGACAGGTATACGACTCCTCGGAGCTTACGCTCCAGAGCGACGGACCGAACACGTGGGTCTTCAAGGCGGTCTCGTCGCAGCCGGAGTCGTGGCAGGTCGGCGAGGCTGTCTCCGCCGCGCTCGGCGATGACGGCGTCCTTGCCTTCACCGGCACGGGACCGACCTACGACTTTGCGTCTGCATCCGACCTTCCGTGGGATCCCGCGTCGGTCACGGGAGTCTCGATCGGCAGCGGCGTCGCGGTCGGCGCAAGCGCGCTCGAGGGAATGTCCGAATCGGTGCCGGTGAGCATTTCGCTTGGCGATTTCAGAAGCGGACTTGGCGCAGTGTCCGTTCCGGAGAACATGCTTCTCGTCGCAAAAACCGAGCTCCAGGCTCCGGGAGTGAAGACGATCGCTATAGAGGACGGCAGGGCGGTTCTCGGAATCAGCGTCTGCACGAACGCCGATCTCAGGTCCGCTACGACGGAATGGAATCCGGTCGCAGTGAAGAAGTCCGACCTTGAAGTCAGCGCAGACGGAAGGCGCATCCTCGTCCCCGTCCCGGTAAGCGCAGACAGGGGCTTTATGGTCCTTCGCGCGGGGAAGTGAGCGCCGCGTGGAGTGAATCACTAACAGGATTGAATCTGGATGATGCGTCTTCTCATCTGTCTCCTTGCTGCAGCGTCGGCGTCGTCTGCCTATGCCAAGTCACGCGTCGTGAACGAGATATTTGTCACGGAGTCGGGCGACCTTGGGACGCTGGCGCTGCACCAGCCGAGTTTCCGCGCATGGCTTGACGATCCCGAGCCTGCGAACTACAAGAGCTACGACTGGAGCACGTCGAAGAGCTACAGCAATCCAATCGCGATCAGGATAACGGACGGAGTGGACTCGCAGCTGTTCGCAAATCTGCACCCCGGCTCCAACTACACATGGAAGGTCGGCGGCTTTACCGGGACGTTCACGACCGAAGACCAGGCCCCGCGGACAGTTTCGGCCTATTTCGGCGAAGAGGAGATGGTGTGGAACTTCCGTGATCTTGGGGGATGGCGCCTGATCGGCAGCGTCCGTCGCGCGAAGTACGGTGTGTTCTACCGGAGTTCGTACTGGGTCGGCTATGACACCGAGGCCAAGCGGGCGGAATGTCCGATGAACAGCGAGTTCGGCATCCGCTGCCACGTCGACCTCCGCGCCGACAGCGGTTATTCGGACGCCACTGTCCCGGAGTATTCTCCTGCGATGCCGGCGGGGGACACGTCCGTTCGTTTCTTCAACTACGGGGTGGACCAGCACTTCCAGAAACCCGGAAGCGGTTATGCGGCAAATTACGGGAAGATATTCCAGACATTGGGGCAGCGACAGTTCCGTCCGGCGGTCTTCCACTGCGCCGGCGGACTCGACCGCACGGAAACGGTCGCGTTCTTCATAGAGGCGCTGTGCGGCGTGGAGTGGGTCGACATCCTGCGGGACGACATCATCGGCGCGTTCCGGCAGGGGCGTCCCAGTAATGTCCCTCCGTCGGAGTTGAGGAATGCGCTTTTTTCGGACGCCAGGTACGAGAAGTACGGCAATTCCCTGGCGGGGCACACCCGGGCCTATCTGGAGGAGCTGGGCGTCACGTACGACCAGATTGCCGAGATCACGATGTCGTATGTCGGCGAGCTGCCCGAGACGGTGCTGGCCCGTGTTGATTACTTCGAGGAGCACGGCGAGAGCCTTCCTCCGGCGATGGACCACGGCGACGAAAATCCGCCGAGTCCGGTTAAAGCCCGGAACGGCATCCGGCTGTTGCTGTCGGCCATCGCGCTCTAGCCTCCCGCCGCGCTACAGGGGGTTGCGTCGGGCCTGTGCTCTACAGGGGGTTCCGTCGCTCCGCGACGGAACAAGGAAGGGCGTGGAGCAGATGATTAGAAAACCACTTTCCATTCGCCACCCTCGCACGCTCCCGATTATTTAATTTCGTGCGAGAGTTGTGAATGTCCGTCGCGGAGCGACGGACCCCCTTTATGCGTCTCCGCTGCGCCGTCGTCCACAGGGGGTTGCGTCGCTCCGCGACGCAACAATGAAGGGCGTGGAGCAGTTCACTAGAAAGTCACTTTCCATTCGCTTTTTCTCGCACGCTCCCGATTATTTAATTTCGTGCGAGAGTTGTGAATGTCCGTCGCGGAGCGACGGACCCCCTCGTTGCGCCGGGCATGTGCTCTACAGGGGGTTGCGTCGACGCAGCATTTGATTGCTTTCGCTGCGGGGAGTTTCGGAGTTTGGGAGAACGCGTCTGAATTTCAAGTTCTCCAAAACTCCAGAACTCCAAGTAGCGAAAGCAATGGTTTAGAATTATAGTTAAGTTACAGGCAAGAACGTTTAGGGGGTGACGCGGCGAGACGCCGCATCTCCTTGGGAGAGGACGCGGCTGGAAGCCGCGTCTCCATGGGGTTCCGTCGCTCGGGCTCTTGCGACTTTGCTTCGCAAAGCTCCTCGCTTCGCTCGTCGGCCAACCTGACGCCTTCGGCGCAGGCGAATCCCGCTACGGAACATTGACAAGAGCAACGGGAATTGTGGTATAATAGCCGCAGCAAACAAAGGAGGGTGCAGACATGTATTCCCTGGACGAGAGAATTGAAGTCAATCCGGCGGTTTGCCACGGCACGCCGGTCGTGCGGGGCACTCGTGTCTTGGTTGCACAGTTATTGGGTTCATTGGCAGGTGGAGATTCCATTGAAGACGTGCTGGCGGACTATCCAAGCGTTACTGCGGAGGACTTGTCTGCGGTTTTCGCCTTTGCTGGTTCGCTTGCGCAGTTTGAGGACATCCCGCGTGTTTTTGTTCTTTGCGACTTTACATATCGGGTTCGATAGATTGGAATTAATGACCACCACCCTCCATCACGGCATCGCAGGAAACGCGCATGGGAGACAGGATTTCAAACACGAAGGAGAAGTAAGCCATGAATAAACTCATGCTCGCGGCTTCGCTGGGGTTGTTGACTTCTGCGTACGCCCTCGAATACGATCAGTTCGTCTATGATAAGTTGGATAACGGCGAGGCGAGAGTGACCGGTCTCACCGTCGCCGGCCAGGCCGCGGAGATGCTAACCATCCCCGAGACGATCAACGACATCCCGGTGACCCGGATCGCCTACAATGCGTTGCACGGCGCGAAGTGCTACGGCATCACGATTCCGAATTCCGTGAGATATATCGCGGACTATGCCTTTTACAGTTGTCCGAATCTCATTTACCTTGAGATTCCGCCGTCGGTCACGAATGACGTCCCGACCGCGCTCGTCTGCGACTGTCCGAAGCTCGGCGAGGTCGCCTTCTGCCTCACGAACGAAACCTCCGCCGTGAAGATCGGCAACAAGTGCCTGAGTGAGGTCCCGGCGCTCACGAACGTCGTGGTGCGCGGCAACGGCGCGATGACGCTCGGCGATTCCGCATTCTACAATCTGGCGTCCATCCAGGCGGCCACGCTCCAGGGCGTTGCGGAAATCGAGAACGGGAGCTCTTGGAACACCGGCGCGTTCAACGGTTGCACGAAACTCGAGCAGGTGACGCTGATCGACTCGCCGCTTCGGAACATCGGCAATCGCGCCTTCCAGAAATGTGCCGCGCTCGCGTCGTTCGCGATTCCCAGCACCGTAACGAACATCGGCAGCTACGCCTTCAGCGGTTGCGCGGCGCTCAAATCGACGATGCTTCCCGAGGGGTTGCGGTCGATGGGGCTTAATAGCTTCGCCAACTGCACGTCGCTCGGCGAGGTGACGTTGCCGGATTCGCTCCGCGAGACGGAAAACTACGCCTCTTACAGCTATTCCGACGGCTATTTCGCGGGCTGCACGTCTATGACGAATCTCGTGATCGGGAGCGGGATTCCTGTTGTGAAGAAGTTCCATTTGCCGTTCGACAGCACCAATGCTTTCACCGTGACGGTGAACGGCTCGGGCGCGACCGTGATCGACTGCACCGCCTTCAAGAACACGAAGGCGGGGAGCGTCGTCCTGAACGGCGTCGCGAGCATCGAGGGGACGTCATCCAGCAGCGACGGTGCGTTCCGCGACTGCACGTCGCTCACGGAGGTCGTTTTCGGCGACGGACTCGCCGAGATCGGCGGTCAGGCCTTTAGGGGATGTAGCGCACTCAGGTCGGTCGCGCTCCCGAATACTGTCACCAACCTCGGGTCCTCCGCGTTCAGCGGCTGCACGTCGCTGAGGACGGCGACGCTGAACGAGGGGCTTCGCACCATCGGTTTCTACGCCTTCAACAACTGCACGTCGCTGACGGAGATGACGCTCCCTGATTCGCTCGTCGCCACCGGCAATGCGTACGACAATTATCCCATCTTCTCGGGCTGCACGTCGCTGACGGACTTGACGATCGGGAGCGGAATTGCCGAAGTGACGCGGTTCTTAGTGCCGGTCGCCAGCACGAACGCTTTCACCGTGACGGTGAACGGCTCAGGCACGACCGTGATCGACTGCAACGCCTTCAAGAACACGAAAGCGGGGAGCGTCGTCCTGAACGGCGTCGCGAGCATCGAGGGGACATCGTCGAGCAACGAAGGCGCGTTTTTGGGCTGCTCGTCGCTGACCAACGTTGTCCTTGGCGCGGGACTCGTCGGGGTCGGCGGCCGGGCGTTCTGCAACTGCTCGGCGCTCGGGGAACTCGTCCTGCCGGAGAGTGTCGAGACGATCGGCAACAACTCTTTCCAGGGCACCACGTCGCTCACGAACATCGTCTTCCAGGGCGAAACGGCGCCCACCCTCGGCGACTGGGCCTTTAGCGGCACCTCCGCAGGACTCGTCTTCACGGTGCCTTTCGACGGCACGGGCTACGGCATCGAGAACGGCGCGACCGGCAACTGGGCGAAGGTCGCCGCAGAGAAGGTTCAATACACCGGCGGCGCGGAGAGCGGATATGGTGCATGGGCCGTCTCGGTCGGACTCGCTGGGAAGGGGACTGCGGCTGCAATGGGCGGATACGGGCTGGACGACAAGGTCGCGAACGCCTTCATCTACGCCTTTGGCGACGCGGCGACAAATGCGCCGCTGATGACGATTTCCTTCGACATGAACAACAAGCCCGTCATCACGACTGCGCCGGTCGTGGAAGGGCACACGGACTTCACGGCAGAGGTCGTCGGCTCGGAGTCGGTCGGCGACTGGGCCTCGCCTGTGACGCTGCAGCAGAGCGGCGACAACTGGACCCTGCCCGCCGGCGAGTCTGCCAACTTCTTCAGGGTGAGGCTGGAGGAGTAGGTGTTTAGCCCGCCGATCGCACTTCGCTTTGGAATGCAAATGAGTGTAACTTTGGTGGTTGCTTTCGCTGCGGGGAGTTTCGGAGTTTGGGAGACAGACCTCCAATACTCCAGAACTCCAAGTAGCGAAAGCAAAGGCTTGGAATTAGTTATAGGCAAGAACGTTTATGGGGCAACGCGGCTGGAAGCCGCGTCTCCAAGAAAGATAGAGTGAATACTGTTTCAACACCCACTATCCGCTGGGGGAGGCGGCGTCTCGCCGTTTTCCCCAGCCGAAAATGATATAATACGGATATGGTAAAACGACTCGTCTCGCTATCTGTTGTCATCGCTTCACTCTCCGCCCCGGCTGCGGAGGCGCTAACGGCTGCCGCAAGGATGCTGGAGAGCGAGATGAAGCGCAATCCGGTTCCGTGCGGAATCGACAAGCGCAAGAAGCCGAAGTGGGAGTACACGGACGGGCTCGAGCTGCAGGCCGCGCTCGCGGTCGCGAAGAGGTGTCCGGAACTCCGCGAAAAGACTCTCGCATGGGCGCAGGACTACATCGAGCGCATGGTGACGAAGGACGGCGAAATCCTCGGCTACAGAATGGAGGACTGCAAGCTCGACTGCATCAATCCCGGCAAGTTCGCCTTCGACATGTACGATTTAGCCGGAGGCGAGAGGCTGAGGAAGGTGCTCGACACGCAGTTCGCGCAGTTCGCGATTCAGCCGCGCGTTGCCGAAGGCGGCTTCTGGCACAAGAAGGTGTACACGCACCAGATGTGGCTCGACGGACTCTACATGGGATGTCCGTTCTACGCGCGCTACGCGTCGCGCTTCCTCGAAGGCGACGCGAAGCGGGCGGCTTTCGACGACATCGCGAACCAGTTCGCAGTCGTGACGCGCCATACATACGACGCGAAGACGGGGCTCTACCGCCACGGATGGGACGAATCGAAGTCGATGATATGGGCCGACAAGGCGACCGGGCAGAGCGCGCATGCGTGGGGGCGCGCGCTCGGATGGTTCGCGGCGGCGATAGTCGACACAGAGGAGTACTTCCCGCCGGACCATCCCGGGCGCGAACAGCTTCGCAAACTGCTCCGGGAATATACCGCTACGCTCATTCGCTGGCAGGACAGTTCCGGCGCGTGGTGGCAGGTCGCCGACCAACCCGGACGCGAGGGCAACTACCTCGAATCAACGGCGACCGCGCTCATCGGCTATGCGATGATGAAAGGGGTGAACCGCGGGATTCTAGGCGAAGACGCGAAGGCGGCGGCGCTTAAGGCGTGGAATGCGCTGAACCGCGACTTCCTGAAGGAGAACCCCGACGGCACGGTGTCGCTCACGCGGTGCTGCTCCGTGGCGGGGCTTTCTGCGGACCGCGACGGGTCGTTCGAATACTACCTCCGCGAGAAGATCGTCGACAACGACCCCAAGGGCGTCGGACCATATATGCTCCTGGCGATTGAGACATGCCCTCAGGTTGCCGCGTCCGCCTGTCGCGCATCGGGCGGAGTCGGCGACTACAAGAAGACCGTCCAGCGGCGCGTAGCGCCCGTAACGGTGGAAACCCGCATCCCGGGACGCACGCTCGTCGACTTCGGCAGGGAGGCGTTTGGATTCCTTGAGCTCGTACCGCCGGCAGGCGCGCGCGGTCCGTACGAGGTGCGCCTTGGCGAGCTGGTCAAGTCCGACGGCAGTGTGAACATGAATCCGGGCGCGACGATCCGTGCTGCGCGCGTGACCGGTTCGGTTGACGCGGACGGCGTTGTGCGCGTTCCGCTCGCTGCGGACAAGCGCAACACGTCGGGAGGTCGCGAGGGAGGGGCGATACAGATCCCACCCGAACACGGAGTGATCATGCCGTTCCGCTACGTGGAGGTGATGAATGCGCCGTTCGAGGTCACGAAGGAGACGGTCCGCATGGTCGCGGTCAATTATCCGATCGACCTTTCCGAATCTTGCTTTGCCTGCAGCGACGAGCGCCTGAACCGCGTCTATGAACTCTGCAGGCACACGATACTCGTTTCGTCGTTCGCGGGCCTTTACGTGGACGGCGACCGCGAGCGCATCCCCTACGAGGCCGACGCATACATCAACCAGCTGAGCGACTATGCCGTGCATTCCGACTACTCGCTCGGACGCGCGAGCCATGTCTACCTGATGAAGCATCCGACATGGCCGACGGAGTGGAAGCAGCACTCGATCTTCATGGCGTGGGCGGACTGGATGTGGTCCGGCGACACCGGCGCTCTCGCGGAGTTCTACGAGCAGCTGCGCGGAGACAAGCTCCTGGAGCGGTTCCGCCGCGACTCGGACGGGCTCCTTGCCACAGGCGGGGAGCGACTTCCGGGCAGGCTCGCAAACGAGAAGGGCGCGGCGGACATAGTCGACTGGCCGCCATGCGAGCGCGACGGATTCGTCTTCAGGGATGTGAACGCCGTTGTAAATGCGTTCTACTACCGCAATCTCCTCCAGGTCGCCGAATTTGCGCGTGCGCTCGGCAAGCCGGACGACGCAGATGTCTATGAACGCCGCGCGCGCGATGTTCGCAGGGCGTACAACGAGGCGTTTTTCGACGCGGGGCGCGGAGTTTGCCGCGACGGAATCGGCACGGAACATGCCTCGCTGCATGCCAACGCGGCGGCGCTCGCGTGCGGACTCCTCTCCGGGCAGGACGCAAAGCGCGTCGCCTCGTACTGCATCTCCAGGGGCATGGCGTGCAGCGTCTACTTTGCTCAGTATCTGCTCGAAGGGCTGTTCAACGCGGGCGAGGCGGATGCCGCAATCGCGCTCATGACTTCGGACGGCGACCGTAGCTGGCTGGGGATGATGGAGCAGGGCGCCACAACGACGATGGAGGCGTGGGCGGTCAAGTACAAGCCGAATCTCGACCTATGCCACGCATGGGGAACCGCACCGCTCAACATAGTCTCCCGCTATTTGCTGGGCGTGACGCCGCTCGAGCCCGGATTTGCGAAGATACTGGTGCGTCCGCAGATCGGTTCGCTCGCACGCGTAGAGGGCAGGGTGCCGACGGCGAAGGGTCCGGTGGAAGTGCGCATCGAGGACGGAGTGCTCACCCTCGACCTCCCCGCCCCTGCGCGCGTCGAATGGGCGGGCGCTGTCAGCGACGTTCTCGCCGGACACCACGTCTTCCGCTCGCGCGCCTCCGGGTCCGCGTTTGACATCCAGCGCGAGGTCGACTGCGTTGCGGCGGCGGGCGGCGGAAGGGTCGTCGTGCCGGCGGGCGAGTGGACGAGCGGAGCGATCCATCTCAAAAGCAACGTAGAGCTGTATCTTTCCGAAGGCGCTAAGATCGTCTTCACGGAGAATCTCGACGACTATCTCCCGGCCGTCCGCACGAGCTGGGAGGGAATCGAGTGCATGGGCTATTCGCCGCTCGTCTACGCCTATGGCTGCACGAACGTCGCCATAACGGGGAAGGGCACGCTTGCGCCGTCCGTAGAGACGCGCTGGCGCGCATGGGGGCTTGCGCGCAAGAAGAATCCCGCGCACGACGCGGCGAAGAAGCGCCTTGCGGAATGGGCGCGCGACAATGCGCCGATGGCGGAACGCCAGTACTGGAAGCTCGACGGGAGCCTGATGCGTCCGCCGCTCATCCAGTTCAACCGCTGCAAGGGGGTGCGGCTGGAAGGCGTCACGATACGCCAGTCGCCGTTCTGGACGATTCACCTCCTGTGCAGCGAGGATGTCGTCGTACGCGGACTTGACGTCTACTGCGACCTCAAGAACTCCGACGGAATCGACATCGAGTCCTCGCGCAACGTCCTTGTCGAGAACTGCACGTTCGAGCAGGGCGACGATGCTGTCGTGATAAAGTCCGGCATCAACCACGAGGGGCGCCGCCGCGCGATGCCGAGCGAGGACATCGTGGTGAGGAACTGCGTGATAAACGACGGACACTCCATGCTCTCGATCGGCAGCGAGCTTTCGGGCGGAATACGCAACGTCCTTATGGAAGACTGCCGCGCAGAGAAGACCGTCGACAAGATATTCTTCATCAAGACGAATCCCGAGCGAGGCGGATTCGTGGAGAACGTGACCATGCGCCGTATAAAGGCGCTTGACGTAAAGTACGAGGCCGTTTCGGCGATCACCGACTATTTCTGGAAGCCGGACAGCGTTCCGCTGGACGGAGTCCTCCGCGCGACGCCCGTGAAGAACATCGTTCTGGAGGACATCTCCGCGACGAGCGCGAAGGCGGTCTATTCGTTCCGCGGATACAAGACGGAGCCAATCCGCGGGCTCAGGCTCAAGAACATCAAGATCGGCAAGGCGAAGAATCCGTCATCCGCCGAGCTTGTGGAAGACATGTCGGTTGTCGACACGCCGTCTTTCAGGTGACGCTGCGTCCAGAAGTAAACTTGGATTCCAGAACTAAATCTGAAGTTTGACCATCTATTTGCGAGAGTCGGCATCTCCTTAAACGCATTTTCGGAAAGCATATTTACTCCGAGCGTTCGGGCTCTCGCTACCGCTCCGCAGCTTCGCGATGCTCCAACGGCGATTTGGGTCTTTGAATTATGTTCTGAAGCTGCCTTCGGCAGGTTTGGAGTGTACAACAAACAAACCGTCCCGCCAGGGCAGATTCTCGGTCTTTGCAGGAGGACGGCTGGTTTAAGACAAGTTCGACTGCGACTATATGGATGGCAGCCTCGCGAGTTCGAAGGTCTCGTACTGTATTTCAGAGCGACCGAAGTTTACAAGCAGCGCGTATGGAATCCGCGTGGCGCGGAGATAGTGGATTACCTGCGCCCATTCGACCTTTGAAGTTAACTCCGAGCTTTCGGGCTCTCGCTACCGCTCCGCAGCTTCGCACCTCACAACGACTGTATATGTG
>JAEDKA010000070.1 GCA_016296065.1 Kiritimatiellia bacterium
ACAGCCAGAGACCATGCCGCCTGATGCGCGTAAGTTCAAATGCGTAAACCCTGGCTGACGCAGGGGTGGCGTTTGACGCCGGCGCGGCTGATAGGGTATAATATCTGAAAATGGCACAGGAACAACACATTGCGCTCCCGCTCAAGTACCGGCCGATGACGTTCGAGGACGTCGTCGGGCAGGAGCACGTCGTGCGCACTCTTCGGCACGCGATAGAGTCCGGACGCATCGCGAACGCATACCTCTTCGTCGGCCCGCGCGGCATCGGCAAGACGACGACGAGCCGAATCTTCGCGAAGGCCCTCAACTGCACGTCTCCGAACGGCGTCGAGCCGTGCGGGAAGTGCGTGAACTGCATTGAAATCGCGGCCGGACGATCTCTCGACGTCGTGGAGCTGGACGCCGCCTCGCACAACAAGGTCGAGGACGTCAAGCCGATCATGGAGTCCGTCCAGTTCAAGCCCGTCTCCTCGAAGTTCAAGGTCTTCATCATCGACGAGTGCCACATGCTCTCCAACGCGGCGTGGAACGCGCTCCTCAAGACGCTCGAGGAGCCGCCGCCGCACGTCAGGTTCATTTTCGCGACGACCGAGGGCGACAAGGTGCTCGCGACGATCGTCTCGCGGTGCCAGCGCTTCGACCTGAGGCGCATCCAGACGAACGACATCGTCTCGCGCCTGCGGCACGTGTGCGAGCTCGAGAAGATAGAGGCCGAGGAGGACGCGCTTCTCGCCATTGCGCGCGGAGCGGAAGGCGGCATGCGCGACGCGCTCTCGTCCCTCGACCAGCTCATCTCCTTCAGGGGCGACAAGGTGCGCGAGGAGGATGCGCTCGGCGTCTTCGGGCTCGTCAGCCGCTCCGCGCTCGAGAGCCTCGCGGGCGCGATACTCAAAGGCGACGTCGGCGCCATTCTCGAGCAGATCGACATGTTCTACTCGGCTGGAAAGAACATGCGCCGGCTGTCGGCGGAGCTTCTCATGCACTTCCGCAACCTCGTCGCGGTGCAGGCGCTTGGTCCGGACTCGAAGACCCTCGCCGTCACGCCCGACCAGGCGAAGTCGCTTGCCGAGCAGGCGAAGGGGATAGACCCCTCGCGCGTGTTCAGGATCTGCGACATTCTTGCGGACATGGAGGACAAGCTCCGGTATGTCCTTTCGGCGCGCACCCTCATCGAGATGTCCCTTATCCGTGCCTCGCGCGTCGCCTCGACAGCGACGATAGAGGAGCTTATGAAGGCGGTGCGCGAGCTCAAGTCTGGCGTTGGCGTTAGCGCGGCGCCGGCAGCGGGCGAGAGGCGCGAGACGGGGTCCGAGGGGGAGCGGCCGGCGGCCGCCAGCCGGCAGCCTGAAGCGAAACGCGAGCCGCCAGCCGTGACTCTAGAGCCACGAGCCGCCGCCACGGAGCCGCGAGCCGCCGCCTCGGAGCCGCTAGCCGCGAGCCACGAACCGCCCGCCATGTCCCGCTCGGCGATTCTGGAAGACCCGAAGCTTAATTCCGTGCTGAGCAGTCTGCCCGGCGCGATAGTAACCGACATAAAGGAGAAACGCAAATGACTGGATGCGCATGGATATGGATGTACATCGGGGCGTTCCTGATGCTCGCGGAGCTTCTGCTTCCGGGGTTCGTGATATTCTTCTTCGGACTCTCCGCGGCGACCGTCGCGCTCATAAGGTTCGCGCTGGGCGATTCGTTCTCGCTAATGTGGCAGCTTGCCGCGTTCTCGTTCTTCGCGATTCTGTACCTCGCCCTGCTGAGGCGTCTGATGAAGCGGCTCTTCGCCGGCGACACGGAGACTTCTCCGCTCGACTTCGGACAGGAGGCGGTCGGACGCATTGGGCGCGTCGTCGAGGCTATTGAACCTCCGAAGACCGGACGCGTCATGATCGGCGACGCAGAGTGGACCGCCGCGTCCGCGACGCCCATCGAGGCCGGGGCGGACGTGCGCGTCGTGGCGCAGGAGAATCTTACGATGCGCGTGGAGCGCATCTGACGCCGGTCTTAAAACCTGGGGAGACTAGATGAATACTGTAGCAATACTCACCGCAATAGCAGTCGTGTTCTTCATCGTGCTGGGCATTCTCGTGCTCCTGGCCGTCCTTGCGGCGGTCTACTACGCGAGGCTCACGTATCTCGAGACCGTGAAGGCCTCGGCCGCGCGCAAGGCGGAGGCGTCCGTCATACTGGACGCGCTCAACGCGATCGTCGACGCGTCCGAGGCCACGGCAAGCACCGTGCAGGATGCGGCGAAGGAAGACAAGGAAGACGAAGAGTGAGCGATTTTCTGCTTTCCCTCAAGGACGTTTCGCTCGCCTTCGGCGGGCCGCCTGTGCTGGACCGCGTATCGCTTTCCGTCTCGCGCGGACTCAGGGCCGCGCTCACGGGCAGGAACGGCGAGGGGAAGTCCACGCTCATGAAGGTCATCGCCGGGATGCGCGAGCCTGACACGGGCGAGATAGTCCGTGCGCCCGGGCTCAAGGTCGCGTACGTCGGGCAGGATGTCTCCGCACTCGCGGGGAAAAGCGGGGGACAGTCCCGCAAGGCCAGGCTCGAGGAGGCGCTTCTTTCTCAGCCGGACCTCCTTCTCCTCGACGAGCCAACGAACCACCTCGACACTGAGACGATTGACTGGCTTGAGGCGATGCTGAAGCGCATGCGCGACAGCGCCGTGCTGCTCGTGACGCACGACCGCCGCTTCCTCAGGCGCGTCGCGACGTCCATCTTCGACCTCGACCGCGGCGAGCTCGCCGGATGGCCGTGCGACTACACGACGTTCGTGAAGCGCAAGGCCGACCTTCTTGCGGACGAGGCGGTGTACTGGGAGAGGAAGTCGAAGAAGCTGCGCGAGGAGGAGGCGTGGATCCGCCGCGGCGTCAAGGCTCGCACCACGCGCAACGAGGGACGCGTCGCCGCGCTCAAGAAGCTGCGCGCCGAGTTCGCCGCGCGCCGCTCGCGCGTCGGCACGGCGACAATGCGTCTCGACACCGCCGCGCCGGGCGGAGAGAGGGTGCTCAAGATCGAGAATCTGTCGTTTGCCTATCCGGGCGGACGTCCGATCGTCTCCGGCTTCACGGCGGACGTCCTTCGCGGCGAGCGCATCGGCATACTCGGACGCAACGGCGCGGGAAAGACGACGCTGCTCAACCTGCTCACCGGACGCCTCGCGCCGGACTCAGGCGCGGTCACGCTGGGGACTGGTGTCGAGATGGCGTTTCTCGATCAGTTGCGCGGAGAGCTTAAGGACGACCTCACTGTCGGCGAGAACATCGCGTCCGACAGGGACGAAGTCGTCGTCGGAGGGGTTAGGAAGCACGTCTACTCGTATCTCGCCGACTTCCTGTTTCCGCCAGAGAGGGTGAGGACGCCGGTGAAGGCGCTTTCCGGCGGAGAGCGCGCGAGGCTGATGCTCGCGAAGCTGTTCCTCCGGCCGGCGAACCTGCTCGTCATGGACGAGCCGACGAACGATCTCGACATCGAGACGCTGGAGCTCCTCGAGGAGCAGCTGCTCGCCTACCGCGGCACGCTGCTTCTGGTCTCGCACGACCGAGAGTTCCTCGACAACGTGGTGACTTCGACGTTCGTCCTCGAGGGGGACGGGAGCGTGAAGTGCTATCCGGGCGGATATTCCGACTACGAGACGCAGAAGGCTGCGGCAGCGAAGTCCGCAGCCGCGCCGGCCGCGGCAAATGCGCCGCGGAAGAAGCAGCTCGACATCCGAGTGCGCGTGAAGCCCCTCGCCGAGGCGAAGAAGAAGGAGTTTTCCTGCAATCCCTTCGCGGGGCTGTAGGGTGCTGCAGGACCGATCCGTACACTGCCGATGATTGACAGAAGGTGAATATTGTGAGATAATTTGGACAAATATGTAACCTTGTGCTGTCTTTGCGTGTAGACTGTATGCAAGCGAAAGGAAAAACAGGGCAAACCAGAAGAAAGTCGGGAAATCGAAATGAATATCAACTTCAGCAACATCGGAATCGGCGCGGGAGCATTTGGCATAGGCGGGCAACCGAAAATCGACGTCCAGAAGGCCGAAGCGCAGCGGCCAACGGCCGTCGGCCAGGACGTTAGCCTTTCCGAGGCGAAGTCCTTTGATGTCCTGCAGGGCAGCGAGCCTTTGTCGGACGTGCCTGCCGACGCTCTCGTTCGGGATGACAGACTTGGGCGAATTGTCTCGTCCGCCTTCAATCTCCCTCCGCCGCAGATGCCGGAGTTCAGAAGTTAAGGGTGCACGAGGTTCATGGAGATGTGAATGCAGATTAAGAAGACAATCGAAAACGGGAGGCTGACGTTTGCGGTGTCGGGGCGACTCGACACCAACACGGCGCCTGAGCTTGAGGCGGAGCTGACGGTCTCCGGCGACGGAGAACTGGTTTTCGACTTCGCGGGGCTTGAGTATATATCGTCCGCGGGGCTCCGCGTGCTCCTGGCGGCAAAAAAGGCGATGCTGGCGGCCGGGCGGAACATGTCTGTAGTCAACGCAAACGAGACAGTGCGCGGCGTATTCGAGATAACGGGATGCGGAGAGATGTTCGGACTTGTCTGACGGCAGCGCTTGTGCTCGCCGCTTTTCTTCTCGCCGGCTGCGAAAGGCGCGGCGGGGAGGCTTCGCAGCCTGTGCCGGAGCGCGAGAAGGATGTCCTCGTGCTGGTCACCACCACAGACACTCCGCCCTATTCCTACCGCGACGAGGAGACTGGCGAGATCGTGGGACTGGAGATAGACATCGCCCGCGCCGCAGCGAAGAGCCTGGGGTGCACGCTCGAGGTGCGCAAGGCGAAGTTCCCCGAGCTGCTGCCGATGGTGAGTTCGGGAGAGGCGGACCTAGCGGCGTCGGGGATCACGATAACGGACGGACGCAGGCAGGCGGTGGACTTCTCCGTTCCATATGCGACCGAGGGCGGGATGTTCCTCTACCGCGCGGCGGACCCTATGCCGACAATGATCAAGGCGGAGATGCTGCGCGTAGGCACGATGGACGCGTCGACATACGACTACTACCTTACCTCGCACGGCATAGACCCCATTCGATACGACTCTTATGTGAACGCGCTTGGGGACCTCCGGGAGAAGAGGCTCGACGCCCTGTTCTTCGACAGCTGCGCCGTCCGTCTTGAGGCCGAGAAGTCGCGCGGCGAACTTGCCGCGTCCCGCCTTGAGACGCGCGAAAACTTCGGCATAGCGGTCCGAAAGGGAAACGACCGCCTCAGGAAGGCGCTTGACGCGGCGATAACGTCGAGGGCAAGGAGGAGGCGGAAGAAATGATGAGGCAGTCTCAGCGCCGTCTCGCGGTCCGTCTCGTCGGTGCCGTCGCCATCGCGTTCGCGGCGTCTATGGCGCTCACCTGGATGCTGCACGAGAGGCTTACGAGGCGGGATATCTTCCGCCTGATCGACAACGTGTTCAGCGACGTTGCGGTCGACATACGCGAACGTGTGGACGCGCGAATGTTCCGCCAGGCGATGGTGGTGCGCGACAAGGTCTACGAGATGCAGGAGCAGCCGTGGTGGAACGACCCTGACGAGTCGAGCAGGCGGCTCCGCGCGCTCGCGGACGAACTCGGCGTGGATGAGATATGCATAGCCGACGCGGACGGGATGCTTTCGCACAGCGCGCGCCGGGAGGAGGTCGGCGCCATCAACTTCGTCACGGCGGAGGGCCAGGCCCGCGAGTTTGCGTCGCTTCTCGACGAGCAGTTCGAACTCTCCCAGCCGCTGCTTCCGAACTCGTTGCGCGGAGAGATGATCAAGTATGTCGGCGTATGGATGCCGGAAGGCGGGTTCGTCCAGGTTGGCGGCGGCGAGAAGTCTGTCCGCAATCTCGCGCGCTCCGCCCTCACTGGCCTGACGCACGGCTGGCATGTGAGCGGTGACGAAGGCGGAATCTTCATAACGACGGACAACGGCACGATCATCTCGCATCCCAAGGCTGGTCAGGAGGGCGGGCAGTGGCGCGACCCAGGCAAGGACAGCTACTGGGAGATGCGCATCCTCGAGGGCTTCCCGGTCTATGTGGTCATCCCGAAGAAGACGGCCGTCATCGAGCGGCGCGTCCTTGTGACGACATCGGCTTTCTTGAACGGCATGGCGCTGGTCCTCGCGTCAATCCTGGTCGGACTTGTCATCGCGCGCTATGTGCGCGTCCAGCTCGCCACGCGGCGGAAGAACGAGATGGAAATGGCCACGAACATCCAGTCAAGCGCCATCCCCCGCGTGTTCCCCCCGTTCCCGGACGAGTCTCGGATGGACGTGTGCGCTGCCATGCATGCGGCGCGCGACATAGGCGGCGACTTCTACGACTTCTACCTCGCGGGCAGCGACAGGTTCATGTTCATGATCGCTGACGTCAGCGGGAAGGGCGTTCCCGCGGCGCTCTATATGATGCGCGCCAAGGCGACTATAAAGGGCATCGCGCAGACGGGCCTTCCCCTGACCGAGGTCGCCGAGAGGGCGAACGAGGCGCTAAGCCGCGACAACGACGCGAACATGTTCGTCACGGCCTGGCTCGGGGAGCTTAATCTCTCGACGGGCGTCGTGACATACGTAAACGCGGGGCACAACCCGCCTGTCTTGCTGTCGGGGGGCTCAAGGGCCGAGTTCGTCCGCGAGAGGTCCGGCATGATGCTCGGCGCCATGTCGGGCCTCAAATACAGGGAGCACGAGCTGGCGCTCCGGCCCGGCGACATGCTGTACCTCTACACGGACGGGATAACCGAGCAGGCGGACGAACGCGGAGAGCTCTTCGGCGAGGAGAGGCTGAGGTTCTCGCTCGAGACGATGCTCACGGACGGCGTTAGTCCGCTCGACGGAGGCAAGTCGCAAATGCTCAATGCGATTTTCCATGCCGTCATAGCGCACGGTGGGGTGGTGGAGCAGTCGGACGACTGCACGCAGCTAGTCGTGCGCTACAACGGCAGCGGAGGGCGGGACGCGGACGTGCAGCGCTTCGCACGCGACTTCCCGTCCACCCAGGACGGCGTCGCCTCTGCAAGCGCGTTCCTCGACGAGGTCGTGGAGAAGGACGACGCTCTCGCGCTCCTGTCGGCGAAGATGCACATCATACTCGACGAGATCGCATCCAACATCGTCAAACACTCTGGCGCGACGAACTTCACGTTCGAGGTAGAATGCGGACGGGATGCGGTGAAGATGACCTTCGCGGACGACGGCGCGGAGTACGATCCGATCGCGCACGTGGATCCCGACGTCTCCCTCCCGGCCGAGGCGCGTCCGATAGGCGGGCTAGGCATCCTCATGGTCAAGAAAATGTCCTCGCGCATGTCCTACCGCCGGGAGGACGGTCGAAACATACTCGGCATCGAGCTGAACCTGGTGCGGCTCGACGGCGTTTAAGGACTTGTAAGACGTAATCCTGCAAAAAGCGATGAAAACACTGTTGGAGCTGTTCTTGAAAGGCGGACCGGTCATGTGGCCGATCCTCGCGCTGTCCGTCGTCGGACTCGCAATACTCGTCTGGAAGGCGTTCGAGATACGCGCGGGACGCAGGGGCCCGAAGGGCCTCGTCGTCGTCTCGACGATCATCACCGCCGAGCCGATGCTCGGCATCCTCGGCACGGTCACGGGAATCATGCAGACGTTCGGCGCGCTCAACGGCGCGGACGGAGTGGCGAACCCCATGTCCGCCACCGCCGGAATCGGCGAGGCGCTCATCACCACTGCCGCGGGTCTCATAGCCTCGCTCATCCTGCTTTTCCCGTACAACGTCATTGACGAGAAAGTCGAAGATTGAAGGTTGGCGATGGGCAGGAAGCGCAGAAGAGGAGCGAGGCTTGAGATGACGTCGTTGATGGACGTCATGTTCCTCGTGCTCGTCTTCTTCATCTACTGCATCTTCGACATGGCCGTCCACAAGGGGCTCAAGGTGGACCTCCCGAACGCGGCGGGGGCGGACGAGAAGGGCGAGCGCATCGTGGTGACGATCAAGGCGGACGACACTATGCAGCTGAACGGGATGTCGATGTCGCGCGAAGAGGTCATCTCGCGCGTGAGGGAGCTTAACAGGGTCAAGATGAACCTCCCCGTGCTCATCTCTGGAGACCGCAGGTCCTCCCTAGGCGTGGGAATCGAGCTTCTCTCCGCGCTCAAGGCGGCGGGCGTCGAAAAGGCGAGCTTCCAGGTGAGCGGGGATCGTGGTGCGGGGAACGGGGAATGAGGTTTTCCACGGCGATGGGGGTCTCGATAGGGCTGCACGCCGTGCTGGCCGCGGGACTCGTCGCCTATATCAAGTACGCTCCTGGTCCGACGACGCTCGCGACCCTTGATCTTTCAAGCGTCGAGCTTTCGTTCGCGGAGGAGGACGACGCGACCGCGTCCGTCGCTCCGGCGATGCCCGCGCCGCCTCCGCTGGAGCCTCCGGTGCCGCCGGAGGAGAAGCCGCCGGAAGCGGAAATGCCGGACGAGCCGCCTCCGCCGGACCCCGACGCGCCGAGCATTCCTGAACCCGAGCTGGAGCACGAGCGGATGGAGACTCCCGAGGTTCTGCCCGAGGAGAAGCCGAAGGAGGTCGAGAAGCCGCGCGAGGCGGAGCCTCCGCCTGCGCCGCCCGCGCCTGCCGTCGCGCCGAAGCAGGCGAAGGTTGACGCTCCCCCGAAGCCGCGCAAGGCGATTCGTCCGGAGTATCCGAAGGGCGCTCGCCAGCGCGGCGAGCAGGGCGACGTCGTTCTTGAGATACGCGTCGGCGAGTCGGGGTCCGTGGAGCGGGTGGAGGTCGTTTCGTCGTGCGGATTCCCCGAACTCGACGAGGCGGCGGTGCGCGCCGCGAAGGCCGCGCGCTTCACGCCCGCGAAGTCCGGCTCGAGGTCCGTCGCCTCCACCGCCCGCCTCACGTTGACCTTCCGCCTCAAGTAGGCTATAATATCGCGTATGGAAGACTGGCTAGATTTGAACCCCGATCCCGCACACGTAAAGCGTGAGCGCGAGAAGGCGCGGGAGCTGAGGAAGACGGACTGGTGGCGCGCGCAGATAGCGAAGGGCGTGTGCCACTACTGCCACAGGCAGGTCGGTGCGGAGAACCTCACGCTCGACCACGTCATACCCGTCTCCCGCGGCGGGAGGTCCACGCGCGGCAACTGCGTCCCCTGCTGCAAGGAGTGCAACAACGAGAAGAAGTCGTACACCCCCGCCGAGCAGATACTCTCGAAGCTCTTTCCGGGCTAAGAGACGCCTTCGCGTTTCCGCCGCTCGCGGTGATCTCGACACCCGCCCGGCGAAGCGCTTGCCGACCCTCGGTTTTCTGATAATTTACTGAAGATAGAGCCTGTTCCTGACAGTGTAAACCATGTTGGCGCCGACAAGAACGGCCACTGGAAAGTGGTCGAACGATAAAACGAGAGCCGTGTGATGCGCGTAAAGCTGATACAGCCGCTCGCGGCGACAAGGCCGATGGACACCTCGCTCAAGGCGAGGATGGCTCCGCATCTCGGGCTTCTTACGATAGCCCGCATTGTCGAGGACAGTGGACATGAAGTCGTCGTCGTGAACGAGAATTCCGATCTCGACATTCCGTCGTCCGATTTCGATCTTGTCGGAATATCTGCGAGCATTGACGTCCTTGCGCGGGCCCGCGTGCTGAGCGAAGAATACCGCCGGCTCGGCGTGCCTGTTGCGGTTGGCGGAATCGGAGTTACGTCCAATCCAGACCTTGCATCGGAGATGTTCGAGACGATCTGCATTGGACCAGCCGAGGGCCACTGGCGCGACGTGCTGGCGGATGCCGCGGCGGGACGGCTTCGCCGCCGATACGAGACGCCGGTGTCGTTTCCCGGAGATTGCCTTCTCGCGCCGTCCTTCCGGTCGGTGGACACGCGCGGATGCCTGTACGACAACGTCATCGCGGCGAGCAGGGGATGTCCCTTCGCGTGCGACTTCTGCTACAATGCGGCGGTCCGGCGGCACGGCGGCGGATATGTCCACCGCACAGTCGAGTCGGTTGCGGACGAGGTGCGTTCGAAGGCGACGCGCCACATCATGTTCATCGACGACAACTTCATCGGAAGCCCGGCGTTCACCCGCGAGCTGCTCGCCGCGCTCCGTCCGATGCGCCTCAAATGGAGCGCGGCCGTGTCGGCGAACATCCTGGACATGCCGGATCTCCTCGATTTGATGGCGGAGACGGGGTGCCAGAGCCTTTTCATCGGCTTCGAGAGCGTCAATCCCGAGTCGCTTTCAGGCGTGGGGAAGGGACAGAACAAGGTGTCGCGGTTCGAGGCGCTTGCCGAGGCTCTCCATTCAAGGGGAATAATGGTCAACGCGAGTTTCGTGTTTGGGCTGGACGCGGACGACCCTTCGACATTCGACCGGACGGTCGAATGGGTGGTCTCCAACAGGATCGAGACAGTCACTTCCCACATCGCGACGCCGTATCCGGGCACGCCATTCTACGACAGGATGCGCAGGGAGGGGCGGATAATCGACGACGACCTTTCGCACTACGATACGGCGCATGTCGTAATCCGTCCGAAGAACATGACGCCGGAGGAGCTTTACGACGGGTATCTGCGCGTCTACCGCGAGGTGTACACCCTTGGCAACATCTGGCGACGCCTGCCGCGCTCGCGAAGCCAGCTGATGCCGTATCTCCTGTTCAATCTCTTCTACCGCAAGTGGGGCGCAGCGTCGGAGCGGCTCGGGCATCTGATCGGGTTCGACCGCGTCGGCGCTCTTGCCCGCCGCGCGGCATACTTCATTCGCTGAAGTTTTCACTGGCGCATCTCAAGCCGCGTACAGCGCGGCGCATCCGCCGCCGCCGCGGGGCGCATGCCTCGAAACGCAACCGCTTCTGGCGAAGCGGTTCAACAGTTTGGAATCGCACCACAACAAGGAGCTCTCCCGTGCGCTGGAAGCGGAAGAAATGGTATAATATGCGCGTGAACTTGAAAAAAGAGATTATGACGAAGGTAAAACGTGGTTGACGTCTGCGAGATTACGCGTTTTACGCCGGGCGACAGGACGCTTCATTCGGACAAGAAGTCGGGTGATGCCCGTGCCTTCGTAGACTTCATGCTCGACATGATCCTTCGCACGCTGAAGGAATTTGTTTCCCGCAGCGCGATTCAGAAGCACATGGAACGGCTCAGGGACGCGCAGCGCCTCCGCCGCGTCGCCCCCGACAAGGGCGGGCGCTGGGAAGTGATTGGAAATGCGCAGGGAGGATGAGAAATGCGCGATGGCAAAAAACTTTGAAGGAGAAAAAGGAATATGTTTCCACTGCTGAAATACACGGCCGAGGAGGTCGATGAATACTACGCGAAGGTGACGCCCGAGATGGTGAAGGCGTCGCTTGCGAAGGACCGCCACGACTGGTTCGACCTGCTGAACCTCGTCTCGCCCGCCGCCTATCCGTTCATGGACGAGATGCGCCGCAATGCCCGCCTCGCGCGCATCAAGTACTACGGCAAGACCGTGAGCGTCTATGCGCCGCTCTACATCGGCAACACGTGCGTCAACCACTGCCGCTACTGCGACTTCAGGCGCGAGCACACGGGCACCGTGAGGCGCAACCTCACGCTGGACGAGATCCGCGTCGAGGCGGAGGCGATACGCGCGAGCGGAATCGACAACCTCCTCATCGTCGCAGGCGAGGATCCGAAAGTCAACTCCGTCGAGCACTTCTGCGACGTCGCGCGGCTCCTGAAGCCGATGTTCTCGAACCTCTCCCTTGAGGTCGCGCCGCAGAGCGAGGAAGGCTACCGCGCGATGTTCGAGGCGGGCTTCGAGTCGCTGACGTGCTTTCAGGAGACGTACGACCAGGAACGCTACAAGTATTTCCATCCGGCGGGCCCGAAGTCGAACTACGAATGGCGGCTCTGGACGCAGCTGCGCGCCGGAAAGGCGGGCTTCCGCATCCTCGGCTGCGCGTTCCTCCTCGGCCTCACGCCGTGGCGCCGCGAGGCGGCATCGCTCGCCGCGCACGCGCTCTACCTCATGAAGGAGTGCTACGAGTCGAAGGTGCAGTTCGCGTTCCCGCGCTTCTGCCGCGTCGAAGGCGGATTCGTCCCGCCGTGCGAAGTCGACGAACGCGACGTAGACCTCATGATGCTCGCGTTCCGAATCGTCTTCCCGCAGTGCTGCATGACGGTCTCGACGCGCGAGGCACCTAAGTTCCGCGACTACATCGTGCAGGTCGCGGCGGACAACATGAGCGCGGGTTCGCGCGTGACGCCCGGCGGCTACGCCGTCCTCGAGAAGGAGCACGCGGCGGACGTCGCGCAGTTCACGCTCACCGACCGCCGCCCGCCGAAGGAGGTCTATGCGGCGATCAAGGCGAACGGGCAGGAAGTCGTCTTCAAGAACTGGGACAACAGGATCTGACTCAGCCCCGCTCTTGCCACATCCTGTTCGGATTGACGGATTGTGGTGTGCGCGGGCGCTGACGCGAGAACCCAAACCATCGGAGTTTCTTAAATCCGCGCAGGCCGTCGCAACGCCTCGCCAGCGGAAAAAAATTTGGGGAACCTCCAAGAGGCGGAGTAATGCGGAGTGCGAGGATTTTTGGTACAATATTCGCCAATACGGGGTGCTGACGCGCATGGGGCGCGGTGGCTGAGATAAGACCCGAGAACCTGAACAGGGTAATTCCTGCGGAGGAAGGAAGATGACACAGTTGGAGGCGGCCCGCAAGGGCATTGTGACGGAGGCGATGAAGCGTGTCGCCGCAGACGAGGGGCTTGACGCGGAGAAGGTCCGCGCGGCGGTGGCGACGGGCGAGGCGGTGATTCCGCTCAACCCCGCCCACAAAAACTGCCAGCCCGTCGGCGTCGGCAGGATGTTCACGACGAAGATCAACGCGAATCTCGGCCGCAGCGTGACGCATTCCGGGAAGGGCGACGAGCTCGAAAAGCTCCAGGTCGCGCTTGACGCCGGTGCGGACTTCGTGATGGACCTCTCCGTCGCGTCGACAGAGGACGAGATCGCGTCCATCCGCCAGGGAATGCTCGACGCCTCGCCTAAGCCGCTCGGCACCGTGCCGATCTACGAGACGATTTCGCTTCTCGGCGACATACCGAAGATGGACCCGAAGTTCCTCATCGGCGTCATCCGCCGCCAGGCGGAGCAGGGCGTCGACTTCATGACGCTCCACGCGGGTCTCCTGCTGAAGCACATCCCTAACGCGATGAAGCGCAAGATGGGAATCGTCTCCCGCGGCGGCGCTATAATGGCCGAGTGGATGATGGAGAACAAGGCGGAGAATCCGCTATACACCCACTGGGACGAAGTGATGGACATCCTCGCGGAGCACGACGTCACCGTGTCGCTCGGCGACGGACTTCGCCCCGGCTGCCTCGCGGACGCCTCTGACGCCGCGCAGTTCGGCGAGCTTGACGTTCTCGGCGAGCTCGTGGAGCGCTGCCGCGCACGCGGCGTGCAGACGATGGTGGAGGGTCCGGGACACGTTCCCTTCGACCAGATCCAGATGAACATGGAGCGCCAGCAGGAGGTCTGCAAGAAGGCGCCGTTCTACGTGCTTGGTCCGGTCACGACCGACATCGCGCCCGGATACGACCACATCGTCTCCGCAATCGGCGCGACCGCGGCGGCGACCTACGGCGCGTCGCTCCTCTGCTACGTGACGCCCGCGGAGCATCTCGGGCTTCCCGACGCAGAGGAAGTGCACCAGGGCTGCATCGCCTACAAGATCGCCGCGCACGCGGGAGACGTCGCGCGCCATCTCCCCGGGGCTCGCGGCCGCGACGACGCGATGGCGAACGCGAGGGCCGCGTTTGACTGGGACCGCCAGTTCGCGCTCTGCCTCGACCCGAAGCGCGCGAAGGAGCGCTGGCTCAGGACGCGCGCGTTCACGGACGAAGCGCATTCGGACGACCACTGCTCGATGTGCGGCAAGCAGTTCTGCGCGGTGCGTACCTCTAGGCGCATAAAGAAGCTTGCCGAGGAACTCGCGCAGTGACGCGCGGCCGGTCTTCGGGGAAGGAGGGCAAGATGGCGAAAGTATACGGTTCCGGGCTGAAGCGCCGCGTGCGCGTCGAGATCGACCTCGGCGCGCTCGTGAGGAACTATGCGAAGATCGTGGAGCACGTGAAGCCGATGCGCGTCCTGTGCGTGCTCAAGGCGAACGCCTACGGACTCGGCGTCGGACCGTACGCCGAGGCGCTCGCGAAGGCGGGTTGCCGAGACTTCGGAGTTGCCGAGCCGTTCGAGGCGCTGGAGCTCCTCTCGGTCCTCAGGCGCGGCAAATGCGCCGCGGACGTGCAGATACTCTCGTCCATACTTCCCGACGAGATTGCGCCGATGGTAAAGGCAGGCGTCATACTGCCGGTCACGGACCTCGCGACGGCGAAGCTCATTTCGGACGCCGCGCGCAGGGCGAAGACCACCGCGCGCGTCCACTTCAAGCTCGACACCGGGATGGGGCGCCTCGGCATCCTCGCGAAGGACGCGCTCGAGACGATCAGGGCGGTGCGGAAGCTCCCCGCGCTCGACTGCGAGGGGATATTCTCGCACTGCCCGATGGCGTACGACCCGAAGGATCCGTTCACCAAGAGGCAGATCAAGCTGTTCAAGTCCATCGTCGCCGCGTGCGGGAAGGAGGGGATTTCTTTCCGCAAGGTGCACATGGCCGCGTCGGACGCGATAAACAACTTCCCGGAGACGGCGAGGAGTCCGTTCACGATGGTGAGGACGGGCATCAACCTTCACGGAAGCTTCGACCCCAACGGTCGCAAGGCGCTCAAGGTGGAGCCGGTCCTGTCGCTCAAGACGCGCGTCGCGCAGGTCCGCGAGCTTCCCGCGGGCACGACGCTCGGGTACGGGCGCACATGGTGCCTCGCCGCCCCGACCAGGGTCGCGACGATATCCGCGGGGTATGCCGACGGGCTTCCCCTCGCGCTCACGAACCGCGGCTTCGTCTTCATCGGCGGCAGGCGCTGCAAGATCATCGGGCGCATCTCGATGGACTACACTACTGTCGATGTCACGGACGTCCCAGGGGTGAAGGCTGGTGACGAAGTGGTCTGCTTCGGCACGTGCGGACGCGACTCGATCACGCCCGACGACTGGGCCGAGCTCAAGGGCACGCACGCCTACGACGTCATCTGCTCGCTCGGCTCGCGCGTCCAGCGCGTCGTCGTGGGCTGACGCAAAATGCGCCCCCGCCTTGAAGGCGGTGCCTAAAAATGATATAATTTTTGCAGTTATGAGCTACTACCTGATGATACTGGTTGGTGCGGTTCTGGTGAACAACTTTGTTCTGAGCCGCTTTCTGGGATGCTGTCCGTTCCTCGGCGTGTCGAAGAAGCTCGACACGGCGCTCGGCATGTCCGGCGCCGTCGTCTTCGTGATGACCGTCGCTTCGGCGGTGACCTGGTGCCTAGACCACTGGCTTCTCGCGCCGAACGGACTCGGGTACATCCACACGCTTGCGTTCATCCTCGTCATCGCGGCGCTGGTGCAGTTCATCGACATAGCGATGAAGCGCTTTCTGCCTCCGCTTCACGCGGCGCTGGGCATATTCCTTCCGCTAATCACCACGAACTGCGCGGTCCTCGGCGCGGCGGAGATCAACTGCAAGCAGGGGACGGGCTTCTTCGAGGCTGTGTTCTTCTCGTTTGCGGCGGCGATCGGCTTTGGCTTCGCGCTCGTCATCTTCTCCGGAATCCGCGAGAAGCTCGCGCACGCGAATCCCCCGCGGTGCTTCCGCGGCATAGCCGTAGCGCTTGTCACGGGCGGACTCCTCTCGCTCGCGTTCATGGGCTTCTCGGGACTCGTGAAGCTGCCGTACTGAGCGGATGTAAAGTGTAAAATGTAAGGTTGCGGGGTGGTTCATATGGCAATAGCAATTGCAATTATCGCAGGGATCGGGCTCGTGGCCGCGGCGGCGCTTGCCATCGCGGACCGCTATCTGAGCGTCAAGGAGGATCCGCGCATCGGCATGGTGACTGCGGCGCTTCCGGGCGCGAACTGCGGCGGATGCGGCTTCCCGGGGTGCGACGGCTACGCGCGCGCGCTTGTCGCGGGCACTGCGCCGAACGGGGCGTGCGCGGCGGGCGGCGAAAGCTGTGCGAAGGAGATCGCGAAGATTCTCGGCGTCGAGGCGACTGCGACGGAGAGGCGTGTCGCGCTCGTCAAGTGCTGCGGGACGCGCTCGGAGGCGATACGCGTCGGCGACTACAACGGAATCTGCGACTGCAACGTCGCAGCGGCCACGGCGGGCGGCGACAAGGGATGCACCTATGGTTGCCTCGGATACGGCGCGTGCGCGAACGTGTGCCCGAAGGGCGCGATATCAGTGCACGACGGACTCGCCAAGGTCGACAAGCGTCTGTGCATCGGCTGCGGCAAGTGCGTCAACGTCTGCCCAAAGAAGATCATTGAGCTAGTTCCCGCGTCCGCGACAATCCACGTCCTCTGCGCGAATCCGGACAAGGGTCCGCAGGTCCGCAAGGTCTGCGGCGTCGGGTGCATGGGCTGCCACCTCTGCGAGAAGAATTCCGGAGGCAAGGAGGCGGGGCATTTCACGTTCCAGGGCTTCCTCGCGAAGGTCAACTACGCAAATCCGCCCGACGACGAGCAGATCGTCGCAAAGTGCCCTGCGAAGTGCATGTCCGTCGACCCGCATTTCGAGACCGGACACTGAGCGGGAGTGAGGGGCGGCACTCCCACGCGTCCAGGGTTTACGCATTTGAACTTACGCGCGTCAGGCGGCATGGTCTCTGGCTGTG
>JAEDKA010000071.1 GCA_016296065.1 Kiritimatiellia bacterium
CCAAACGCTCGGAGTTCAATTACAAACCGGAAGTGGATTTTCACTTAACGCAAAAATGAAAATTGCCACTTCACCCTTTGTTTACTGGGGTGTGGCCGTTATCATGCCAGAAAAAGTGGGGAACCTCCAACGCGGTCTTTGGAATGCCGTTTCCGCGCCTCCGGCTAAGGTCTCCGCGAAGAGGCGCAAAAAACCCAAACTGACGGATTTTCATGTCGGCGAATTTCGGCGAATTTTGACCCTCGCCGGGGCGATGTGCGCGAGACCCTTGTAAAATGGGCCTCAAACGCATGTCGCGCCGATTTTTAAAATCCTTAACTGACAAAAATATCAGTGAAATATCAGTGAAATATCAGTGATTTGTCAGAATACTTTTTGCGGAATATGCGATAATGTTTCCGTATCCAGAACCAATCGGAAAGGAACGGAAACAAGATGGTTGCAAGATGCTATTCGGGTGCGATAAACGGTGTTGACGCGTCGACGGTCGAGATCGAGGTCAGCTCGGCGAAGTCGACGAGCTCGTTCGCCATAGTCGGTCTCCCCGACCAGGCGGTGAAGGAGGCGAAGGACCGCGTGTCGACCGCGCTCAAGAACTCGGGCTTCCGCACGAAGGACGAGTATGCCATCACCGTCAACCTCGCGCCTGCGGACGTGAGGAAGGAAGGTCCCATCTACGATCTTCCAATAGCCGTCGCGTTGCTGCGAGCGACGAAGCGTCTGAGGAACGAGCAGCTCGAGGAGTACGCGTTCGCGGGAGAGCTTTCGCTAGCGGGCGGCGTGAGGCGCGTAAGGGGGATAATACCGATAGTGATGGAGATGCGCCGCATCGGGCGGCGCGCGGTGTTCGTCCCTGAGGAGAACGCCGATGAGGCGAGCGTCGTCCCGGGGATAGACGTCATACCAGTGAGGACCCTTGCCGAGGCAGTCGCGTGCCTCAACGGCGAGATAACGATAGAGCCGCACGTGACGGACCTAGCTGGGCTTGTCGCCGCCGAAGAGGGGCATGGCGACGACTTCGCGGACATCAAGGGGCAGGAGAACCTGCGCGGCGCCATTGAGACCGCAGTCGCGGGAGGACACAACATGCTGATGATCGGCGCGCCCGGCTCGGGCAAGACGATGATCGCGCGGCGGATTCCCTCGATACTCCCGCCCATGACCGTGGAGGAGGCGCTGGAGGTGTCGAAGATACACTCGGTCGCCGGACGCGAGAAGGGCGGCGGCGTGTTCGTGACGTCGCGTCCGTTCCGCGCGCCGCACCACACAGTGAGTTCCATTGGCCTTCTCGGCGGAGGGACGCGTCCCGTGCCGGGGGAGGTGTCGCTTGCGCACAGGGGAGTTCTCTTCCTCGACGAGTTCGCGGAGTTCCCGAGGAGCGCGCTCGAGGTGCTTCGCCAGCCGCTCGAGGACGGCCACGTCGCGGTTTCTCGCGCGGCGGCGGCGTACGACTTCCCGTCGCGCTTCATGCTCGTCGCGGCGATGAATCCGTGTCCGTGCGGATACTATCCGACGGACGACTGCAGGTGCAACCAGGCGCAGGTGCTGAAGTACCAGCAGCGCGTGTCCGGCCCGGTGCTAGACCGAATCGACATCCAGTGCGGCGTCAAGGCCGTTGAGCCGGACGAGCTGGAGAACCTGGAGCCGGGCGAGTCGAGCGCGGCGATAAGATCGCGCGTCATCGCCGCGAGGGCGATACAGGCCGAGCGCTACCGCGGGATGCGCGGCGTCATAACGAACGCGGACGCGAAGAGCAGGGACCTCAAGGACATCTGCCGGCTCACTGACAAGGCGGCGGATGCGCTCCACGACAAGCTCCATGCGCTCAACCTCTCGGCGCGCGCGTACGACAGAGTCCTCAGGGTCGCGCGCACGTGCGCTGACCTCAAGGGGCGGCTCGACGTCACGGAGGAGGACGTGTTCGCGGCGGCGAGCTACCGCGAGCTCGACCGCGGAGGAGACTCTTTCTGGGCCTGAGTAGGGCCCGGGGAAAACAAAACAACGAAAAGGAAAGGAACAGGAAGATGAACGAGACAATGCAGCAGAAGGTCGCGCAGCAGCCGGGGCAGTTTCGTCCCAGCCTTGCGCTCTACCACGCGAACGGAAAGGGCACCGGAGGGGCGATCAAGATGACGCTCCACCCGGCTCACGACGACACTGACGGATGCATCATGCTGACGATGGCGAACCAGCTGACTATCGGCGACAGGCGCGGGCCGAACCCGACCTTCCCGAGGTTCGACTGGGACGGCAGGCTCACGGTGAAGCTCGACTTCACGGACCTCACCGAGATGCTGATGGTCTTCCGCGGCGAGCGCGAGTCGATAGGAGACGGGAAGGGGCTCTTCCACACGACCTCACAGTTCACGACGAGCATAAACCTCCGACACATCGTGGAGCCGACGAACTGCTACTCGCTCGAGCTTTTCCGCACGTCGCGGGAAGGGCAGGGCGAGTCGCGCGCGCGGTTCATACTGGCTCCCAACGAGGCGCTCGGCATCAGCCTTGCGATTGAGAAGTCGTTCGGCGTCATCTGCTTCGGGATCCCGATGCTCGTGCCGCACGACACGTCGAAGTACCGCCGCGAGACGCGGGAGGCGCGCAATGCCCAGGCAGCGGCGTGAGACCTCCAACGTCGGCGTACGCCACGGCGAATGGGGCGAAGACGTCGCGGTCGAGTTTCTCCGCGTCCACGGATACGAGATTGTCGACCGCAACGTCCGCCCCTGCTCGCGCGACCGCAGGCTCGAGATCGACGTCGTCGCGTACGACAGGATGTACGACGTGATGACGTTCGTAGAGGTCAAGCAGCATGCGCAGCGTAGTCCGTACGCCACGCGTCTGCGCAGCGTCGACCGCCGCAAGCGCGACCTCCTAAGGCGCGCGTGCAGGACGTGGATCGCGAAGGAGCGCTGGACCGGCGCGTACCGCTTCGACGTCATCGAGGTGTACGGCACGCCGAACGCGGCGTGCCGCGCCGAGATAGACCACATTCCGGGCGTGAGGCTCTTCGAGAAAACGGAGCGCTTCGTGGACTGGAACAGATAAACAGGTGAACAGAACAAGGAGGACAAAAAGATGAGCAGTCTTCTCGAAAACGTGATGAAGGAGATACGAAAGCAGTTCGGCGAGATGTCCGTGCTGCGCCTCGGCGACGCGGCGCAGAGGGACGTGGAGGCAGTGTCGACCGGTGCGCTGGGGCTGGACCTGGCGCTCGGCGTCGGCGGGCTCCCGAAGGGGCGCATCGTCGAACTGTACGGACACGAGTCGTCCGGCAAGACGACGCTCGCCCTGCACGCCGTCGCGAACGTGCAGAAGGCCGGCGGCACGGCCGCGTTCATCGACGCGGAGCACGCGCTCGACCCGGGCTACGCGCGCAAGATCGGCGTCGACCTCGCGAACCTCGTCGTCTCGCAGCCGTCGAGCGGCGAGGAGGCGCTCACGATCTGCGAGGAGCTCGTGAAGTCGGGGGCAGTGGACATCGTTGTCGTCGACTCCGTCGCGGCGCTCGTCCCTCAGGCGGAGATCGACGGCGCGATGGGCGACAGCCATGTCGGGCTGCAGGCGCGCCTCATGTCGCAGGCGATGCGCAAGCTCACCGCTGCGATAGCGCAGACGAAGACGCTGTGCATATTCACGAACCAGGTGCGCGAGAAGATCGGCGTGATGTTCGGCAATCCCGAGACTACGCCCGGCGGCAAGGCGCTCAAGTTCTACGCGAGCTGCAGGCTGCAGGTTCAGAGGATCGGCGCGATAAAGTCCGCCGCCGGCGAGATCGTCGGCAACCGCACTCGCGTCAAGGTCGTGAAGAACAAGGTCGCATCGCCTTTCACCGAGGCGGAGTTCGACATCCTCTACGCGTGCGGCATATCGTGGGAGGGATCGGTCCTCGACGCGGCGCTCGCGCGCGGGATCGTCGAGCGGCGCGGAAGCTGGCTCGCGCACGGGAGCGAGCAGCTCGCCCAGGGCTCGCTCGCGGCGATTGCGTACATGAAGGAGCATCCCGAGATCGCGGAGAAGATCGCGCAGGAAGTGCGCGAGACGCCGCTCGACCCCGCGAAGGCCAAGGCGGCGAGAAAGGCGGCATGATAAGCGAGCGGCACGTCCAGGCGATCTGGTACGACCGCGCGCTCCGGCCGGAGAGGCTCTACGCCGTCGGCAGATCCGCCGCGTCGGGAGGCGAGGTGCGAGTCGTCGATCCCGGCGCGTGGAACCTCGGGCCCGGCCCCGACTTCCTCGGTGCGGTGATCGAGTTGGGTCCGGAGCGCCGAAGGCTCTGCGGGGACGTCGAGGTGCACATGGGGCCGTCGGACTGGACGGCGCACGGGCACGGGGAGGATGCGGCGTACCGCAACGTCGTCGCGCACGTCACGTGGCGATACGGACCTCCTCCCGCGTCGCTCCCGCCGCGCGCGGTTTCGATCTGGCTCGGACGCTTTCTTGCGTCCGACCCGGGATTCTCGCCTGACGCGATCGACCTCGGGGCGTATCCGTTCGCGCGGCTGCCGTCGGGCGAGAGGGCGTGCTTCGAGGCGCTGAGGGGCGATCCGGACGCGGCGCGCGCGGCGCTTGCGGAGGCGGGGCGGAGGCGGCTCGCGGAGAAGGCGTCGCGCATGCGTGCGCAGCTTGCCGGCTGCCGGGATCCGTTGCAGCTGTTCTACGCCGAGATGATGGGCGCGCTCGGCTACAGCAGGAACGCCGCGGCGTTCCGCGCCATCGCTGCGGCAGTTCCGTACAGGCGGCTCGTCGCAGAGCCCGAAAACGCGGCGGCCGCGCTCGTCGCCGCGGCGTCGTTTGCGGATGTGTCGCGGGGCGGACGCCCCTGCAATGCGCCCGAGCGAAGGCTCGAGGCGGCGGCGGAGCTGTTCGTGACTACGCCTGTGATGAGCCTTGCGGAGGCATGGGACTTCTCGCCGAAGGCCTGCCGCGAGCTCGTCGGGACGATGTCCGCGCGGCACATCGTAGGGCGCGGACGCGGCGCGGCGGTGCTCGCGAACATCGTCGTGCCGTGGGCGATGGCGGAGGGGCGGCTCGAGCGAGCGCCGGACTGGCTCCCGCCGGAAGACGTTTCAGAGCCCGTGCGGCTGATGGCGTTCAGGATGCTCGGACGCGACCACAACCCCGCCGCATTCTACGCCGGAAACGGGCTTCTGATACAGGGTTTGATAGGCGTTTACCGCGAGTTTTGCTCGTCCGCTCACCCCGACTGCGAAAAATGCCGTCTGCCCGCGTTGGACAAACGCGGCCGATTTATGATATAATTTGCGGGTTTTTTGAACAAGGGAAAGAAAAGCAACACATGGCAATCGTTCTCGGACTACCGAAAGGAAGCTTGCAGGAGTCGACCTTCGCGCTGTTCAAGCGCGCGGGCTTCAACGTCTCTTGCTCAAGCCGCAGCTACACGCCCACGATCGACGACGAGGAGATCAAGTGCCGCCTTCTGAGGCCGCAGGAGATGAGCCGCTACGTCGAGCTCGGGCTTCTCGATGCGGGCATCTGCGGATACGACTGGGTGTACGAGAACGGCTCGGACGTCCAGGAGATCTGCGAGCTCAACTACTCGAAGGCGACGTCGAATCCGGTCCGCTGGGTTCTGGCCGTCCCCAACGACTCGAAGATCAAGACCGTTAAGGACCTCCAGGGCAAGCGCATCTCGACCGAGGCTATCGGGCTCGTCAAGCGCTATCTCAAGAAGCACGGCGTGAAGGCGGACGTGGAGTTCAGCTGGGGCGCGACCGAGGTCAAGGCCCCGGAGCTTGTGGACGCGATCGTCGACCTCACCGAGACCGGCTCGTCGCTCCGCGCGAACAACCTCCGCATCGTCGACACGATACTAACCTCGACCACCCGCTTCATCGCGAACAAGAAGAGCTGGAAGAACTCCGCGAAGCGCGCGAAGCTCGAGCAGCTAAAGATGCTCCTCACGGGAGCGCTCGAGGCGCAGAGGCGCGTCCTTCTCAAGTGCAACGCCCCGGCGAAGACGCTCGAAAAGGTCGTGAAGGTCATGCCCGCGCTGCACGCGCCGACGGTCAACAAGCTCTCGGGAGGCGACTGGTTCGCGGTCGAGAGCGTCGTCGAGGAGAAGGCGGTTCGCGACCTCATCCCGCAGCTCACGAAGAACGGGGCGACGGGCATCATCGAGCTTCCGCTCAACAAGATAATTTTCTGAGTCAGAAAACGGCCTAGCTAGCCGAAAAAACAAAATCAAGGAGAAAAACCCATGGGTTCCATCAAGAAGAAACGCCGCAAAAAAATGTCCAAGCACAAATACGACAAGCGCATGAAGGCGCAGCGGCACAAAAACAAGTAAGCACCGCGAAGGCCCGGCCGAAAAGCCGGGCCTTTCATATGCCCTGCCGCGCGATTTATGGTATAATAGCCCCATGAAACGACTTTTCCTGTTTTTTGCGACCAACATTGCAGCCGTTGCGATGCTCTCGGTCGCCGCCTTCGTGGTGTGCTCGTTCTTCGGCGTCGACCTCTCTGCAGCGCTTGGGGAGGGCGGCTATGCGCCGCTTCTGCTGTTCTCGTTCGTCATGGGAATGGCGGGCTCGCTGATCTCGCTGTTCCTTTCCAAGACGATGGTGAAGGCGCGGATGAAGTGCCGCGTCATCGACGGGACTGAGGGCGAGGCTGAGCGCTGGCTCGTGTCGACCGTAGAGGACCTCGCGCGCCGCGCGAACCTGAAGACGCCCGAGGTCGCCATATACCCGGGCGCGGCGAACGCGTTCGCGACGGGTGCCTTCAAGAACTCGGCGCTTGTCGCCGTCTCGACGGACATCATGGGCCAGATGACGCGGGAGGAGCTCCGTGCCGTGCTCGGACACGAGATGACGCACGTCGCGAACGGCGACATGGTCACGATGGGCCTTACGCAGGGCGTAATCAACACCTTCGTCATATTCTTCTCTCATATAGTCGCCCAGATAGTGCAGGGCGCGCTGAGCGGCAGGGAGGGCCGCAGGAACCGCGCCGGATACGGGCTCTACCATGTCATAGTGATGGTCATGCAGATGGCGCTCGGCTTCCTGTCGTCCATGATCCTCATGTGGTACAGCCGTCGCCGCGAGTTTGCCGCAGACGCGGGGTCGGCGCGGCTGCTCGGCTCTCCCGCGCCGATGATCGCCGCCTTGAGGCGCCTCGGCAATCTCCAGCCGGGCGTCCTGCCGGACTCCCTCAAGGCATTCGGGATCGGAGGCAAGATGTCCTCGCTCTTCGCGTCGCATCCCCCGCTCGAGGACAGGATAAACGCGCTAATGAACATGCCTCCGGACACTTCGTTCTGAACCTTCGCGGCCGACGGGCCGTTTACCCTTAGGAAAGGTTTAAGCTATGAGAAAAGCAATTGCAGCGGCGGTTTTCGCCACGACGGCGTTTGTTGCAGCGGCGGCTACGCCGCTTGATGAGTCAATCGCGAAGGGGGTGAAGTTCCTTCTCGCGAACCAGCGGGAGGACGGGCACTTCTCCGATCCGCAGATGCCTGCGCTGACGGCTCTTCCCCTGTGGGCGCTGAGCGGGTCCGGCGACGCCGGCGAGGCGGTTGCCGAGGCCAAGAAGAAGGCTGCGGCGTTCGTCCTCGCAACGCAGCGCGAGGACGGCGGGTTCTATGTCCCGAAGCCCGGCCGCGGCGGCTCGGGACTCGGCAACTACAACACGTCCGTGTGCCTCTCCGCGCTCTTCGACTCGAAGCTCGCGCCGTCTGCGCCGCTGCTCAAGGCGCGCGAGTATGTCGCGTCCTCGCAGCTCACGGGCGACGATACGATGGCGGGCGGGTTCGGATACGACAAGGTCTCTCGCAGACGCTATGCCGACCTTTCGAATACGTCGTACGCGCTCTCCGCGATGGCCAAGACCGCATCCCTGGAGGAGTTCCGCGAGGGCGGGAAGCGAGTCGACCTGGACTGGGACAAGGCGCTCGAGTTTGTCGAGAACCTGATGAAGAAGGAGGGTCCCGACGCCGGCGGAGCGGCATACAACGAGCGCACGCCGCAGGGCGGCAGCACGACGAACGCGCAGGGCAAGGTGTCGCTGCGCGCCTACGGGGCGATGACATACGCGGCTGTCCTGTCCATGTGCTCGGCGAAGCTCGACAAGGGCGATCCGCGCGTCCGGCAGTCCGTCGAATGGCTCGACAAGAACTGGTCGGTCGACGAGAATCCGGGCATGGGCAACCAGGGGCTCTACTACTTCTACGACATCATGACGCGCGCGCTTGACGCGGCGAAGATCGACAAGGTCGGCGAACACGAGTGGAAGAAGGAGCTTTCCGCCAGGATAGTGTCCCTCCAGAGGGAGGACGGCAGCTGGGCAAACGAGAACAACCGGTTCTGGGAGGCGGATCCTGTGCTCTGCACTTCGTTTGCGCTCCTTGCGCTTGAACTCTGCCGCTGAGCCAGGCGGGGCGCAGCCGGCGCGGGCGGGAAAACATCGGAGGGTCGGAAGGAATGATAGAGTTTACTGACGGACAGAGGAAGACGATCGCGACGGGCATCACCGTGCTCGCCCTTTCGCTCGTGTTCACATTTGTGGCGGTTGTGGGATGGGTTGTGCTCAAGGTGCTGTCATTCGCGTCCAACGCGATAGTGCCGGTGGTGCTCGGCTTCTTCCTGTCGCTATTCTTCAAGCCGTACTACATATGGTGGAGGCGGCTCGTGAAGAACCCCTCGCTCGCGCTTGCGGCGATGCTGCTGACGATATTCGTTCCGCTCGGATTCTTCCTCTGGTACGCAGGGGCCGTTACTGTTGACCAGATATCCAACCTGATCCGGCAGGGTCCGACGATGGCGCACCAGGTCCTAGACTGGCTCCGCACGACCTTCCCGAAGTCGGTCGGCCTAATGGACCAGCTCGGCATAAAGTACGAGAACATCGGCGAGCTGTACACGAACTACGGCGGCGCGGCGCTCAAGGCGGGCTCGGGCGCGCTGAAGTTCTTCGGCGGCGCGGTGCAGGCGCTTGTCACTCTCATATTCTTCGTGTTCTTCCTCACCTCCAGGCCGAGGCGCGGGAGCGACATAGTCGCGCAGATGCCGTTCCTCAAGCAGGAGACGCGCGCTTTCGTGGCGGAGCAGATCGACGCATTCGTGGACATCCTCGTGAGCTTCTTCCAGCGCCAGACGGTGATCTGCCTCATCGAGGGCGTCTACTACGGGCTCGGCTTCGCTCTCGTCGGGCTGCCCTACGGCTTCCTACTCGGCTTCCTCCTCGGCGTCCTCAACCTCGTGCCGCTCTTCGGCACGGTCGTGTGCCTCCCGATAGCGCTTCCGCTCGCGTACTTCAGCGGCGGGTCTGTGACGCGGCTCGTGCTTGTGCTGTCCGTCTGGGCAATAGGGCAGCTGCTCGACGGATACTGCATAACCCCGAAGATACAGGGCAACAAGACGGGCCTCGGATACGCCGGCGTCATCTTCTCGTTCTTCTTCTGGGGCACTGTTCTCGGGCCAGTGCTCGGGCTTCTCCTCGCGATTCCGCTCTCCGCCTTCTGCGCCGTCCTGTGGCGTGCGCTCAAGTCGAAGTACATCCGTCCCGTCGTCTGAGGCTAGGGAGGGGAAATGGTCATACTTGGAGTCGACACGTCCCTTCGCTCGACTGGCTTCGGCGTAGTGGAGTCCGCAGGCAGCCGCCTGCGCGCCCTCGACTACGGTAACATCCCCAACGCGAGGGACGTTCCGCTGTCGGAGTGCCTCAGGCGCATCCACGCCAAGATCGCGGAGCTGATCGCCTCGTGGAACCCCGACGTCCTGAGCGTGGAGAAGGTCATCTACGGCAAGAACGCGAACACGATGATGGTGCTCGGCGAGGCGCGCGGCGCGGTGATCGTCGCGGCGGCGGAGGCGTCCAGGAGCGTGTACGAGTACGAGCCGCGCAGGGTTAAGATGGCGGTGTGCGGCAACGGCATGGCGGAGAAGGACCAGGTCCAGCGGATGGTGAAGACCCTACTCGCGCTCCCCGAGATTCCGCAGAACGACGCCGCTGACGCGCTTGCGATGGCGATCTGCCACGCTCACTCCCAGTCGCGCATCTCCGCATCCGACCCGATATAGGGCGCGTCCGCCGGGGGACGAGGGAACGGCGGGGAAAAACTGTTCTGCGAGATCGCCCGGCACCCAATCGGGTGATGACTGGGGCGGCAGCATTTTGGTATAATTACGAAAAACCTCAAGGGATATACAACACTCATGAAGACGTTCATCGAATCTGGCAGGGCGGCGATGGGCATCGAGTTCGGCTCGACGCGCATCAAGGCGGTACTTATCGACGACAAGTTCCAGGTTGTGGCGCAGGGCGCGCACGACTGGGAGAACTCACTCGTGGACGGCGTGTGGAGCTATTCCCTCGAGGAGATCGAATCGGGCGTGAGGGACGCGTATGCGAAGTGCGCGGCCGACGCGCTCGCGCGCCACGGCGCGAAGCTGACGAAGCTCGCCGCGCTCGGAATCTCCGGCATGATGCACGGGTACCTTCCGTTCGACGCGGACGGAAAGCTCCTCGTCCCGTTCCGCACGTGGCGCAACGTGATGACGGCCGAAGCCGCGGCTGAGCTCTCCGAGATGTTCAAGTTCAACGTTCCGCAGCGCTGGTCGATCGCGCACTACTGCCAGGCGATCCTGAAGAAGGAGCCGCACGTTCCGCAGGTGAGGTGGCTCACCACGCTCGCGGGCTACGTCCACAACAGGCTTACGGGCGAAAACGTGATGGGCGTCGGCGAGGCGAGCGGAATGTTCCCGATCGACCCCGAGACGGGCGACTACAACGCGCGGATGCTCGCCGCGTTCGACGCGAAGTTCGGCGGCTCGCTCAAGGAGAAGCTTCCGAAGGTGCTGAAGGCCGGCGAGAAGGCCGGAGTCCTCACCGAGCGCGGGGCGAAGTGGCTCGACCCGACGGGCGCGCTGCAGGCGGGCGCGGTGATGGCTCCGCCCGAGGGCGACGCCGGGACGGGCATGGTCGCGACGAACGCCGTCGCCACGGGGACTGGCAACGTCTCGGCGGGCACGTCTATTTTCGCTATGGTCGTCCTTGAGAAGGCGATGAAGGGATACTACCCCGAGATCGACGTCGTTACGACTCCTACGGGGCACGAAGTCGCGATGGTGCACTGCAACAACTGCACGAACGAGATCAACGCGTGGGTGAAGCTCTTCGGGGGCGACTACGGCAGCCTCTTCCGCGAGTCGCTCAAGGGCGACAAGGACTGCGGAGGCGTTGTGGTCGTTCCGTTCCTCTCCGGCGAGCCGGTGACGGGCGTTTCGGATGCGATGCTCAAGGTCGTGAGGAAGCCCGAAAGCGCGTTCACGCTCGCGAACTTCTTCAGGGCGCAGATCTACTCCGCGTTCGTCTCGCTCAAGATCGGCATGGACATCCTCCTGCGCGAGGGCGTGGAAATCAAGTCTCTCGTCGGGCACGGCGGAATCTTCCGCGACAAGGGAATTGCCCAGCAGTACCTTGCGGACGCGCTCAAGACGTCCGTCACATGCATGTCGACGGCGAGCGAGGGCGGACCGTGGGGAATGGCCGTTCTCGCCGCGTACGCGGCTTCGGGCGCGCAGGAGCCGCTCGAGGACTACCTCGCGAAGAAGGTCTTTGCGGGGGCCGCGAGCGAGACGCTTGCGCCGACCGAGGACGGAATGGCCGGCTTCGACCGCTACACGGCGAACTTCAAGGAGGCGATCCATGCTTGAGGAGCTTAAGAAGGACGTCTTCAGGGCGAACCAGAGGCTTGTCTCGTCGGGACTCGTCGTCCTTACTTGGGGGAACGCGTCCGGGTTCGATACGGAGTCGAAGCTGATGGTCATTAAGCCGAGCGGGGTCGACTACGACAGGATGACGGCGGACGACATGGTGGTCGTTGATCTTGACGGCAAGGTCGTCGAGGGAAGCCTGCGTCCCTCCTCCGACACCGCGACGCATCTCGAGTTCTACCGCAACTTCCCCGGGGTGAAGGGCGCGGTGCACACGCATTCCGTCGAGGCCACGGCCTGGGCGCAGGCGTGCAGGGAGATCCCGTGCTACGGCACGACGCATGCGGACACGTTTCACGGCCCGGTACCAGTGACGCGCATCCTTACGGAGGAGGAGGTCAACTCCGCCTACGAGCTCAACACCGGCAAGGTGATCGTCGAGCGCTTCCGCGGACTCGAGCCGCTTGCGGTTCCGGGCGTTCTCGTGGCGGGGCACGCTCCGTTCACCTGGGGCAAGGATCCGCAGGACGCGGTGGACCACGCAATCGCGCTTGAGGCGATTGCGCGGATGGCGCGCCTGACGGAGCAGGTCCATGCGGCGAAACCCGCGCCCGGGCTTGTTCCGTACGTCGGCGAGAAGCACTACCAGCGCAAGCACGGCAAGAACGCCTACTACGGCCAGCGCTGAAGGGGGCGAAGGCGCTTTTCTTGCCAAAAAGCCCGTCGCGCGTGGCGCGACGGGCGATTTTTTGTTATAATGTGCGTCAAAAGGAAAGGCTGCACAAAAATGGGTATTTTCAAGGCATATGACATTCGCGGTATCTATGGCACGGAACTGACGCAGGACGACTTCTACAAGATCGCCCGCGCATACGCGAAGTTCTGCGGCTTCACGGGCAAGGGCAAGGTCGTCGTGGCGCGCGACTGCCGCAAGTCCTCCGACGCGCTTTTCGCGGCGTTTGCGCAGGGGCTTGTTGACGAAGGCGTCGACGTGATCGACATCGGCCTCGCATCGACGCCGATGAGCTATTTCGCGAACGCGAAGCTCGGCGCGGACGGTTCGGTCATGATCACCGCGTCCCACAACACGAAGGAGTGGAACGGCTGCAAGCTCTGCAAGGCGAACGCCGTGCCTATCTCCGGTGCGACCGGCATCAAGGATATCGAGAAGCTCGTCGCCGGCATGGACGGCAACGAGCCGCCCGCCGGACGCGGCGACGTGACGAAGGTCGACGTTTCTGCGGACTACGCCGCGCACGTCAAGGCATTCGCGCACATGAAGCGTCCGCTCCACCTCGCGCTCGACTTCGCGAACGGAATGGGCATCGCGGAGTCCGTCGCGTTCAAGGATTCCGACATCACCTACGACTCGCTCTACGGCGAATACGACGGCGACTTCCCGAACCACGATGCGAATCCGCTCCACCGCGAGACGCTGAAGGACCTCCAGGCGCTCATCAAGGCGAACCCCGGGAAGTATGCGTTCGGCGTTGCCTACGACGGCGATGCGGACCGCGCGGGCTTCATCGACGAGCAGGGCGAGATCATCCCGATGGACTTCATCACCGCCCTCATCTCGCAGGATCTCCTTGCGTCGAACCCCGGCGCGGCGTGCTTCTACGACCTGCGCTCGTCGAAGGTGTGCGAGGAGACAATTGCGGCTGCGGGCGGCAAGCCCATGATGTCGCGCGTCGGCCATTCCTTCATCAAGGAGCAGATGCGCCAGAACGACGCGATCTTCGCGGGCGAGCTCTCCGGCCACTACTACTTCAAGGCGAACTCCACGGCCGAGTCCAGCTCGATGGCGACGTTCGCGCTCGCGAACATCGTCTCGGCGAGCGACAAGCCGCTTTCCGCTCTTATCGCGCCGCTCAGGAAGTACTCGCAGTCGGGCGAGATCAACACCAAGACGACGACGCCTCCTGCCGAGATCCTCGCGAAGATCAAGGAGATCTACGCCGCGAAGGCGCGCGTGTTCGAGCTGGACGGAGTGAGCGTCGACGCGTGGGATTCCGAAGGGTACTGGGCGAACGTGCGCATGTCGAACACTGAGCCGCTCGTTCGGCTCAATCTCGAGGGAAAGACAAAGGAAATCATGGAGGCGAAGCGTGACGAGTTTCTCGCGATCATCCGCGCCTAGCCGCCTTGCGGGCGTTCCGCTCGCGCTTCTCCTCCTCGCCGTCGCGGGCTGCGGTCCGAAGGACGGCGTGAAGGAGTACAACGCCGGACAGGCCGCGTACGAGACGCGCAGCCTCGAGAAGGCGGAGAAGCTCTTCGAGAAGAGCCTGCGCTATGCGCCCGAGAGCGTCGACGCGCTCGTCATGCTCGCGCGCGTGCAGTGCGACCTCGGGAAGATGACCGAGGCGTCCGAGACAATCGCGAAGGCCGTGGAGCTGCAGCCCGATGCCGTAGACGCGGCGCTTCTTGACGCGGAGATAGCTTTCTACCTCAACGACTACGCGCGTGCGGTCAAGCGCTTCACGGACGTGGCGGAGGATGCCTCCGCCGGCGCGGAGGCGCAGTCACTGGGCTGGACCGGCATCGGAATCGTCGAGATGTCCTGCGAGCACCGCGACCTGGCCCGCATCGCGCTTCTGCGCGCGATACGCCTTGACCGCCGCAATCCGTCCGCGCGCTACCACCTCGGTCTCCTGTACCGCGGCGATTCGTTCGGGTACCTCGACGCGGCCCTCGAGCAGTTCGAGATATTCGTGCGGCTCGGCGAGAAGGCCGATCCGCGTGCCGTGCATGCGCAGCGGACGATAATCCCCGGCATAAAGGAGGACATCACGCGCCGTGCGGCGTCCAGGAAGGGCGCCGACAGGCGCGATTCCGCGGCATCCGCAGCCGCGCTTTCCAAAGCCGCGGCCGCAATGAAGAAGGGCAACTACAAGACCGCCCGCGTGGAGTACGAGGCCGCGTACAAGGCGGATGTCCTAAGTTATCACGCCGCGCTCGGCCTCGCCAAGGCCTGGGAGAAGATTGATTCGTCGAACTCCGGTCGCCAGCGTACGCTCGACTGGTACAAGGAGGCGTGTTCACTCAAGCCGAGCGCGATATCGACGTTCCTTGCGGCCGGCGAGCTTGCCGCCAGGATCGGACAGCACGCGACGGCTGCGGAGCTCTACTCGCGCGCCGTCGCCGCAAATCCGTCCGACATATCGGCGATCGACGGGCTCATCCGCGCTCTCCGCAAGACCGGCAAAGGCGACATCGCGAACGCATACCAGCGCTACCGCGAGTTCGTGACTGTCCGCAAGGCGAAGTAAAATGGATCTCGCGCCGAGCGACTACGTGATTCTCGCCCTTGCGGCCGGAGGGGCTCTTACGGGGCTTTTCATCGGCTTCTCGGGCGCGCTCGCGTTTCTAGCAGGCGCGGTCGGCGCGTCGTTCGCCGCGCGCATCGGCTGGCCTCTTTCGGCTTCGTATTTCGAGTCGGGCCTTGCGCGCGGCGTAGCAGTCGCGCTTGGGGCGCTTCTGGCGTTCTGGCTGGTCCGCGCCGTGGTGAGGCGCACTGTGAAGTGCGCGCTCGCCCAGCCCGGTGACGCGATATTCGGCGCCATCGCGGCGGCTGTTTCGGGGCTGGCGGCCGGACTTGGGGTCATATGGCTCGCCCAGTTCCTAGGCATCCCCGGTGCGGAGGGATCGGTCCTTCTCGCGGAGCTTGCCGCCCATGTCTGACGACGAGCTCATATCGGAGGCCAGGAAGTTCGAGAAGAATCTTCTGAACTTCTTCTGGCGCCAGGGCGTTCAATACAGTGAAGGCGAGGATCTCGTCCAGGAGACGTATATGCGGCTGTGGAAGTACCGCCGCGAGTACAAGCCCTCGGCGAAGCTCTCGACCTTCCTCTTCCTGCTGGCGCGGCAGGTCCGCATCGACGCACTGCGGCGCAAGACGCGGCGCGAGTCGCGGGAGGAGACCTGGGGGAAGGAGGCTTCGACCTCCGCGGCGAGCGCCGTGGGGAGGGTCGACGCGCGCGAAGACGTCCGCTGGGCGCTTGCGCGGCTTTCTGACCCGCTGAGGGACGTGGTGGAGCTCGGGATCTTCCAGGACCTTCCGTATGCGGAAGTGGGGGATATCCTCGGGATTCCGGTCGGGACGGTCAAGTCACGCATGTCGAATGCGCTGAAGAAGCTGAAGGAGGTTTTTGATGAACGCAGATCTTGAGAAGACGCTCGGGGAGCTAGCGCCAGAGTATCGTGACGTCGTCGCGAGGCTAAGGGCGGCGCGAGAGGTGGAGCCGGTGCGCTTCGGTCTGAAGGACCTCGCGCCAGGACGCGTTGCCGACCGGCGGTACCCCGACCTCGCGCCAGGACGTGTTGCCGACCGGCGGTACCCCGACCTCGCGCCAGGACGTGTTGCCCGTTCACCTTTCTACTATCTCGTGGCGGCGTCGCTTGTCGCTGCACTTGCGCTTGCCGTCCTCTATGTCATGCCGCGCGGCGGAAGCGCTGCGGCTGAGGTGCCGCTCACGGTGTACACGGTAGCCTATGCGCCGACGGAGGAGGCACTTGAGGCGATCGTGGCGTCCCAGCGCGCGGACGGCAGCTGGTCCAACGACTTCCTCACGCGCCAGAACGCGGCGGCGCTCCGCGCGTCCGGCGAGGACCGCATGCGCGTCGCATACCGCCGGGCGGTGAGGTATCTTCGCTCGAAGGGGCTCTCTCCGCTTACGGACGAAGAGCTTAGGCAGCGCGGCAAATACGCCGCGAAGGCCCTTGCGGGGGCGTGATGGCCTCCGAACCATGGCGCCTTTGCGGCGCAAATAAACTTTTTTTAAAAAAGTTAAAATACCCCCTTGCGCGGCCGACGGTAATTATGATATACTATCCACCGTTTTCGCGATGCGAGGATAACTCAGTTGGTAGAGTGCCACCTTGCCAAGGTGG
>JAEDKA010000018.1 GCA_016296065.1 Kiritimatiellia bacterium
TGATGGCGAAGGACAAGAAGAACCTCGGCAGGTACCTGAAGGAGTTCGTCGCGATACAGTGCCAGATATTCACGAAGACTTCCGAGCGCATGGGCAACCTCGCAGACAAGCTCGACAAGCAGATATCGGCGTCGCCGCTCCCCAAGGAGACGCGCTACGACCTCCACATGAAGCTCCAGAGCTTCCCGCGCGGGAAGTCGCTCTGCCACGGCGACTTCAATCCGACGAACGTGATCATCACGCCGAAGGGCGACTGGCGCGTCATCGACTGGAGCCATGTGCGCCTCGGCGATCCGCTCGCGGACGTCGCGCGCACGTACCTGCTGTTCTGGCTTTCCGGACACGTCGCGGCGGCGGAGAAGTACATGGCCCTCGCGTGCGAGGCGCTCAAGGTGAAGCTCCCCGACGTGCAGAAGTGGCTTCCTATCGTCGCAGCGGCTGAATCGTCGCGCGACCAGACGCCGAAGAACCACGAGCTGCTCCTCCACTGGGCGAGCGTCGTCGACATCGAGTAGTCCTTCCGGCCTAGTGAAGGCACGCGACGTGACGGGGTTGGCGCTGATGACGGCACCGGCCCCGTCACGCATGTTATGACGCATACTTATACTTGCCTAAGTTGCATGGATTTGAGATAATAGTAGCGATATGGCAAAACCCAACATTGTAATCTGCATGGGCAGTTCCTGCTTCGCGCGCGGGAACGAGAAGACCGTCGAGGCGTGCGAAAGCTTTCTCGCGGAGCGCGGGCTGAAGGACGAGGTCGACGTCGATCTCGGCGCGAGTCTGTGCACCGGGCACTGCGCGGAGGGTCCGGTCGTGGTGGTGGACGGGAAGGTCTACACTCGCGTCGATCCGCTCGTCATGCGCGACATCCTCGAAAACCTCTTTCCGAAGAAGGGATAGAATATGCTCTCGAGTCCAGTTTACACTACGGAAAACGAGTGCCAGGACTGCTACAAGTGCGTCCGGCACTGTCCCGTGAAGGCGATACGCATCGTCGACGGCAAGGCGAGCGTGATTCCCGAATCGTGCGTCGCCTGCGGCGAATGCGTGAAGGTCTGCCCCGCGCACGCGAAGAAGATAAGAAGCGACCTCGCGCGCCTCCAGGAGCTCGTCGCGTCTGGCGCGACGCTGTACGCTTCCGTCGCGCCGAGCTTCGCCGGCTACTTCAAAGGCGTGACGATAGGGCAGCTCGCCGCGGCGCTCAAGGCCGCGGGCTTCGCGGGCGTGAGCGAGACGGCGCACGGCGCGGAATCCGTGAGCGCGCACGTCTCTAAGCTCCTCGCCGAGACGGACTCCCCGCTCGTCATCTCGTCCGCCTGCCCAGCGGCGGTCGACATGGTGCGCAAGTACCTGCCGGGCTACGCCGAGTTCATCTCGCCGCTGCCCTCGCCCGTGCGCGCGCACTGCAGGCTCATCAAGGAGAAGTACGGACACAACGCGAAGGTCGTCTTCTTCGGACCGTGCGCCGCGAAGAAGAACGAGTCCGACGCGCATCCCGACGAGCTTGCGCTCGCCGTCATCTTCCCCGCGCTTGAGCAGTTCCTCGCGGAGAAGGGCATCGCGTTCGGCGAGGAGGCAGAGCTTGCGCTCGGTCCCGCCGAGGAAGGGCGCTTCTACTCCGTCGAAGGCGGAATGAACGACACGCTGCGCGACGGCCGGACGGATGTCCGCTACGTCTCAGTCTCGGGGCTTGAGGATTTCCGCAGGATGCTCGAGGACTTCGACCCCGCGGAGTTCAAGCTCCATCCGGAGAAGTTCACGCGCAAGCTGTTCGTCGAGGTGCTGGCGTGTCCGGGCGGATGCGTGAACGGACCGGCGATGCCGCGCGGCGCGTCGGGACTTGCGACGCTCTTCGCGACGGACGCCACCGCGCCAATTCGCGCGTCCTCTTCGCGCTGCTTCTCGCACTGCGGCACGTCCGCATATCCCGCCGCCGCGGTTGTGGACGACGAGCCGGACGAGGCTGCTATCGTCGGCGCGCTCGCGCGCGTCGGGAAGACGACGAAGGCGGACGAGATCAACTGCGGCGCTTGCGGATACAACTCGTGCCGCGAGTTCGCGAAGGCCCTCCTCGCCGGGAAGGCGGAGGAGGCGATGTGCCACATCTACCTCAAGAAGAACTTCCAGCGCACGTCGAACGCGCTCATCAAGTACATCCCCGCGGGCGTCGTGATGGTCGACTCGAAGGGGATGATCGTCGAGTGCAACCGCCTCTTCGCGGAGATGGCGGGCGCGCTCGGGGAGTACGACGCGCTCGGCAATCTCGACGGACTCGGCGTGGACGCCTTCATGCCCGACTTCACGGAGCTTTTCGCGGGCGCGGTGGAGCACGGCAGCGAGATTGTCAAGTACCGCCAGCAGTGGAACGGTCGCATCGTCAACATCAGCGTGTTCCCGATCAGCGTCGGCAAGTTCGCTGGCGCGGTCGTTCAGGACGTCACGAAGAACGAGGGTCGCCGCGAGGAGATCGCCGCGAAGGCGCGCGACGTCATCCGCAAGAACGTCTACACCGTCCAGCAGGTGGCGCGCCTCTTCGGCGAGCACATCGCGGAGACGGAGATCATGCTCAACGAGATCGCCGGCGCGTACGAGTCGCAGACCGTCGGCAAGCGTCTCCGCCAGGGCGGAAGCGAGGAGTACCTGAATGGCTGACGACCTCTTCATCGAGATGGAGGCCGCCCAGTACACCAAGACCGGGCAGGGCGCGTGCGGAGACGACGTCAGGTTCATGACCGTCGAGAAGGAGAACAGGCACCTCGTGGCGCTCTCCGACGGACTCGGCAGCGGCGTGAAGGCGAACGTTCTCGCGACGATGACGACTTCGATGGCGATCAAGTTCCTCGAGTCGAACGTCCCGATGCTCGAGGCGGTCGAGATCATCATGGACTCGCTTCCGATATGCGAGGTCAGGAAGATCGGCTACGCGACGTTCTCGCTCTTCGACTTCCGCCTCGGCGGGAAGGCGCGCATCAGCGAGATGGGGAACCCCGGCTACATCCACCTCAGGGGCACGGAGGAGATCGCGCCGCTCAAGGACGAGCAGGTCGTCTCCTCGCACTGGCCAGACCGCGAGGTGAGGGAGTGCGAGGCCGATTTCCGCGCGGGCGACCGCATCATCATGTGCTCCGACGGCGTAACGCAGTCGGGACTCGGCGTCCGCAAGGACATGAAGTTCGGCTGGCGGCGCTCGGGCGTACTCAAGTTCGCGCAGGAGAAAATCGCCGCCGACCCCGGCATCTCCGCGCGCGACCTCAGCGCGGCGATTGCGCGCGAGGCGCTCTTCCTCACGCCGGGCGGATGCAAGGACGACATCAGCTGCGTCGTCTGCTACCTTCGCCATCCGCGCGTCATGCGCGTCTTGACGGGTCCGCCGTTCTACAAGGACCACGACGCGGACTACGCGCGCAAGGCTACGCTTGGCTTCGACCACGTCGTCATCTGCGGCGGAACGACCGCGAACATCATGGAGCGCGAGCTCGGCGTGAAGGTGAAGGTGAAGCTTTCGGACATGAAGTCGTCCGGCGGGCTCCCGCCGGTCGGGACGATGGAGGGCGTCGGCATCGCGACGGAGGGCATCCTCACGCTCGGGCGCGTCCTCTCGGCTCTCGAGCAGATGCGTCCGCCCGAGCGCGAGCCCGCGGCCGCGCGCGCGATCCTCGAGCGCATGATGCGTCACGACCGCATCGAGTTCGTCATCGGCACGAAGGTGAACGAGTCGCACCAGGACCCGAACATACCGCAGGACCTGGAGCTCCGCCGCTCCGTCGTCAAGCGCATGACCGCCGCGCTCGAGAAGAACTACCGCAAGAAGGTCACCGTAGACTACTACTGATTTCCCCGTTGCGGCGGGATATGGTATAATACCAAGATAAGTCACAGATTAGGAGACATCATGGACAAGATCAAAGTCGAGGTTTGCTGTGGGACGGCGTGCTATCTGCTTGGCGCCGCCAATCTCATGTCGCTTGAGGACATGCTGCCCGAGAACTGCCGTGGCAGGGTCGAGGTCGAGGCGAAGACGTGCCTCGAGCTCTGCGAGAAGGAGAACCTCGGCGGCGCGCCGTACGTGAGGTTCAACGACACCGAGATCATGGCGCAGGCGACTCCCGAGAAGGTGCTCGCGCGCATTGCCGAACTCGCGGGGGAGACCGAGTGACATGCTTAACGGAGCTACCTTCATCCGCCGCGAACTGATGATCCGCATCGTGCGCGCCTTCGACGACGGCACGCTCGAGACGGAGCTCGACCAGATTCCGATCAAGCTTAGGCCCAAGAACTCCGCCGCGTCGCGCTGCTGCGTGTACCACGACCGCGCGATCCTCAAGTACCGACTTATGGCGATGCTCGGCATATCCGTCGAGGACGAGACGGACGAGTCGAAGTCGCTCGCCGCGTACTACGCCGAGAAGGCGTGGGGAGGCAGCACGAACGAGACGAAGCCCAAGACGCCGCTCAGCGTCTGCGGACCCGCGTGCAGCGGCTGCCCGGACGCGAAGGTCGTCTCCACGCCGAACTGCCGCGGGTGCTTCGCGCGCCCGTGCGTCTACAACTGCCCTAAGAAGGCGATCTCCATCGTCGGCGGTCAGTCGGTAATCGACCAGTCGCTCTGCATCAAGTGCGGCAAGTGCATCACCGCATGCCCGTACCACGCGATCGTGAAGACGTCCGTCCCGTGCGAGGAGGCGTGCCCCGTGGGGGCGATCCGCAAGAACGAGCACGGCGTCGCGGAGATTGACTTCGCGAGGTGCATCTTCTGCGGGAAGTGCTTCGCGGCGTGTCCGTTCGCGGCCGTCATGGAGCGCTCCCAGCTCGTTGACGTGCTCGCGGCGATGAAGCGCGGCGAGAAGCTCGTCGCGATGATTGCTCCCGCCGCGGAGAAGCAGTTCCCCGGCAAGATCGAGCAGCTTCTCGCCGCCTGCGCGAAGGCCGGCTTCAAGGACGTCATGGAGGTCGCGCTCGGCGCGGAGAAGACGACCGAGCACGAGACGGCTGAGTTCATAGAGCGCATGGAGAAGGACCAGAAGACGTTCATGACGACGTCGTGCTGCCCCGCGTGGGTGAACCTCGTCGGCAAGCACATGCCCGACCTCATAGACCACGTTTCGCTCACGCCGAGTCCGATGATCTACGCCCGGGAGATCGTGAAGGCGAAGGATCCGGACGCGAAGACGGTCTTCATCGGGCCGTGCGTCGCGAAGCGCAGCGAGGCGCGCCGCAAGGACGTCGACTACGTGCTGTCCTTCGAGGAGCTCGGCGCGATACTCGCCGGACGCAAGATCGACGTCATCGCGTGCGAGCCGTGGCCGGTGGAGCGTCCCGCGAACCCGACCGCGCGCAACTACGCGCGGAGCTGCGGCGTGACGGATGCGGTCCTCGCCGAGGCGACCTCTAAGATCCCGGGCTTCAAGCTGAACGCGAAGCAGATCAACGGCATCGACAGGAAGACCTGCACGATGGTGAAGCTTCACGCCTCCGGGAAGATACCAGTGAACTTCCTCGAGGTGATGGCCTGCCCCGGCGGATGCCAGAACGGGCCATGCTCGCTTTCGTAAAAGGCGCTGCGCCACGCGCGCCCACGAACGCCTGATTCGCTGGATAAATTGCCTGGCGCGCTCGATTGCGCCGTTTTCCATCATTCCGCTGGGTGATGGCGGGGTGGGTGCGATTTTGGTACAATAGGGTCATGAAAACCAGATTAGCACTTTCCATCGCCGCGGCTGTCGCGTGCATTGCCGCGTTTGCTGAGTCATTGACCTGCGCCTCTCCCGACGGGAAGAACGCGCTTATCTTCGCGCTCGGCGAAAAAGGCGAGCCGACGTATTCGTTCGCGTACCGCGGCAGAACCGTCGTTGAGCCTTCGACCCTCGGCTTCGACATCAAGGCGCTCGGGAAGGACGCCTTCGAGGGACGCAAGCCTGGGGAGCTCAGGACGGGATTCGTCCTCGCGGGCGTAGAGCGCGCGAGCGCCGACGAGACGTGGAAGCCCGTCTGGGGCGAGGAGAGCGAGATACGCGACCGCCACGAGGAGATGCTCGTCAAGCTCGTGCAGAAGGGCACCGGACGCCGCATGGACCTGCGCTTCCGCGTGTTCGACGACGGAATGGGATTCCGCTACGAATTCCCCGCGGATGACGACAACTCCGTCGCCCGTCTCGTTCCGGGCGAGAACATCGCGCCCGAGGGAAAGACTCAGCCGCTCACCCACTTCACCATCGTCGAGGAGCGCACGCGCTTCAACCTTCCGTGCGACGCGACGGCGTGGTGGATTCCGGCCGACTACGAGACGCAGGAGTACCGCTACACGAAGTCGCGCGTCAGCGAGATACCGAGCCTCTTCAAGGGCGCACCGGACGCGAACCTTTCGTCGACTCTCACCGACTTCCCGGCAGTCCAGACGGCGCTGATGCTCAGGTACGACAACGGAATGCTCGTCAACATCCACGAGGCGGCGTGCGTCGACTACGCCACGATGCACCTCAGGGTCGAGGGGACGTCGTTCGAGTCCTCTCTCACGCCCGACGCGACCGGCGCGAAGGGATGGATGCAGACGCCGTGCAAGTCTCCGTGGCGCACGCTTATCGTCGGCGACAAGGGCGCGGACATCCTCGCCTCGCGCATCACGCTCAACCTCAACGAGCCGTGCGCCATCGAGGACACGAGCTGGATACATCCGGTGAAGTACATCGGCGTCTGGTGGACGATGATAACCGGCGCGAAGAACTGGGCGTACATGCCAGATCCGTCGATGCACGCGGCGAACACGACGAACGTCATGCGCCACATCGACTTCGCGGCGGAGCACGGATTCGACGAGGTGCTTGTCGAAGGGTGGGATATCGGATTCGAGGACTGGTTCGGCAAGGAGAAGGACGCGGTGTTCGACTTCGTGACGCCGTATCCCGACTTCGACCTAGAGGGGCTCAACAAGTACGCGCACGAGAAGGGCGTGAAGCTCATGATGTACCACGAGACGAGCGCGTCGACGCGCAACTACGAGCGCCATCTCGACGAGGCTTACGCGCTCATGAACCGCTACGGATACGACACCGTCAAGGCCGGATACGTCGGCAACATCCTCCCGCACGGCGAAACGCACTACTCGCAGTGGAGCAACAACCACTACCTCTACTGCATCAAGGAGGCGGCGAAGAGGAAGATCATGGTGAACCAGCACGAGGCGGTGCGTCCGACCGGACTCTGCCGCACGTGGCCGAACCTCATCGGCAACGAGGCGGCGCGCGGAACGGAGTACGAGTCGTTCGGGGGCAACAACGCCGACCACACGACGATACTTCCGTTCACGAGGCTCGTGGGAGGTCCGATGGACTACACGCCAGGCATCTTCGAGACCGATCTTTCCAAAATCTGCTCCTGGAAGAAGCAGCGCATCTCCTCGACGCTCGCGGGGCAGCTCGCGCTCTATGTCACGATGTTCTCTCCGCTGCAGATGGCGGCGGACGTTCCGGAAAGCTACGAGAAGCGCCTTGATGCGCTCCAGTTCATCAAGGACGTTCCGTGCGACTGGGACGAGTCGCGTTATCTCGAGGCGGAGATCGGTGACTATGTGACGATCGTCCGCAAGGCGAAGGGCAAGGACGAGTGGTATCTAGGGATGAAGGCGGACGAGAACGCGCACGAAGCTGATATTGCGCTTGATTTCCTGACGCCCGGCAAGACGTACGAGGCGACGATCTACGCCGACGCGCCGGACGCGGTGTACCGCACAGAGACGGCGGGCAACTACGTCATCGAGAAGCGAACAGTGTCGGCGTCCGACAGACTCCACCTCCGCGCGGCGCCCGGAGGCGGCGCGGCTGTCTCGTTCAAGCCTGTCCGTGCGGCGCGCCTTCGCGGATTCAACCTGCTTGACATGTTCTCGGTCGACTACACGTCCGGGACATTCAGAGAGGAGGATTTCGAGCTCATCGAGAAGTGGGGCTTCAACTTCGCGAGGCTTCCGATAGACTACAGGTTCCTCGTCAAGGGACGCGACTGGAAGAACTGGACGGACTTCGACGAGGATGCGCTCCGCAGGCTCGACGCGGCAGTCGAGATGGGGAGGCGGCACAAGGTGCATGTACAGCTGTGCCTGCACAGGATTCCCGGCTACTGCGTGAATCCGCCCGCGGAGCCGACGGACCTCTTCTCCGACCCCGAGGCGCTCCGCGTTGCGTGCCTTCACTGGAAGACGCTCGCGAAGCGCTACAGGGGCGTGCCGGCGGCGGAGCTTTCCATAAACCTCTTCAACGAGCCGAAGTACATGGAGGAGGAGAAGTACGTCGCCGTTGTGGAGGCGCTTGTCGCGGCGATACGGGAGGTTGACGCGGAAAGGCCGATAGTCGTGGACGGAATCGGCTACGGGCGGGTCGTCCCGAAGTCGCTCATCGGGAAGAACGTCGGCTTCAGCTGGCACTGCTACGATCCGTTCTTCGTCACCCACCACAAGGCGCCGTGGGCCGATCCCTCGGGCACGAGCGAAGAGCCTCGCTGGCCTGTCGACGGGAGGAGTCCGGAGAAGTGGCTCACGGAGGAGACCTACGATGGAAAGGGCTGGGGCGAGGCAATCGCGTCCGGCGCGCCTGTACACGTCGGTGAGTTCGGGGTGTGGCGCAAGACGCGGCACGAGGTGGCGCTTTCGCTAATGGAGGACCAACTGAAGATGTGGAAGGGCCTTGGCGTTGGCTGGGCGCTCTGGAATCTGCGAGGGGACTTCGGCGTGCTTGACTCGGGACGCGACGACGTCGCATACGAGGATTTCGGCGGGCATAAGCTCGACCGCCAGATGCTTGAACTCCTGCAGCGTTACTGAGTTGCTGAAAATACAGCAAGATTTCCCCCGCACAGGCGCGAAAATTTATGATATAATATTCGGCCAAATGAACAAGTACGCTTTTATTCGACTTAGCCTTCGACTTAACGGGTGCAGATCCGCTGAGCCGGCGCGCGCATAATCAAATGGTCGACTCAAGAGCACTTAAGAAGGCGGATCGCAGGGAAAATGCGGTCCGCTTTTCGATTTCAGGGGGCAACAAAAAACGAAAGGCAACATGAACAAGGAAATCAAGGCTGGCGAGCGCATCCGCGCGTATCGCGAACGAAACGACTGGAGCGTCTGGGACCTCGCGCAGAAGTCCGGCGTCGAGGAGAAGTTGATCAACGCCATCGAGAAGGGCGAGACGATGCCCGCCCTCGGAGTCCTCGTGAAGCTCTCCCGCGCGCTCGGTCAGCGTCTCGGCACGTTCATGGACGACCAGTTCAAGCCCGACCCCATCATCACCCGCGCCGCCGACATCGAGGCGAAGAAGGTCGCGGGCGAGGGAATGAACACGCTCGGCTACGCGAGCCACTCGCTCGCCATCGGCAAGCCCGACCGCCACATGGATCCGTTCCGCATCGAGTTCGCGGCAGACGGAGTCGACGCCGTTCAGGCGCACGAGGGCGAGGAGCTCATCATCTGCCTCGCCGGAGAGGTCGAGCTCACGTACGGACCCGACAAGACAGTCCTGAAGGCCGGCGACACGGCGTACTACAACTCGTGCGTCCGCCACGGACTCCGCGCGCTCAACGGACAGCCCGCGTCGATCTACGGCATCGTGTTCATGCCGGTTTAAACAAGTTGAAAAGTTCAAAGTTCAAGGTTTGAAGTTTGAAGTTCAAAGTTTGAAGTTTAGAATCCAGGGTGTTGTATGTTTAAACTAACTGATCCATTTGGAACCGCGCCGCGAAAGGCGCCGTTCACGCAGTCCGTCTCGACGGGCGTGCCGTGGCACAACCTGCCTATCACGCGAGAGTACACGCTCGGGCAGCTCCTCGACCAGACGGTCGCGAGGTGCGGCGAGAACGACGCGGTCGTCTATGCAGACCGCGACTACCGCCTCACGTGGTTTGAGTTCTCCGAGGAGGTAGACTATGTGGCGAAGGGGCTTATGGCCCTCGGCGTCAAGCGCGGCGAAAAGGTCGCGCTCTGGGCGACGAACGTCCCGCACTGGGTCGTCCTGATGTTCGCCACCGCGAAGATAGGCGCGATTCTCCTTCCGCTCAACATCAACTACAAGTCCGCGGAGATCGACTTCGCGCTGAAGCAGTCCGACGCGGAGAACCTGTTCGTCATCGACGGATACCGCGACTGCGACTACATCGAGGTCCTGAACTCGCTCATCCCCGAGCTCAAGGAGTGTCCGCGCGGCGCCTTGAAGAGCGCGAAGTACCCGCACCTCAAGCGGATGTTCTACTTGGGGCCGAAGAAGCACCGCGGAATGTACTCGCTCAACGAGGTCAAGTCCCTCGCGTGCGAGGTGACGCAGGAGGAGTACCTCGCGCGCCAGGCGACGGTCGACGTAAACGACGTCGTCAACATGCAGTACACGAGCGGAACGACGGGCTTCCCGAAGGGCGTGCAGCTCACGCACCGCAACATCGCGAACGACGGATTCTGGATCGGCGCGTGCCAGAACCTCTCCTCGCGCGACCGCGTGTGCATCCCCGTGCCGCTCTTCCACTGCTTCGGATGCGTCCTCGGCGTGATGAGCTGCGTCAACCACGGCTCGACGATGGTCTTCCTCGAGAAGTTCGACCCGCTGCTTGTCATGAAGTCGATTCAGCGCGAGAAGTGCACGGCGACGTACGGCGTACCGACGATGTACATCGCGATGCTCGACCATCCGCGCTTCAAGGAGTTCGACTTCTCGTCCCTCAGGACCGGCATCATGTCCGGCTCCGCGTGCCCGGTGCACCGCATGCAGCAGGCTCAGGACAGGATGTTCATGAAGGAGATCACGAACCCGTACGGGCTCACGGAGTCCGGCCCCGTGATGACGATGACTCGCTACTTCGAGCCGTCCATCGAGCGCAAGTGCCAGACAATCGGGCAGGCGCTCCCTGGCGTTGAGGTCGCGATCATCGATCCCGAGACGCAGGAGCTCGCGCCGATCGGACAGGACGGCGAGATATGCTGCCGCGGCTTCAACACGATGAAGGGCTACTACAAGATGCCCGAGCAGACGGCGAAGTGCATCGACGAGCGCGGCTGGCTCCACTCCGGCGACATCGGCAGGATGGACGCGGACGGATACTACTACATCACCGGACGCCTCAAGGACCTCATCATCCGCGGCGGAGAGAACATCTCCCCGAAGGAGGTCGAGGACTTCATCGGAACGATGCCCGGCGTCAAGGACGTCGCGGTCGTTGGATGCCCCTCGAAGAAGTACGGCGAGCAGCCTGCGGCGTTCGTGATCCCCGCGGACGGCGTGACGCTCAAGGAAGAGGACGTCGCGGCGTTCTGCAAGGACAAGATCTCGTGGTTCAAGATCCCGAAGTACGTCCACTTCCTCGACGTCTTCCCGATGACTGCCTCGCAGAAGATACAGAAGTACAAGCTGCGCGAGATGGCCCACGAACTATGGCCGAACGCATGACGATGCGAATGCCGGTGGCTTCCGGCGGCGACCTCGCGCCCTCCGCGCGAGGTCGTTTACTAATGGGATGTACGGTTTTTAACGAATGGGATGTGCCCGCTTTGTATATTTGGTACAATATATGCGCAATGGGAACGAAATGCCCACGCATGGCGTTCACATGTGACGGTTGAACAAGCAGATAACGGGAAAAGCATGAAAAAGCAGCTTATTACTTCGATGTTTGTCGTCTCCGCGGCGGTTGCGCTTGCGGTCGACCTTGACCTTGCCGGGACATGGCGCCTCGAGAAGGCGTCCGAGTCCGACGTGGCATGTCCGATCGCCGTGCCTGGCGGGGTCCATTCCGCGCTGCTCAAGGCGGGGCTCATGAAGGACGCGTTCTGGGGCCAGAACGAGAAGGACATGCAGTGGGTCGGCCATTCCGACTGGAACATCTCTCGCGAGTTCGAGGTGACGGCGGACTTCCTTGCCAAGAAGGAGATCGTCCTCCGTCTCGAGGACTGCGACTGCTTCTGCACTGTTTTCGTGAACGGACAGAACGTCGGCGAGACGACGGACCGCTTCCAGCGCTACACCTTCGACGTGAAGCCGTTCCTGAAGGAAGGCAAGAACACGATCGTCGGCAAGTTCAGGAGCCCCGAGAAGGAGGGCGCAAAGCGCCGCGAGGCGAAGGGCCGCGCGTTCCCGATGTCCAACGTGATGTGGGCGGAGAACCAGTCGTTTGTGCGCAAGGCCGCGTGCCACGCCGGATGGGACTGGGGTCCGGCGGTGCAGGTGATCGGCTTCTGCGGGACGACCAAGCTCATCGCGACGGACGGTCCGCGCGTCGAGTACGTCTATTCGACGCAGGACTTCAACGACGACTTCACGCACTGCACGCTCACGATGACGGCGGAGCTTTCCGACGGCACCAAAGTCGAGAAGAAGTTCGAGATCGACAATCCTCCGCTCTGGTGGCCGAACGGCGCTGGTGACCAGAAGTTCTACACTGCCGAGTTCGAGGCGGCGGGCGAGAAGATCGTCAGGAAGATCGGACTCCGCAAGGTCGAGGTGCTGAACGAGAAGACGGTCAGTGCCTCTGGCAAGGATGAGCTTTCGCTCGTCTTCCGCGTCAACGGACGCCGACTCTTCATGAAGGGCGCGAACTGGATTCCGTGCTCCGCCTACGAGAACGAGCAGACACCGGACCGCTACGCGCAGCTCCTCGAAAGCGCGCGCCAGGCGAACATGAACATGATCCGCGTCTGGGGCGGCGGACAGTACGAGAAGGACTGCTTCTACAATCTCTGCGACGAGAAGGGCCTCCTCATTTGGCACGACATGATGTGCTCGTGCGCGGTATATCCGGGCGACGACGCGTTCCTCGGCGAAATCAGGGACGAGGTGACGCACCAGCTCAAGCGCCTCAGGGACCACGCGTCGATCGCGATGTGGTGCGGAGACAACGAGTGCCTCGGCGCGATCGGCTGGTTCGATGTTTCGAGGAAGGATCCCGACTTCTACCGCGGCGAGTGGATCAAGCGCTCGAAGCTTCAGGGAGACCTTGTCGCGAAGTACGATCCGCAGCGTACCTACTGGCCGTCTTCGCCTTGCTGTGGTCCGGGGGACTTCGGCGACGGATGGAAGGAGGATTCGAAGGGCGACATGCACAACTGGGACGTGTGGCACGAAAACCAGCCGTTCGCGAAGTACTACGAGTACCATCCGCGCTTCTGCTCGGAATTCGGCTTCCAGTCGTTCCCCTCGATGGAGATCGCCGAGACGTTCGCTTCTAAGGACCAGATTCTCGCGCGTGGTCCCGACTTTGAATGGCACCAAAAGAACCCCGGCGGCAACGAGCGCATCCGCAAGACATTCGCGCGCTATTTCCGCGAGCCCAAGGACGTCCCCTCTGAGCTCCTCCTCTCCCAGTTCCAGCAGGCGATGGCAATACAGACCGCGGTCGACGCGTGGCGCGGCGAGCAGCCGCGCTGCATGGGCACGCTCTTCTGGCAGCTGAACGACAACTGGCCGGTTGCGTCGTGGAGCTCGATCGAGTACGGCGGCAAGTGGAAGCCGCTCCAGTATCTTGCCAAGCGCTTCTTCGAGCCCGTGCACGTCACGCTCGCGCCCGACGGGACGGTCAAGGTGATCAACGACACCGACAAGCCAGTTTCCGGCAAGGTTATCGCGGTGCGCTATTCGTTCGATGGCAGGATGTTAAGAACCGCCAAGTCTTCCGGGGTAACGGTGCCCGCATGCTCCGCCGTCACACTCGACAAGATCGAGTTGCGGAAGGACTGGGTTCTCGAGCTCCGCTTCGGCGACTCCGTAAACTTCCCCGTACGAGCGGCGTACAACGACGTCGAGCTGCCGAAGGCGAACGTCAAGGCGGAGATCGACGGCTTCAAGGTGACGCTTACGACGGACAAGGCCGCGTTCTGGGTGTGGATGAACGTGAAGGGCATCCGCGGCGAATTCGACGACAACGCGGTGACGCTCGTCCCGGGTGAGAAGCGCGTCTTCACGTTTGAGCCCGCCGACAAGTCGACGACTCCCGAGGCGTTCAAGGCCGCGTTCACCGTCACGCATCTCGCCGAGATCACGAGGTAGGTTCGGCGGCTATAGCTGGCAAGATCGTTCGGGCATCCGTTTCGTGCGGGTGCCCGAAACGTTTTGTATTTGGTATAATATGCGAAACCACATAAGGGAGAGGTGTAATGACAACAATCATTCTTGCGGCGGTCGCCGCATTTTCGTTTGGAGACATAGAGGTCGGCTGCGAAGGGCGCGGCGACTGGAAGGTCTCGCTCGTCCGCGAAGTCGCGGATGACGGCGCGGAGATCGCGAAGGTCACGCTCGAAAGCTCGGAGGCGGCGGTTCCGCCGAAGACATGGCTCGCCGTGCAGGTTCCGCAGGTCGGGGCGGACTACGTGTGGAGCGTGAACGAGGACGACTGCGGGCTCCGCGCCGACTGGGGTGCGTGGACGCATACCGAGGTCGCGCATGGAATGCCGGTGTTCGTGTACTTCGACGGAAACGACACGAGCCGTCTGGCCGTGGCCGCAGAAGAGTGCGCGAGGCGACTTTCGTACCTCGGCGGCATCCGCGAGGAAGGCGATCTCCTCAACATTCGCGTCGAGTGGTTCGTCGCGCCGGAGGCGCCGCTCTCCCGATACGAGACGCGAGTCAGGTTTGACGCGAGGCAGAAGTACTTCGGCGACGCCGTGAGGGAGTCCGTCAGGTGGATTGAGAAAACAGCGGGCTACGCGCCGTGCGTCGCTCCCGCGGCGGCGTTCGATCCGCTCTACTCCAGCTGGTACAACTTTCACCAGGACGTCCACGACAGCGACATCGAGGCGGAACTCGCGATTGCGTCGAAGCTCGGAATGAAGACGTTCATCGTGGACGACGGATGGCAGACGGACGACACGAACCGCGGCTACGCATACTGCGGCGACTGGCAGGTCTCGAAGCGCCGGTTCCCCGATATGGCCGCACACGTTAAGCGCGTGCAGGACATGGGCGTCAAGTACATGATGTGGTACTCCGTCCCTTTCGTCGGAACGAAAAGTGCCAACTACGAGCGCTTCCGCGGAAAGTACCTGGTAGCCGTTGACCACGGCATGGGGGCGGGAGTGCTCGATCCACGCTTCCCCGAAGTGCGCCGATTCCTCGTCGACACGTACGTCAAGGCGGTGAAGGACTGGAACATCGACGGCTTCAAGCTCGACTTCATCGACGCGATGTACTTCCGCGGACAGGACCCGGCCGTTAAGGACGGCTACGCCGGACGCGACATCAAGTCTCTTCCGCTCGCCGTCGACAGGCTCATGACAGAGGTAAAGGCGGCGCTAGAGGCGGTCAAGCCCGGCGTCCTCGTCGAGTTCCGCCAGAGCTACGTCGGCCCCGCGATACGCAAGTACGGCAACATGCTGCGCGTGGGGGACTGCCCCGGAAACATGCGCCGCAACCGCTTTGCGATGGCGAACCTGCGCCTCGCCTCGGGCGCGACGGCCGTCCACTCCGACATGCTGGAATGGAACTACGCCGACACTCCCGACCACGCCGCGCTGTACATCATCAACGCGATGTTCGGCGTCGTGCAGTACTCGATGATGCTCCGCGACGCGCCGAAGGACCATCTCGCGATGATCGAGAAGTGGATACGCTTTTCGCAGGACCACCGCGACACACTGCAGAACGGAAGGTTCGTCCCACATCATCCGGAGCTTCAGTATCCGATAATAGAGGCGATCGGGAAGGGCGAGACAGTTGTCGGACTCTACGACGACGGTCGCGTTGTGGACGTGCGCGAAGGGACGCGCACCTTCGTAATGAACGCATCCGGCAAGGACTCGTTTGTTGTCCGCCGCGGCGGGAAGATTTTCGAGGTCAACTGCAAGTCGGGCGACTGGGTCGAAGTGAAGTAGTCAACGAGAAAGGAGTCTGAGGCAATGAAGAACGTACAGGACATAGTGGATCTCGCAAGCGCGTACTACGGAAGCGCCGTGCTCTTCGCGGCGATAGACTGCGACGTCTTCGTGCGTGTCGAGAAGGGCGAGTTCGCGGCAGATGTGCCGCGCGGAATGCGGCTTCTGCTCGACGCGTGCGTGGCGGAGGAGCTACTGGAGAAGCGCGACGGAAAATACTTCAACACGCAGGCCGCGAAGGCGGCGCTTATCCCCGGCTCTCCTGCGGACCTCACGAAGGCGATTCGCTACAACCGCGACGTCTATCCGGCATGGGGCCGTCTCGCGGAACTCGCGAAGACTGGAAAGCCGGTGGAGCGTCCGGAAATCCATCTCGGCGAAGACGCCGCGCGCACGAAGGCGTTTGCGGCGTCCATGTTCGGACGCGCCATGGGCATCGGCAAGGGAATCGTCCCGATGCTGGAGATCCCTGCTGGCGCGCGCATCCTCGACCTTGCGGGCGGACCGGCCGCGTACGCGATTCTCATGTGCCAGGCCAATCCCGGCGCGACTTGTGTCACGGTTGACCTGAAGGCGATATCCGCCGAGGCAGCGGGGTATGTCGCGAAGTTCGGACTTTCGGACCGCATAGAGTGCCGCGCGGGCGACTACCACTCCGACGAATACGAAACGGAGTCGTACGACGTCGTGACGATCTTCGGCGCGCTCCACCAGGAGAGTCCGGTGCAGATCGTCGACATCCTGCGCCGAGCTCGCCGCGCGCTGAAGAAGGGCGGAAGGCTCTTCGTCCTCGACATGATGACGGACGCGACGCACACGGCGCCGAAGTTCTCCGCGCTCTTCGCCGTCAACATGGCGCTCACGACCGAGAACGGATGGGTCTTCTCCGACGAGGAACTCAAAGGCTGGATGCGCGAAGCGGGCTTCGAGCCCAAGGAAACGCGCCAGGTTCCGCCTCCTATGCCACACTGGCTCGTGGAGGCGTCGGCCCTCTAGGCCCGTGCAGGGAGGAAGAAGGACCGCCCCTTATATCCGTCAGGCGAAGAGATTACGGAGTTTTTCGCTCGTGACGGGCTTTGCGATGACCTTGGCGAAGCCGGACATGTCGTAGGTCGATGCGACGTCGATGTCTGCGGTGATGGCTATTACCGGGATCCCGGACAGGGATGGATCGGCCTTCATTGCAGTCGCGAGCTGCTGTCCGTCCATTTCCGGCATCCACATGTCAGTGAGGACAGCATCCGGTTTCCAGTCCTTCATCGCCGCAAGCGCGGCGACACCGTTCTCCGCGAAACGGATGTCCTTTGCCTCGAGATTGCGCAGGTGGATGCCGAGTACCTTGCGGTTGATGGCCATGTCGTCGACGACCAGGATGCGTTCGGGTATCCCGCTCGAAAGGTCGGCGTGTCTTGGCGGAACCGAGCGGACAACGTCAAGGGAGGGAATCTTGATGACGAATGTGGTGCCCTTGCCGACCTCGCTCGTGACATCGACTGTCCCGCCGGCGTTGTCCACCATGCGCTTCACAATGGGCAGGCCCAGACCCGTGCCTCTCATCTTTCCCTCGGCGTGCTTCATTCGGCTTGAGATGTCCTGGACGAACGGATCGAACAGATGGGCCATTTTTTCGTCTGAAATTCCGCAGCCGGTGTCGCGGACGGTCAGTGACAGGGTCTGCGTCGCTGCATCCCATCCGTACTCGACGTCTATCTCTCCGCTATCGGTGAACTTGGCCGAGTTTCCCACGAGGTTGATCAGTATCTGCTTGAGGCCCTGGTGGGAGAGTTTCAGGATCGGCACGGCCTCCTGCGAGGATCGCCGGACGTGAAGCGGAACGCCGGCGTGCCTGAAGTTGTAGTTGAAGATGGCGGGGAGTTCCTTGGCCGCCTTTTCGACGTCGCACTCGCCTGAAAGCATGTGCATCGCCCCCGTGTCAAGTTTCGAGAGATCCAGCACGTCGTTGATGAGGTCCAGAAGGGCGTTGGCGCTTAGCTGGATTCCGTTGATGTACTCCTTTCGACGCTTCTCGCTGCAGTCGGACCGTGCGAGGAACTCGGCGAATCCGATGACGGCGTTGAGCGGAGTGCGGAGCTCGTGCGACATCATCGCGAGGAATCTCGTCTTGGCCTTTGAGTATTCCTCCGCGACATTCGTGGCCTCGTTGGCGCGCTTGACCTGACGCCTCAGCAGAAGCACCATGACGAAGGCGAACGTTGCGGCGATGGACAGCGCCACGAAGCCGGTCACGACGAGAAGCCGCTCGAAATCCTCCTCCGACATCCCGAACACGCGTTTTGCTATGGTACGTTCCGCAGCGGCCTTTATGAACATCTCCTGGATGTCCTCGGGATCCATCCCCGACACCGCCTTGCGGATCACGCTCACCAGCTCGCCGGGGATGTCGCGGCGGGCCCACATCTCGAGCGTGCCGTTCTCGTCGCTCGACCCGAGCATGTGCGCGTACGTCTTCGGGACCGGCAGGGAGAACACGGACACTCCGCCCATCGCCGCGACGTCGGTCTTTTCGGGGTACGGTATCCAGAACTTGGTCTCGCCACGCATGAACTTGGCTTCGGCCGTGTAGATGCCCGTCTGCGGCTGCGTGTCGAACCTGAGCCCGGTGCGCCGTGAAAGGGCCTCGAGGAACTCCTTTGCGAAGTGGACGATGTTGCCGTCGGCGTCCTTCAGGTTCACTGGCCACGGGGAGAAGTCGATCATCACGGGGGCGGGGTCGGCGAGGCGGGCCTTGAGCCATTCCGCCTCGGAGAAGGTGAGCAGGGACATCTCGTCCCGGATGCCGTAGTGCCGTTCGGAGATCATCCGCATGTACTTCGGGAAGTCGTCGCAGACCCTGTCCATCGCCTGCTCCAACTCGAGGAAGAGGTCGCGCCTGCCGGGCGACACGCACACGTACATGGGATGCGACACGTAGACGTGCAGGGCGCGCTCGTTGTTGAGCTTCGGCGTCTCTATGTCGACGCAGGCGTCTATCTCGCCTCCGAAGTACGCTTTCATCAGGTCGTCCTCGGTATTGTATTCAAGGCAGACGATGCCTCTCGGGTTCCCGGTTTTCTCGAGGTTCTGCTTTACGCGGTCTGCGCTGAACGAGCCGGCCAGGAGCCCGACCTTCATGCCCCGCCACGTCGAGTGGTCCCCTGCCTTGAATCGGCTGTTCCGCTTCGTCCACAGGTACACGCGCAGCATTCCTATCGGCGTGTGCGGATACAGCAGGGTCTTGCTCCGCTCGGCGGAGAATCCGATACCGCCGACGACGTCGAGCCGTCCGTCCATCACGTCCTTGAGGCTTTCGGCGTATGTTCCGTAGACGTAGTCGTATGTCCAGCGCGTGTTGCCCGCCACGGCGTTGAACCAGTCCTCGATCACCCCCGACCGCTCGCCGTCGGGCGAGAGGGCGAAGAGATGCCCGCGGAGGTAGGCCGCGATGCGCACCCTGTTCTGCGGCCTTGGGACGCCGAGCAGGCTTTCGCGCAGGGCGTCGTATCTCTCCACGTTGTCGATGTAGCATTCGCGGTATGCCTTCTCGAGCCGGCCGAAAAGCTCTCTTCTGTCCTTCCTGACGGCGAAGTAGACGTAGCGCGATCCCATCGGCACGACTTCGACGAGTCCTTCTGGACGTCTACCTTCGGGCGTGTAGAGGAAGAGCAGGTCTATTTTGCCGGATTCAAGCGCCCTGACTGCCCCGGAGCTTGTCTCGAACTCCACGAACTCTGGCGTAAGCGATACTCGCTCGAAGTATTTTGCGCGATCGGTGTCGTTGCCCTGCGAGACGGGCGAGTAGCCGACCCGCATTGTCGGCCACTGGGTTATGCGCTGCCCGAGCATTTTGCCCGCGCGTTCCCTTGTTGCGTAGAGCGCAAGGTGCATACGGCCGAGCGGCTGCATCGGGAAGGCGTAGTCCCTGGCTAGCTCCGGAGTCCTGAAAACGCTTCGCAGGACTTCAGCACGCGTGCGGTCGAAAAGCGCGTCTGCGCCGAAAGCGATGTCTTGGACCTCGACGCCGGCCTTCCTGAAAACGTCATTCATCACTTCCCGTGCGAAGTGCACGTCCGCAGCGGCCCAGATGTCCTTGCCGGGATCGCGTTCGCAGTCGGCGACCCCAACGGTTTCGGCGGAGGCCTTCAGCGCGGCGAACGCGACGGCGGCGATGATCGCGGCTGCAGCGGCAGCCTTGGCAATGGCCTTCATCACCTTGCGCCTCCTGCGCCGTGACAGGAATTCGCGGATGTCGGGATCCTGCGTCTCCAGGGTTATGTCCGAGATTGTCTTCATTCCGCCGTTCCCGTCCGAACCGGAGGCTGCAAGCAGTTCGGCGATGCCAGGCGAAGGGCGCTCCTCCTCTGGGGCGTACGATCCGGCGGCGTGCGGCGCGCCGGGGTGGAACCCCGCAGCGTCAAGCGCCGCGATCAGCTCCGTCGGGCCTGCATAGCGGTCCTCCGGCCGCTTGGCGCACATTTTGGCGATGATCTGCGCGAGTTGCGGCGAAACGCCGGGGGCAAACTTGCGGACGTCAGGAACAGGCGAGCCGTCGAGAAGCTGCCGCAGGATGTCGGTCGGCGTCTCTCCGTCGTATGGACGTCTTCCGGCAAGGAGTTCGAAAAGAATCACCCCGAGCGAGTATATGTCGGCGCGGGGATCGACCGTGCTTGAGTCTATGGCCTGCTCTGGCGCGATGTAGGCGGGAGTTCCGAGCACTGACGCCGCCATCGTCCGGAGTGAATCCATGCTGTTTGAGACTTTCGCCACCCCGAGGTCGAGAAGCCGCACCGTGCCGTCTGGGGCAATCATGATGTTCTCCGGCTTCAGGTCGCGGTGAACGAGCCCGAAGCGCTGAGATGTCTCGAGAACGCTCGCGATCTGGAGAATGATGCCGGCGGCATCCACCTCGGGGAGGGGGCCGCCAAGACCGAGCGCGAGGCGGAGTGTGTCGCCCCTGACGTAGTCCATGACCAGATAGTAGACGTCGCGCTTCCCGTCGTATCCGGCGTCATGTACCGCGACGAGGTTTGGGTGATGGATCCTGGATGCAAGCTTGGCCTCGCGGACGAACCGCTTTACGTATTCCGGTTTGGCTTTGGCGACATCGCGGTCAAGCACCTTGACCGCAAAGAGCGTATCGAGCATCCCGTGTCGTGCGAGCCATACCGATCCGAGCCCTCCCTCGCCGAGAAGTCTCTCGATCTTGTAACCGAGGAATGAGTCACCGGGGGTGAACACGTTGGTCATTTGGATGCCTTTCCCGATATGCCGAGTTTCTGCCACCACCGGCGATTTGGAGCCGGTCCTTCATGTCCGTCGGCACGCTTTTCCGCGGCTGTCATCAGCAAGCTGTCGGAGTCTGCGCGTACGAGAAGGTCGGCCGCCGCTCCCGATGTCCTCGGCCTGTCCTCGGGCCTTGGCGCGCACATAAGCGAAAGCACATACGCAACTGCGGCGGAGACCTCCGGTCGCATCGTCCTGACGTCCGGCAGCGGCTCGCCGCGTATCGCCTTCGCAAGCATGCCCATCACCGTGCTGCCTTCGTTGGGGCGCTTGTTTGTGAGCATTTCATAAAGGACGACTCCCAGGGAGTATATGTCTGCACGTGCGTCGATGCTGTGGGAGTTCATCATCTGCTCCGGTGCCATGTATGCAGGTGTGCCGACTATCATTCCAGCTGTCGTCACCATCGTGGCGTTCGCATCGTCCTCGAACTTGGCGACGCCGAGGTCCGCGAGCTTCGGAGTCCCGTCCTCCGCAAAGAGTATGTTGTCCGGCTTGATGTCGCGGTGGATCACGCCGCGCCTGTGCGCCGCCTCGAGGGCGAAGGCTATGTGCGAGGCGATTGACACTGCCTCGTTGATAGGAAGGGGACCTCGTCTGGATAGCAGGTCGGAGAGACTGCCTCCGGGCATGTAGTCCATGAGAATGTAGCAGACTCCTGTTTCGGGGTTCTCCCCTGCGTCGTGGACGGAGATGAGGTTTCTGTGGGTGATGCCCATCGCGAACTCGGCCTCGTGGATGAACCGAGTCTGGTAGTCGGCGTCACGCTTCAGGATTTCCGGATCTATCACCTTAAGGGCATATTTCCTGCCGTCCGGCGCCACGACAAGATATACAGACCCCATCGATCCGCGGCCAATGAGGCCGCAGACAGTACAATCGCCGAACTTGTCGCCGTCCTTGAGATCCACGCGGTGGCTATTGCTTGATAAGTTGCCCATTTCACTATTTCGAGAAGGTCCCACCTATGCGTAAATTATACCAAATCGCCCGTTTGACAACAAGCGGGAGCAAACAAAAGTCCGGCGGAAACGACTCCGCCGGACTTTTGTCCGTCACTTGGCACTGACTGCCGTCACGCCTTCGGCTGCTCGCCGACTTCGCTGCCGGTTCCGCGGATCTTTATGTGGAGCTCGCGGAGCTGCTGCTCGGTCACGTAGTTTGGCGCGCCCATGAGGAGGTCCTGCGCCTTCTGGTTCATCGGGAACGCAATGACCTCGCGGATGTTGGGCGTGTCGGTGAGGAGCATGACCATGCGGTCAACGCCCGGGGCGATGCCGCCGTGGGGCGGGGCGCCGAACTGGAACGCGTTGTAGAGGCAGCCGAACTTCTGCTGGACGACTTCCTTCGGATAGCCGGCGATCTCGAACGCCTTCTCCATGATGTCGATGCGGTGGTTGCGGATCGCGCCCGAGGAGAGCTCGATGCCGTTGCAGACGACGTCGTACTGGTAAGCCTCGATGGAAAGCGGGTCCTTGGTGTTGAGAGCCTCGAGTCCGCCCTGCGGCATCGAGAAGGGGTTGTGCGAGAAGATGATCTTGCCGGTCTCGGGATCCTTCTCGAAGAACGGGAAGTCGACGATCCAGCAGAACTTGTAGCACTTCTTCTCGCGGATGTCGTTCGTCATGTGGTCCGCGATGTCAGTACGAACGAGTCCCGAAAGGCGGTGGCACTCGTCGACGGGCGCGGCCATGAAGAAGAGCGCGTCGCCCGGCTCCATGCCGGAGATCTTCTTCATCTCCTCGAGCTGGTCGGCCGAGAGGAACTTTGCGATCGGACCCTTGAGCTCGCCTTCCTTAGTCCAGGAGATGTAGCCGAGTCCCTTGCCGCCGTTCTCCTTGACGAACGCCTCGCGCTTGTCGAACCACGTCCTGGTCTCGACGCCGACGATTCCCTTGACGAGAAGGCCCTTGACGAGTCCGCCGTTGGCGACGCACGCCGCGAACGCCTTGAAGTCGGCCTTCGCGAAGAAGTCGGACATGTTGATCCACTTGAGCGGATTGCGGAGGTCCGGCTTGTCGGAGCCGTAGACCATCATCGCGTCGCGGTACTTGATGCGCGGCCAAGGCGCCGCGTTGCACTCCCACGTCGAGAACTTCTTGAACGTCGCGCTCACCACGTCCTCTACGACGGCGAATATCTCGTCCTGCGTGACGTAGCTCATCTCGATGTCCATCTGGTAGAACTCGCCCGGCGAGCGGTCCGCGCGCGCGGCCTCGTCGCGGAAGCACGGCGCGATCTGGAAGTACTTGTCGAAGCCCGAGACCTGCAGGAGCTGCTTGAACATCTGCGGCGCCTGCGGAAGGGCGTAGAACATGCCGCGGTGGATGCGGCTCGGCACGAGGTAGTCGCGCGCGCCCTCGGGCGAGGAGGCAGTGAGGATCGGGGTCTGGAACTCGTTGAAGCCCTTGGCCCACATCTGCTCGCGCAGGAAGCGGATCACCTGCGACCTGAGGACTATGTTGTTGTGGAGCTTCTCGCGGCGGAGGTCGAGGAAGCGGTACTGGAGGCGCACGTCCTCCGACTCGTCGGCCTTCTCGTCCGGAATGTAGAGGGGCGTCACCTGCGAGGCCGACTCCATCACGAGCTCGTTCGCCTCGATCTCGATCTCGCCAGTCGGCAGGTCGGGGTTGATCGTGTCGGGAGTGCGGAGCTTCACCTCGCCCGTCACCGTGATGACGCTCTCGAGGTGTGCCTTCTCGACGAGGCCGAAGAAGCTGCGCGAGGGATGGACAACGATCTGTGTCAGGCCATAGTGGTCGCGGAGGTCCACGAAGAGGATCCCGCCGTGGTCCCTGAGGCGGAACATCCAGCCGGAAAGTCTGACGGTCTTGCCCGCGTCGCTGGCGCGGAGCTCGTTGCAGGTATGGGTACGATACGGATGCATTATGTATTCTCCTAAAAATTGGCGAATATTATACCATATTTTGCGGTTGCTATGGGGCGAATGCATTTGGTAGAATATGCGCCCGAAATGTGTGCCAACCATAACGAGATTGCGGCGATGCTGCGCGAGGAGGACCTAGCGGCCCTCATGAGGCGTGCCTATGAGGTCAAGACTGCGACCTGGGGACGCCGTGTCGCGCTGCGCGGACTCGTCGAATTCTCCAATATCTGCGCAAAAAACTGCCTCTACTGCGGAATCCGCCGCGGAAACTCCAAGGTTTCGCGCTACAGGATGGACGAATCTGAAATCGTCGATGCCGTCGCATGGGCGGCCGACAACAGATACGGAAGCGTCGTTCTGCAGTCCGGCGAGCTGGAGACGGAGGAGAACGCGGCCTTCATCGAGCGTGTCCTCAAGGCGATACGCGCCCGGCTTGGCGACGGCCTAGGCATAACGCTTTCGGTTGGCGAGCAGAGCGAGGCGACCTACCGCCGCTGGCTCGACGCCGGCGCGAACCGCTACCTCCTGCGCATCGAGACCTCGAACCCCGAACTCTACGCGCGGCTGCATCCGGCGGACCACTCATGGCAGCGTCGGCTCGAGTGCCTGCGCACGCTCTCGCGCGTCGGCTACATAGTCGGAACGGGCGTGATGATAGGACTCCCCGGCCAGACGGTCGACGACCTCGCGCGGGACATCCGCTTCTTCATTGACGAAGGCGTGGACATGATTGGCATGGGGCCGTACCTCGTCCATCCCGACACGCCGCTCGCGGCAGATGCGCCGCGCACGGAAAAGTCGCGGCTTCTGGAGCTCACGCTCAGGATGATCGCCGCGGCGCGCCTGACGATTCCGGACGCCAACATCGCGTCCACGACTGCGCTCCAGGCGATAGACCCAGAGGGACGCGAGAAGGGGCTTCTCGCGGGCGCGAACGTCATAATGCCCAACGTGACGCCCGTAAAGTACAGGGGCGAATACATCCTCTATCCCGACAAGCCGTGCACGGGCGAAAGCTCGGAACTCTGCCGCGGATGCCTCGAGCGGCGCGTGAAGTCCGTCGGGGAGGAGATTGCCTGGGGCGAGAGGGGAGATCCGCTGCACTTCGCGAGGAGGACGGCATGAGGGTCGCCGTCGGACTTTCCGGAGGCGTCGACTCGAGCGTAGCGGCGCTGCTTCTGAAGGAGCGCGGATTCGACGTCGTCGGGCTCACGATGAAGCTTTGGCGCGGCACATTTGCCGGCGGAACGCGCGACGCGTGCTATGGTCCCGGCGAGGCGGAGGACATCGAGCGCGCCGAGGCGCTCGCCAAGTCGCTCGGAATCGAATACCGCGTCATCGACTGCGCGGAGGCGTACGAAAAGGCGATCGTCGCGATGTTCCGCGACATCTCGCTCAAGGGCGAGACGCCGAATCCGTGCGTGTTCTGCAACGCCGCGATGAAGTTCGGTCTCCTCCCGCGCCTCGCACGAGAGGCGGGCGTGGAGTTCGACAAGTTCGCGACGGGGCACTACGCTCGCGTCGTGCGCGTCGGCGAAAGGTTCGCCGTCCGCCGCGCGGTGGACGAGAAGAAGGACCAGAGCTACTTCCTCTACCGGCTTTCGCAGGGGCAGCTTTCGCAGGTGGAGTTTCCGCTTGGCGGAATGACGAAGCGCGAGGTGCGCGCGATCGCCGCGGAGCATTCGCTTTCGGCGGCGGACAAGGCGGACTCGCAGGATTTCTATTCTGGCGACAGGAACGAGCTCATAGGCGAAAAGCCGCGCGAGGGGAACATCGTCGACATGTCTGGGCGCGTTCTCGGTCGGCACTGCGGATACTGGAACTACACTGTCGGACAGCGCAAGGGGCTTGGCGCGTTTGGTCCGAAGCCGCTCTACGTCGTGCGCCTCGACGCATGCCGCAACGAGGTAGTCCTTGGCACGCGCGAGGAGGCGCACTCGGCGGAGTTCCGCATCGGGAACATGAACTGGATGGGTATCGCGCCGACTACGGGGAAGATTTCCGCGTGCGTGAAGATACGCTCCACCGGCGCGCCGCTCGGTCCGGTGGAGTTCGAGGACGGACTCTGCCGCGCGCCTGGCGAGGGCCTTTTCGGCGTCGCGCCGGGCCAGTCCGCCGTCTTCTACGACGCCGACGGCACGATCCTCTGCGGCGGAGTCATTCGACGTGCTGAAGCAGGCGCAACTGCATGAACGATCCTAGGGTTTTTGCCCGACGGGCGGTGCGCTCAACCGTCGAGCGCGAGTAGGCATCTGTCCAGTACAATAGGAATGCTGTTTTTTTGTGAAAAAGCACTACCCTTTTGGGGGTGATTTTGGTACAATAGATTTGCCAAAATTGAGATAATATTCAAACGAGGACAATATTCGTGGCAAGTGCCACAATCCAAACGGAGTGCAAACGATGAAAAGACACAACCCGACATCAGTCGTGTTTGCTGCTGTTTTCGCGGCCATGACGGTCGCGAGCGCCGCTGCGGCTGTGAACTTCCCGATCGGGACCCACCTCGTGAAGGGGACGCTCAAGGACTGGCAGAACAAGGTGCTGACCTCGACCGCCGCCGTCACCATCCAGGCTGTCGCGGAGGATGGAAACATCATCGCATCCACCAAGGTGGCTAATCCGACGGAGGACGGCTACAACTTTCTTCTGCAGATTCCGCTTTCCACGACGGCGACCGACTCGACGGCGGCCGTAGGCGACGATCTGAACTGCGTCCTCAAGCAGGGTTCCGAGCTTTCCCTCGCGGTCAGTCCGATCAAGGTCGGCGAGGCGAATGCCGTCTCTACGGTCGCTCTTGCGTACGTCAACATGAAGGACTACACTTCGACCAATGGCACGGGCACCACGGCGAGCGTCCCTGCGGAGTACGTCGACACGATCGCCGCCTGGATGGAGGCATACGAGATCGAGGGCGACTACGATCCCTTCGCCGACTACGACAACGACGGCGCGTCGAACTACGACGAATACCGCGCGGGGACCAATCCCTTCGACGATACGGATAAGCTCGCGATCACCGCCTACACCGCGCCGCAGAACGGTCTCCACACGCTGAAGTTCGAGTATGTCGGCGGCCATATCTACGGCGTCGCCACGACGCTTTCGCTCACGAATCCCGAGTGGGCCGTGCAGAAGGTCAAGAAGACCGAGACGGACGCTGAGCATGAGCAGGTGATGCCGTCCGCCGACGAGGATGCCGTTGGCGTGGCGACGATCTACGTCGTGCCCGCCGAAGGCGCGACCAGCCAGTTCTTCAAACTTGAAGCGAAGTGAGGCTGGGAATCTCCTTTTTTGACAGCAAGCCTTTTTTTGACAGGATTAACAGGATTAACAAGATTTAAGAAAGCATAAGAAACCATAAAATCCTGTAAATCTTGTAAATCCTGTCAAAAAACGAGAAGAGAAAAGTAGAGAAAAAGTAAAGGAGTCACATGAACAATATCAGCAAGTTTGCATTTTTGCTTCTGTTGCCGTTTGCGGCGCATGCCGCTCATATCGAAGAAACCATTACGCTCGAGAAGGGGTGGAACGCGATCTACCTCGAGTCGACGCCGGTGAACGCCGCGTGCGAGGACTTCTTCGCGGGCGCACCGGTAGAGCGCGTCGCGTCGTACTATTCCGACGCCTACTCGTCGACGCGCCAGATCGCGGACGACGGAACGACGATCGACCAGAAGCCGGTTTCCTACAGCGTGTGGGTTCCCGGCGACGCCGCGGCTTCGACGATGACAGTGCTTGCGGGCGGACGCGTCTATGTGATCTACGCGAAAGAGGCCTGGACGAAGACGTTCTTCGGCGTTCCCGCCGCCCCGCGGCAGACGTGGCGCGCGACATCGGGCGACACCGGCTTCATGAACCTCGTGGGCGTGTCCGCCGATTCCGACGTATCCATTCCAGCGAGGACGTATTTCGGCGAAGGACCTTTCGGCACCGCGTCGGGCTCCGCGCACAAGATCGCCGGAACAAAGACGTCCGCTCCGACGTTCCTTTCGCTCGGCATCGGCGCCAAGTCGAAGGTGCAGGGCGGCAAGGCATACGCCCTCACGGCGACGAAGGACGGCGACTGGCCGGGCGTCGTCGGCGTTCAGGGCGACGGCGTGGCCTTCGGTCCGTCGGCCAACTACGCTTCGATCACGGTCAGGAACTGCGGCACTACGAACCACACGTTCAGGTTTTCGATGGTCCATTCCGCCGACGCGGCGGCGACCGGCGAAATTCTGCCGCCCATCGCCCGCGCTCTGCCGCGCACCGGCGCGTTCGGCGCGCAGCAGTACACGAACGTCGAGGAATCCGTATCCTGGACGGTCGAGCTTGCCGCTGACGAGCATACCGACCAGATCTTCAGCATCGACCGCGCACAGCTTGAGGAAGGGAAGGAATACGGGGCGATTCTTGTCGTCGAAGACCTCGGCGAGAGCAAGATGCGCGTAAGAGTTCCGATCACGGTCGCGGCGTCCGAACAGGCCCAGACTGTGAAGTTCCCCGTCGGACTCTGGAGCGGATACATCCAGCTCGAGGCGGTGTCCCGGCTGGACGACACCAACCAGGTTCCCGTCAAGGCAGGCGGGACGATGAAGATGAGCGTCATGATGCATGTTGACAGCGCAGGCGGCGTTCAGCTGCTCCAGCGCGTGGCGGCGGGTGTCGACACCAACGGCACGCTCCGCCTCTGGCGCGAACTGGAGTCCGTTCCGGCGGATGTCACGAACGCGCGCCGCTTCTCGACGGTCATGATGAGCATCGACAATCCGGCCGTTCCGGCGGCGTCCGGCAAATTCGGCGAAAGCCTCGTCTTCGACTGGACTGTCGGCGAGAACGCTTCCGACAATCCCTTCCGCCATGCGTGGCATCCCGACCACGACGGCCTGTCGGCGGACTACAAGAGCGCTGCGCCGAGCGGGGACAACCCGGCGAACTACGCGGGCGTCGTCAAGCCGGAGCTCTGGAGCATCAAGAACAAGATGGAGTTCTCGTGGCACGAGAACAACGATCCGCACAAGGACGTCAACTTCGAGTGGACGCCGTCGGAGAAGACGGCGGGCTTCGTTACCTGGACGGTTGAGGGGTTGACGGCCAAGGAGCCGATCCGGTCGATGGGCGTCTTCGTCCTGCAGCGCGCGATCAAAGCAGCGGAGGTGGAATAAGACAGGATTGACATGATTTACAGGATTGGATAGACAAGGGTAATCCTGGCAATCCTGTAAATCCTGTCTAAAGAAACTTGGAAGAAAGGAAAACGGATATGAAGACAAGGACATACGGTAAAGCATTGTTGGCTTTTTCAATATTGCTCATTGCTTCGGCAGTTTTTGCGGCGGTGCCACAGGCGCTGACATACCGCGGGGTGCTGAGGCGCTCGGGCGGCGGCGAGCAGACGGCGGGGGCGCTCGAGCTCACGTTCCGCATCTACGACTCGAAGGCGCCTGAAACCGCGCTGTGGGCGCGATCGCTGCGCGTTCCAGTTGACGCTGACGGCTTGTTCTACGCGGAGCTGTCCGACGCGTCGGGGACCGATCCTGACGGAATCGGGCGCACGCTCGCGGACGCAATTGGCATGATCAAGGGTGCGCCGGAAATCGGCCTCACGCCGCCCGACTCTACGGAACTCAAGCCCCGCCAGACGCTTTCCACAGGTCCGCGCGCCGCCCGCGCAGCCCGCGCCTCGGCGGCGGATGTCGTCTATGCGCCCGCAGGGGCTGTGGCCAACGGCGTGTTCATCGACGCGGCGGCCGTCGAAAGCGTGACCGTTCAGGAGAGCGCGACGTTCAAGGCGTTTCCGGCCAAATGCACGCTCGCCAAAGTCGAAAACCGCAAGCTCGGCGGCGGCAAGAATTCGTCGATCACCGTGCGCGACGTGAAGACGGGACGCGCCAGCTGGCCGGCGAACTTCTCGCAGGACGGGCTCAAGTTCACGACGCAGTCCGCGCCGTGCGACATGTTCCTGACGTACGACGGACCTGACGGCGCGTTCAACGTGATCGTTCCGGCCGGCGGAAAGGTCGAAGACGGCGGAAGCGCCGCGCAGACGATCTCCGGCACCGCGTTCGGCAACCTGTGAGGAAATGCTTTAGACAGGATTAACAGGATTGACAGGATTATCCAAACCTCTACAATCATGTAAATCTTGTAAATCCTGTCTAAAGGAAAAAAGTCTTAAAGAGAAAGCGAGAAACACATGAAGAACCATTCGATTATTCTCGTCATGGCGCTGATCGCGGCGGGCGGCGCGTCGGCGATGGAGACAGCCACGATCGCGGGCGGCAACGACACGAAGCAGCTCCTGGGCGGGACGATATACACGGTCTCCGGCGATGTCTCCGTCAGCGTCGGCGCCGGAAAGAACGCGCTGGAGGTGAAGCACGCCAGCGGCGACGGCGGAAACAAGGTCGTCATCGAGATAAAGGACGGCGGTTCGCTGACCGTGACCGGCGGCAACGCGAACGGACGCGACGGCGCGGGCGCGGGCATACTGCTGCCGAGCGACATGACGCTCTACATCACCGGAAAGGGCCGCCTCACGGCGACAGGCGGCAATGCGGCGAGCGGCGGCAACGGCACCAGCGGCGCCAATTCCGAAATCAACTATGACGGAACCAACCACCAAAGGGGCGGCAAAGGCGGCAGTGGCGGCAATGGCGGCGGCGGCGGCGCGGCTGGCATCGGCGGAAACGGCGGCAATGGTGCAAGCGGTGGCTCCGGGGCTCCGTACACTGCTTGGCAGTATTGGGGACACGGCCAGAACTTCCCGACCGACGGAACCAACGGCAATCCTGGTTCCGGCGGGTCGAACGGCGCTTCTGGCGGAAATGTGTACATTCTTGGCGATGTCGCCGTGAGCGTGCGCGGCGGCACATTCGGCGCGGCCGGCACCTCTGGAGGAAGCTGGGGCAGCAGCACGGACCAGTATGCAACGGATGACTGGCATGCCGGCGGCGGCGGTCCCGGCGGTGCGGGCGGCGGCGGCGGCGCGGCGATGTCCATCGGCGGCGGCGGCGGCGGCGGCGGCGGCGGTGGCGGCGGCGGCAGCGGTTCATGTGTCGTGACGGACAATTCCGACACCTACACCCCGTCGAACATCGACGGCGGCAAGGGCGGCGACGGCAAAGGCGGACAGGTCGGCGGCGGTTCGGCCGGCGGCGTTCCCGAGTCCAGCACCGAGCACAACAACTACAGTGAAAGCGGCCACCCGATCTCGCGGACCGGCGCGGGAGCAGCCGGCGGCGATGGATACGCGCGGGGCGCGGGCGGTAAGGTCGTCGTTCTGCCGACGGCCGCGCTCTCGTGCAGCCCGGCGTGCACCGTCGACAACGGATCGGGCCTTCCGCAGGAGCAGTTCCTCAAGGTTACGGTAACGCTTGACTTCGGTCTCAAGGAGAACGGCAGCGCGAAGACGATGACGTTCGAGCAGCCCTTCGCCTGCAGGATGGTGCCGCTTTCCGACGCGGCGCGCGTGACGCGCGCGGGCTACAGGTTCGCGGGATTCTGGCTGGACGACGGAACGTGCCTGTACGGGCCGGACTACAAGGCGACGATGGCGATGTCGCCGTATGTGTCCGACTACACGCTGCACGCGCGCTGGGAGATCGATTCGAGCATTCTCGCGATCACGTCGTCCGAAGACTCGGAGAGCGCGCTCGACGTCTACGGCAACACGACGATCACGCTGCGCGACGCGGTTCAGGCGCTTGTCGACAATCCGCTTCTCGTCGGCGGGGATGGCCGCCGCCGCATCACGTTCGAGAAGCTCGACGCGACAAACAGAGTCATCCGGCTCGCGCGGCAGATCGAGATTCCAGCGGGCGTGCGGTCGTTCGAGATCAACGGGCTCTGCACGCTCGAACCGGGACAGAAGGGCGTAGAGATTGTCGCGGGACCGAATTCGCGCCACTTGAACTACGCCGGCAAGTCTTCGAATGGCGGGATGTTCTCGCTCGCCAACCTAAACTTCACTGGCGGCAGTTATTCGTCTTCGGTAGAGCCTTCTTATGCCGGCTCCATCTACCTCGGCGGCGGCGCATCCCTTTCCGTGGATGCATGCTCGTTCATGGACAACCATGCCGGCGGAGTGGTGGACGGCGCGGTCATCGCCCTTGATGCGGCGTCGGACCCGTCCGCCGTGCTGCTTGTGACTTCATCCACGTTCTCAGGCAACAGAACGCCGCACTACGCCGGCGCCGTGCTTATGCGCAGGGGCTATGCGCTCTTCGTGAATACGACATTCAGCGACAATAAGGCGGGCACATTTGGCGGTGCCATTCTGGAGGTTGGCGGCGCCCATATCGACATGCTGAACTGCACATTCGCCAAAAACAGTGCCGTAAGAGGCTCTTCCCTCCATTCCGCGGATGGCAATAGCGTGATTCGTTCGGTGAACTGCATCTTTGCCGACGAGCCGAGCCACTGGGGTTGCGTTTCCATGTCTGAAGGAATATACGAAGGCAAGAAGGAATTCTACTGGACTTCCGAAAATGTCTATTCCAACAATGTCTTCACCGCGGGCGGCATGGCGGTCACGCAGGTCGTCGCGGGCGTCACGCATGTCATCCATCCGCCGCGCGGCGGGGCGGACGCGGGCAACGAAGATGCCGCGGAGATATACCACGATTCGGGCTACAGCCATGTTCTGGCCGTCGGGCGCGACGGAACGCTCGTGACGCTCGCGGGCGATGCCGGTCAGGCGAACATCCCGTTCATTGTGGATCAGCTCGCGCAGGCGCGTACTGCGCCGACGCGCGGCGCGGTGCGCCTCGCGACCGGAACGGAGCCGGTCGTGGTGGAGATCGACGGCGTGTTGACCGACGAAAACGGCTACGCCAAGGAGGGAACAACGCTCGAGGCGCCAGCGACAATCATCTACAGCGACGGCACTGTTGCTTCGACTAATCTCGTCGTCAGAACCGCCGAGGCGGGCGTGTTCGGACTTTCCGTGCCGGTGGATGGCTCGGACGGCCTTTCTCACAACGTGACGGGCATCAACATTCCGGCGCTCGGTTCGGATACGATTGAAGTGACGATGGCGCCCTACGCGCTGAAGGCGGCATCCGTCGACCTGATCGCGTCGCCCGACTACATCGAGCTGGAAGGCGACGACATTTCCATCGGCAACGTCGCGGCGGGGTCGATTGCGGCGGCGAAGTCGTTCGACGCGCGCAACGCGGGTTCCTTCACGGCGGGCTCGCTGAAGGGCTTCAGGGAGATCAATCTCGAGAGCGTGTCGGTTTCGGGTGGCTCGCTGAAGTGGCTCGGCGGGTCGGGTCCGGCGGCGGGCGTCGCGTTCGCGAACCTTGGCGCCATGTCGGTCGGCGGCGGCGTGCAGACGAGCGTGTCTTCTTCGCTTTCCTGCGGTGCCGGCGGCACCCAGTCCTTTGACGTGGGCGAGGCGGAGAACGACGGACTCTTCCAGCTCCAGGCGCGGTGCAGGAACCCGAACGGCGGCCAGCTCCAGATCGATGTCGTGGAGGGCGGCAACGTGGCCTTCAACGTGACGCCGAAGGGGACTGTCGGGCCGGACGGCACGGATCGCCGTCTCGTCTGGACGATACCCGTCCGCAAGGGCCAGAAGATCCGCCTGACGATGTACGGCGGCTCGTCGGCGTTCGAGCTCTCGTCGGTCAGGGGGCAGTTCATCTACTTCGGCGTGGCTGAATGAGGGTTGAACGGTTGAAAGGTTGAAAAGTTGAAAGGTTGAACAGTTATGAATTTCGAGAATCATGATAAATTTCACAGGGAGGGCAAATCAATGAGCCTTGCACGAAAGTTCTCTGAAACTTTGAGAAGTTGCTTTCCAACTTTTCAACTTTTCAACTTTTCAACTCGCGTCAGCGTGGCAATGATCGCGACGGCCGCCGCGCTTGCCGTGCAGCCGGCTCTCGCGGAGACGGTGCAAATCGCAAGCGCCGCCGACTGGGCCGCGTTCGCCAACCGCGTGAACAGCGGCGAGACGACGCTTGACGCAAAGCTGACCGCGAATGTTACGCTCACGCAGGACTCCCCGCGCGTTGGCGATGACTCCTCGCATGCGTTCTCCGGTTCGTTCGACGGCAACGGCTATACGCTGACCTTGAACTGGAACTCTTCCGGCGTCGAATGTCTCGCACCGTTCGGCTGGGTTTCCGGAGCGACGATTTCCAATCTGCATACGGATGGCGCTATCGTCACGGACCGTCAGTTCGCCTCCGGATTGATTGGCGAAGTTCGTCCCAGCGGCGCTACCATATCGCGCTGCCGTTCGTCCGTGGAAATCACGAGCTCCGTAAGCGGCGATGCGACATTCGGCGGCTTTATCGGCAGGACGTACTGGAGTTCGCAGGACGTCCTCATAAACGATTGTCTTTTCGACGGGGCGTTAGTGTGCGTGAGCGGAATAAACATCGCCGGTTTTGTCGGCTTCAATTTCAATTCGACGAGGCTCGGAATCAGCAATTCTCTGTTCGCCCCCGAGGAGGTCATCGTGTCGAACAAGACGGGTTCTTCGACGTTTGCCAGGCATCAGAGCGATACCGTGACGATGAATTGCAGCTACTACACGGCATCGCTCGGTGAAATCCAGGGCGACGACGCATCTTCAATGACGGCAACGGCGATTGCCGCGGCTCTGGGCGAAAACTGGACCGTGTCAAACGGCAAGGCCATGCCTATAGTCGTCGAAGGGCCGGTGGTGCTTTCCGACGGAGAGATATACACTGTCGCGAGCAGCGAGACTCTCGAAGGCGAAAACGGCAAAAGCGCGATTACCGTTGCGGATGGCGCGAGCGTGATCATCAACATCAAGAGCGGGGCTACGTTGACGGTGAGGGGAAGAAACGCGAGCGAAACGACCGGCGCGGCGCCAGCAATCTGCGTCCCCGAAAACTCGACGCTCTACATCATCGGCGACGGTACGCTGATCGCGACGGGCGGCGCGGCCGCGAACGGCGGCAACGGCCACGCCGGCGGTTTCGGTATGCTCCATATCTACTACAAAGAGGGCAGGGGCGGCGACGGCGGCTATGGCGGCGACGGCGGCGGTGGCGGCGCTCCTGCGATAGGCGGCAGAGGTGGCAACGGAGGCGCGGGCGGCACTTATGGTGGAGGAGACACATTTCTAGAATGCACTTCCAGCAGTTTCACTGGCGATGGCGACAATGGGCACGATGGCGAAGCAGGAACGAACGGTAGCGGCATGGGCAAGGTTGTCATTCTAGGCAATGTCACCGTCCAGGCAACGGCGGGAGCAGCGGCAACATCCGATGGCTCTGGCGGAGCAAACGGTGCTAAAGACACAGATGAAGGCTCAGGTTGGTCGGACGCTTATGTCGCTGGTGGTGGTGGTGGCGGCGGTGGCGGCGCACGCGGACAAAGCGCGCAATACGGCATCGGCGGCGGCGGCGCTGGCGGTGGTGGTGGCGGCGGCGGCGGCGCGGGCGGCACGACCGTCGAGGATGATAGCACTGATTTCTCCAAAGTCGCCTGGGGCCAGGGCGGCGCTGGCGGCAACGGTGCCGTAGGCAATGGCAACGCTGGTTCCAGTGGAGGGGAACGGCAAGGGAATACATACTACGGCACGGCCAATGGAGGCTTAGGCGGCAACGGCGGAGCGAGCGCGGCACATGGCGGCAACGGCACGCTCCAGACGCTCGGCAGCGTCTCCCTGACGGTTTCCCCGGCGCGCACGGCAGAGCAACCGGCGGCACTAAGCGCCGAGGATGCGCCGGCCGCTCCGGTCACCGTCACGTTCATGTCGGACGGAACTTCCGTCGGCACGGCGCAGGCGACTCTGATGCTCGCTCCGCCGGCCGCCCCCGCCCCCGCTCCAAAAACCGACTGTGTCTTTCAGGGCTACTATACGGCAGGCGGGACGAAAATCTACGACGAGAACCTCAACCCCGTCTATCCCGTCTGGCAGACCATCGAGGATACGACGCTCCAGGCCAGGTGGGTGCAGACGTACACCTTTACCTTTGTTTCAGAGGGCGGGACCGTGGGCTCGGCCATCTACACGGAAAACGGAACGGCTAAGGCGCCTGTCGCGCAGAGATTGGGCGAATTCGTCTTTCTCGGCTACTTCACGGAGAGCGGAGTGCAGGTCTTTGACGCAAGCGGCACGCTCGTTCCGGGTGTTCTGTCGGGTCTGACGCCCAAGGCGACGCTCCGCGCCCAGTGGCAGCGTCCGGCGGGCAGCGTCGCGAGGCTCGTCTATCGCGGGCAGCTGACGAAGCTTGGGAAGGACGAGCCGGCAGTAAGCGAAGACAAATACGAAAAGAAGATGCATTTCAGGGTATATGACGGCGAATCGGCCGAGACGCCGCTCTGGGAAGCCAAAGACCAGCCGGTGACGGTCAACAAAGACGGCAGCTTCGTGGCGGCGTTCGGCGACGATACGCTCGCGGAACTCATCGCGACGGGAAGCGTCACGCACGTGGGCGTTGCGATCGGCGACAGCAAGATCGAACTGACGCCGCGCCGTGCGCTCAGGCCTGTCGCCGCGGTCAACCGCGCGCTTGTCGCGGAGGCCGCCAGCAAGGACATCCGCATCGGAAATCTCCTTACGGAAAACGCGCTTGCGGCGAACAACGTGTCGGTTTCGCAGCTTGAGGTCTACGGCGCGGTGACGGCTCCCGGCGCGGGCCCTGTGGAGGTCTCGCCGGTCGTAGTAGGCGACAAGGAGACGCTGACCCTCCTGCGCGGCGACGGCGTCAAAGTCTTCTCGAACGGCAGGACAGACCTCGGCGAGGTCGCCAACGTGCTGCGCGGGCAGAAGCTCAAAGAGGCTCCGGCGGACGGCATCGCGCTCGTTTCGAGCAGCAAGTTGGGCTCGCGCGGCCTGCGCATCCCCGGCGTCATACAGTACTGCCGCAAAGGGGATTGGGTAAGGGCGCCCGCTTCGGAGCCGGACGGGGTGAAGGTGACTTTCTTCCCGTTCATCGGAAAGGAGGGAAAGTAAGATGAGAAATTATCTGGTGTTTGCCTTGGCATTCCTTTCCGGCGGCGTTTTCGCGGCGGCTCCGGAGGATACGAACGTCGGGCTCGGCGAAGTGGGTCTGCCCGTCTACGGCGCCACTTCGGCCACAAGCGGCTATTCGCAGCCGGGCGTGGCATATCCGATTTCCGCCGCGTGCGCACCCGTGCTGCCCGAGGAGCAGGTCACAGCGACGTCCACGAAGGACACGCAAGTTTCCTGGACGCTCGCCGCGTGGACGGTCGGGCGCACGCTCTCGGAGCAGAAGCCGGACGCTAAGATCGGCGAGTTCTGCACGAACATGCCGTCGGACGACACCATCGACTGGCAGGCGACGATCGCGGCGAACTCCGCCATCGCGTCCGAAGGCCGAATCCTCTTCAACAACGGAACGACGAATCCGCTGGAGCGCGTGCTCTTCACCTCGAGCGGCGCCATGACGGTGACGTGGGTGCTGAAGGACGGCACGCAGGAAGAGCAGACGTACAAGATCGGCGCGACGTCGTCCTCGCGTCCGTACAGGATCTTCGCGACGCGCGCGGAGGAGGCGAACACGGCGGCGTACATCGACCTCTCCGGCAAGTTCGTCAGGTTCTTCGGCAGCAGCAGCCTGCTTTCGACCGAGTGGCAGGAGAAGGCGGGTGGCGTGTCGAACGTCGTTTACGGACTCGACTACAACCCGTCCGTCTCTAAGATGCTGACGTTCCGCTACACGGCCGACGAGAAGACGGGAACGGTCAAGCGCTGCCCGCAGGGTCAGTTCGTGCTTGCGTACTACGACACCGAGACGAAGGACCACATGGTCGCGCACATCGTCGTCGAGGTGTGTCCTCCCGTTGTCAACACGCTGTACGCCGGAGTGGGCGACGCTCTGGCGCCGGCGGGCGGAGGATACGACGTGGCGAACCTCCACGCCGTCGTGGTCGCCGGCCTTGCGAAGGAGACAAACGACCCCTATTCGCCGTATCTCGAGCAGTACAAGGCCGCGTCGGGCGAGGAGTTGACGGATCCGGACCACGGCAAGGTCTTCGCCATCGCGCCGACGGACATTACGACAAGCTCGTCCGGAATATCCGAGCCGTGGAAGGCCGACATCTACTGGCAGACGTCCGACCCGATGAAGACGAAGTGGAACTTCGAGCACGACAACTATCTCATAAGCTGGCCGGAGAATCCGATCCGCGTCGTCGTCGCGCCTGCGGACGCGACGCCGGGATGCCCGTTCATGGTGCCGACCAACTACCAGGCCAGCACGATGTTCCGCATGCCCGCAGACGTTTCGGCGTCCGTCAGCCAGGCGGGCGAGGTCTCGCTCCGCGGCGGCAACGGCGGCAAGATACTCATTCGCCTCGTGAACAGCATCGGGTCCGGCTGCCCGTGGTACATGCCGGTGGAGTTGACAGACTACCGCTCCAAGACCGTGGCGACGCCCTGGACGATCGACTGGCCCGTCGGCATGGAGATTACGCCCCGCCTCGGCATCGAGGCCGGGCCGGACGCGCGCACGATGTCCGAGCGCGTCGACGACAAGCTCGCGGGCTACATCTACGAGCCGGAGTCGCCCGGCCGCAACTGGAACCCGCGCCTCTACCACTCCCCGGTGGGCACTTCGATCATCCCCGATCTTTCCGGAGCGCTCGACATCGACATTGACGGCTCGCCGGACGAGGAAGATCCCTACGCCGATCTCCAGTCCTCGATCTATGCCGTGAACGCGGACGAAGGCAAGATACAGGTTTGGTGGCGCGCGAACTTCCAGGACGCTCGCATGCCCGAGCCCGTCACCTACCCAGCCCTCGTGCAGAACTACCGCGCGAACTGGGAGTCGACGATGACGGACGGCCTTCTGCCCGAAATCGCGCTCTCCTCCGGGCTCGGCTCGGCCGATCCTTCGATGGTCGCGTGCAGCGGACGCTCGCTGCTGCTTGAAGAGGAGGGTTCGACCGCGTCCGTGAACGTCGGCGGCGCGACAGTTTCCGCGACGGCCGAGAAAGTGACAGCCGGCTTCGCGCTCTTCGTTCCGACGGACGAACCGGCGACGCCCGGCCGCCTCGTCCGGTTCGCCTTCGGCGACAAGCTGTCTTCCGCCGCCGTCGTGGAGGCGCGGCTCGAGCGCGTCGGCGAGGACGGCTGGCAGGTGGTGTGCTCTGCGACAGGTTCCGGCGAGAAGTCCACGACCGTCACGGCGGGCGCGTGGAACTTCGTCGCGGTGAACGTCCCCGCGTCGGCGATGGGGCGCGGCGTATCGGCGACGATCGGCGCGGTTGAGGGCGAGAGCGGCGTGTCGGCGACATACGTCGCGCTCGACGCCATCGGGCTCTGGTACGGCGACGCGCAGGTCCCGGAGTCGGAAAACGACGTGATCTTCAACTTCAGCTTCGGCGACGACGATCTCGCGACGCTCGGCACCGACGGAACCGTGCGCACCGCTCTCGACGCAAAGGGCAACACGCTTCGCGGCAAGAACTGCGCCGTGCTCGGCATGGGCGCGCCCAAGGCGTTCAGCCTGACCCTCGCAGCGGAAGGCGACGTCTCGCCCGAAATCTACTACCAGAACGTCCAGGGCGCGGTCGGCTTCAACCCCAACGAGGAGCACGCGTTCCTCGAGGCGAACGGAAGCGAATACATCGTCTGGGCGCTCAGAAACGACTTCAACCAGTACGGACTCTCCGATCCGGTCGTCATGGTCATGTATGCGCGCAACGGCAAGGGCGCGATGCAGGCCTACCGCGTCGTTGAAGCGAACACGGCGCACCGCGATTTCACGAGGATGGTGACGGTCGGCAACCTGATGCTGCCTCCTGGGCCGATAGGCAAGGTGCCGGGATGGGGCACGGACAGCGACATCGCCGTTACGCTCTCGTCTGCCGACGACGCCTCGGTCGCGTACATCGACCGCAAGAACCAGATGTGGGCGCGTCGCGACGGCATGGCGCTCGCGATCTACTCGTACCCGCTCCAGCCGGGCTTCTACTGCCCGTCGCTCGGCGACAACCAGCTTCCCGTCGACACTGTCGTCGGCTGGATGAACTGCACGAAGATCCCAGCGCCGTCCGCCACGGACATCCAGGACGGCACGGCGTCCACGCCGTGGACATGGCTCGCGCAGTGGCCCGCCACCAACAGCGTGCCGACGATGAAGGTCGGCCAGGTGCTGACCGTGGCCGAGAACGGACTCCCCGAAGTCTGGAACGCCGCATCGATGACGATCGCCTATCCGTCGCCCGCGGACGGACTCATGACGGTGGCCGAGCTCATCGACCCCACGGCGGTGCAGTGCTCGGATGAGGAGCTGCCGATCACCGCGAACTTCGCGGAGGAGTACGGCTTCGAGGTCGGTCCTTCCGGCACGACGATGCTGCGCAAGGGCAAGTACTACTTCACCGGCCTGCCGCCGTCCATCAGCGACCGCTTCTACATCGACGCGAACGCCGATCCGATGTTCCGCGTATGCCTCGTCGGACGCCGCGTCGTCAAGGAGTCGGGCGGCTCGTATCTGCAGCTCAACGTGCTGACGGACGCCGAACGCGAGGCGCTGAAGGCGATCTGCACCCTCGACGCGTCGGAGGACGTCCACAAGACCTACTGGGACAAGGCCATCGATTCCCTTGCGACGGAGGAGATCACCCCCTCGACCAGGTCGGGAGAGGTGCTCAACGCCGACAGCTACTCCGTCCGCAAGACGTACGCCTTTCCGTCGCAGAAGGCCTTCGAAGCCTGGCGCGACAGCCTCGACACCGTCAATTTCGAGGTTTCGACGCTCGAAACCGAGCTCGGGCTCGAATACCAGCTTGTCACGGGTCCCATGCCGGAGATATCCGGCGCGGAGTATCTCTGCACCACCTGCTCCTGGGAGGTTCTCGAGACCCGCTGGCGCCCGACGATGTGCGCATCCACGACCGACCTTGAGGGAAGGTGGGAGGAGGACGGGCTGAAGGAATACACCGGGCTCGAGTGGAAGGCCGAGAGTTCGGACGACGAGATTTTCTCCAAATATCTGGAGGTCGTGGTGAACTTCACCGCCATCGTCGCGGAGCGTCTGCCCACGACGCTCTACCTTCCGCGCGACCACTACGCGCTCGTCGCGAACGGCGCGGGCGCCGGCTGGGTGACGCTCGTCGAAAACGACAATCCGGATCCGCAGGAGGTCAGCCCGGGGCTTCCCGTCTCGATGAAGGTTCTGCGCGTCGTTCCGGAACTCTACGTTGACGGCATCGCTGTTCTGAAGGATCCGCTGAACAAGCTTTCCGAGGAGCTCACGCTCCAGTACCGCACGCCGCTCGGCAGCGCGTCGGACGACTTCGAGTTCGAGTGGCGACGCGCCACGCCCGCGGCCGACGGCACTCTCTCCACCGCCGACTACGAACACGCGCCTTGGTCGTATTATCGCGGCGCGGCCGGGCTATACTCGATCCTCCTCGGCGCGAAGGGCGCGAGGCCCGACGAGTACGTCAACACCTACTACACGCTCCGCTACCGCGCTCGCGAAGGAACGCTCGCGGCGCTTACCGTCGGCACCGGATGGAGCGACTGGGCGCCGGAGCAGCTTGCTGAAGGGTGGCTCCAGCGCGTCCTGAACGAGATAACGCCGTTCGCGCAGCGCGTGGAGGACTTCTACTCGAACAAGGCCGACTCCTGGTTCTCGATGCTCGAGCAGATCGGGCGCCCCTACCAGGGCGACGTCGCGCTCAACAACGACAACCTGACGGAGGTCGGGCTTCTCGAACTGTACCAGACGCTCTTCAACCGCGCCGAAAGCGTGCTCCAGGCGTCCGGCTCGCCGAGCGTCGATCTCTCGAAGCAGCTCCTCCTGGCGCAGACGCGCATGGGCGAGTTCTACTCGCTCCTCGGCGCGGAGGCGTATTCGGACGCGAAGAACCCGCTCGTCGCGCAGCGCACGCTCGACGACATGGAGGAAAGCACGCTCAACCTGCCGAGCTCCGTGTTCTGCTTCGCGAACCAGGTGCCGTCGCTTCTCGACGAGGAGCTCGCGCTTCTGCGCGGACGCTCCGCCGCGACCGCCTATCCGCGCATGACCGAGGCGCCGTGCTACAACCGCCTCGCGTGGAACCTCACGAAGGACATCAGCGAGGGCGAGCCGGCGTACGTCGCGAACTACGGCATCCGCGCGCGCGACGGAGTTCTCGACGTCAACTGCGCGGCGGCGCAGTATCCGCAGGGGCACGGCGACGCGTGGGGACACTACCTCTCCGTCCTCTCCGGCTACTACCGCCTCCTGAGGAATCCGCTCTTCGACTGGACCTCCGCGATGGGCGAGATGCTCATGGACCAGAAGCTCACGAACGTGGACTACCAGGACGAGGAGAAGTTCGCCGACGCCGTCGCGAAGCTCGCCCGCATCGGACTCGACGCGATGGATCTCACGGTCCGCAAGCACTACCGCGACAACGACGGCGCGACGGGCGGATACCGCGACTCCAACGCCGACCAGGCCTTCGGATACGGCGAATGGGCCACGCGCACCGGCATGGCCGCCGCCTACGGCTGGATGACCGCGAACGCGCTTCTTCCGACGAACGACGCGCCGTACAAGGCGTTCACGGACAGGGGCATCATGAAGATCGACCGCACGACCGCGGCGCAGCTGCCCGTCATCTGCGACGCCGTGCGCTCCGTCGAAAACCGCCTCGCCGCCACGGAAGCGGGGCTCAATCCACTCGGACTCTCCGACAACACGATTCCGTTCGACATCGACCCCGACAGGCTCGACGAGAAGGACTCGCACTTCGAGCAGATACTTGAGCGCGCCGAAAGGGCCCTCGCCAACTGCAAGACGGCGCTCGACTACGCCAACTTGTACGGCAACAGGATCGTGCAGCTCTCCAAGGAGGAGACCGACCTAATCGACGAGATAGCCGAGCAGGAGCTCTCCTACAACAACCAGCTCATCGCCATCTACGGCACGCCGTTCGCGGGCGACATCGGCCCGGGCGGAACGTATCCGCAGGGCTACGAGGGTCCGGACCTCTACAACTACAACTACATGGACCTCGAACCCTTCGGACTCGAAGAGCTCGTCACGCAGTTCACCAATTCCTGGACGCTCCTCTGGGGCAACGCGCTCGGTTTCTGCGACATGAAGATCTCCAGGGACGAGAAGGGCAAGATATACCTCCAGGGAATCGACCTCGGGGTGAAGGTTGGCGACATCGGCTCGGCCGATGACATCGGCATGGTCGCCTCCTATCTGCCGGACAGCCTTCGCCGGCTTCTCGCCGGCAACGAAAAGTTCGAGCTGCCGATCGAATACTCGCTCGAATACACCGTCAGCGAGGGAGGCATCCGCGCCAAGCCGCTGTACGTCACCGGCAACCGCGCTACGGAAGGCAGCATCCAGACCGCATACCGAGAGTACCTGCTTGCCTACAAAGATGTGCAGAACGCAATTTTCGAAGTCGATCTCAAGCGCATGGCGATGGACCTGGTCTGGAGCGAACTCAAGCTCAAGCTCGGCAAGGACCTGCCGCTGATGATTTCGAAGGCGGCCGTGTCCGAGGTCGGACTCGGGGTTGCGATTCTCTTCAAGGATCTGGCCATCGACACCGCTAAGGACTCGTACGAGCACATTTACAAGATGAACACCTTGACCGCCGCCGCCATTCCGGCCGTCGTGGGTGCGGGCACGACCGTCATCTCCGATCCAAGGGCGGTTGCCGGCGCAGCGACGATGGCGGGGCTCGTGGGCGGCCTCTCCGCGGCGAAGGCCGCCGTCGACGCGGCGGAGGCCTCCAAGACCGGGCTCGAGGTCGGCAAGGGCCTTCTCGACATTGTCCTCGGGCTCTGGGATACCGCCAACACCATCGCCGACTCGATCATCGAGCTGCGCGACCAGATGCTCATGGCCGCGCTCGAATTCGACGTCGCCGCCATGTGCATCTCCGAGAAGTTCGGCGCTCTCGCGAACGCCGAGGCCGCGTACCGCGCAGAGGTGTACAAGGGAGAGATGCTCCAGGACGAGCGCGCCGCGTGGCGCAGGAAGATCGCGAACAAGGCGACCGCGCGCCGCTACCTCGACATGTACAACCGCGTCGAGCGCAACGCCGCCCTCGCCAAGTACTCGACCGCGTTCGACACGGCGCAGCGCTACGTCTGGGAGCTCGCGAAGGTCTACGACTACGAGACGGGCCTTCTTTCCACCGATCCGCAGAGCGGCAAGAAGTTCCTCGCCGAGATCATCGCCACGCGTTCGCTCGGAGAGGAGGGCGTCACGATCGACTCCGCGGCGACGGACGGCGGGCTCTACGACATCGTCCACCGCATGAAGGAGAACTGGTCCGTCCTCAAGGGACGCTTCGGCATCAACAACCCCGACAAGCCCGAAAAGTGGTTCTCGCTGCGCTACGAGCACTTCCGCATCAGGCCAGACGAATCGGGCGACGGCGCGTGGAGGCGCGAGCTCAGGAAGTACTGGGTGGACGACCTGCGTTCCAACTCCGACTTCGTGCGCTACTGCCAGCCGCTCGCGAGCGAGGCGGTCGTCGTGAAGGAGCCGGGCCTCGTCATCCCGTTCTCGACCTCGATCAACAACGCCGAGAACTTCTTCGGCAACACCCTCCAGGGCGGCGAGTCGCAGTTCTCGTCCGCCGACTACGCGACGAAGATCGCTGCGGTCGGCGTCGACTTCCCGGGCTACGACGACCTGACGACGCAGACGGCCGAGGGTCTCGCCGTCGAGCCGAACGTCTACCTCGTGCCGGTCGGGAGCGACTACATGAGGGCGCCGTCCGGCAGCGGACGCAAGCTCGTCAAGTGGAACGTCGTCGACCAGGTTCTGCCGCTGCCGTACCCGATCGGCTCGACCCAGCTGGACGACGCATTCTGGATTTCGTCCTTCTCCGGCCTCGACGGCACGAGCGACTCCGTCGCGACGATCCGCCGCCACTCGACGCTGCGCGCCGGAGGCGATGACTTCAAGTCGACCCGGCTCGTGGGACGCAGCGTTTGGAACGACCGCTGGATACTCGTCATCCCGGCCTCGACGCTGAACAGGAACCGCGAGAGGGCGCTCGAGACGTTCATCAACGGCGTCAAGGACATCAAGATCGGCATCAAGGCATATTCGCGCCAGGGGAACTGAGGGTGAAAGTTGAAGAGTTGAAACTCCGCCGACTGCAGCGCGTCTCGCGTCGCGCGGCAATTTTGTCAGTCTCGTTCCTTTCCATTGTCGCCGTTTCCGCGTTTGCTGAGGGCGGCTACACGAACCACGCGGGGAACGTCGTGGCGGGCTGGCCGGTCAAGCTGACCCAGAAGGAGGTCTCCTTGGCCGAGGGCGTAGTCACTAACGGCTGCCAACTAACGACTAACGACAAAAACCTTTCGACTTTTCAGCTTTTCGACTTTTCAACCACAAACACCTATCCGCTCTCCATCTTCCCCGAATCGGAGCGGCGGCGCATCGCGGCGGACTTCGGCGAGCCGCGCGTGCCGCCTGCCGTCAGGCGGGCGATCGCGGGCGCGGAGAAGGCGATGGCGCGTTCACGCAAGCGCGCGGAGAAGGGCCTCTGCACGAAGGAGGAGAGCGACGACTTCTGCGCGAAGTCCGCGGCCGCGCTCAAAAGCTACCTCGACAAGCAGGTCGAATCGGGCACGATTACCCCGGCCGAGCGCAAGGCCCTCGGCCGGTAGCCTCCCCGCCCGGCGCCATGGTGGAAAATCGCTGAGTTTGCCGCCGCGCTCGGGCGCAGGGCGCTGCCCTAGGCCCGACAGCTCGGCCAAACCCGTGTCGCTGATGCATGTCGCGGAGTAATTTGGTATAATGATGCCACGATGGACATCGCGTATTGCAACGAAATTATGGAGGGGTGAATATGGAATGGAAAGTGCTTGCGGCGCTGATGGCGTCATGCGCCGCATTTGTCGCACAGTCCGGCGAGACCGGACGCTGGTACGATTCCGAACAGCGGCTGTCGTGGGGGTTCGACGTCGAGAACGGAGAGGCGACTATCTCCACTCCCGGCTTTTGGGATTCCAACGCGCGCGACAACTGCAAGGGAGACATAGTCGTGCCGTCCCGAATCGGGCCAGACGGCCCCGGCGGAAAGACGACGTATCCCGTGCGCGACATGGCGCCTGGGCTCTTCCGCAACTGCACGAAGGTCACCGGAGTGACGCTTCCGGACGGCATCAGGCGCATCGCTCCGAATGCGTTCTACTTCGACAGGAATTCGACGATCACCAATATCTCCGTAGGAGCCGGATGCCTCGACATCTGCGATAATGCGTTTCTACGGTGCGAAAAGCTCGTCTCGCTCAACATCCCGAACACTGTCACCAACATCGGAGCGAACGCCGTATCCCTCTGCAAGGTCCTTCCGCGAATCGACATCCCCGGCAGCGTGAAGACGATCTCGGACAGCGCGTTCGCCGCCTGCTATGCGCTTGAGGAGGTGTCGTTCGGCGACGGCGTCGAGATTATAGATGCGGACGCTTTCTTGAACTGCGGCGCCCTCAAGTCCGCAGATCTGCCTTCCTCGGTCCGTTCCATAGGCGACCGCGCGTTCTACGGATGCAGCGCCCTCAATTCCGTCGTCCTCCGCGAAGGGCTCGAGTCCATCGGCTTCTGCGCCTTCACCCAGTGCGAGTCGCTTTTGAGCGCGTCGATTCCGGAGAGCGTCTCGTACGTAGGCGAAAGGGCGTTCCAGTACTGTCCGGACTCCATATTCGACATGTCCGCGGTGCCTGGCGTCCTTATGCTTTCCGGATGGGCCGTCGGGGTGAAGGACCCCTACGGCGAAATCGACCTTTCGGGGGCTGCAGGCATTGCCGACGGACTTTTCAACGAACAGCGCAGCGTTACCGGCGTCGTGCTGCCGGACGGGCTGGATGCAATTGGTGCGAGCATGTTCAGAGGGTGTTCTTCGCTTTCGTCGGTTACGGTTCCGCCAACTGTGAAGTCTATCGGCGACTACGCGTTCATGGGCTGCGAACAGCTCTTGTCGGTCGTGATTCCGTCCGGCGTCACCAACATCGGCGAGCAGGCGTTCGCGTACTGCAGGAAACTCGACGGCGTTACGCTTCCCGACGGGCTTCGCGAAATGGGCGACAGTGCCTTTGACGGATGCAGCGCGCTGACTTCGATAAAGGTGCCCGCTTCGCTGAGGCGAATTCCGATGGCCGCCTTCCAATGGTGCACCAGCCTCGGCGAGGCGACGGTGGAGGAGGGCGTAGAGACCATCGGGAACGCCTCGTTCTACGGCTGCACGGCGCTCCCCGGGTTCAGGATCCCCGACAGCGTGAAGATCATCGAGGACATAGCCTTCGGAGAGTGCGGGCAGATGCTCGACACCAACACGATCGAAAACGTCTCAATGCTGGACGGCTGGATTGTCGGCAGCAGCCAGCCGCTCCTTGTGTCCGTTGATGTTCCAGGCTATGTGCGCGGAATAAGCGACAATGCCTTCGGCTACCGCCGCAACCTGACGAGCGTCGTGCTGGAGGAGGGTGTCCTGCGCGTGCCGGAGCATATGTGCGACTGCGCGACATCCCTTGCGGAAGTCACGCTGCCGGCCTCGCTTCTGGAGATCGGCGACTTCGGATTCTACAACTGCGACTCCATCGTCGAGGTGTTCGTGCCGAGCAACGTGGTGTCGCTTGGCGAGATGGCCTTCGGCGGATGCGCCGTCCTTGAGACGGTCTACCTGCCTGTCGCCCTGAAGGGCGGCGTAAACGAGACGAACCTGATCGACGGCAGCTTCCAGGCGAAGGTCGTCTACTACCTCCCCGACGGCTCCCTAGTAGTCGATCCGGGATCTGGGGATCCGGACCCGGCGTCCGCAGCGTTTTCAGTAGGCGACCTTGGGTTCGCGTCCGCCGACGAACCGGTCGAGACCGGCCTCATGTGCGGCGTCGCAGTCGAATGGCCGCTCTCCGCGCCGGAGCTTCCCGACGCGGCATTCAAGGTCGCGGGGCTTCCGTCAGGGCTCAAGTTCACTGCAAAGGACATTGTGGACGCGAAGTCCAAGGAGGTTGTGGTTCCCTCGAACACGATCTACGGCGCGCCGACCGCGGCAAGCAAGTTGGATGCAAGAACGGGGGCCGTCGTGCCTTCCGAGGTGAAGCTTACTGTCTTGGCCGGGGGCAAGGCTGTCGATACCTATGTGCTCAGGCTTGAGGTGGCGCCGCTTCCAGCCTGGGCTGTCGGAACTTTCGAGGGGACGGTCGGCACGTCGCTGCCGGAAGCGGGAATCGCGACAATGACCGTTACCGCCGCCGGAAAGGTGAACGGCAAGCTGTCCGTCGGCGGAACGAACTGGACGTTCAAGGCCGATTCGTTCTCCATGGCGAGCGAGACAGACGCCGTGACCAACCTCGCCATAGAGGCGGCTGCGGCGGCGGGAAGGTCCACAGTGCCGATATCACTCCGCCTCGCACGTTTCGAGACGTGTTACATCCCTGATTCCGCGACTGCGCTCGCGCAGGGGGCGTTTGGCGGGGTGCCCGCCGAACTCTGCCGTATCCCATGGACCGACAAGGGTGATCCCGCACCGACCAGGAGCATCGCTCCGTATGCAGGCGCATACACGATGATGGTGGACTGCGGAGGCGAGGGGGGAACGGCGTCGTTTGCCGTCGATGAAAAGGGCGTGGTAAAAGGCAGCATGATCCTTCCGGAGGGAACGAAGACCCGCAAAGTCTCCTTCTCTGGAAGCGTTCACACGAAGGCGGATTCGGTCTGCATGACGGCGTATGCGCCGCCTGATGCGCGAATGGGCCGTCCCGCCGTCTTCGAGACACGCCGGCTCGTGCCCTTCGCAGGGTCGCTGGACGGCGAGTGCGCCTATCGCGATCCCGGCGTGCTCGTGTCCGTAGCAGAGCTGGACGATGGCTCCGGTGCGTCAGGTGCGGTGACGATGAATCCGAAGTACGGACAGGCCGCCGCCGGAAAGGTCATCACGCTGACTGCGAAGGCTTCTCCTGGCAGCGTCTTCAGCCGTTGGGTCGTGACGCCGCCTTACGACGCCGGGCTTGATCTATCCGCTTCGACGATCAAGGTGAGGACCGGCGCAGGTGGCGACGTGCCGGTGACGGCGTATTTCGTGACCGCCGAGGAAGACAGGACGAACGTCTCTCTCTCCGTCGACGGAACATCTCTGTGGAAGGACGCAAATTTCCCGAAGCGTATCCAGTGCGGCGTCGCCCTTGAATGGCCTGTAACCGCAGTGGCGCTGTCCAAGCTGGCGGTCAAGGTCGCGGGCCTGCCGACAGGGCTGAAGTTCGCCTACAACGGCGCGAAGGGCGCATACTCCGTGTCTGGAGTGCCGACCGCGGCGTCGAAGATGGATGCAAATACGGGCGACGTGATCCCGTCGGTGGTCAAGTTCACCGTCACGACGGCCGGAAAGGCGACTGCCGTCTTCACTCTGCCCGTGGTCGTGGAACCGATACCCGTCTGGGCTGTCGGAACGTTCGACGGTGCTCTCGAAGGCGGCGGTCTCATCCAGTCGCTCGCCGTCACGGCCGGAGGGAAGATAAGTGGTAAGATGCTTTCGGACGGACTTACATATGCATTGTCCGCTCAGTCGTTCAACGAATTCAATGGTGGGGTCTTCCGGGCCACGGTGGTCGGCAAGAGCGGAAAGTTCGTGGTGACGAATGACGTTTACCTCGCCGAGGAAGGCGGACGCGGCGTCGCCGTGAGCGAAGACGGCGGCTGGACTGCGTGGCAGACCCTCTGGAGGTACGAGCCATGGAAGACTGCGGCGAAGCCGTTCGCAAAGTCCCCTCCGCTGACGGTGGATTTCGGTGGCGCAACCGTTACGATGAAGTTCTCCGCCTCCGGCGCTGTCTCCGCCTCGGGCAAATTCGTGACAGGCGTCGACGCGAGGACCGGCAGAGATGTTGTCTACGCGGCGAACTGCTCGACCGTGCTGATCCCGTCCGGGGACGGACAGTATGTCGCCCATCTGTACTTCCCTCCGAAGGCAGGAAGGTTCGGCGGTTTCGCGTCCAAAAACTCCCTCATATGGAATGGTTCGGCGTTCATTCCCGCCGAGTAGTCGCGGGGCAACGCCTTTGACCCGTTTAGCTTCCGGACCTTTGGCCCACTAAGGAGGATAACAGGGAAATTTGGTATAATATTCACCAAATGGAAGAGAAATCTACAAACCGCGTCACGAGGTGGACGCAGAAACTCCTCGACCTCTCTCTCAGGAACCGCCTGCTGAACGCACGCGACTCCAAGCAGCTCCTGCCCCTCGAAGGCGGCGATATCGCCGAACTCGAGAACCGGCTCTCCTCCGACCGTCCGGTCGCGATAGAGGGCGCTTCGGACAAAAAACAGTCCGACGCGCTCCGCTCGTCGCTCACGCCCGAGGAGACGTCGCGCCGCCTTCGCGAGCTATATCGCCTCGCGAAGACGGAACTCGAGGAGAGCGGAGTCAACGCGCTCTTCCTTGCGATCGGATTCCTCAAGTGGCGTCCGAAGGGCGCGAACGCGAAGGACTACCGCGCGCCGATTCTCCTCATGCCCGTAGGGCTCACTCGCAAGAACGTCCGAGAGGGATACGTCCTCTCGCGCCTCGATGAAGACACCGAACTCAACGCGACGCTCGTCGAGTTCCTGAAGGCCGAGTTCGGCGTCAAGATCGACGGACTCGATCCGCTTCCCGAGGACGATTCCGGCGTCGCGGTCGCAAAGGTTTTGGATGTCTTCCGCGAGGCGGTGAAGGCGTTTCCCGAGTGGGCGGTCGAGGAAGGCGCGGCGCTCGGCAACTTCTCCTTCGGCAAGTTCGTGATGTGGAAGGACCTCTCCGCGCGCGCAGACCAGCTCGCGGCGCATCCTTTTGTCGCGCATCTCATGAAGGGCGGCGGAGACTACGATGACGGCGTCGAGGTGTTTCCGCCGGAGGAAGTAGGCGCGCACATCAAGTACGACGAGCTATTCACTCCGCTCTCCGCAGATTCGTCCCAGCTCGCCGCAGTCCTCTACTCGGCGATGGGTAAGTCGTTCGTCCTGCACGGTCCGCCCGGAACAGGCAAGTCGCAGACGATCACGAACCTCATCGCACACAACCTGGCGCACGGACGCAAGGTGCTCTTCGTCTCGGAGAAGAAGGCCGCTCTCGATGTCGTACACCGCAGGCTCGAGAAGGTCGGGCTCAAGCCGTTCTGCCTGGAACTCCACTCGAACAAGTCCGGCAAGACGGACGTCCTCGCGCAGTTCAAGGAGGCGCTCGACTACGTCGACAAGGGGACGCCGAAGGAATGGCAGCGCACCGTAGACCAGATTTCCAACTACCGTTCTGAACTTGACGCGGTCGTCGCCGCGCTGCACAGACGGCAGAAGAACGGACTCACCGCCTACGAGTGCTTTGCGTCGAAGATCGCGTCCGGTCCGAAGACATTCGCAATCGAAGGCGGCAAGATTTGCGACTGGAGCGAGAAGGACGTCACGGATGCGCGCGAGCTCGTGCTGCAGGCGGCTGCCGACTGGCGCGGCACGACGCGCGAGGCTGTCGAGGCGCTGAAGATCGTCGCGTCGTTCGACTGGAATCCGTCCGCCCAGGACGACATCCGCGGCAAACTCGCCGCGCTTCGCGCAAAAGGCGGCTTCATGCGCGGACTCTCCGTCCTCTTCGGCGGAAGCGGAGTGCTGCGCTTCTCCGACGGAGTCGTCGGACGTTTCGACGGCTTCGGCGGCGATTTCGCCGCGAAGCTGGACGCAGCAATTAACGCGATGGACGAGTCGCGCGGCGCGATGCGCTACCGCGCGTCCGTCACCGCCGCGGCGAAGCGCATCGGCGGCGCATTTGCCGCGGCGCTCGCGGCGGGAGAGGTAGACGCGCTTTCCGCCGGCGAGGTCTTCGACCGCTCGTTTGCAGAAGCAACACTAAACGAGATCCTGCGCGTCGAATCGGCGCTCGCTTCGTTTGCGGGGCTGAAGCGCGAGGAGCAGGTCGTGGAGTTCCGCCGCTTAGACGCGGAATACGCGGAGCTCGTCAAGCACGCGGTGCGCGCACGGCTCGCGGAGTCGCTTCCTCTCGGAAGACTCGGCGACTGCCCGGACGGATGCGAGCTCGGGATCATCCGCCGCGAGTGCGCGAAGAAGTCGCGCCAGAAGCCGATCCGCCAGCTGCTCGCCGAGGCGCACGGCATGGTTGGACGCCTCAAGCCGTGCTTCCTGATGAGTCCGCTCTCCGTCGCGCAGTACCTTCCGGCCGAGGCGTCGTTCGATCTAGTTGTGTTCGACGAGGCGTCGCAGATTCCGGTGTGGGACGCGATTGGCGTCATTGCACGCGCGAAGCAGTGCGTCGTGGTGGGAGACCCGAAGCAGATGCCTCCGACGAACTTCTTCCAGAAGGGCGAGACTGGAGAGGAAGACGAGGAAGGGAACGAGGACCTTGAGAGCATCCTCGATGAATGCCTTGCCGCGGGGCTCTACTCCGCCTACTTAAGCTGGCACTACAGAAGCCGCCACGAGTCGCTCATCTCGTTCTCGAACCACAACTACTACAACGACAGGCTCTGCACCTTCCCCGCCGCGCGCACGACTCCGCGACTTGGCGTCGCGTACCGCTACATCGAGAACGGCGTCTACGACGCGAAGGCGAGCCGCACGAACAAAGCCGAGGCGGAGGCGCTTGTCGACTACGTGTTCGAGCGCCTTGCAGATCCCTCGTGGAAGCGCCGCAGCGCAGGCGTCGTCACTTTCTCGATGGCGCAGAAGACGCTCATCGAGGACATCTTCGAGGAGCGGCGCGCGGCGAATCCGCAGTTCGAGGACTTCTTCACGGACGCGGGAGAGGAGCCGTTCTTCGTCAAGAACCTCGAGAACGTGCAGGGCGACGAAAGGGACGTGATTCTGTTCTCGGTCGGCTACGCGAAGGGTCCGGACGGGAAGTTCCTCATGAACTTCGGCCCCCTCAACCGCTCCGGCGGAGAGCGCCGCCTCAACGTCGCCGTGACGCGCGCGAAGGAGCAGGTCGTCGTCTTCGCGTCGTGCAAGGGCGCGGAGATCGACCTTAACCGCACGCAGGCAGTCGGCGCGGCGCACCTCAAGGCGTTTCTCGAATACGCGGAGCGCGGCGGATCCGCCGCGTCGGACGACGGGGAGGGCAAGCTTCGCGACCGCTTCGCGGACGAGGTGGGTGCGTTCCTGAAGGAGAAGGGCTTTACCGTGGAGCGGAACGTCGGATGCTCGGGATACCGCATCGACCTCGGCGTAAAGGATGCGTCGCGCAAGGACTCGTACCTCGCGGCGATTGAGTGCGACGGCGAGTCGTATGCGTCCGCGCTCACGGCGCGCGACCGAGACGAGCTGAGGGCGTCCGTGCTGCGCTCGCTCGGATGGAACGTCGTCCACGTGTGGGCGGCGGACTGGGCGCTCGACCGCGCGCGCGCCGAGGAGCGGCTGATGAAGGAGCTGGACGAGATTAAGCGCGCGCCGGACGGAATGCTCCCCGCGCCGAACTTCAAGCCCGAGGTGACGTTCCAGCGCAAGCGCGCGGCGAGCGCGGCAGATGTGCCGCGCACCGATCTCGACAAGGTCTCGAGCGACGAGCTCCGAGCCAAGATGGCGGAGGTCGAGCGCGATCTCGGACGCTGCGACGCCGACACGCTCTACCGCGAGACCGCGCGACGCTTCGGCTACAAGACGCTCTCTCCGAAGGCCCGCCAGCGGCTTGAGGGAGTGAGGCGGTATTGACGGCGACGGTCGGCAATCGACAATCGACTGTCGGATGTCGCGAGTCGTCCGGCCGTCGGTCGCCGAACGTCGATTGCCGCCCAAACTCGAATCATGATTGAAAGGCTCCTAACATGACACCCGTTATCGGACACTACGGCGGCTATCGGAAGACGCTTTCGTTTGGCCTTACATGCCTTGTGTATCACGCCACGACCACATTCTGCCGCCGGAACTACAACTACCAGAACGATGCCCTTGGCAAGACCGTGGGGCAGATGGTCGGCGCAGCGCGTTCGGCGCGGCAGAATATCGTCGAGGGTTCGTCCCGTGCCGGGACCTCGAAGGAAACAGAATAGAAGCTTCTTGACGTGGCGAAAGCCTCCTTGCAGGAACTTGCCGGCGATTACGAGGCGTTTATCGTCGATGCAGGCGAAACACCCTGGAGCGAGCGCAATCCGAAATATCTCAAGGCGAAATCTCTTGCCTTCGACGACTTCACGGCGAAAGATGATCTGCGCCATGAATACGGGGCGCATCTTCTTGCGATGCGCAAGCGGTTTGCGTCGGCGTTGGAGAATGAAGATCCGATTACCGCGGCGAACGCGATTCTAGTGACGATCGACCGTGCCTGCGCATTGCTGCACAGGCAGATTGAAAAGATCGGCGAGGATTTCCGCGAGCAGGGCGGCTTCACGGAGCATCTGACGAAAGTGCGCCTTGAGGCGCGCGACGCCGCGATTGCCGCCAGCGATGCGCCGAAGTGTCCGAAATGCGGCGGCCCGATGCGCAAGGTGGTGGCGAAGAAGGGCTCAAACGCAGGCAATCCGTTTTGGAGCTGCCAGGCGTATCCCAATTGCACCGGCACGCGCAAATGGGAGTGGAAGTGATGGCGATGGCGGCGACACTCGACAGCCGGCGGTCGACGACCGTGGTGCGACATTCGACAACCGATAGTCGACTGTCGAATGTCGGGTGTCGGTTGGTTGTCGGTCGCCGAATGTCGTTGCCAGTGTGAAAGATTTTGAGGTCGAGCGGTATTGACGCGGCATGGGGGGATTTTGCTATAATACACTTAGAACAGAACATGGCGGGCGGACCGCCTGAACAAGAAAGGAAAACCATGATGATTAAGAATGCGTCGAGGTCGGTCGCCGCAGGCGCGGCGATGCTGCTGGCCGCAATGTTCGCAGGATGCGCAACGGTGGATTATTCCTCGCCCGGGAAGATGTCCGGCATAACCGTCAAGGGTGTGGAAGGCGCCGAATCCGGGCAGGTCGTGACGATCAGCACGTTGGGCTATTACATGTTCTGGACGATACCCCTCGTCTCGGGCAACCTTGACTGGAACTACGAGAAGAACGACGTCGAGGGCGGTTTTTCCCTGTTCAGCGACCAGGTCGGCTTCAACGAACTCCAGGACACGCTCCTGAAGATCGCGAATGCACGCGACTGCGATCTGGCGGACGTCAGCTTTGACGATTCGGATGTGTCGTTTGCGGACGCCAGCTACGCCGGCGCGATCGGAACTTGCTTCGGCTCGTCGCAGATGAGCGTCTCGGCGGTTCTCGTTCCGCGCAAAAACGCCAACGCAAAGAAGTAAGGAGATACGGGAATGAATACGGACAGAAAAACTTTTGTCGCCTTCGCGCTCGCCGCGTTCGCTTTTGCGCTCGCGGGATGCAGCTCCTATTCGGAGATCGCCCGCTGGAGATCGGTCACCCCGATCAACGACGGGGAGGTTCCGCTTGCATCCTTTGTGACGCAGAACTACTCCTACAAGCTTCTGTGGTGCGTGCCGCTCAGCACGGGTCTTCCCTGGACCGAGGGGACCGAGGATGTCATGGATGACTTCAACGTCAGGTTTTTCGCGGACGAGGCGACGATCGACAACAACCTCGTCTCGCTTAACCACGCGATGGACCTCGTCGGTTCTCGCAGAATCACTCAGCTGAAGGTCACGGAAGACGACAGCAGCGCATGGAGCCTTTTCTTCATCAACAGGCATGAGGTCCGCACCAGCTGCCTGATCCTCGATTCCGAACCCACGAAGGACAAGCAGGCCGGCAAATGACGGACTTCAACTTCTGGTCGCCGACGTACTTCGCGTTCGGCAGGGGCGCGGAGTCGCGGACGGGCGGGCTCGTCCGCAGGTTCGGCGGGAAGAAGGCGCTATTGCACTACGGCGGCAGGAGCGCAGTCGCGAGCGGGCTCATAGGCCGCATAAAGTCGTCGCTTGCCGAGGCGGGCGTCGAATTCGTCGAACTCGGCGGCGTGAAGCCAAATCCGCGCAGTTCGCTAATCGAGGAAGGCGTGCGCCTCGCTATGGCGGAGGGAGTGGACTTCCTGCTCGCCGTCGGAGGCGGAAGCGTAATCGACTCCGCGAAGGGAATCGCGATCGGCGCGGCGAACGGAGGCGAGTGGCGCAGGTTCTACGTCGGACGCGAGGTTAAGGTTCGCCCCGCGATTCCAGCTGCGCTTCCCGTCGGCGTCGTTCTCACGATTGCGGCAGCCGGAAGCGAGGCGTCCACGAACAGCGTAGTCAACCTCGAACCGGAGAACTTGAAGCGCGCCGCAGGAGGCGACATACTGCGTCCGAAGTTCGCCGTGATGAATCCCGAGCTCACCATGACGCTTCCGCCGTTCCAGACGGCGTGCGGACTCGCGGACATGTTCGCGCATCTCTGCGAGCGCTACTTCTCCCCGACGAAGGACGTCGCGCTCACGGACAACCTCTGCGAGGCCGTCATGAAGACGGTGATCGAGGAGAGCGCGAAGGTGATGGCAGATCCCAATGACTACCAGGCCCGCGCGAACATCATGTGGGCGGGGACTCTCGCTAACAACGACGTCTGCGGAGTCGGACGCGTCCAGGACTGGGCTAGCCACGGAATCGAGCATGAGCTCTCCGCGCTCTACGACTGCGCGCACGGGGCGGGGCTGGCCGTCGTGATGCCGGCGTGGATGACGTACGTCCACGCGACGGACGACGCCAGGTTCGCGCGTTTCGCGCGCAACGTCTTCGGTGTCGGGTTCGGCGAGAGCGACGCGGAAGCGGCGATGGCGGGGATCGGCGCGTTTCGCCGCTGGCTCAAGTCGCTTGGGCTTCCGCTCACGTTCGCCGAGCTCGGCGCGCACGAGGAGGACATCCCCCTGCTCGTGAAGACGCTGAACTTGAGCGGCAACACGCTCGGCGGCTTCAGGCCGCTCGTCGAATCCGACGTGGAGGCGATATACCGTCTGTGCCTGTAGCATGCTCCAGGTTTATGTCCGGTAGCCCGTCACGGATTACAAATGATTGATTTTTCGCGCAGGTAGCGCGATGATCGCAGTGTAGCCGCATCGGGCCGGGACGGCAGTGGAAGCGTCCTGGCCCGAAAAATATTTTGAGTTTTTTCGCGCCACCCCCTTGACTTTTCGCAAAAAGGTCTCTATAATATGAGACCTATGATTAAAAAAAGAATGTCGGCTCCCTACAGGGAGGTGTCGAGCAGGCTCAAGCGCCTGCTCTCGGAGGGCGGCGTCATCGAGGGGTCGCTGTACAGGGCGGACCGCGGGAACACTCCGCGCCACCAGCTGTCGGACCGCGCGACGGGGAGGTTCCGGAGCATCTACGTCCCGGCGGACTTCGCGCCGCTCGTGGCGGACTGGTCGGCGAGGTGGGCGGAGGCGAAGCGTCTCCTGAAGGAGATGAGCGAGCTCGCCCGGGAGGAACTCGTGGCCGCGATCACCGAAAGGACCGGGAGGAAGACCGTCGCCCGCGCAAGCGCGCCGGCAGGAGGCCCGCGGAAACGCCGGACGGCGAAGAGGCTCTCGAAGAGCTGACCGGATTCCTCTCGCGCTTCTGCAAGATAATGAACCCCCTGTTCGACGGGATCCGCAAGAAAAGGGATCCCGCGAAATGCCTCTACGAGGGGAGGACGTTCCTCTGGACGTTCATCCTGGGGTTCCTCGGTCGGATGGGCTCGCGCAACTCGATCGACGCCTTGCGCAACGACGAGCGCTGGGCCGACGCGGTGCACAAGCTCGCGGGGCAGGACTGGTGGGTCGAAGGCGAAAGGCGCACGGCTCCCTGCTCGCTCAGCGTCTGCAACTACCTGTCGCGCGGCTGCACCGCGGTGCTCGAAAAGGCGCTCGTGGACATAGTGACGCACATGATGAGGCTCAAGATGTTCGACGGCGCGCGGTTCCGGGGCATGTTCGCCGTCGCGGTGGACGGCACGAAGCAGGAGCGGATCCGGTGCTGCCGGTGGCTGGGGAACCGCGCCAACAGGTATGTCCTGGAGGCGAAGCTGGTGACCCCGTGGGGTTCGGCGTACTCCATCATGTCCGTCCCCATAAAGCCATGGCACGACGGAGACGAGGACGAGAAGCAGGACAGCGAGTACCGTGGCTTCCTGCGGCTTGCGCCCATGCTGAAGGCGGCGTTCCCGCACCTCGGCATGTGCATCCTCGGCGACGGGCTCTATGCCTGCGCCCCGCTGATGGAGCTGTGCGAGAAGTATGGATGGGACTACATCTTCACCTTCAAGGAGGGGCGCACGCCGAGGGCCTACGCGGAAGCGCGCGCCCTGATGGAGCAGAACCCGTCGAGCTCGGGCAAGCTTGTAAGACACGACTCCCACGGCAGGCGCGTGGAGTGCGGCAGGGTCGCGTGGGCGACAGGCGTCGAGATCACGCGGGGCGCGGACCGGTGGCATGTGTTCAACGTCGTGAAAGTCGCGGAAGACGACAGCAACGGGGCTCCGTACAGCGGGCAGTTCGCCACGAGCCTGGAGGTGCGCGACGGGAAGGAGGCCGACGACATCGGGAAATGGGGGCGTCGTCGCTGGGACATCGAGTCGAGCTTCCACGTCGAGAAGAACGGAGGGTACGGGCTTGAGCACAACTTCTGCAACAAGGCCAGGGCAAGCCGCAACATATACCTGCTGATGCAGATAGCTCACAACCTCTGGCAGCTGTTCAATAGCGGATGTCTGCTGCCGATGCAGCAGAAGGAGAAATACAGGAACATGACGCAGGTGAAATGGGCGGAGCTGATCCGCTATACGATAATGCGCGTGGGAATCGTCCTCTCGCTCGACGAAATCCCCCGCAGGTACATATCCAGAGAGTTCCTCAAGCTGTGAAATGCAACGGGTGGCCGGGCTGCCCGCAAGACACGCTCGGAATGGTCCCGTCGGCAATCCGTCGGGTGGCCGCGCATTGCCTGGAAATGACGCGCACGACTGTGGCGCACCCGCCAAATCGATTGCAAATGGCCCGCGCAGCGCGGCGGAGCCGGGCTGTGGGGGTCATTTGTAATTCGTGGTAGCCCGTTGGGGTGCGATTTTAATTCGTTGAAAAATCGCTGAGGTTGCGGTTGCATTTGAGCGC
>JAEDKA010000098.1 GCA_016296065.1 Kiritimatiellia bacterium
CAAGAGGAGCCTGCGGCCCAGCATGACTGCGGTGTATATCATAAACCTCGGTGTACTCATAAGCGTAAGCGACAGGCGGTAAACCTCATAAACAGCGGTGAGTCATGCTGGCGGGGTGCCGCAGGCGACGGTTTGAGCGAGCTGCCGCGACGAGCGCCCGGAGCGCGCAGAGACCGCGAAATCGATGTCGCGCCATGGTTTCGCACCGGGCCTTGCGCCAGCAAGGCAGCGAATCACTGGCAAGCAACCGCCCCGCGCCGAGCGCCCGGAGCGGAAAGATTTGGTATAATTACCACCATGAGCAAGATTCCAGTCCTCGTTTGGCTGCCGGTGGTGTTTGTCTTTGGCGGACTCGTCGGCTACTACGGCCCATCTGAAGAACTCCGCTCGCGCGAGCTGCGCGAACAGGAAGAGAAGGCGAAGCCACGGTCCGACAACGCGTTCGGATCGTTCGCCCAGATGGTCAAAATACCGGACGCTGCCAAGCATCCGCGTCGCGCCCGCGACACAGACAAGCAGACAGCGGAAGGCAAGAGCTCCACCGAAGCATCGGATTCCGCGTCTGGCAAAGCATCGGCAAATGAGCAAACCCCGCAATCCGAAAGACGTCATCGCCGTCTCGCTCCTGAGGATCTGCGGGCGCGCATAGACGAAGCGGCGGACCTCTGGAGGGCGCGCGTCGAGATTGCGCGGACAGCGGCGTCCGAAAGGCTCGGTCTTGACGGCGAGAAGGCCCAGGCGTTCAACGACGCAGTCGACGCGATGAACGACAAGCTGCGCGAGTCGATGCAGCTAGTCGCGGACGAAATTGCGGCGGCAAAGGCAATGACTCCCGAACTGGGCGTCAGGCTGATGGGCGACCTCTCGACTTCACTCGCGGAAACATACGATGCAATCGGCGCGTGCGTGGGAGAAAACCTCCGAGAGGAAGTCTCCAACATCCAGCTCGTGGACTTCGTCGATCCGTCCGTGGCGGAGCCGCTGATAGCGGTGCAGGACAAAATAGACCCGCAGTCCTTCAGGGGGCCGAGATGAGGACAATCCGCGCAGCGTTGTTCGAGCTCGCGGGCGCGATTCGCACAAAGCGGGCGCTCGTGCTGATACTTCTCTACCTCGCCGCGTCCCTTCTGGGGATGAACGGCGCGATATCCGCTCTCGGGAAGATGGAGGACCAGCTCGCCGAGGTGTTGCAGATAGAACGCGGTTCTAACGGGAAAAGCGGAGTTGTATCCGCCGCGCTGTGGAAGTCGAAGCCTTTCCAGCGCCTTGTGCGCGGGGCGGTTGGCGATTCGCTCGTTTACGACGACCTCGTCGGAAAGCATCCCGCCGAACTTCTATATGCATGGATAGTGTTCCTCTCGGTGCCTCTCCTGTCCGTACTCGTCTCAAGCAGGCGCGTCGCGGAGGATATCCGCTCTGGCTCCGCAAAGTACGCGCTCCTCAGGGTCACGCGCCTCGAGTTTACCCTATCGAAGTATCTCGGCCAGGCCATTCTGATGCTTGTCGGGCTCCTCATCGGCGCGGTGGGCGCGTGGTGCGTCGCGGCGTTCAGGCTGTCTGGCGCAGACCTGCCGGCTCTCTTCCCCGCGATGGTTGCGTGGAGCGTGAAGGCGTGGTTCATCTCCCTCGCGTGGCTGGGGCTCGCACTTGGAGTCTCTCACTTCTTCAAGTCCGGGGCGAAGGCGGACGCCGTCGCGATACTGATGATGATCGCGTGGTTCGCTGTGCCCGCCGTTCTGAGGGCTTATGCCACAGGACCGGTCGGCGGGAAGTTGCGCATCCTAGTCATGCTCTTCCCGTCGGCAGCCACCGACTCGCTGTGGCGCTCGTCGTTTCTTCCGGTTGCCGATGCGGCAGCATGGCTGCTTATGATCGGACTCCTCTGGCTCTCCCTGGGGCACATGTTCTTCGCAAGGAGGGACGTGCGATGAACGAATCAATAGTATCGCGTGCGCTCGTGAAGAGCTACGGACGCCGCAGGGCGCTAGACGGATTTACCCTTGCAGTACCCATGGGTTCGATCACCGGACTCGTTGGTCGCAACGGCGCGGGGAAGACGACGTGGATGATGTCCGTCGCGGGATTCGTTCTTCCCGACTCCGGAGAGATAAGCATCCTCGGTTCTGGTCCGTTCGATGCCCGCCGACATGGCGGAAAGTTCACGATTCTCCCTCAGGATTCGGACCTTCCGAACGAAGGCCGCGTTAGGAGCCTGCTTCTCCACTACGCACGCCTGCAGGGACTCCCGGCCTCGAAGGCCGCAGCTTCCGCCGACTCGCTCATCGACTCGTTCAACCTCAGGGAGAAGGCTAACGCGCCGATTCGATCGCTCTCCCACGGAATGCGCAAGCGCGTAATGGTCGCGCAGGCTTTCCTTGGCGAACCAGAGGTCGTGATGCTTGACGAGCCTCTTAGCGGACTAGATCCGGTCGAGGCAGACAGGCTTCGCTCGTTCATTCTTGCGCGTAGGGGAAAGATGACGATTGTGATCTCTTCGCACCAGCTTGACGACGTGGAGAAACTCTGTACGCACGTCGCGTTCGTCGCCAACGGGAAAGTCGAGCGCATGGAGACGATGCGCTCGCTCACATCGGGCACGGGACGAATAGTGTATGCGCTCCGTAACCGTCCGTCTGACATTGCGGAACTCGAGACTACCTGTCCAGGTGTTAAAGTCGCTGCAGTGTCCAATGGTCTGGAGGTGACGTTCTCCGAAGACGTCGGCATTGAAGACGTCAACGCGGCGTTTCTTCCGCGACTACTGGAGTTTGGTGTTGTCTCGGTGACGCCGGGCCGTTCGCTTGAGGAAGCGTACCTCGCGCAGACCGGCCGTTCATGATGTGGGAAGGGACAAGTTGCCCGAGCCCCGCGCCGAGCCGCGAAGCGGTCTGCGTCGCAGAGTGCGCAGATGTTGGTTCATCGAAGAATTTAGTGGAACAGCATGCTTCTAAGTAATAGAAACTCCGAGCGTTGGGGCTCCCGCTAACGCTCCGCAGCTTCGCGCCACTCAACGGCTTTGCATATGTCGATAGTAAGTATTTGGGGATGCGACTGCGTCGCATAAATCGGCCGAAGGCCGCTCTAAACACTATGAACGGAGCCTGTTGATCGTGGTTGAAAAGCGCGAAGCAGTGAAGCGGTAGTGAGAACCCTAACCATCGGAGTTTTTACTCATGCTCTTCCACAAAAAACTTTGAAGAACCAAATTTGTGCGGGCGACAATCGCAATCGCCCGCGTTTTGAGCGGCGGGAGGGTCGCGCTTGTCGCAACCGGGTAAGAAGGAGTTCTTCTTTTCAACATTGAAGCGCCGAGACGGCGCTTCCCCCAG
>JAEDKA010000019.1 GCA_016296065.1 Kiritimatiellia bacterium
GGACAGCCAGAGACCATGCCGCCTGACGCGCGTAAGTTCAAATGCGTAAACCCTGCCCACGCGTCACTTTCTGGTTGCGGATTTCGGACGGAATTTGATAAAATTTCCGAACTGGAATGAAAGTGCTTTTCCTGTTCATCGACGGCGTGGGCCTGAGGGACGCGGCGACGGACAATCCGGTGAACCCGGAGGTGTGTCCGGCGCTGTGCCGTCTCATATCCGCGCACTCGAAGCCGATCGACGCGTGTCTCGGCGTCGCTGGGCCGCCGCAGAGCGCGACAGGGCAGGGCACCATGTTCACCGGCGTCAACTGCGCGGCGGCGATGGGCAAGCACTGCGAGGGCTTTCCCGGCCCGGGCCTCAGGAAGATCATAGAGTCCGACAACCTCTTCCTCCGCCTCAAGGCGCGCGGGAAGCGCGTGTGCTTCTCGGATGCGTATCTCGTCGACTCGGCCGACGAGCTCGCGGCGCGCAGGTTCAAGTCCGTCACGACCGTGATGGCGCTCACCGCTCCGGAGACGATAAGGACCGTCGACGACCTTTCATGCGGACGCGCCGTCATGCAGGACCTCACGCGCGAGACGATACAGGACCGCTGGCCGGACATATCGGTAATCCCCCCGCAGCGTGCGGCGGAGCATCTCTTCGCGATTGCGCGCGAGAACGACTTCACGCTCTACGAGTTCTTCCAGACGGACGTCTCGGGGCATTCGATGGACTATGCGCGCGCGTGCGCGGTCCTGCGCACCTACGACCGCTTCCTCGCGTCGCTCGTCCGCTTCACCGAGGCGGCGGGCATCACGCTCGTGATGACGAGCGACCACGGCAACGTGGAGAACATTTCTGAAAGAGGGCACACAACAAACAAGGTCCCGTTCATCGCGTTCGGTCCGAAGGAAAGGTTCCTCCGCGACCGCGTCGAATCCCTCGTCGACGTCACGCCCGCGATAGTGGCGGCCTACGACTGACCAAGGAGGACAGGAACATGTACGACTACAAGGCGCCGATGCAGGCAATGTGGACCGTCTACGACGGGATCGGAGAGAAGGCCGACGTAATCGGCATCGCGTGGGAACGCGAGGACGGAAACGTCTACCGCTACGATTTCCCGATCCCCCGCCGTCTCGACCCGTCCGCAGTGAAGTTCACGCGCCACGTCGCGGAGCGCGTCGCGAAGTTCGTCCTGTGGGCGGCGGGCGGCAGGAAGCTCTACATCGCGGGACCTGACGAGATCGTCAAGCCCATCGCGAAGGCGTACTCGAAGCGCGGGGCGCGCGCGTTCGACTACGACTTCTTCACGTCCATCTACGGCGAGAAGGTCGAGGCCGAGGTTGTGCCGTACAAGAAGCTCCCCGGCTTCGCGGAGAAGACGTCCGTCGTGAAGCCCGTCGCCAACGGATGCCGCATCGGCTTCGACCTCGGCGCGAGCGACTTCAAGATCTCCGCGCTGAAGAACGGCAAGGTCGTTTTCTCCGAGGAGTTCCCGTGGGATCCGCGCAACAACGCTGATCCGGAGTACCACTACTCGCAGCTTACGAAGGGCCTCAAGGCCGCCGCGGCGCATCTGCCGCGCGTGGACGCGATCGGCGGCTCGACGGCGGGCGTTCTCGTGGGGCAGAAGATCGGCATCGCCTCGCTCCTGCGCGCCGTGAAGGAGAAGAACCCCTCGAAGTTCGAGGAGGCGCAGCGCATGTTCTTCCGCATCGAGAAGGACTGGAACGTTCCGTTCAAGGTGTTCAACGACGGAGACGTCACCGCGCTCGCCGGCGCCATCTCGATGGGCCGCAAGGGAGTGCTCGGCGTCGCGATGGGCTCGTCCGAGGCCGTCGGCTTCGTCGACCCCAAGGGAGCGATGACCGGACGCATCTCGGAGCTGGCGTTTGCGCCCGTGGACATGAACCCGAAGGCGCCGCGCGACGAGTGGTCGGGCGACGCGGGAGTCGGCGCGATGTACTTCTCGCAGCAGGCGGTCGACTGGCTGGCGCGCGACTTCGGATTCAAGTTCCCGAAGTCGATGAAGCTCCCCGAGCGCCTCAAGACGGTGCAGGCCGCGATGGAGAAGGGCGACGCGAGGGCGCTCAAGGTCTACGTGCAGATCGGACGCTTCCTCGGCCACGCGATCCCTTGGTACTCGGAGTTCTACGACTTCTCGAACCTCATGACGCTCGGACGCGTCACCTCGGGGCTCGGCGGCGAGATCATCGTCGAGACGGCGAAGACCGTGCTCGCCGACGTCTATCCCGAGTGGGCGGAGAAGATCGACGTCTTCATGCCCGACGAGAAGGCGCGCCGCCTGGGGCAGTCCGTCGCCGCGGCGCAGATTCCGCTCGTGAAGTGACCTTCCTGAAATGAAGAAGATCACGATGGAGTACCGCGTCCCGTACGCGGACACGGACATGATGGGCGTCGTGTACTACGCGAACTACCTCGTCATGTTCGAGCGCGCGCGCAACGAACTGATGCGCGCGTGCGGCTACACCTACAAGGAGTGCGAGGCGGAGGGCTGGGGGCTCCCCGTCACGCACGCCGAGTGCAACTACAAGGGCAGCGCGCACTACGACGACCTCCTCGAGATCTCCGCGTGGGTGCAGGCGCAGAAGGGCGTCCGCATCGAGATTGCCTGCGAGATACGCAGGAAAGGCGAGGAGGCCGTTCTCGTTAACGGCTTCACGCGCCATGCGTTCATCGACCTGAAGACGTTCCGCCCGTGCCCTCCGCCCGAGCGCTTCGTCGCGATGATGCAGGGCGAGTGACGAGAGGGGGCGGCATGATAACTGTTACGAAGACGATCAAGTTCGACGCGGCGCACATCCTGACGAACCACCAGGGTCTCTGCAAGAACCTGCACGGGCACACCTACAGGGTGGACGTCTCGGTGGCGCAGGGGAGCGGCGACACGCGCGACATGGTGATAGACTTCAAGGACCTCAAGCGCATTGCGAGCGAGGTCGTCTGCGAGCGCTTCGACCACGCGTTCATCTACAACACAGAGAGCGCGGGAGAGCGAGAGATAGCGGCGGTCGTGGAGAAGAACGGAATGCGCACGGTGGCGATTCCGTTCAGGTCGACCGCCGAGAACCTTGCGCGCATGTTCTTCGGCGAGCTCAAGGCGCGCATCCCTGGGCTTTCCGCCGTGAAGGTGTGGGAGACCGCGGACAGCTGCGCGGAGTACAGGGAATAAGCGACGCAGGACAAGGAGGTACACATGATGCGATTCTCAAGCATGGCGGCCGCAGCTCTCGCGGCGGCGACGATGTTCGCGGCGACTTCAACGCCGAAGGGCTGGATCGACGACTACGACGCCGCGCTCTCCAGGGCGTCCGCAGAGGGGAAGCTGATCCTCGTCGACTTCTCGGGGAGCGACTGGTGCGGATGGTGCAAGAAGCTCGACAAGGAGGTGTTCTCGAAGGAGGAGTTCCTGGGCGCGGCCGCCGCGAAGTACGTGCTGCTCATGGTCGACTCGCCGAGGGACAATTCCCTGCTGTCGGACAAGGCGAAGGAGCAGAATCCAAAGCTGGTGGAGAAGTTCGGCATCAAGGGCTTCCCGACAGTGCTTGTGCTCGATGCGAAGGGCGAGGAGCTCGTGCGCATCATGGAGCATGAGGACGAGCCGGGAAAGTACCTCGAGATGCTCGAGTCGGAGATACGCGACGCTCCTGACGTCAAAAAGTACATACGGCCCATAGAGGACATCCTCAACCGCCACGACAAGGAAATGGAATCCGACATGGAGGCGATAGGCAAGGAGATCGCCGAGAAGTTCCAGAAGCCGTCGGAAAACGCGACGAACGAGGAGCGCAGGCGACTTCAGAAGGAGGCGATGGCCTACGGGCAGAAGGCTTTTCTGCAAAAGCTTGAGGAGAAGTACATTCCCCTGTACGAGAAGGCCTTTGCCGAGGCGCGCGCCGCGGAAGTCCCCGAACGGATGAAGAAACGCAAGGACGACCTCATCGAAGCCCAGGAGGGACGCTTCGTGATGCTCAAGAACATGGTGGAGGGCATGAAGGCCAAGAAGGCATCGGAGAACGGCGAAGAGTCTTCCGACGAAGACGATGAAGCCGACGATGACGACGATGATGTCGATGAGGAAGACGACGAGGAAGAATGGGAAGCTCCCAAAAGGACGGAGTTCCAGCCTCCGCTGCCGGCGGACGCGAAGACCGAGACGCAGTACTTCCGCGAAGTCGCCGAGCCGTTCTACCGCCGCCACATCGTGGAGACGTACGACGCCGCGTCCGAGACGAACGCCGAGGTCCGAGCCAAGATCCTCCAGGTGCGCGAATGCCTTGCGCACCGACTTGCCACGCATACGCCGCTCGGATTCCCGCTCGATGTCGACAAGTGCGCCGCCGATTGGCTGTGGGACCGCGGCGTGCGCGACGCCGCAGTCGCGCTCGTGCGCTTCGACGGGCAGAACGCCGACTACCGTTTCTGGCACGGCGAGCGCCACTTCAAGGAGGCGTGCGCCGCGCACGACGACAAGAAGGAGCCGATCCTCGCCATGCTCATGCGTCGCCGCTGGTTCAAGGCGATCAAGGGCCACAACGAGACATGGCCGGACTACAGACCGGACAAGATGGTGAAGGACGCCTACCGTGCGTACGAGGCGTCGTTCGAGCCGTGCGTGGAGATACTGAAGGCGGCAGACCCGCGCATCGCGGAATGGATGGACATGGACAGCCCGCTGCCAGTCGGCTCCGGCGAGAAGCTGGGCAACGAGTACCTCGCCTGCTGCCAGCGGGCGGAGGCCTGCAAGGACTCCGCTTTCGCATCCCGCGGCACGGGCTGGGCGAGCGAGGTGACGGAAGAGGGCTGGAAGGGCTGGAGGGCGAGCAACGAGACGGCGGAGACGAACCTCCTCCGCGCCGTGGAGCTTAAGGGCGACCGGGCGCGTCCGGCGCTGATGCTGGCCGACCTCTACGGGCGCAGCTGCGGGCGCGGCGACGCGATCACGTGGATGAACCGAGGCGTGTCGAATTCCCTCGACGAGGCCGCGCAGCGCGTCGAGGCTGCGATCCACTTTCAGATGTCGCGCTGGGGCGGGTCTTCGCGGATACTGGAGGACATCGCCCTGAAATCTGCGGATAGCGTGCGGACCGATTCGCTCTTCGCACTACGCGCGGCGTTCCGCGCCGTCGCGAACATGATAGAATACGACAACGAGGGCGACGTGCGCGGCGAGGTCTACAAGCGCGTCATCAACCCGAGGCTGCGCGAAAGCCTCTACCGCATGATCGACGCCTACATCGCCGCCAAGCCCTCGCCGGACGTGCCGCGTCCCGACGTATTCCGGCAGGTCGGCGTCAACATCGCGCTTCAGGTGGGCGACTGGGACCGCGCAGCCGCCTACGCCGCCGCGATCGAGAAGGGCGTGACGGACGAGCGCGAACAGCTCTGGGTGCGCATCGGGACGGCGTCCGAGGAGAAGATATTCACCTACAATCTCATGCAGGCGTTCGGCAGGCTTGACCGGGACGGACGACTGGCGATGGTCGCCGCCGAGCGCGCGCGCGAGGAGGGGCGTCACGACGAGAGCTATGCGTTCTACGAGAAGTGGTCCAAGAAGCAGAACCTGAGCTACGAGGAGAAGGTCCTGTGCGGCGGACGCGTCTTCGGCGAGCGCGCCGCGATGCAGGAGGCGGCGGGCGGGTGGATTGACCTTATGCCCACGAAGCTAGGCGGCAACCTGCTGCACTTCTGGGGCCTGACTGAGCTTTCGGATGACGGGCGCGTGCGCAAGGTCTCCGACTGGCGATCCCACGCGCTTTCGATGCAGTCCGTCCACGGACTCGGATCGGAGTTCGAGGCGACGGTTTACTTCGAAGAGAACAAGAAGGACCAGAAGGAGTGGAACATCGGCTGGGGATGGGCGCGTTCGTATACGTGCAATGCCTCTAGCTGGGCCTATCCCTACATCCACTTCTCGCGGGACGGGAATGGCGATCATGTGGAAATCGACAGGCCGACCTGCGAGAACCAGGACGCAAAGCATCCGGACGACCGCGACAACAAGCTGTGCGGACGCAGTCCGGCATGGCGCGTCTTCGGCAAGGATCTGGAGCGGAAGCCGTCGCACGCGTTCCGCGCCGTGTTCGGCGACGAGGAGTTCTTCGTCGAAGTGGACGGGGAGAAGGTCTATTCGGTGCCGATGCAGGAACTGATGTCATCCACGTACCAGCGCGACCGCGTCCAGCCAAACGGCGACGTTTTCCCGGTATGGAAGCTCTATGACAACACCGCATACAGCGGCTACCGCTACCGGAGGCTGAAGGGTACGCAGGGTGCTGCGACGGAGAAGGACGAGTGAGAATCACGGGCGGAGAGTTCGGGGGGCGCAACCTGAAGGTCCCGAAGTCGGACGCGATACGTCCGACGCAGGACCGCGTGCGCGAGGCTCTCTTCAACATGATCCAGTTCGAGGTCCCGGGATGCGACTTCCTCGACCTCTTCGCGGGGTCCGGCGCGGTCGGCATAGAGGCGCTCTCTCGCGGGGCGAAGTCCGCGACGTTCGTCGAGTCCAACCGCCGCCACATGCCGGTCCTGCTGGAGAACCTTCGCCTAGTGTCCCCCGCAGGCGGCCCGCAGCTCAATTTTTCAACCGTTCTCGCCGACGTCTATCGCTGGATCGCGTCCTATTCGGGGCCCGGCTTTTCGATTGCGTTCGCCGACCCGCCGTACGCGCTCGGCGAGGAGAGGGGCTACGCGAGCGTCCTGGCGACGCTTGCCGAGCGCGGGGTGGTGCGTCCTGGCGGACTTTTCATCGCCGAGATGACGGCAGTCCAGAAGGCCGAGGAGACGCCGCTCTGGGAGCTTGTCCGCGACCGGACGTACGGAAAGACGCGCCTGTGCCTTTGGCGGCGAACTGCATAGCAGAACTAGGCTGTTTCTAAACCCCGCTACATTGCGAATCCACATCCGTTTGCGCGGGTGAAAATTTGGTATAATATCCTCATCTCGCGAGGCGCACTGCGCGGCGCGGGGTCATAGTCCGGAAAACGGGAAACCCGCCGGGCGTTAATCTATGCGACGTCTATCAAGGAGCTTAAGATAGTTTTTCTTGAACTTCTTGACACCGCCGAAGAAAACCATCTCGGATTCTGAAAGGCCTTCGTTGGAAAGCAGTTTTGCGCGAGCAAGTTCTAATGTTCTTGACAGCAGGATTCTAATGATCTGCTGGAGGAGTGAATCATGGACGTCCTGGTTGGGCCCGAGGAAGTTCTTGTCGATGACAAAGCATTTGTAGGTAACGTCGACATTGTGAAAGAAAAGGAACATGCGGCGAAAAATGCCTCTTCGTTCTTCCCTGTTCATTCCTGCATACTCGCGTTCGCGCCTGATTAACGGGCCTGCATGTACGCAGTGGAGGCGATCAAGTCCGATTGACTCAAGCGCGACTTCAAGTTTCTAGATTTCGGCGGTAATGTCAATGTCCTGATCATGGAAAACCATGCAGACAAGATAGTATCGCGAGGACTGGCGGTCGTGTTCATAACTCCCGGATTCGTCTATGAATACACTGACTTCACGTGTTCTCATGGAGTGAGTTCCTTTGGTAAAACAAAGGCGAGGATTGCTCCTCGCCTAAGGCAGGAAAGTTTCCCGCTTGCCGGTGACTCAGGCTTTCGCCCTTGCCGACAGCTATTGTATCAAAATCAGTTCCTCTGGCGCAATAGGCCAGGCGAAAATTTGGATTCTCCGCCGCGTTTTGGCAGCCACGAAATCCCCTCCGTTTGCACAAGCAATTTTTGGTATAATATTCTCATCTCGCGTGGCGCGACAATGCGAAGCACTTGTTCGCGATGGACGACGACGAGTACGAGGAGGACACGAAGGCGGCGGAGGGCGGGAACTCCATCGACGAGTCGTGAAGAAGATCTGCTACGTGTTCGACTTTGCGCTAGACCGGGCGCTGAAGCAGATATCGGACTACAGCTGCCGGTTGAACGTCGCCGAGTCGAATCCCGAGAAGAAGGTCGACGAGTTCATCAAGTTCCTTCCCGTGCTGGCGTACGACGGAAGCTCAATGCGGCAGGTAAACGCGGTGGACATCCTCGACATGGCGATGTCCGGAACGTCGGCGACGCTGCTCGCGAAGCGCTGGGAGAGTGCGCTCTAAAGTGCGGCAAGGTGCTGCTCCGCTCGCTCAACGGCGACTATCGCGACATTGAAATCGCCAGCGGCGATGACATAAAGATCGTCGCGGAGTTCAAGTCCGTGCTGCGCGCATAACTGGCGCGGAGTGTCTGACACTTCGCGCCGGTTTTCGCGTGTATCGTGCAAGGCCGTGGCGGCCTTGCCACAGCGGGTGCGGAGCCGTTCGGACACTGCGCTCGCTGCGCTCCCTCCGCGTCCTCATGGCGGCTGCGACAAGCTCGGTCATCACGAGTCTGGAACGGGTGGTTGAAGTTCGCGAAGCATCGGCCGCAGCGGTAGCGAAGTCGTTTTGTGAACCGTCGGAGTTTTATTATGATACTTGCCTTTGCTCGCCCGGTCACATATTGCAATAAGTGACGACCCAAGGAGATGCGGCGTCTCGCCGCGTCGGCGTGACGCACCGGGACATATCCCCCGAGCCGAAGGCGAGCCGCGAAGCGGTGGCTACAGGGGTGTGCGTCTCCTTGGGTAGCGGCTCCTCGCGAATGAGCCAAGGAGATGCGGCGTGTGTGTGACGACAAAAGGAGCCTTCGCGTATCACGCATCGACCGATGAAATCGGGGTGTTGAAGATAACGGTATCGGGAAGCGGAACAGGAAGGCTTGTCGTCGGAGATGTGGGTTCTTCGGCAGATGTAGTTGCACAACCGCGAAAAGTTAGTGGAGATAGTAAAGGTTGGATTGCCGCACTCGAAATTACTTGTGTTTCGTAGCCGATGATCAATCTCCGTTCTGGCGTACAATGGTAAAACACAAAGGCCTTCAGCGGTTGCCGAAGGCCTTTTCGCATTTGACGATGTTGCGTGTTACGCGCCCTTCGGATTGGCGCCGAAGCGGTTTTCGCCGGGCGTGGAATCCATGCACATGAAGACCAGCAGAACTATAATGCCGACGACTGGGATCAGCGCGATGAGCTGCCACCATCCGCTGCGGTCGGTGTCGTGCAGACGGCGCGCGCAGACCGCAAGTCCGGGGAGGAGGGCGGCAAGCGAATAGAGCGAGCCGATCATCATCGTGCCGAGCACTCCGTCTATCACGCTGGCCACGCAGCCCGCGATAAAGTTGAACAGGACGAACATCCAGAATTCCTTGCGCCTTGCGCGCCCGGAAAACTCGACGTACTTCTTCCAGCATTCTATGTAGTAGTTCATTCTTGCTCCTTTTGTGGTTTGTGTGTTACTGTTGGTCTTCTTTGTTCCGTGAAATCTCGCGGTAGAGGATTGTCTGCCCGACTCCGATGTAGTGGACGGAAATCGCGCCGAAGACGAGCATGCAGAGGTATGCGGCGATTATTGCCAGTACACCGAACACCATGCCGACGGCAGCTGCCGCGGAGTGCGTCACCGCGCCTTCGCGGGCCCCTCCCGCAGTGGCGGCAAGCAGAAGTGCCACCGACATTACGGCAAGCAGCGGCAGCAGCGCGCCAAGAAGGATGCGCCAGTACGAGCAGTCGTGTTTGAAGATGCGCCACTTGCTTCCGTAGACTAGCTCGCGGCAGTGCCTCATGCATTCGCCTGCGGACCAGTCGGGATGGTCGGCCTTGATGCGGAAGAGATACCTGTACTTGTAGAACGGGATGCAGTAGATCGCGATGAATATGGACGCCGCGAGCGTCACGTCGGCGACGGCGAGCGCGAGTTCGACGGGGGTCTGTGGCGAAGGAACTGCGGCGAAGAAGATCGATCCGACGGCTATGGCGGGGACGCAGGCGAGGAACATCCAGAAGATGATGACGACGGAGAACCTGAACGACAGCCAGGCGAGTTCGAGCGGAATCCTGAAGCCGCTGAACGCGGTTTTCATCCAGCTCTCGCTGTTGTCCTCCACCGCGCGCAGCTGAAGGCGGGAGTTGCCGTATGCGGAGATTCCCCCGAGAATGAAGCAGAAGAACAGCATGAGCGCAGTCGACGAGGATAATTCCCATATCAGGCGCGGGGTGAATTCGGGAAGCGGCATTCTCTTCTCCATCAGGTTCTGCATAGCAGTGATGTTGAACACGCCGAGGCGGTAGACGATTCCGTTCACGACGGTGACGATGGCCTGCGTGCAGACCGAAAGCAGTATCGTCGCTCCGAGGAGTTTCCAGAACCACTTGCGCTCCCAGAGGAGCCGCCAGGCCTCGTTTCGGATTTGCAAGTTCGTTTGCATGGGTGTATTGTTTTCCATGCGAGTATTATATCAAAAAAGCCGCATGTGGGATTGAATGTCGCTCCAACGGCATGTCCACTCCTGCGCCAGTCAACGTACTCACGGGCATCGCTCTTTCTTTGCGGATATTGGCCGCCGCATCGCCGGCATGCGCGCGCGATGTTTCGGGAGTTCGCGGATGTGGCGCGAGCCTGGCTTGAAGGCCGACGAAAGAAAAAACAAATTTGCGCTTGCACTTTTCGGAAAAATAATGTATTATTCAACTTAGAAAGCGCGGATGTTGCAGTCATAAGACTGTGCCGACGTTTTCTGCATAAAAAAAGGATCAAGACATGGCTACAGGAAAGAAGGCGTGCTGCACCAAGAAGTGCTGCGCCAAGAAGGCTGCCCCTGCAAAGAAGGCGGCTCCGGTGAAGAAGGTCGCTGCAAAGAAGGCGGCCCCTGCGAAGAAGGCTCCGGCGAAGAAGGCGGCTCCTGCGAAGAAGGCCGTTGCGAAGAAGGCGCCTGCGAAGAAGGCACCTGCGAAGAAGGTTGTGGCGAAGAAGGCTCCGGCCAAGAAGGCCGCCAAGAAGGCGAAGTGACCCAATGCGGTTCTGTGGACCGCACTGCGGCGCTTGGGGTTCGAAAAACCCCAAGCGCCTTTTTTCTGCCCGCTTCATTTTGGTATAATACACGCAATGGAAAATGCGAGAGAGTGGTATGTGAGAACCGCGGACGGCAGCGTCTACGGGCCGGCGGACGTCGCTTCGCTCGTCAGCTGGGCTGAAGACGGTAGGCTCGACGCGGACACTTCGGTGTCGAAGGACCGAGTCTCCTGGACGCCTGCGCCGCTGATGGACGAGCTTGCGATGTCGTGGCTTGTGGAGATTAAGCCGGGCAAAGTGATAGGCCCGTTCAACAGAAGGTACCTCATCGACTCCAGCGCGACTGGGGTGCTTCCGCCGGAAGCGAGAGTGTACCGCAGGCACGATATGCGCGTTGCGGAAGACCCAGCCCCGGCGGTCGTTGAGAAGATTGTCGAGAAGCGAGTCGAGGTTCCTGTCGAGAAGATCGTGGTGAAGGAAGTCCCCGTCGAGAAGATTGTTGAGAAGATCGTCGAGAAGCGTGTGGAGGTTCCCGTCGAAAAGATCGTCGTGAAGGAAGTCCCCGTCGAGAAGGTTGTCGAGAAAGTCGTCGAGAAGCGCGTCGAGGTTCCGTCCGAGAAGCTTGTCGAGAAGGTCGTCGAGAAGCGCGTGGAAGTTCCGGTAGAGAAGATCGTGGAGAAGGTAGTCGTCAAGGAAGTCCCGGTAGAGAAGATTGTCGAGAAGATCGTGGAGGTTCCGGTCGAGAAGATTGTGGTGAAGGAAGTTCCAGTCGAGAAGATCGTTGAGAAGATCGTCGAGAAGCGCGTGGAGGTTCCGGTCGAGAAAATCGTCGAGCGCATCGTCGAGGTTGAGCGTCCGGTCGAGGCGACTGTTGTCGAGGCGGAGGTTGTCGAGCCGAGCGACGCGGCGCCTCCGCCGCGGAAGGGCGGGATGTTCGGCGGCGCGGACAGGTCGAGGCTTGCCGCGCTTGAGGAGGCTGCGCGGCGCGAGCTTGCAGCGGCTGGAAGAAACCGTTTCGGATTTTTCGGGAGGAAATGACATGAGCCAGTGGTATCTGAGGACGCAGGACGAGACCTTTGGTCCCGAGAGCAAGGAGAAGCTCGTCGAATGGGCGCGCCTCGGGCGCATCCAGCCTGGGCAGGAGGTTTCAGACGACAACGAGATATGGAGGCGCGTCGAGGACGTTCCGTTCCTCGACATGCGTTTCTCCATCGACCTCGGGGACGGGAATCCGCGCGGGCCCTTCAACCGCGCCGCGGCGGAGGCGCTGCTCGCGAGCGGAAGGCTTCCGCCGACCGCTACGATGATCGAGACGCGCGAGCCGTTTGCGGAAGACGCGCCGGCTGAAAATGCCGACGTTCCGCATGAGGCGTCTGCGCCGTTGGAGGAGACCGCGCCTTCGGTTGCCGCCGAGGCATCTGCGCCGCAGGAAGTCAAGGTCGTCGAGAAGATCGTCGAGGTTCCGGTCGAGAAGGTCGTGGAGAAGGTCGTCGAGAAGGAGGTCGTCAAGGAGGTCCCCGTAGAAAAGATCGTCGAAAAGATCGTCGTCGACGAGACGCGCGTCGCAGAGCTGACGCGGCAGGTGGAGGAGGGACGGTCCCGCTCGAAGGACCTCGAGCGGCGTCTCGAGGAGGCGGAGTCGCGCGCGAAGGAGCTGCAGTCGCGGGTGGAGTCCGGCGACGCGCACGCCCGGGAGCTTGCCGAGAAGGTCGACCGCAGCGAGGCGCGCGCGAGGGAGCTCGACGAGATGCTCGCCGCCGCTACGCGCGTCGCGAGCGAGAGCGAGAAGGCGTACGACGACGAGAAATCCGCGAATGCGAAGCTGCACGAGCAGATAGCGGCGCTTGAGGACGAGCTTAGGCGTCTGCCGCAGACGGCGAGCGAGGTCGCGGACATCCAGGCCGCGGTCTACTCGATAATGACGGGCGAGGCGGAGGAGCTCGCGACGCTGATCGAGCTGGAGAAGAAGGAAGTCGACGAGTTCCGCCGTAGGCACCAGGAGCGCGCAGACCGTCTTCTCGAGCGCAGGCGCATCCTGCTTAAGAAGGCCGGCACCAACATCGAGGAAATGACAAAGCGAGCGCTCGTGTCGCGTCCGGAGGATCCACGCATGGCGAGGCTTGCGAAGGAGTACGACGAATATCGCAAGGCCGCGGAGAGGCGCGCCGCGGACACGGAGCGCCAGATGCGCGAGATGACGGACCAGTTGCGCAAGAGCCAGGCGGACGCGGCGCGCGCGGAAGAGGGTGCGCGCGACATGGTGCAGCTGCGCGCGGAGATCGAGAACCTCAAGGCGCGCCTGCAGCAGAGGGAGAAGGAGCTCGTCGCGGAGAGGGAGTCGAACGAGACGCTTCGTCGTCACCAGGCCACAAGCCAGCAGGCTCTCATGGCCCGCCTCGCAGCGCTCGAGTCGCCGTCCATCGGAACGGCGCAGTCGATGTCCACAAACCAGAGCCGCGAGGCGAAACTCGTGAAGCTCCCGTCCTGGATGAGGCTTTCGAGATGACGGCGGCATGTGTTCTTCTCGCGGTCCTGTCGATATGGGACTATCCGGCGCGCTTCCCAGAGCATGAGAGGCTGCGCGCAGAGTTCACGCGCGCGGTCCGTGCCGGCGACGTGAAGGCGATGGAGTCCGCCGCTCGCAGCGGCGCGGAGCTTCTTCCCGACGACCCGACGTGGGCCTACAACCTCGCCTGCTCGCTCGCCTACCACGAGAAGCCGGACGAGGCGCTCGACCAGCTGGATGCTGCCGTTGACCTCGGATTTCGCGACGCCGACGCGATCGCCGCGGACGTAGACCTCAAGCGCATCGCATCGAACCGGCGTTTCGCCGAAATCGTGAAGCGCGCGCGCGACATGAAGGATCGCCAGATACTGCTTGGTCCGATGGCCGTTGCTGCCGCAACGGGCATTGCGGGCGAGTCGCTTGCGCTCGGCGAACAGAACATGCTGTGGGACTTCGACGACGGATGCTTCGTGGCGCGCATGTCGCTCGCCCCCGGCAAAGGCGGTGGCAACGCGGGCGATCTCTACATGAACCGGGACGGAGGACACTCGCGCCTTGTTGTCACGAACTATCCCGGGCTCACCGAGGTGAAGCTGGACCAGATGGGGCGCGAGCGGCACATGGACCTGGACTTTCCGAACATCAAGTTCCCGTACCCCGTCTTCGGCAACTGCAGCCGGGCCTACCTGCACGAGGTCTTCTGGCGCTCGATCCCGCGCGCGATGATGACGAGCGACACGCGCCGCATCCGCACGATGTCCTCGTTCTACCTCTCCAACCAGATATGGGTGTTCCCCGCGAACGCGGACTATCCTCCGGTCGGCACGAACGGAGACGTCTTCGCGTCCGTCGCGCCCTATTGGCTTGTCACTCAGGGGCGCAGCTGGAGCGACCAGTATTACCTGCGCGCCGCCCTTGAGGCGAGCCGCAGCATGAATCCCGAGACGAAGGCAGACGTCGTGGCGCGGCGCCTCCTCGCCCCGACAATCATGACGCTGATACGCAAGTCGCTGAAGGGCGTCGATGGCGAGGACGCGTACCTCACGGAGAAGGCGCATCCGACGTGCATGCCCGCGAACGGACACGACATGGCGCGGTTGAAGAAACTCGCTTCGGAACTCAAGCCGGGGAGCGTTCCGCCGCTTGTCCGCATCGCGCGCATGGGAGCGCCGGTGAAGGAGAAGCCGAAGTTCCCCGAGATAACGTACGTCACGCCTTTCGCCGCCGCCGTGGTGCTCCGCTCGCCCGACGACGAGCGTACGTTCGACTTCGCGTTCGAGGGGGCTCCAGAGATCGCCTGCCGCATCGTGCACGACCCGGCGGGCGCGGCGAAGATCGCCGAGCAGAAGAACGGAGCCGTGAGGCTCGTGATCGACAGGACCAAGCTCAAGGGCACGGCGCGCGTTGACCTTGCGGCGTTCGGACGCAACCCGGGCACTGGATGGGGCGCGCCGGCCTACGTGTCGTTTGCCGTGGTCGATGCCGACGCGCCGTACTACGATCCGGCGCTCGTTCCGCAGGCAGAGGTGAAATGAAGCTCGTCCTCGCTCCACTCGCCGGATTCACCGACGCGCCGTTCCGGAGGCTCTGCTTCGAGGGAGGGGCGGACCTTTCGTACACCGAGATGGTCTCCGCCGCGGGCCTTGCGCACGGCTCGTCTCCGACGCGGCACCTCATGGAGACGATGCAGGGCGAAGGCCCGGTCGCGTGTCAGCTTTTCGGCGCGAAGGAGACGGACCTCGCGTTCGCGTCGCGCGAGGTGCCGTCCGGCCGCTTCGTCGAGCTGAACCTCAACGCCGGCTGTCCGATGACGAAGGTGACGCGCGAAGGCGCGGGCGCGAAGCTTGCGGAGGATCCGGAGAAGGTATACAGGCTTCTCAAGGCGATGGTGGAGAACACGCCTCTTCCGGTGACGCTCAAGACGCGGCTTGGTCCGCATCCGCGCAGCACGACTGTCTTCGAGCTCCTCGACGCGGCGGAGAAGGCGGGCGCGAAGGGCTTCATACTGCACGCGCGCTACACTTCGCAGATGCACGGCGGCCCCGTGCATCTAGACACTCTCGCCGAGGTCGTCCGGCGAGCGAGGATTCCGGTGACGGGCAACGGCAGCGTCGTGGACGCGAAGAGCGCGGCGGCGATGGCCGCGACTGGCGTGGACGCAATAATGGTCGGACGCGCCGCGCTGGCGAAGCCGGGGATTTTCGCCGCGCTGAAGGGCGAGGACGGAGAGGGCGCGCCGCTGCGCACGGCTGCGGGCGGAGGTAATCCCGTCGAAACGCATCTAAGTTACCTGCTCGACTTCCGCCGCCAGCTCGCGGAGCGCTTCCCGAACGACCACATACCCTCCGAAGACGGCTTCGCGTCGGTGAAGATGCACGTCCATCTCTTCCGCTACTTCGCGGGACGCCCTGGCGCGGCCGCGCTTCGCGCCCGCCTGAACAAGGTGAGGACTCTTGCCGAGATACGCGAGTGCGTCAGGTCCGCTTTCTGCTGATCCCCCGCGCTCTCCATGCCCATCTTCCGGATGAAGGCATCACACTTTAGAGGTATGGTCCGTCCTCGGGATGTGTGGTAAAATATTCAGAGAAAGGGCTAAACAGATGAAAGCATTCGCGATAACGGGACTGAAGGAAACGGGGTATGTGGAGAAGGACGAGCGTCCGGTCGGGGCCGGAGAGGTCCGCCTGAAGGTCGACTACGTCGGCTTCTGCGGCAGCGATCTCAACACGTACCGCGGACTTAATCCGCTCGTCAGGCTGCCGCGCGTCCCGGGGCACGAGATATCCGCGACGATCGCCGAGGTCGGCGCAGGAGTGCCGGATGCGTGGAAAGTCGGGCAGCGCGTCGCCGTTTCGCCGTACACGAACTGCGGAATGTGCACCAGCTGCCTGAAGGGACGTCCCAACTGCTGCCGCTACAACGAGACTCTCGGTGTCCAGCGCGATGGCGCGATGCAGCTGTCCGTCGTGGTTCCGTGGACAAAGCTCTTCGACGCGTCGGGGCTTTCGGCCGAACATGTGGCTCTAGTGGAGCCGCTGACGGTCGGCGGACATGCTGCGGACCGTTCGGGCGCGATGGAGGACGATGTTGCGGTTGTCATTGGATGCGGTGCCGTCGGACTTGGGGCTGTCCTCGGACTGGCCCAGAAGAACGTCCGCCGCGTCATTGCAGTTGACGTCGATGACGAAAAACTCGCGCTTGCGAGGGAGTTCGGCGCGACGGATGTCGTCAACAGCGCGAAGGGCGACCTGCATGCGGCGCTCGGGGAGATGACGGACGGGCGCGGTCCGAACGTCGTCGTCGAGGCCGTTGGGCTCCCGGCGACGTTCCGCGCGGCGGTCGACGAGGTCGCTTTCGCCGGAACGGTCGTGTACATCGGATACGCCAAGGCGCCTGTCGAATACGAGACGAAGCTTTTCGTCCAGAAGGAGCTCGACATCCGCGGCAGCCGCAACGCGACGCCTCAGAACTTCCGGCGCGTAATCGACTTCGCGCGCCGCGGACTCTTCCCGATCGGCAAGATGCTGACGAAGGCGTACGACTTCTCCGAGGCGGGTAAGGCACTTGCGGACTGGAACGCCGCGCCCGGCAAGGTCTGCCGTTTCCTCGTCAAGGTTTCGTGAGGTGCCCATGGTCATCGACTCGCATCACCACCTGTGGCACTACACGACCGACGAGTTCGGATGGATCGCCGACGACTGCCTCCGGCGCGACTTCGATGCCGGCGACCTCGAACGGGAAATCTCGTCCGCAGGAGTCGATCGCACGATAGTCTGCGAGGCGCGGCAATGCATCGAGGAGACCGACGCGCTGCTGAAGACTGCGGAAGAGAGCGAGGCAATCGCAGGGGTCGTCGGATGGCTTCCGATCGCGGCTGACGACTTCGCTGAAACTCTGGATCGGTATTTGTCCGCAAAGAATGGCGGGCTTGTCGGACTAAGGCACGTCGTGCAGGACGAGCCAGACGACGAGTTCATCCTGCGCCCTGATTTCATGCGCGGCGTAAGGCGACTGCGCGGGACGGGGCTCGTCTACGACATCCTGGTCTTCCAGCGCCAGCTCGCGAACGCGATAAGGTTCGTCGACGGACAGGCGGATGACCAGCAGTTTGTTCTGGACCATGTCGGCAAGCCGATGCCGGGGCGCGAAGGCGAATGGGCGGTTCTCGTGCGCGAGATGGCGAAGCGCGAGAACGTCGCATGCAAGTTCAGCGGCGTCGTCACCGAGGTGGGGAATGGATACGATTCCGTCAGACGCGTCTTCGACACGGTGCTTGAGGCGTTCGGTCCGAATCGCCTTATGTGGGGCAGCGACTGGCCAGTCGTCACGGCGAACATGGCTTACGGCGAATGGAAGTCCATCGTGGACAGGCTGGTCGCGCAGCTTTCGGAATCGGAGCGCCAGGCGATTCTAGGCGCGACGGCCGCTCGTGTCTACGGCATTTCCTCTTGACTGTAATTCTCACACTTTCGGGCACTGTCTTGCTTTGCCCGTAAATGGTAAAATAGCGATATGAAAACGAGAAACCTGCTTCGCAGAATGTCCTCTGCACTTTCAATTATCACGCTGGCGCTCACGGCGTCCGCCGCGTATGAACTGAAATACGACTCCCCCGCCAAGGTCTGGGAGGAGGCGCTTCCGCTCGGCTCCGGATCCGTCGGCGCGATGGTCTGGGGCGGCGTCGAACACGAGACCGTGGACCTCAACGAGGACACGGTCTGGAGCGGCTCGCCGAACTCCAACGTCAACCCCGACTTCAAGCCTCGCCTCGACGAACTGAGGAAGGCCATCCTCGCAGGCGACTGGGAGAAGGCCAATCCCGGACGCATCCCCGGCGCGCGCAACCACGGCATGAACTACCAGTTCCCGGGCTCGCTCAAACTCGACTTCGACGGCGTGTCGGGGAAGGTCGACGGGTATCTGCGCACGCTCTCGCTCGACGACGCGTTTGCGCGCGTCGCATTTGCCGCGGACGGAATCCGCCATGCCCGCGCCGCCTTCACTCCGCTCGGCAAGGGAGGCTTCGTATACAGGCTCAAGGCGGACAGGAAGGGCGCGCTTGCGTTCCGCGCCTCGCTCAAGCGTGCGCACGAAAGCGCGGCGATCTCCATCGAAGACGGAACGCTCGTTCTTCGCGGCGTGACGTCCGACAAGGACGGCGTGCCCGGGAAGGTGCACTACACCGTCCTCGTCAAAATTGCGGACTGCGACGGCGCGGTTTCGGCGGACGTCGAGGCGCTTCGTGTGTCCGATGCCTCGCGCGCAACGGTCTATGTCGCGATAGGCACGAACTTCAAGAGATACGACGACATCTCCGGCGATGCGGACGCCGTTGCCAAGGCGCGACTTGCAGAACTGACGAGGTTCGACGCCAGGACGCTCTATGCCTTTCACTGCTTGGCCTACCGCGCGCAGGCCGACCGCTGCACGCTCGATCTCGGGCCGGACAAGTTCGCGGACAAGACGACGGATGTGCGGCTTGCCGACTTCGCCTCGTCGGACGACCCGTATTTCGCCGCGCTGTACTTCCGCTTCGGACGCTACCTGCTCATCTCCTGCTCGCAGCCCGGCACTCAGCCCGCGAACCTCCAGGGGCTGTGGAACAACAGCCTCACCCCGCCGTGGTGCTCGAAGTACACGGTGAACATCAACACCGAGATGAACTACTGGCCGAGCGAGGTGACGAACCTCGGCGAGCTTTCCGATCCGCTCTTCAAGATGATCGGCGAGCTTTCCGTCACCGGCGCGAAGGCGGCGGAGGAGATGTACGGCGCGAAGGGATGGGTGACGCACCACAACACGGACATCTGGCGCATCGCCGGTCCCGTCGACACATACCTCGCCTGCGGATGGTGGCCCTCCGGCGGCGGATGGCTTTCGACCCATCTCTGGGAGCACTACCTGTATACGCGCAACAGGGAGTTCCTCGCGAAGGCGTATCCGATCCTCCGCGGCGCAGCGGAGTTCTACGACACGTTCGCGGTGGAGAATCCGAAGACCGGACGCCTCGCGTTCATTCCGTCGAACTCCCCCGAGAACACGGCGCATGGACATCCGAATGGATTCGATCCCGTCTGCATGATGGACCATCAGATCGCGCGCGACGTCTGGAGGAACGCGATTGAGGCCGCAAAGGTGCTGGGATGCGACTCGGAATTCGCGGAGAAGCTTGGGAAGCGCCTCGAAAAGCTCGAGCCTGACCGCGTTGGAAAGTGGGGGCAGCTTCAGGAGTGGGGTGCGGACTTGGATAATCCGGGCGATCACCACCGCCACGTCTCGCATCTCTACGCGCTTTATCCCTCCGCGCAGATAACGCCGGAGACGCCCGAGCTCTTCAACGCCGCGCGCGTCTCGCTCGAGAAGCGGGGCGACGTCTCGACCGGATGGGCGATGGGCTGGCGCGTGTGCCTCTGGGCGCGCCTTCTCGACGGAGACCACGCCTTCAGGCTCATCCAGAACCAGCTCTCTCCGCTCGGACGCAACGCGGGCGGCGGCGGAACTTATCCCAACCTCTTCGACGCGCATCCTCCGTTCCAGATCGACGGAAACTTCGGCTGCACCGCCGGCATCGCCGAGATGCTGATGCAGAGCCACCGCGGATTCGTCGAGCTGCTGCCTGCGCTTCCGAAGGCATGGCCCTCGGGCTCGGTCAAGGGACTTCGCGCGCGCGGCGGCTGGACGGTGGATTTTGCGTGGAAGGACGGCGCGGTCACCGAATGCACAGTCAAAGCCGGTATCGGCGGGAAGCTGAAGATAAAGGTCAACGGCAAGCTTTCCGAATATGACGTCAAGCCCGGCGCGACGGTTCATCCCGTTAAATGGTAGAACGCGCATCCTGCGCGTTTCGATCGTGTCCCGCCCGCCCTGTGCGGCATGCGGCGTCCCATAGACACGGATGCCGGGATTATGTATAATGTTTGCATGACAGTAGCAGAGAAACTTGTAGAAATAATGAAGGCGCGGGGTCTTACCTGCGCGACGGCCGAGAGCTGCACGGGGGGCGGAATCGGAAGCGCCATCACGTCAGTTCCCGGTTCCAGCGATGTATTCGCGGGCGGCGTGATCTCATACTCCAACGCCGTGAAGCGCGACGTGCTCGGCGTGTCTCAGGAATCGCTCGACCGATACGGCGCCGTGTCGTCCGAAGTCGCATGCGAAATGGCTTCGGGGGCCCGTCGTCTCCTCAAGACCGATCTCGCGGTTTCGGTCACAGGCATCGCGGGCCCCGGCGGGGGCAGTGCGGAAAAGCCTGTCGGACTCGTCTGGTTCGGCGTATCCACGGCGAACGGGACGCGCACGGAGAAGGCGATTTTCTCGGGCGACCGGGCAGGCGTCCGCAGCCAGGCCGTGGTCCACGCCCTCGGAATGCTCACCGTCGCCGCCACCTGAGCGGGCAACGGCAAAATCTCTTTCGGGCCGCGCAGATCGGGGTCTATCGATCTGCCCAGACGGGGTATTTCCGAAAATTATGCGTTTTTTCACAAATCGGCGCGGAATTATGGTAAAATATTCGCTAATTGTTTCTTATCCGAAGAAAAAGGGCATAAATGAAGACTAACACGAAGAAACTGGACAATTGCCAGGTTGAGCTTACGGTAACGCTGGACGCGGACGAGATGAAGGCCGTCGTCAAGGAGGTCGAGAAGGCCTTCATGCGCGAGGCGAGGCTCCCGGGGTTCCGTCCGGGCAAGGTGCCGATCGAGATCATCCGCAAGCAGTTCGCCGACGGTCTCAAGCAGGAGACCGAGCACACGATGATCCGCAAGAACTACAACGACGCGGTGAAGGCCGAGAGCATCGATGAGGTCGCGCTTGTGGACGTCAAGGACATAAAGGCCGATGCCGAGGGCGGCGAGTTCACTGCGATCGTCGACGTCAAGCCGACGTTCAAGCTCCCCACCTACAAGGGTCTCAAGATTACTGAGAAGGACACGAAGGTCACGGACCAGCAGGTTGCGGACCAGCTCGAGCGCCTGCGCGCCGCGTACGCCAAGTACGAGGACGCGAAGGAGGGCGACACGGTTGCGGACGGCGACTTCGTTCAGATTGACTACAGCGGCACGGTCGACGGCAAGCCGATCCTCGAGATTGCGCCCGAAGCCAAGATCGTCGCGTCCGGCACGGGCTTCTGGACCCAGGTCGAGGAGGGGCGCTTCCTTCCCGAGATCCTCGAGGCCGTCAAGGGCATGAAGACCGGCGAGACCAAGGAGGGCATCAAGGCGAAGTTCGCCAAGGAGGCCGCTCCCGAGGGGCTCGGCGGCAAGAAGGCCGAGTACACCGTTACGGTCAAGATGTTCCGCCGCCGCGTGCTGCCGGGGGACGCCGAGTTCGCCGAGAAGGCGAAGGCGGAGTCCGTCGAGAAGCTCTCCGCGACCATCCGCGAGGCGCTTGAGAAGCAGGCCGTCGAGGGCGAGGCGATCCGCCGCGAGAACGAGGCGGTCGAGATGCTCATGAAGAAGGTAGACTTCGCCGTTCCCGGTTCGCAGGTCCGCCGCGCGATGGACGGCGTCCTCAACGAGTTCGCGCAGCGCGCCCAGTACTCCGGGCTCGGAGCCGACTACTTCGAGAAGAACCGCGACAAAATCATGCAGGACGCGGAGGATGCGGCGACAAGGCAGGTCCGCGCGTGGTACGTCTTCGACGCGATTGCCAAGGCCGAGAACATTGAGGCCAAGGACGAGGAGAAGGGCAAGAAGGTAATCGAGTTCATCCTCGCGAACGCCAAGAAGTAAGCTCAATGAAATCCTACATGATCCCATATGTCGTCGAGCAGACGGGCAAGGGCGAGCGGACGTACGACATCTACTCGCGCCTCCTCCTCGACCGCATCGTGTTTATCTCGGGCGAGGTGAACGACGAGATGGCGAACGCAGTCTGCGCGCAGCTCCTCTTCCTGCAGTCGCAGGATCCGAAGAAGGAGATATCCGTCTACATCAACTCCCCGGGCGGGAGCGTCACGGCGGGGCTCGCGATCTACGACACGATGCAGTTCGTGAAGTGCCCGGTCGCGACGTACTGCATCGGCCAGGCCGCGTCGATGGGCGCGGTCCTGCTGACGGCGGGGGAGAAGGGGCGCCGCTTCGCGCTCCCGAACTCCCGCATCATGATCCACCAGCCGTGGGGCGGCGCCGAGGGCAAGGCGAGCGACATCGAGATCACGGCGAGGGAGATTCTCCGCCTCAAGGAGATTCTCAACGGAATCCTCGCGAAGCACTCCGGCAAGAAGATCGCGGACGTCGTGAAGGACACTGACCGCGACCACTTCATGTCCGCCGAGGAGGCGGTCGAGTGGGGGCTCATCGACAAGGTGGTTGGATGAAGAAGCTGACGTGCTCATTCTGCGGGCGGTCCTCGAACGAGGTAAGCATAATCCCCGGCCCCGACGCGAACATCTGCGTCGACTGCGTGCGCCACGCGAACGAAATGGTGACGCGCGCCGAGAAGTCGGCGGAGGAGGTTCCGCCGCTTCCGAAGACGCCTACGCCGAAGGAGATAAAGGCCTTCCTCGACCAGTACGTCATCGGACACGACGAGGTGAAGAAGGTCCTCGCCGTGGCGGTTCACAACCACTACCGCCGCCTCGAGGCCGCGGAGGCCGGGAAGAAGGACGACGGAATCGAGATCGAGAAGTCGAACATCCTCCTCATCGGCCCTACGGGGACGGGCAAGACGCTTCTCGCGCGCACGCTCGCCAAGATGCTGGGCGTCCCGTTCGCCATCGGCGACGCGACGGTGCTCACGCAGGCGGGCTACGTCGGAGAGGACGTCGAGAACCTCGTCCGGTACCTCCTGCAGAACGCCAACGGGAACGTAGAGCTCGCGAAGCGCGGCATCATCTACGTCGACGAGATCGACAAGATCGCGTCCAAGACTGACAACGTGTCCATCACGCGCGACGTCTCGGGCGAGGGCGTGCAGCAGGCGCTCCTCAAGATCCTCGAGGGCACGATCTGCCGCATTCCGCCCAAGGGCGGCCGCAAGCACCCCGACCAGGAGTACATAGAGGTCGACACGTCCAACATCCTCTTCATCTGCGGCGGCGCGTTCGTCGGGCTCGACAGGATCGTCGGCGAGCGCACCGGAAAGCGCGCGATCGGATTCGGCGCGAGCGCGGCAGACGGGAAAGACGGAACGGACGGGGCTTCAGGCAGCCCCGCACCCCAGCCCATGGATGTCAGACCTGAAGATTTGGTAAAGTTCGGGCTCATCCCCGAGTTCACTGGACGCCTTCCCGTCATCACGACGATGAAGGAGCTTTCCGAGGATGACCTCGTGCGCGTCCTCACCGAGCCGAAGAACTCGCTCGTGAAGCAGTACCAGAAGCTTCTCGCGATGGACGGCGTCGAGCTGAAGTTCGAGAAGGATGCCCTCAAGGCGCTTGCGAAGTCCGCGCTAGTGCGCAAGACGGGCGCGCGCGGCCTCCGGGCCGAGATGGAGCGCCTCATGACGGACATCATGTACGAGGCCCCGGGCAATGCGAAGATGCAGAAGGTCTCCATTACGAAGAAGATGATCGAAGAGTTGTGAGCTGAATGAAATTTGAAATGCTAAAGGCGAAGCTTCACCGTATTCGGGTCACGGAATCGTGCCTCGACTACGAGGGTTCGCTCACGCTTGACCCCGACGACATGGAGGCCGTCGGGATACTTCCGTACGAGAAGATTCTCTGCGCCGACGTCGAGAACGGGAACCGTTTCGAGACGTATGCGATAGAGGGCCGGCGCGGCAGCCATGTCTGCTGCCTCAACGGCGCGGCCGCCCACAAGGGAAAGGTGGGAGACCGTCTCATCGTAATGTGCTTCGCCCTGATGTCGGAAGAGGAGGCGAAGTGCTGGACGCCGAAGGTGAAGCATTTCAGCCAGTTGAACGGTTGAAAAGTCGAAAAGTTGAAAGGTTGAGAAGGTGAAAAGGAAAGCATTTGTCCTCCTGTCCATGATTCTGTGCGCGTCCTGCGCCCTCGCGGGAGAGCTTCCCGCAGACGCGGCTGACTGGCCATCGAAGCTAGGCATGACGCCGAAGATGCTGTTCCTCGTCCTCCAGATAGGCATCATCATCTTTGCCGCCAAGATCGGCGGCTCGCTCGCCTCCCTGCTGAGGCTCCCGAGCGTGCTCGGCGAGCTCGGGGCGGGCATCCTCATCGGACCGTGGGCGCTCGGCGGGATTTCGATCCCCGGCTTCGACGGGATGTTCCAGTACGGGCTCTTCTACGGCAAGGCGCTTAGGGCGCAGGCCGCGGCTGGCGCAAGCCCCTTCGCGGCGACGCCGGAGCTCTACGGAATCTGCACCATCGCGTCCGTCGTGCTCCTCTTCCTCTCCGGCATCGAGACGAACCTCAAGATGTTCCTCAAGTACGCGTTCGCGGGGTCTTTAGTCGGAGTCGGCGGCGTCGTGTTCTCGTTCCTCTTCGGCGACCTGTGCGCGGTCTACGCGACGACTCTCCTTCCCGACATGCTGGGCGGCATCGAGTGCCTTGCGGAGCTCGGCGAGCTCGTGAAGCAAGGCGAGCTCGTGAAGGCGATCCTTTCGCCGGCTGCGATGTTCATGGGAATCATGTCGACAGCGACTTCGGTCGGCATCACCGCGCGAATCCTCTCCGAGAAGAAGAAGATGGACTCCGAGGAGGGCGTCACGATCATGGCCGGCGCGGTCATCGACGACGTCCTTGGCATCATCGTGCTCGCGATCGGCATGGGCATCATCGCCTCGCAGAAGCCGAATCCCGAGACAGGAGAGGTCGCTCCGCTCTCGTGGCTCTCCATCGGCGCGACGGCCGTGAAGGCGTTCGGCGTCTGGCTCGTCGGCACCGCTGTTGGAGTCGTCCTCGCGCGGCGCATCTCTTGGCTCCTCAAGCTTTTCAGGGCGCCCGGCGCTATCGCGACGCTGGCGTTCGGACTCGCCCTCGTCATCGCCGGCGCGTTCGAGGCGCTGGGCCTCACGCTCATCATCGGCGCGTACGTCATGGGCCTCGCGCTCTCGCGCACGGACATCAAGCACCTCGTCCAGGAGAACCTCGCGAACCTCTACACGTTCCTGGTGCCGATCTTCTTCTGCGTGATGGGCATGATGGTGGACGTCTCGGCGCTCTGCTCGAAGCCGGTCCTCATCTTCGGCGGAATCTACACCGCGCTCGCCGTCCTCGCGAAGGTGCTCGGCTGCGCGATACCCTCGCTCTTCTGCGGCTTCAACGTCCTCGGCTCGCTTAGGGTCGGCGCGGGGATGATCCCGCGTGGAGAGGTCGCGCTCATCATCGCGGGCATCGGCCTTTCGCAGGGGTACCTCACGCAGGAGGTCTTCGGCATCGGCATCCTCATGACGCTCGTCACGACTGTCGTCGCCCCGCCCGCGCTCGTCGCGCTCTTCCTTCCCAAGAAGCGCGGCGTGAGGCATCCGAAGACAAGCCTCGACGGCGGACGCGAGGTCGTCTTCGAGCTCGAGACGCGCGAGGTCGCCGATCTCGTCGTTACGAAGCTCGTCGAGGAGTTCCGCAAGGAGGGGTTCTTCGTCACGCTCCTCTCGCAGACCGACCACATCTGGGAGCTCGCGATGGACGACATCGACATGTCCGTCAGGCGCATCGGCAAGAAGATCCGCTTCACCTGCACGAAGGCCGAGGAGAACATGGTCATGACCGCGTGGATGGAGGTCGCCTCGCAGATGAACGACCTCGCCCGCGCGATCGCGAAGCCCATCCGCCAGGAGGACGTAGGCAAGCTGGTTGCGCAGACGGAGCCGACGAAGTGCGGACGCGAGGGCGTCGCGCGCTATCTGCAGGGTTTCGTCATGCTCCCGAAGTTCCGCGCGACGTCGAAGAAGGACGCTATCGAGAAGATGGTCGCCGAGGTCGCGAAGGCGTGCCCCAACCACGTCAAGAACGCGGCGGAGGCGACGGAGGCCGTCCTGAAGCGCGAGTCGTCGATGGCGACGGGCCTGGACCACGGCATCGCCGTCCCTCACGGACGCTGCCCGAGCGTCCACGGTATCGCCGGGGCGGTGGCGATCGTCGACAACTCGGGGACGGCCAACGGATGCATCCCCGACTACGAGACGATTGACAACTCGCAGCTGCAGATCATCGTCCTCACGCTCGCCAACGACGAGGCGCAGTCGCCGTACCTCAAGCTGATGAGCTTCATCTCCCGCGCGCTTAGGGCGGACAACGGGCACGAGCGCCTTGCGGCCTGCACGACGCCGGACGAGATGCGCAGGTTCTTCCGCAGCGTGAAGTGAAGGGAAGCGGCGACACCATTGCGGCGGTCGCGACCGCGCCTGGGCGCGGCGGCGTCGCGATAGTGCGCGTGAGCGGTCCGGATGCCCTTGATGTCGCCGAACGACTGACGGGTCGCGTTCCGCAGCCTCGCATTGCCTCCTTTGCCTCGATTCGCGATCCGCGATCCGCAAGCCACGAGGCACGTCTCCTCGACAATGCAGTCGTGATTGCCTTTCAGTCGCCGCATTCCTATACCGGCGAGGACGTCGTCGAGTTCCAGTGCCACGGCGGGGCGGTGGCGCCGCGCCGCGTTCTTGAGGCCTGCTTCGCGGCGGGAGCGCGGCTTGCGCGCCGCGGCGAGTTCACGGAGCGCGCGTTTCTGAACGGAAAGATCACCTACGAGCAGGCGGAGGGGGTTCTGGACCTCGTCAACGCGAAGACGGACCGTGCGGCGGATGCGGCGCTCGCCGGGCTTGCCGGCGCGCGGCGAGCGGAGATGCGCGCAATATACGACGAGATGCTTGCGCTTTCCTCGACCGTGGAGCACGCGCTTGACGTGAGCGAGGAGGAGCTCCCGGAGGGGTTCGCCGAAGAGCTGCGCGCGGGCGCGGAGTCCGTAGACGCACGGCTCAAGTCCGCCCTGCGCCGCTTCCGCGAGGGGAAGATTCTGCGCGACGGCGCGCTTGTCGTCATCGCGGGGCCGCCGAACGCCGGAAAGAGTTCGCTCATGAACGCACTTCTCGGGGAGAGTCGTGCGATAGTCTCGGACGTTCCCGGTACAACGCGCGACTCGATCGAGGAATGGCTCGACGTCGGCGGCTGGCCGGTGCGGCTCGTGGATACGGCGGGGCTGCGCGAGACGGACGACGCAATCGAGGGCGAGGGCGTCGCGCGTGCGCGCGAGCTCATGGCCCGTGCCGACGTGGTGGTGAGGCTCTCCCCGCGGGGGGGGGATGGAGGGTTGGAAGGTTGGAAGCTTGGAAGTTTGGAAGTTTGGAAGTTTGGAAGTTTGGAAGATAAAACCCCAAGCCTCCAAACCTCTAAACTTCCAACCCTCCAACCCTCCAACCTTCCCTCCGTCATCGACGTCATTTCCAAATGCGACCTGTATTCCAACCTTCAGCCGCCAAACCTCCAAACCTCCAAACCTCCAAACCTCCAACCCTCCAACCTTCCATCTCCCATTCCGGTCAGCTCGAAGACCGGCGAGGGGCTTGACGCGCTGCGCGGCGCAATTGCCGCGGAACTCGCGCGCAGGGCCGACGAGTCGCGCACGGACTCGGCGGGTGGCGATCGTGCGGAAGGCGATGCGGCGGCACTCGCCGAGGCGCGCGCGGCTCTCGCCGCCGTGTTGTCCGGGGACAGTCCCCCGCTCTCCGACCTCGTTCTTCTAGCGAACGCGCTCAGGTTGGCGACTGAGACGCTGGGCGCGGCAATAGGGGCGGAGTACTCGTCGGATCTTCTGGATTCGCTTTTCTCGCGCTTTTGCGTGGGGAAATGAATGGTTGATGTCTGAAAATGCCGAGGCGCTTTAGCGCTGAAAAGTTAAGGCGAACAGTTGCCATAACCACGAATAGGTGGTATAATGCTTACAAACTAGAGGAAGGTCTATTCCGACATGGCGACATTTCAGTACATTGCAAAGGACTCCGCGGGCAACGAAACCCGCGGCACGGTAGAGGCTGGCGACCGCAACTCCGCGATTGCGGCCGTAAGGGCGCAGGGGCTCTTCCCGACGGCGCTGGGCGAGGTGAGGGGCGCGAGCGCCCCAGCGTCGGCGGCCGCGGCGAAGAAGAAGCCCGCGAAGGGCGCTCCGGCCAAGGCGGCCGCGCCGAAGAAGGGCGCCGGCATGCGCAAGGAGATCAACATCAAGCTTCCGAGCTGGATGCGCGGCAAGGTGAAGACGAAGGTCCTCACGCAGTTCACGCGCCAGCTGGCGACGCTGGTGAACGCGGGACTTCCGCTCATGCGCGGCATTGAGGTCCTCAAGCGCCAGATGAAGGACGCGCAGATGAAGGAGGCGCTCGAGGGCATTTCCGAGAATATCCAGTCCGGCGGCACGTTCTCCGAGGCGCTTACGGCGTATCCGAAGATATTCGACAACCTGTACGTCAACATGGTGAAGGCCGGCGAGGCGGGCGGCGTCCTGGAAGTCGTTCTCGGACGACTCGCGGAGTTCGCCGAGAAGAGTGAGAAGATCAAGAACAAGGTGAAGGGCGCCATGATCTACCCGATCGTCGTCCTCGTTGCGGCGATCGGCATCACGGTGTTCCTGCTCGTCGCGGTCATCCCGAAGTTCAAGCAGGTGTTCAACGACATGCTCGGCGGCGCGGCGCTTCCGGCGATCACGCAGTTCGTCATCGATGCGTCGGAGTGGGTGCAGCACAACTACATCACGATCGGCATCGGCGTCGTCGTGCTGATCGTCCTCAAGAAGGTCTTCGGCAAGACGGAGAAGGGCGCGAAGTTCTACGACTGGCTGGCGCTCAAGATGCCGGTGACGGGCACTCTCGTGCAGCGCACGGCGGTCTCGCGCGTGACGCGCACGCTCGGCACGCTGCTTTCCTCCGGCGTTCCGATCCTGCAGTCGCTCGTGATCGTGCGCGACACGACGGGCAACAGGATCGTCTCCGACGCGCTGCAGGACGTCCACGACGCGGTGAAGGAAGGCGAGGGCATGACGGCTCCGCTGGCGCAGTGCTGGGTGTTCCCGCCGATGGTCGTGTCGATGGTCGAGGTCGGCGAGGAGACCGGCGCGCTGGCGGAGATGCTTACGCGAATCGCGAACACGTACGACGACGAGGTCGACAACGCGGTGGCGGGCATGACGGCGGCGATCGAGCCGGCGCTCATCATCGTCCTCGCCGTGGTCGTCGGCACGATCGTCATCGCCATGTTCCTGCCGATGATCAAGATCATTTCGTCCGTTTCCGGAGCGGGCGCCTAAGGAGGTGCTGTGATGAAGAGGGGCTTCACGCTGATAGAGATGATGATAGTCGTCGCGGTGCTCGTGACGCTGATGGCTATGACGTTCCGTCTCAGCGACATCGGGGCGGACACCGAAGCGCGCACGACGACCATTGCCCGCATGCAGCGTCTCGAGAACGCGCTGTCGGGCTTTCATGCGGCGTTCGGGTGCTATCCTCCCGTGAAGCTCCACGGCAACAGGAGTCTCGAGAACCAGGAGAGGTCGATAAACTGGTCGAACGAGGGCGAGGCGTGGCGGTGGGTCAGGGAGGTCTGCAAGTCGCAGCCCCTCGGCTGCCGCTTCCCGTTCCCGCCTGGCGCGAACGGGCAGATATCCGAGGCGATCAAGGAGCTGAGCGACTATGTGCGCGAGGCGTCCACCATGGACGAGTACAAGGACACGTTCAGGGACGAGAACACGAAGAACTGGGCCAACGCCGGCTTCATGTCGTCCGCCGAGAACACCGTGGAGAGCCGTCTTTCCGGCAAGAAGGACCAGGTGCTCTGGAGCGAGATGAAGCTCTTCCAGTACGGGGTGATGAGCTTTCTCCTTCCGCGCTACCTCGTCATGATGGGCGGCAACAAGAACTACTACGACGACGGCGGCTCCGGCGGCTTCGCGCAGTGGTCGCAGAACAACCAGAAGCCCAGCGACCCGTTCACGGGCTATCCGATTGAGTGGGGCTATGTCTACGACTGGGTCCAGAGCTACGTCAACAACAACGAGAAGATGGACGAGAAGGTCATGAAGCTCAGGATGATGCCTTCGCAGGCCGCCTGCGCGCGGTGGCTGCCCAATCTCGAGGGCATCTGCAAGTGCAACCGCGACGTGACGCTGTTCGGCGTGCACATCAAGAGCTCCCACTGGCGCGATGCGGGGATATTCGACGGAATGGGCATCGAGAGGCTCGTTCCGGCGCTGATGGACACGTGCTTCTCCCCCGACAACGGCAATTCGTACACGGACCAGTACCTCCTCGACGAGGTCACGGTGCAGGACGGCTGGGGACGCGAGTTCTACTACTACTCGCGCTCGCCGTACCAGAGCTATACGCTGTGGAGCTCCGGTCCCGACGGAAGGACGTTCCCGCCCTGGATCTCGCGCGACAACCTCCAGTCGAGCGCCAGGGGCGACTCGGCCGGCTCCAGCGAGGCCGACCGCGCGGCGCAGTGGACCAGGGACGACATCATCCAACTCAGCAACTGACATGCCATGAAAAGAAAAGGCTTCACACTCATCGAAATGCTCGTCGTGATCGGAATCATCGCGACGCTCATGGGCGTCACGATCGCCTCCGTCTCCAAGTTCCTGAAGTCCGCCGAGAAGGCCCGCTGCCAGGAACTCGTCGCGAACACCGCGACCGCCATCACGGCCCTCTACCAGAAGGAGGGCGCGTGGCCGCGCGCGCTGATCTCGAACAGCAACTCCGAGCAGGGACTCGACGAGAAGGCGGCGCTTCCGCTCGCCAAGGGCGGCTACATGACGCTCACGATCAACAGCGCAGGCAACCAGCTTTCGGGCTACGACCGCTTCGGCATCGTCTCCCCGTGGGCGCTCGCCGTCGTCAAGGCGAGGGGCACTTCCGCCTCCAAGTCGACGCCCGTTCCCGGAGGCGGCACGGTCCAGAGCCATACGCTCAAGTACGCCATCGACCTCAACGGCGACGGGGTGATCCCCGGCGTGCAGGTCGGAGACGAGACGATCGACATCCGTGCCACGGCCGCGGTCTGGTGCTGCGGCAAGGACGGGAAGGTCGAGGGGTACGCCAAGGGCCTCAAGAAGGACGACGTCTACAGCTGGACGGTCGGCCAGACCAGGGAGGTGCAGAAGTGAGGAAGGGCTTCACCATAATCGAGCTCGTGATGGTCATCGCGATCCTGGGCATCCTGCTCGGGATCGTGACGACCGCCGCGGCGAACTCCATAAAGCAGGCGCGCTCCAGGAAAGCGGACGCCTGCTGCCAGATCGTACAGGCGGGCTTCGAGACGTACTACGCGCAGAAGGGCGAGTGGCCCGGCGGCATCGACTCGAAGATCAAGGGCGAGAAGACGAACAGCGAGGGCAAGAACTACAACTCGGACGACGACGTTTACGTGCTCGATCCCGCAGACGTGGACGAAATGATGCGCGACATCCTCAAGGAGTACAAGAAGGGCAATCCGTGCCTCGACATCTCCGGGCTCTTCGTCTCGCGCAAGCAGGGCCTCCCGGGCTCGAAGGACCTCGGGCTCGACTTCATGACCGCGATACGCGGCACTCCGAAGGAGAAGAACGGGCAGCGCATGTCCTCGAGCGAGATGCACTTCGGCTATCCCGAGGAAAGCCACGGCTACTTCAGGCACTTCAAGGTCGTATACTCCAAGCCAACGGACCAGATGAAGGTTTCAAGACAGTGAACAGAAAAGCATTTACATTGATCGAGCTTCTCATGGTCGTGCTGATCATGGGCATACTCGGCTCCATCACGGTCGGCGGATACCGCGCGATGCAACGCGGCATGGAGGAGCGCGGCGTGATGGAGAACGTCAACCACTTCATCCGCGCGGCCTATCGCCGCGCCCAGATAGACCGCCAGCCGGTCGCCGTGTTCTACTGGAACGAGCTGCTCCGGGCGGAGACGGACACCGACACGATGATCGTCGTCGGCAAGGCCGTCGCGGTGAGGCGCATGGGGCGCTTCTCGCGCGTCACCGATCCGTACCTCTACGACGAGTTCGCCGACCTGGACAAGGAGAGGCTGATCGTCGACGAGAACGACGAGGATCAGGACAATTCGGCGAGCGGCTCGACGGAGAAGGACAACCTCGTGCCGATCTACAAGATGAACTCGCGTTCCGGCTGCGGACGCTCCCTCGTCAGCCAGACGACGAAGAACGTGTCCGCGCAGAACCGCGACACGCTCCTTTCGTCCATGCAGACGCGCGAGATACCGTGCTACGCCTACGTACTCCAGGATGCGGGGACGGCGGGCGGCTGGCGCACGGGCGACGCGTACGGTCTCGAGTTCGCCGAGATACAGCTCCCACATGGGTACATCTTCGGCAGCTCGTATCCGAGACAGGCGGGGGGCAAGCCCAACATGGAGTACATCTGGTTCGACGTGAGCGTAAACAGCGGCTCGGGGGCGAGCGGCGGCGCGTCCGGAAACTCGACCCTGCAGGTCTACAGCCTGAGACCTGGCGAGTCGGGCCAGCTCGAGGCGCAGGTCGTTGCGACATCCGACAGGCCGACGGAGGGCATTCACTGATGAAAAAGGCATTTACCCTAATCGAGGTGAACCTCGCGATCATGGTCATGGCGGTTGGCGTCATGGGCATCATCTCGCTGTACGCGTTCGGCTACCGCGAGGAGCGCCAGAGCCGCGAGGACGTCGCGTCCGCGTCGTACGCCGACGCTGTGATGGGTCCGCTCGTCACTGCGCTTACCGCCACCAACGTCAAGTGGTCGGCCTTCCGCCAGATATCCGACGCGCCGGGCGAAAACGGCTGGGGGCACTACATCCAGAACATGAACACCGGAAAGGTCGTCTCAAATCCCGAGAGCCTCGCCCAGGCTGCCTACGCGAAGACAATAGGCTCGCTGAGCCTGTCGGGCTTCCCCACCGCGATTCCGGTGACGAAGTCGAAGGCCGGCAACCTCCAGCCCGCCCTCGTCATCATGCACGACCAGGACAGCGCGGTCGTCAAGATTTCCTTCCGCGCCGTGGACAAGGAGAACCTCCTCTTCTCGGCGCCGCTCTACTACACCGAAGCGAGGTTCCAGGGGGTGATGGACGAATGAAACGCGGATTCACAGTGCTCGAGCTTCTGGTCGCGTCCCTTCTTCTCGGGATGCTCGTGACGATCCTGACGATGATCTTCAACCAGTCGTCCATCGCGTGGCGCACCGGCGTCGCCGGCCTTCTCGACATGGACGAGGTGCGCGACAACGTGGCGGCGGTTCGCGACGAGGCGGACAACCTGTACGTCTGGAAGCAGGAGCTCCACCGCACGGTGTCGATATGGAAGGATTCCGGCTCGACCGCCCAGCTCCGGAAGCGCGCCATCGACTCGTCCGACAACTCCGACGTCAGCGACAGCGAGAAGGTGCAGATACTCAAGGGGCAGAGCGAGCTAAGGAAGGACGAGCCGAACCCCGAGCGTTCCTTCGGTCCCGTGGACGTGAAGCAGGGCGACGCGCAGTCCGGCAGAAACTGGATAGTCAACGTGAAGAGCTGCGGGCCAAACCGCATCCTCAACGACTACGACGACATTTGGAGCAACCCCGATGACTTCGAATAAGAGAGGCTTTACGCTAATAGAGCTCATGGTCGTGATCGCGATGATCGCGGTCCTGATGACGGCCGTCGGAACATCCGTCGGCAAGACACGCGAGCGCGCCCGCATGGAGCGCGCGCGCAGCGACGTGAAGGTGATCACGCAGGCGATCCTCGCGTGGGAGAACTACGACCGGGGCGGGAAGAACGAACTGCAGGAGATGAACGACGAGGAGGCCGACAATTCGTCGCTCAAGTTCCTGCTCGGGCAGGGCGAGTCCGCCAAGTCGGGGCAGATTCCGTCGCTCCTCATGGCCCAGCTCTCGGCGGGCGGCAAGATGCGCGACCCGTGGGGAACGCCCTACCGCATCAGAATCAAGGAGGGCGCGATACAGCGTCCCGCCAACCTGAACCTCTCGACATGCTACTACATTCCAAACCTCTACAGACTGTCCGCGGAGGAACGCAAATGAATAGAAAAGGCTCAGCGCTCCTTATCGTTCTCGGAGTCCTTTCGTTCCTGGTCGTCTCGGCCGTCGCGTTCTCGGCATTCATGCGCCGCGCTCGCCAGCCCTCGAGCTACCTGAGGCGCGTCGTCGCCTCGCGCCAGCTCGCGAAGGCCGCGCTCGCCCGCGCGGTGGACGAGATCGACCACGCGATCGGCGACGACGTCCATCCAGGCATCGGCAACGGCCAGATGCGGACTTGGCAGGAGGGCCGCATCACCAGGAATGCGATGAACACCTGGCGCGACCGAATCTTCTTCAAGGAGAACAGGGAGGCGGATACCAGGGACACCACCCCGACGCTGACGCTCGAGGGCCTCGCCTACATCCCGCCGCCGCTCGTCAACGAGGCGAGGTACTGGGCCCGCAAGTCCCCGACGGCCGAGTGGCAGAACATCCCATACGACATCGGGCGCTTCGCCTACTGCGCAATTGACGTTTCCGACTACTTCGACGTGAACAGGCTCGTGGCGGACTATCCCCGTTCCTCTGCGGCGAACCGACGCGTCACGATCGCCCACCTCTTCGAGGACGTCAACCACAGGCAGGCGCCGACGGGAGCGGACCAGTGGGACGATTTCATGGACAAGTTCCGCACTATCGACGACGAAACACTCACGATAGACTTCGAGTCCGGATCCAAGATACCCCTCGTCTCGCTGGCCGACTTCAATCTCGCCCTTGCGGACAAGGGGTCCGTAGGCGACATGAAGAGCCCATTCGGCGAGTACATCAGGAACGCGAGCGGCAGCTTCTACCCCGGCAACTCCCAGAAGGAGCTCGAGTCCTACGCGGCGATGACTTTTGTCACTGACGGCTGGTTCCCGATGGTCAAGAAGACCGGAGCCGACGGCAAGGAGACGACGACATACGACCTCTCGGACGAGAAGTACCAGCCATTCCAGATGACGTCGCTCCAGAAGAGCAATCCAATCAAGCTCTCCGGCGCCGCACTTTCCACCGGGCTCAACTCAAAGAGCGCGGAGACGAAGGACCTCTGGTTCAAGCGTCTTAGCGGACTAGGCTGCGCGGCGCTTGCGGACTACCTCGACGCCGACCGCGTGCCGATCTCCCTCGCCATCCCCACGGCGGAGCGCGTCCCGATGATCTGCGGCATAAAGCCCGAGATCGCCCAGCAGGCATCGCTCGCCGTCGAGAAGTCCGAGGGTCAGATGACAGGACCCAACGGCGGAGCGCTCGACGAGGGCGGACAGGCGACGGAGCGCGAGGTCGAGCAGCAGCTCAAGTGGAAGATCAAGGTCGGCGAGTTCAGAAAGTTCTTCCTCGGCTCGAAGCTCAAGACTCTTGTCGCGTTTCCGTTCCTCCACGAGGATGAGGGCGACAAGTCCTTCACGCTTGACGGAAAGATGTCGCTCTTTCTTACGTCCGACGCGGAGATCCCGCTCCGTACGGAAAACCAGAGCGACGTCCTCCACCTCGACAGGCCGATGCTGCCTAACTCCGACCTGAACACCGGCACCGGCGTCATGAACGTCAAGCTCGAAGGCGGCAGGCCAAGCTTCAACAAGACGATCACGCAGGAAAAGGACGCTGTCTGGAGCGGAACCCTCCCGCTCAACGACGGACAGGAGGTCGCCGGACGCTTCGCGCAGGACGGCAACGAACTTCTTTCCGTCACCTTCAGATGGAAGCAGACGCGCGAGAAGAACCCCAATGGCGGTTTCAGCGAGTGGAAGCCCAGCTTCGAGACGGTGCAGGAGGATCCTGCCGGCAACGGCGCTTCCGTCGTCAAGGCGCATACCGTGCTTCCCGCGCTCGGCGGACGCGGCTCGCGCAGCGTGGGTGCACGCGACGAGGACTTCTCCGACGACAGGCTCGTCCAGAACCTGACCGGCAATCCCGAATGGAGCAAGAAGGTCTTCCTCAACGTGGCCGTATGGCTGCGGATAAAGGACAGCAACGGCAAGATCGTCGACATGGTCCCCGCAAGCATTGCCGACGACTCCACCCAGAACCAGATCAACGACCCGCTTGTGAACGTCTTCATGCGGACCGGTTCGCAGAAGATCGACGGACAGCCCTATCCCGTGCTCCGCTTCTCCACGGGCGTGAGCTTCGACTTCGGCATCAGGGGCATGAGCGCGCTTGAGGGCGAAGGGCAGCAGATCGACCTTTCCCCGAAGGCCCTCATGGCCGGCGACCCGCGCTTCAACCACGCGCCGGAGAACTGGTTCTCGGATGCGGGCGGCGAGATCAGCGAGGAGACGTGGCTTCAGAAGAACGGAACGGGCGCAGACGGACGCGACGGAGACATCTTCATGGCGACGAGCGACGCCGGCTACCTGCAGTCGATCTACGAACTCGCGTTCCTCCCGAGGTTCACCGACCTGCGCAACTACGGCAACAGCCAGATCGCCGGCAACTGCACGGTGCCGAACGGAAGCTTCAACAACGACCAGTATGCGGATTCCATTGCGCGGACGCTCAACTACGACATGATGTGGCGCACGTACGACCCCATCGACATGGACGAGCAGGCGTTCGAGGACCTTCCGTTCACCAGCGAGGGCACGGGCATGAAGGTGAATCCGTACTCCGACTCCACGAACGTCCTTATGGCCGCGTTCGCCAACACGCCCGTCGACTGGCGTCGCGCGTCGACGAACTTCATGGACGGCGCCTCCGAAGACTATGCTGCGATGGACGTCAAGAGCTTTAACCAGAAGTACGCCTGGAACGAGTATTCGACGGGAGGCGCCTTTGCCTGGGAGGACCTCGAGAAGGTGGCCGGAAAGTTCATGGACCGCGTGCGCGCCTCGGGCAACCGCGGATGGAAGAGCGTCTGGAACGACCTCGGCTGGTACGACGACGGCGAAGGCGAGTTCCTCGGCGTCAAGACGACTGGCAACACCGACGAGATGTGGGATGCCGACCGCAAGTTCCTTTACGGCTTCTGGCGCGACTGCTTCGACGCGAAGCAGCAGCTGTTCCTGATATTCGTGCGCGCGGAGCCGCTCCTGCTCGGCGGTGGCACGGCGGACCAGCTGCCGCCGCAGCTCGGCGCGAGGGCCGTGGCGCTCGTCTGGCGCGACCCGGCGACGGCCGCGTCCGGCACTGAGAACGGCTATCCGCACCGCACAAGGCTTCTCTTCTACAAACCACTTGACTGAGGCAGACAATGAAAAAGGCGTTCACGCTCATAGAGCTTCTCGTTGTAATAGGCATTCTCGCGATATTGATGGGCGTTTTGATAGCGACGACGTCCGGCGGAACGGAATCCGCGCGCGCGGCGAAGTGCCTTACCAACATGCGCAACCTCGCGACGGCATGCAACACTCAGGCCGCCGCAGGCGGATCGTATCCGCTCGCCGGGTCCTGCGAGGTCCGCACCCTCCACCTCAACGGCGGCACAAGCGGAAACAATTCCACCTATTCCGAAGCCAGGGGCTGGCTGAGCTGGGACTCGCGCGGAGCGTATTCGGGCGGCTCGTCCACGTCGCACGCCTCGAGCCTCGGATGGTTCACCTCGGCCTATTCCGACGATGTCGAGACGCGGCTCTATGCGCTCTCCAACGGGGTTATATGGCGCGCGATCTCCGCCAACGCCGATGTCCTCGTCTGCCCTGCGCACCGCAGGATGATGAAGAGCAAGAACCCGATCTGGAGCTATGTGATGAACGAGCGTTTTGGATACGACGATTCCCTCGGCTCCCGCGCGAAGCTCCACTGGCCCGGCATCGAGTACGGGCACCTCGGCCGCGCCGACCGAATCCTGATGTTCGCCGAACTCCAGTTCCTCCAGAACGACAAGATCGAGGTCAACACAGACGCCAGCGCAGGAATCGCCAACGACTGCACGCTCCAGTACAAGCACAACGAGGTCATCGGATGCAACCACGCGAGCGGCAAGCGCGGGCTCTGCGCGCATGTCGCGTTTGCCGACGGACATGTCGAGAAACTCACCATACCCGCCACGAAGGGCGAGGCATGGTCACTGCTGATCGGCCGCGGCGACATTCAGGACCTCACGCGGTGGCTTTGCGAGGGCAGAGACGTCTCCTTCAACGGAGACCGCTACGAAAAACTGCAGGACTGACGCCATGATCTCTCTGATGATAGTTGACGACCATCCCATGGTCAGGGAGGGCCTCGCGGCGATGCTCGAAAGCGAGCGCGACTTTACCGTAAGCGCTCTTGCCGCGACCGGCGAGGAGGCGATTGCGATCGGCAAGATGTCGAAGCCCGACGTCGTGATGAGCGACATAAGGATGCCTGGCATCGACGGCTTTGGAGTCCTCGCGAAGTTGAAGGAGATACATCCCGACATCCGCGTCCTCCTGATGGCCGGAATGCCCCTCAAGGAGGAGGAGAGCCGCGCCCGGGAGGAGGGCGCAAAGGGCTACCTTCCGAAGAACGTCGATCAGGACCGTCTTGTGGCGGCCCTGCGCGCGATTGCGGCCGACGAGCCTGGATTCGTCTGCGAAGAGTTCCAGGCGGCGCCCTCGACGCTCACGGCGCGCGAACTCGACGTTCTGCGCGAGGTGGCGAGCGGAAAGCAGCGCGAGGCGATCGCCGCGTCGCTTGGAATCGGCGCGGAGTCCGTCAAGACCCACCTCAAGGGCATCATGACGAAGCTCAACTGCCCGAACGCGACGAGCGCCGTCTCGCGCGCCTATGAACTCGGCATCCTCCGCGCATAGATGACCGACGCTCACTGCCACGTCTCGTGCGGCGACCCCTCGGTGCGCGAACTTCTCGTCGGACGCGACTTCTTCGGCGTGCATCCGTGGGAGACGCTTGGGAGTGAGACTGGTGGGAGGAGTGAGACTGGTGGGAAAATTGTCTCACAGGTACCACTCCTCCCGATGCTCTCCTCCCTTCGCTCTGTTCTCCTTGCCAATCCACATGCAGGCGTGGGTGAGATTGGACTCGACCGTCTCAAATGCCGCGACATCCCGCCTCTTATGCGCGAGATATTCGAGGCGCAGCTCGCGCTCGCCTTCGAGCTTGGCCGCCCGGTCGTTCTGCACGGCGCGAAATGCTGGGGACAGGTGGTGAAGGCGATTCGTCACCCACATTCATTCCTCTTCCACGGCTTCTCGCGCTCGGACGGACTCATCCCCGACATCGTGAAGCTCGGCGGCTTCATCTCTGTGGGCCCCGCCGTTCTCAACGACCATGCCGTAAACTACCGTGAGCTCGTGAAGAAGATTCCGCTGGACAGGCTTTTAGTCGAGACGGATAGGACAGAAGGGACCGGCGAGACGGGCGCGGCAATCGGCGACGTGCTGGCCAAGACTGCTGAGCTGCGCGGCATATCCGCCGCGGAGCTCGAGCGAATCACCGACGAGAACGCCGAGCGTTTCTTCCCTTCTTTCGCGGGCTGAAAATGCCGCTTGCACGATGATGTCGCATGTTGTATAATTTATCATGTCACCAAGAGGCAACCAAGGGAGGAAAGGCATGATCAACACGGCAAAGATATTCGAGATCGACGACGATGCGTCCGTCGCGGCGCTTGGCGAGAAGTTCGCCAAGGCGTTCGCGTTCCTCAGGCGCACGGATCTTCTGCGCCTTGCGCCGGGGCGCTATTCGATAGACGGCGAGCGCGTCTTTGCGATAATCTCAGACAACGACCTCAAGGCCGTAGGCGTGACGCAGCGTCCGGAGTTCCACAAGAAGTACGCGGACGTGCAGGCTCCGCTCACAGACGAAGAGCTGTTCGGGCTTCCCGACCTGCCTGAGGCCGTCCTGAAGGGTCCGTTCGACGACGAAAAGGACATCGCGTTCTTCGAGGCGCCGTGTCCCATGCGCGCTGTCAGGCCCGGCGAGTGCATAGTCATCGAACCGTATGTCGCGCACGCCCCGTGCCACTCCGACGACCCCGGCACGCATCTGCGCAAGGTCATAGTGAAGGTCCTCTGGTGATATCCGCGTGAACAGATGTGAGCTATGTCCGAGGCGGTGCGCCGCCGAACGGTTCGGTGGCGGCGCGCGCGGATGGTGTGGCGCGGCGGATGCGCCGCGCGTCTTCAGGTGGGGTCCGCACTTCGGCGAGGAGCCGCCGCTCGTGGAGGGCGGGGGCTCGGGCTGCGTCTTCTTCTCGCGATGCACGATGAAGTGTCTCTACTGCCAGAACTCGCCGTGGAGCTGGAAGGGCGGCGGGAAGGACAAGACGATTGCGGAGCTCACGGAGATATTCCGCGAGCTGGCGGTTAAGGACGGGTGCGCCAACTGGAACCTCGTCTCGCCGACGCCGTACCTCCCGTTCATCCGCGAGGCCGTGGCGCCGCTTCTCGCGGAGGGCATCAGGCTTCCGTTCGTCTGGAACTCCTCCGGCTACGAGCGCGTCGAGACGCTCGAGGAGTATTCCGACCTCTGCGACTGGGCGCTCTTCGACCTCCGCTACTCCCGCGACGAGACCGCCGCAAGGCTCTCGCAGACCCCCGGCTACGTGGCGGCGTCCCGCGCCGCCGTCAAGTGGGCGTGGGAGAGGGAATGCAAAATTGGAAATGTAAAACGTAAAGTTGGCGGAGGGGGTGTCATTGTAAGGATACTTGTGCTTCCCGGGCACTCCGACGAGGCGATAGAGAACCTCGCATGGCTCGCGACTGAGGTGTCGAACGAGGTGCCGGTATCCGTGATGGCGCAGTACACGCCGGCGTACAAGGCGCTCGAGACGCCGCCGCTGGACAGAGGCGTGACGAAGGAGGAGTACGAGTCGGTCGTCGAGGCGGCGTCGGACTTCGGCTTCGAGAACGGATGGATCCAGGGCTACGAGGCGAGCGACGCCAAGCTTGCGCTCCTCGGCGAGAACATGGGCGAAGACCACGGAGTCGTGAAGTGAAATCGGAGAGAAATAAATGACGAAATCGGATAAGGCGGAGGAGCTGTTCAGGAGCGGCATGAACTGCTCGCAGTCGGTGTTCTGCGCGTTCGCGGACGAGTTTGGCATGGACGCCGAAACCGCCGCGAAGGTCGCATGTGGACTTGGCGGAGGCGTCGGGCGCATGCGCGAGGTGTGCGGCGCGGTCACAGGCGCGGCTCTCGTTCTCGGGATGCGGGGCGGTCCGGACAAGAACGCCGTATATCCCAAGGTGCAGGAGTTCTGCGCAAAGTTCAGGGAGGAGTGCGGCTCCGTCGTGTGCCGCGAGCTTCTCGCCGGAACAGGCGCGACGTCCGGCGGGGCGGCGGAGGCACGGACCGCGGAATACTACAGGAAGCGTCCGTGCGTCGAGCTCGTGAAGCTCTCCGCATCCATTCTGGAGGGTATGAAATGAGAATCGAGAAGTGCGACGACGCCGGCCTCGAGGAGTGCGCGAAGGTTCTTCTTGCGGGCGGGGTGGCCGTGATACCTACGGACACGGTATACGGTCTTGCCGCGCATCCGTCCTTCCCGGACGCGGTGGAGCGGCTGTACACGATAAAGGGCCGCGAGGCGAAGAAGCCGATCGCGCTGCTCGCCTCCGACGCGGAAGCGGTCGAGCGCTTCGGGTATCCTATCGCCGGCCGTGCCAAGGAGCTGGTCAAGTTCTGGCCTGGCGCGCTGACGCTGGTCATTGGGGCGGAGGGGTTCCGCGTTCCGGACCACGGCTGGACGCGCCGCCTTCTCGCGAAGTGCGGCGGACTTCTGCGCGTCACGAGCGCGAACCTTTCGGGGCGGCGTCCCGCGACTGACGCGCCGGCGGCGCTGGCGGACGTAGGACTCTCGGCGGACATAGTCGTCGACGACGGTGTGAGCCCCGGCGGAGTGCCGTCCACTGTCGTGCGCGTATCGCCAGACGGCGCGACGGAAGTCCTCCGCGCCGGTGCGATTGCCACTAAGTTGAAAAAGGTTGCGCATACGTTTGCGGCCGTCGCCGCGTTCGCCGCGCTGAACGGAGGGCTTATGGCCGGATACGACTTCGAAAAGGCATGGGACGAGGTGTCGCGCGCGCAGATGAAGAATCTGCCGCGCACCGTCACGAACAAGGTCGAGGAGATTGAGCGAGAGGCGACGAAGGTGGAACGCTGGCCGGACGCCGCGCGCGCGTTTCTCGTGCGCGAAGACGCGATGCGCCAGTTCACCGACGACGAGTCGCGTCCCGACGAATGGCTCCCCGCGTTCGCCGCGTCCGTCGACGCGAAGCCCGCTCCGCTCCAGGCCGTCCTCCAGCTCCACCTCGCGCACACATATCAGGCGAACTCCCGCCAGTGGCGCTGGGGGGGCGCGGCGCCGACGAAGCTTGACGACGAGGCCGCGAAGGATAAGATGCCGCCGTGGTCTCCCGAGAAGATCGCCGCGACGCTTGAGTCGCAGTTCGGGAAGGTGTTCGCGCATTCCGACGAACTCAAGAAGATGAAGCTTGACGACTGGTCGGCTCTCTTCAGCCGCGGCACATGGCCCGCGCAGTACTGTCCGACGCTCTTCGACTTCGCCGTGCGCGACGCGATTCAGTTCTACGGCAGCACGATTCCCGACAAGACGCTCGAAAAAGGACTCGCGCTCTATGACGCGCTTATCGAGTTCCACCGCGCGGACGGGAACCTCGACGCGTGGGCGATGGCGGAGATTCAGCGCGCGGAATATATCAGGGCGTTCGATGAAAAGCCTGAGAAGGCGCGGAATGCAGAGTTCGAGGAGTTTATAGACGGATTCCTCAAGGATTACGACGGCAAAACTGAAGTCGTTGCCATTGCCGCAGCAAAGAAGGCGGATTTGCTGATGACGGCGCACCGAGACGGTGCACCTCCTTGTGGAGACGCCAAGGAGGTGGAGCTTCCAGCTCCGCCACAATCTAAAGCCAGCTGTTTCATCGCGGCTCACGATCTCGCCGCCTCGTATGCCGAGAAGTGGCCCAAGTCGCCTGGAGGGAAGATGTGTGCCAACATAGTCGCAGACATCGAGGCGCAGAGTCTCGACGTAGAAGTCGAGCGCAACTGGTGCGCGCCGTGGCCGCAGATAGAAGTCAAGGCGAAGAATCTCGACGAGGTTCATTTCCGCCTCGTGCGCGTCAGCTTCGACGATCTCGTGAAGGACTGCTCGATAGGCGAAGATGTGTACAGCAGCGATGCACGGTCTGCAGTCAAGGACAAGTATCTGAAGCTCGCCCCCGCGAAAGAATGGACGGAGAAACTCGATTTGAAGCCAGACTATGCCGAACAGAAGTTCACCTGCCCCGTTCCGCAGGGCCTGCCATGCGGACACTACGTCCTCTTCGCCGCCGCGAACGAGAAGTTCGGCGCCGACAATCAGCCGCTCTTCGCCCAGTATGTCACAGTCACACCGCTTGCGCTTGCGATGAAGACGGGCAACGGCGAGTTCGGCGGAACCGTCTACCGCGCGGAATCTGGCGAGCCGGTCGAGGGTGCGAAGGTGGAGCTGTGGGGGTATCCGCTAAAGGGCGGACGCTTTGAGGTCCTGCGCGAAACATACGTCACGGACAGCAACGGCGAGTTCAAGGCCGAGGTTGCGAAGAAGGGCGAGTACAATGCGCTGAACCGGCATGTGCGCGTCATTCATGACGGAGCCGAGGTTCTCTCTCTCGGCAACGAGGGGTCTGGCTACATCTACGAGGACAGCAAGGCCGTCGAGTTCATCGACCTCTTCACGGACCGTTCGCTCTACCGTCCTGGCCAGGAGATCAAGGTCAAGGGAATCGCCTACCATGCCGATCCGTTCACGCGCGACTTCCGCACTCAGACGAATATGACCGTCCGGCTGATATTGAGTGATCCGAACGGAAAGGAAGTCGCCTCGGTGAAGCTCAGACCCAACAAGTGGGGTTCGTTCACGCACACGTTTGCGGCGCCGGCCGACCGCTTGACGGGATCATACCGAATCAACGCCTGGTATCTTCTTGAGGATGGCCGGAAAGGCGAAGGGTTCAGGTCGGTGAACATCGAGGAGTACAAGCGTCCGAAGTTCACGGCGTCGTTCGAGGGGGCGCCTGAGAAGGCGGAGCTCGGCAAGCCCGTGACGGTGACTGGCAAGGCGCTCACGTATTCGGGCCTTCCCGTCCAGCGCGCGAAGGTGAAGTGGAACGTCGAGCGCGAGACGCGCTATCCCGGCTGGTGGCGCTGGTTCTGCGTGGACAATGACGACGACGGAGAGAACTTCGTCGGAGAAGGCGAGACGGAGACGGACGAGAACGGCGTCTTCAAGGTGACGTTCACGCCTGTCGCCTCGCCGACTGCCGACCTCTCGGGGGATCCGTCGTTCGAGTTCACCGTGACGGCGAATGTAACGGACGATACGGGCGAGGAGCGCAGCGCGGCGGAGTCGTTCGAGATCGGGACCGTCCAGTGGCGCGCGAGCGTCTGGGCGGAAGGCAATTGGCATACGCCTGAAAAGGGCGTGCCGGTACGGGTGACGGTTAGTTCGCTCGCGGGCGCGAAGCTCCCGGTCGAGGGAACGCTCAAGGCGTTTCGCCTTGTCGCGCCTGAGCGTCCGGTGAGGAAGCCGGCGGGCAGCGGACGATATGGATACGGCAGGGATGAGAAGGGGCCGTGGGATTGGAGGACATGGGATGTCGGCGAAGAGGTGGCGTCGGTTGATATTGGCGATGACGGCGCGCTCGGTGATCGCGCCCTACCACTTCCTGTCGGTGCATACCGCCTTGTGTTCGAGACGAAGGACCCGAACGGCAAGACGGTGAAGGACATCAACCACGTCTGCGTGTTCGATCCTAAGGCCGGTAGGGCGGGCGCGCCGCGCACGCCGACATTCTTCTGCGCCGAGAAGACGACGGTAAAGGTCGGCGAAACATTGCGCGCATACTGGGGCACGGGTTACGAAACAGGCGTTGTCCGCGTCCGCATAACGAACAACCGCAAGGTCATTTTCGACGAATTGCGCGAATCGACCTCGTGGCTCTACGAACTTCCCGTCAAGGACGAGCATCGCGGCGAGATAAGGATCGAGACTACGTTTGTCCGTGAAAACCGGCTGTACACGGATGGTACGACATTCAGCATCCCGTGGGACAACAAGTACCTCGACATCAAGGCGGAGCATCTCACGAGCAAGCTCAACCCCGGCAAGGAGGAGACGTGGAAGTTCAAGGTGTCCGGTCCGTCGGAAGTCCTCGCCTTTATGTACGACCGCTCGCTTGATGCATACAAGTGGCACAACGTCTCGACCGGATTCTCCGACCACTTTACGCCGTACGAGCGGTATCTGATGAGTCCGACCCTGCAGAACGCGACGAAGGATTTGTACCGCCTCGACGGTCGCTTCACGATCAAACGGCAGGTAGCTGATTTCTCATGGCCGTCGTGGAAGATCGTCCCTTCGCGATACGGAAACATTCGGATGAAGAGAGCGCTGGGTTCGCGTAATGTCATGATGAGTGCCGGATTTGCCGGTTCGATTGAAATGGCAGAGTGCGAAGAAGTTGACATGTGCGCCGAGCCGGCGATGGCTCCGGTCGAAAGGAAGATGCTGATGAAGGCCGATGCAGGCAAGCCGTCCGGAGACGGCGAAGGCCCCGAAGTCGCACCGCGCAAGAACCTGAAGGAGACGGCGTTCTTCTTCCCCGATCTTGAGACGGACGCTGACGGCAATGTCTCGTTTACATTCACCGCGCCAGACGCGCTCACGGGCTGGAAGCTTTTGATGGTAGCGCATGACAACGACCTCCGCGGCGGAATCTTCCGCAACGACGAAATCGTGACGACGAAGCCGCTAATGTGCGAGCCGAATCCGCCGCGCTTTGCACGCGAAGGAGACGACTTCCTCTTCGCCGTCAAGGTGACGAACACCGAGGATTCGCCGCAGAGCGGCGAAGTTTCGCTTGAGCTTGAAGAACTCGGCGGTGGTCGAAAGTCGGAAGTCGCAACGATTGTCGGAAGCCGGGTGCCGAATGTCGAAAAGCCTGGCGGCGACAGTCAGCAGTCGACATGCGACAGTCGTGACGACAGGCGACTTGCGACTTGCGACATGCAGACTTTCAATCTTCTTCCCCACGAGTCGCGGGTGTTCGAGTTCAAGCTCTCGATTCCCGACGGCTGCGGATACCTCAAGTACGTCGCGAAGGCGAAGGGCGAGAAGTTCTCCGACGGCGAGGAGGGCGTTCTGCCAGTCCTTTCACGGCGCATTCTCGTGCGCGAGGCGGTGCAGCTCAACGTGCGCGGGAACGCGACGAAGCACTTTGCGCTCACCAACCTGATTACAAGCGCGGGTTCTGATACGATCCGCCATCAGGACCTTACTGTGCGCGCCGTGTCGCGTCCGGCGTGGTACGCGGTGCTGTCGCTTCCGTACCTGATGGAGTTTCCGCACGAGTGCTGCGAGCAGACGTTCAGCCGCTACTACGCGAACGCGCTTGGAGCGCACATCGCGAATTCCGATCCGCGCATCCGCGCGATGTTCGACGAATGGAAAGCCGCGGGCGCGCAGGCGCTGAAGAGTCCGCTCGAGACTGACGAGCACCTCAAGTCGATCGCGCTTGAGGAGACGCCGTGGGTGCGCGAGGCGGAGCACGAGACCGCGGCGCGCGCGAGGCTCGGCGATCTTTTCGGCGAGGACAGGCTCAAGGGCGAGCAGGCGCGCTGCAGCGAGAAGCTAGCGCTTTCGCGCAACGGCGACGGACGCTGGCCGTGGTTCCCTGGCGGACCTTCCTCGGACTACATCACGCTCTACATCCTCACCGGCTTCGCGCGGCTCAACCACCTGGCGGGTCTTGCATACCCGGAGTTCTTTGAGTCTGCCGTTGAGGCGCTCGACCGCGAAGTGTCGAAGGACGTCAAGGAACGGCTGTACCGCGAGAAGCACGACGGGATTCCGTTCTGCGTGAACGGATTCGACATCCGCTGGATGTATTTCCATTCCTTCGCCGGTGTCGCGCCCTCTAAGGACAGGGAGCCGGAGAGGCTGTTCGTCGCGCATCTCAGGAGGGAGTGGATTGGGCTTGGACTCGAATCGCAGGCTCTCGCGGCGGTAGCGATGAAGCGGCGCGGGGAGGCCGCGCTTGCGAACGAGATCATGGCTTCGATAAAGGAGCGCGGAGTCCTCTCCGAGGAGCTGGGAATGTACTGGAAGGTTCCGTACTTCTTCTCTTCGAGCGTCTTTGCGGCACCCGTGTCGACGCAGGCGCTCATAGTCGAGGCGTTCCGCGAGGTGACGGGCGACGAAGAGAGCGCGGAGGCGTGCAACGTGTGGCTTCTCAAGCAGAAGCAGACGCAGGACTGGACGACTACGGCTGCGACTGCGGACGCGATATACGCGCTTATGCTCGGCGGCGGCGCGGATCTCCTTGCGGGCGACACGCTTGCCGAGGTGACGCTTGGCGGGGTGAAGGTCCCTGCTGAAAACGCCGAAAAGGGCACGGGGATGTACTCGCACCGCTACGCATCAGATGAGATCAAGCCCGAGATGGGCGAGATAACTTTTACCGGCGCGGGCGAAAAGGGCGTTGCGTGGGGAGGCGTGCACTGGAGCTACTTCGAGGACGTGCTGAAGGTCCGCGCCCACGAGCCGAAGGAACTCCGGATCGAGAAGAAGTACTACAAGAAGACGAAAGGCGCAGAGGGAACGCGGCTCGCGGCGATAGGCGAGGCGCTTGAGCCCGGCGACGAGCTTGTGGCGCGGCTCGAGATCACGAGCGACCGCAGCTACGAGTTCGTGCACGTCTCCGACGGACGCCCCGCGTGCGCCGAGCCGGTGGATGTCATCTCGCGCTACAAGTGGCAGGACGGCGTGGGGTACTATCAGTCGACCAAGGACACTGCGACGCACTACTACATCGACAGGCTGAACAAGGGAGTGTTCGTGCTGGAGACGTCGTACCGCGTGCAGCAGAAGGGCGTCTTCGCCGGCGGCATCGCGACGATACAGTGCATGTACGCGCCGGAGTTCACTGCGCACTCCACTGCGGAGACGGTGCGCGTCACATCTGCCGCGCGGGAGGACTCCGACGGCCGGTAGCGGGTTGCAGGCCTCGTGCGGCGGCTCTTTCAGGGCAGGTGCAATTCGCGTTTCGCGGGTCTGCGGCCCGGGAGCGCGCCTCCGTTCTCGGCCTTGAGGCGTGCGACGAGGGAGGAGACCGAGGCGGACCACTTCGCGGCGTTAGCGGGATTGTAGCGGCGGCCGAACGCGGCGATGTCGCCGCGGTAGTGCTTCCGCACCGTTCCGGCGGCCCAGTAGCCCTGGACGTAGAACGACTTCACGCCGTCGCGGTAGCGGTGCGCGCGATGTCCGGAGTTCATCGGCCCGCCGATGCCGAATTCGAGACCGGGGCGTCCGTTCTCGTGCCGCCGTATCGCGGCGAGGAGCCATGTCGCGTCCTCGTCGAGGTCGTAGTTCACGGCGATCTGGCGTATCATTCGCCATTCTGCGGCGGGTATGAGCGCGGATTTTCCCGCTGCGTGGGTCGCGGAGGAGAGGATGGCAGCCAGAAAAAGAATTTTAAGTTTCACGCACACGATTATACCATAAAGTGATATAATAATGCACATTGACCTTTAAAATATAAAAGGGAGGAACCTATGAAGAAACTGATGATGGTCGCCGCGGTCGCCATGGCGGCGGTGTTCGCGAAGGCGGATGTCGCGTGGGACTGGTGGTGCGGAAACGGGCTCAAGAACCCGACAGTCCATCTCGGCATCGGCTGCAAGGCGCTCACTGTGAAGGCGGCCGAGGTGTCGCTGTTCTACAACGCCACGCCGCTTGTCAGGAGCGGCGCGCAGGTGTGTCTCGGCTTCAACGACTCCGAGAAGGTGTCGTGGGTCCAGGTCGCGCTCGTGAACCGCGCGACGTCAGCGAAGGTGCAGGTGGGCCTGCTCAACTTCAACGACAACGGATTCCTTCCGTTCTTCCCGTTCTTCAACCTCGACAAGAGCCTGTTCGATTGAAGCGGGACCTTCTGACTTTCGGCGCGACGGTCCTGTGGGCCGCCGCGGCCGTGGCGGCGCGTCCCGTCGCGTGGGAGAACCTCGACGAGGCCCACCATCTCGCGGGGCGCATGGCGTCGTCGGGGTACCTGCGCGGCAAGGTCGTGTACGTCGACTGCCGCGACTACGGCGACAAGGGCGGCGTCGAGGCGATGCAGCGCATGGAGGAGGCCTGGCAGACGTTCAAGATGAAGCCTTTCGTGATGCTCGGCTCGCACCGCGGCGAGGCGGACGCTGAGAAGATCAAGCGCATCGCAAAGGGCCTGCGCCTGACGTATCCGATCTACCGCGATGCGGGCATACAGCGCACGAAGGAGCAGGAGGAGGCGGATCCCGAGCGGATTGGCTTCGTCTATGTCGTCGAGTGCACGGGCCGCATCCTCTACCGCGGGAAGGACGACCGCCGGGCGTTCGGCGTCGTGGCGAGTGCGCTGATGGCCATGAAGACGCCGCAGACGCCGAAGCAGTGGAAGCACTACATCGACTTCGACATCGAGGTCCTTCCGGGGCGAGCGGTGCTGCTGCTTGAGGACTACCGCAAGGCGTTTCCGAAGGAGTCGCGCGAGTACGACGCCGTCTGGGCGAGGTTTCAGGACGACGAGGAGGTGCGGAGGGTCGCGAAGCTCGAAAGGCTTACGCTGCAGGCGAAGGACTACGATTTCAAGGACGCGCGCGCGCGGCGGCTGAGCACGGACAAGATCAAGCTCGCGATCGACGCGTTTTCCGACCTCAAGAAGAGCAAGAACCAGGCTGTCGCCCAGGAGGCGAAGAACTGCATCGCCGAGCTGATGTGGACTTCCGCGCGGCTCGAGGGCATGTGAGGCGGCGAGGGCCGCATCGGATTTTCAAAAGGAGAAGAAAAATGAAGAAGACGTTACTGGCCGTATGCGCCATGGCTGCGCTCTGCGCGAGCGCGGTCCCGAAGTGGAAGAACCTCGACGACAAGTCGCACCTGTTCGGGGAGAAGATATCGTCCGAGGACCTGCTCGGCAACGTGGTGCTGGTGTACTACTGGGACGTTTCCGAGGAGAACAGCCTCAAGCTGCTCACGGACGTCGAGAAGGTGTGGAACTCGTTCAAGACGAAGAAGTTCCGCGTCGTCGGCAACTACGTCGGCAAGGACGACGCGGCGAAGGTGAAGGCGGCCGCGGAGAAGCACAAGGTGACGTTCCCGGTGTACAGGCAGTTCACGCTCGATCCCGATCCGAAGCCGGGCTGGGGCAAGGCTCCGTTCTTCTGCGTCGTCAACCACCGCGGCACTGCGCTGTACACGGGCGGAGGGTCGAAGGAGGGCACCGAGAAGGTCGTCGAGGCGATCAGCTCGATCGGAATGCCCGTCAGCATGTGCGGCGACGTCGAGTTCAAGAAGTTCAAGGGCCTTGCCGGACAGCTCAAGCTCGGCAAGAACGTCACCAACATAATGAAGACGCTCGAGAAGAAGAAGGCGGACAAGGATCCCAACGTCGCCTCCGAGGCGCAGGACATACTCTCCGCCATCGACGACGCGATGAGCGACGTCAAGACGGACATCGAGATATTCAAGGAGTCCGATCCCGCTGAGGCGATCAAGGTCATCCAGCTCTTCATCAAGACGTGGCCCAAGGACGATGCCGTCGCCGAACTCAAGGAGATGATCCCCGAGCTCAAGGAGAAGGCGAAGGAGAAGCTTAAGGCCGACAAGGCGAAGGCGAAGGAAAAGGCGAAAGAGAAGTGAGCATGAAGACCGACTTCCGCAACATAACGGAGATACTTGAGCGCAACGCGGCCGAGTGGCCGAACGACGTGGCGCTGGTAGAGATCAATCCGCAGGAGCTAGAGGCGCGGCACACGACGTGGAGGGAGTACTCGCTCATCGAGAGCTCGCCCATAGAGGCGTTCAGGAGCGAGATGACATGGCGCGAGTTCGACGAGAAGGCGAACCGCTTCGCGAACCTCCTGCTGAGCCGCGGCTACAAGCGCGGGGAGAAGGTGGCGATACTCCTCATGAACTGCCTTGAGTGGCTTCCCGTCTACTTCGGGATTCTCAAGGCCGGATGCATGGCGGTGCCGCTCAACTTCCGCTACACGGCTGACGAGATAAAGTACTGCCTTGAACTGTCGGACGCGGCGGCGCTCGTGTTCGGCCCGGAGTTCACGGGGCGCGTCGAGCAGATCGTCGACAGGGTCCCCGCTGTGCGCGACCGCTTCTACGTCGGCGACGACTGTCCGACGTTCGCGATGTCCTACCGTGCGCTCCTCGGCTACTGCTCTTCCAAGTCCCCGACCATCAAGATGACGGAGGACGACGAGGCCGCGATCTACTTCTCGTCCGGCACGACCGGCTTTCCCAAGGCGATAGTCCTCCAGCACAGGTGCCTGCTGCATTCCTGCCGCTGCGAGCAGGCGCACCACGGCCAGACGAAGGACGACTGCTTCCTGTGCATCCCTCCCCTGTACCACACCGGCGCGAAGATGCACTGGTTCGGCTCCTTCCTCGTCGGGGGCAAGGCGGTGCTGCTGAAGGGCGTCAAGCCCGAGTGGATAATCCGCTGCGTCTCGCAGGAGCGCTGCACGATCGTGTGGCTGCTCGTGCCGTGGGCGCAGGACATCCTCGACGCGATCGAGCGCGGGGACGTGAAGCTCGAGGAGTACAAGCTCGACCAGTGGCGGCTCATGCACATCGGCGCGCAGCCCGTTCCGCCGGCGCTCATCAAGCGCTGGAAGCAGGTCTTCCCGCACCACGACTACGACACGAACTACGGGCTTTCGGAGTCCACCGGCCCCGGCGCGGTGCATCTCGGCGTGGAGAACGTCGACCATGTCGGCGCGATCGGCGTCGCGGGCTTCGGCTGGCAGACGAAGATAGTCTGCCCTGACGGCGTCACGCCCGTCAAGCCCGGCGAGGTAGGCGAGCTCGCGCTCAAGGGGCCGGGCGTCATGAAGGAGTACTACAAGAACCCCGAGGCGACGGCCGAGATAATGAAGGAGCCGGGCTGGCTCCTCACCGGCGACATGGCCGAGGAGCGCGACGGCTTCATCTATCTCGTCGACCGCGCGAAGGACGTCATCATCACGGGAGGCGAGAACCTCTACCCCGTGCAGATCGAGGACTTCGTCCGGTCGAATCCGAAGGTGAAGGACGTCGCCGTTATCGGACTCCCCGACGCGCGCCTCGGCGAAATCGCCGCGGCGATCGTGTCGGTCAAGGACGGCATGACGCTTACGGAGAAGGAGTTCAACGACTTCTGCCTCGAGCTCCCGCGCTACAAGCGTCCGAGAAAGGTCATCTTCGCGGACGTCCCGCGCAATCCCACCGGCAAGATCGAGAAGCCGAAGCTGCGCAAGATGTACGGTGCGGCAGGGCTCGTCGCGCAGCAGAACGGAATCGCCTCCTAAGATGAACATCGGAATCTATGGCGGGAGCTTCAATCCGGTTCACTACGGACACGTAAACGTCGCGCGCCTGGCGATTGAGCAGCTTGCCCTCGACAGGCTCCTGGTTGTCCCCGCGAACGTCAGCCCGTTCAAGGCGGACGGCGCGGCGGATGCGCCGCGCTTCCCGTGGAACAGGCTCGAGATGGTCAGGAACGCCTTTTCCTCGATGGAGAAGGTCGTCGTTGACGAGCGCGAGCTGAGGCGCGGCGGCGTCTCGTACGCGATAGACACGGTGCGCGAGATCGCCGCGGAGAATCCCGGCGCGAAGCTGTACTTCATCATCGGCGAGGACTCCGTCGAGGGGCTTCCGCGCTGGAAGGACAGCGAGGAGCTCGCGAAGCTGGTGGAGTTCAAGGCGTTCCCGCGCACGAAGGAGTCGTCGACCGAGATACGCCGCCTCTTCGAGGAGGGAAAGGTCGTCCTCAATCCCGAGGAGAAGGTCGTCAAGGTCGTGAAGGACGGGCTTGTGCGAAAGGCGGGGTTCTGCCCCTGCCGGCTGCCGAAGCTGCCCGAGTTCTTCTGCCCCTGCGACGAGTTCAAGGGGCAGCTTGCCGACGCGTCCTTCCACGGACTCTGCCACTGCCGGCTCTACCTCAAGCCGTGATTGTCCGCCGGGGGCGCGCGGCCCTGATTTATGGTATAATATCTCCTCAAAACACCAGCTTTGAAAGGAAGCATACACGATTATGAAGAAAATCATTGCCATTGCCGCCGTCGCCGTCTGCGCCAGCGCGTTCGCGGAACTCAAGATTGGTACCGTCGACATGATGACGCTTGTCAGGAACCACAAGAGCTACGAGACGAACAAGAAGCTCCTGCAGGACGCCGAGAAGGACTACCAGAAGAAGCTCGACGCGATGAGGGCCGACATCGACGCCATCCAGGACGAGGGCAAGAAGATCGCCGACCAGGCCAAGAACCCGATGCTGGCCCAGGCGCAGAAGGACAAGATCGAGAAGGATCTCATCGAGGTCCAGAACCGCTTCGTCGGCGCGCAGCAGAAGCTCCGCAGCGAGGCGATGGAGTCGCAGCAGAAGCTCCAGGAGTTCGAGACCCGCCTCCTCAAGGTCACGACGGACGACATCCGCGCGATGGTCAACAAGTACGCCGAGAAGAACGGCTACGACATCATCGTCGAGTCCACCGTCACCGCCTTTGCGAAGAAGTCCCTCAGCGTGACGGACGATCTCCTCAGGGAGATGGGCGTGGACCCCAAGAACGCCAAGGGCAAGGAGAAGGACAAGGATGAAGGCAAGTGAGCTCGCGAAGGTCCTCGGCGGGACGCTTGAGGGCGAAGACGTAGAGCTTACGGCCTGCGGCGGCCTCGAGGAGGCGCGTCCCGGCGATCTAAGCTTCTGCAAGGACCCGAAGCACGTCAAGCTCGTCGAGACGACGAAGGCTTCGGCGGTGCTGCTTCCGCCCGAGTGGGACAAGGGCGCGCCGTGCTCGGTGATCCGCGTGGCGGACCCGAACCACGCCTGCATGGCGGCGGCGAAGATGTTCGCCCCGCCGGAGCCAGTGCGCGCGCCGGGCGTGCATGCGACGGCGATTGTCGACCCGTCCGTGAAGCTCGGGAAGGACGTCCACGTCGGGCCATTCACCGTCATCGAGAAGGGAACCTCCATCGGGGACGGCGCGGTCATCGAGGCGCAGGTCTTCATCGGTGAGGGATGCACCGTCGGCGCGAAGACGCACATCTATCCGCAGGTGACGCTCCGCGAAGGGACCAAGGTCGGCGCGGATTGCATAATCCACTGCGGCGTCAGGCTCGGCGGCGACGGATACGGCTTCAACAACGGGCGCCGCGAGGACGGCTCGGTCTACATCGAGAAGATTCCGCAGCTCGGCATCGTCGAGATCGGCGACGGGGTGGAGATCGGCTCGAACACGACGATCGACCGCGCGCGCATCGGCCGCACCTACATCGGTCCGATGACGAAAATCGACAACCTCGTGCAGATCGGCCACAACGTCAAGGTCAAGGGCTATTCCGGACTCATCGCTCAGTCCGGCGTCGCCGGATCGACCGAGATCGGCTACGGCTGCCTCATCTGGGCGCAGGCGGGCATCTCCGGGCACATCAAGATAGCGGACGGCGTGCAGGTGGGGCCGCAGGCGGGCGTGCCGCAGTCGCTCGACGGCTCGCTCAAGTACGTAATCGGCGCTCCAGCGATGAGCATGAAGGACCTCGCGGCGATAACGCTCGCCCCGAAGATGATCCAGAAGCTCAAGGGCGAGGTCAAGGAACTCAAGGCGCAGCTCGCCGCGAAGTGACATGCCGATCTACGTCTACGAGGCTAAGGACGCGAAGAAGAGCTGCGCGAAGTGCCGCGGCGGCTTCGAGATATCGCAGTCGATAAAGGACGACCGGCTGACGGCCTGTCCCGACTGCGGCGCGCCGATAGAGCGCGTCATCCAGGCCCCCGGCCTCACGCACTCGAAGACGGACCTCCACTACCGCGCCAAGCGCGCGGGGTTCCACTCGCTCAAGCGCGTCCAGAAGGGCGAATACGAGAAGATGTACTGACGTGGGCGCGAAGGGCAGAGCGGACGCGCCGCGCAGCGACGGAGCGGTCGGGTTCTTTGATTCGGGGCTCGGCGGACTCTGCATCCTCGACGCCTTCAGGGCGCTGTGTCCGAACGAGTCCACGGTCTACATTGCTGATTCCGCGAACTGCCCCTACGGCAACCGCCCGGCGGACGAGATAGTCCGCCTCTCCCGCGCGAACACCGAGGAGCTCCTCTCGCGCGGATGCAAGATGGTTGTCGTCGCGTGCAACACGGCGACCGCCGCGGCGATCGACACGCTGCGCGCGGAATGGCCGGATGTTCCATTCATCGGAATAGAACCAGCGATCAAGCCTGCGGCGCTCGAGTCAAAGACGGGGATCGTAGGCGTCCTCGCGACGGCAGGGACATTCGGCGGGCGCCTCTACAGGGAGACCAAGGCGAAGTTCGCCAAGGACGTCACCGTAATCGCCACAGTCGCCGACGAGTTTGTGGAGTTGGTAGAGTCCGTTGGGGTCGGATTAGTGTCGGATAGTGTCGGATTAAGGCCTGCGACCCTAAAAGACCCTAAAAAGACCATAAAAGACTCTAAAATGACTCTAAATGACGCTAAGGTCATTTCGGTCGTCAAGTCCAAGATCGAGCCGCTTTTGAGGGCGGGATGCGACAGAATAGTTCTTGGATGCACGCATTTTCCGCATTTAAGTCCCATAATCGAGAAAGTCTGCGCTGGACGCGCCGAGGTGATTGATCCATCCGACGCCGTCGCGCGCCAGGCGAAGCGCGTCCTTTCGCGCCTCGGACTGACCCGCGCGCCCTCGTCCGTACCCGCGACGCATGTGTTCATCCGCACGGGAGAGGGGCTCTCCCGATAGGGGTTCCGCGGGCGATTAGCCCGAAAATGGCCATTTTACACTACAAATAGTGTTTTATTGCCGCACTGTATACAAGTTGTTGATAAAATTTCATAACTTCACCCTTGTGGAAACACAACATTTAGTGTATCATACTCTGTGGTTTCTACCAATAGTAGTGATTTTGGGTGAAAACCAAGGATTTTGTAGAAAAACTTAACAAACAGCCGCAAAGGAGCGACAGTAAAAAATGAAAGAGATGAAGATCACGAAGCGCAGCGGACAGGAAGTCCCGTTCGACATCACGAAGATCGAGAATGCGATCCGCAAGGCGTCGCAGGCGGTCGACTACAAGGACGCGCTTTCGGAGGGTCGCATCAAGCTCATAGCGGAGGAAGTCGCGGGTGTGTGCGCTGCGCGCGACCGCGCGATGCACGTCGAGGAGATTCAGGACGTCGTCGAGACGAAGCTCATGGAGTTCGGCGCGAAGGAGATCGCGAAGAAGTACATCGTGTACCGCTACAAGCAGCAGCTCCTCCGCCAGGCGAACACGACGGACAAGCAGATCCTCTCGCTCATTGAGTGCAACAACGAGGACGTGAAGCAGGAGA
>JAEDKA010000020.1 GCA_016296065.1 Kiritimatiellia bacterium
AAGGAGACAACCACTACGGCTTATTTAGAGTGTCTCAAATTCGGGGAATAGTGCAACGACCCCCCAGGAAGTCCGTCGCGGAGCGACGGACCCCCTAAGGGGACGAACAAACAGGAGGTCCATCGCTCCGCGATGGACATAAGGCAGTGTAACCCTAATGGGTGGTTTCCAGTATGGCAGGCAGGACAGGGCGAGAGGCGTCGTCGAGCGCTGGGAGAGGCTGTGCTCGAAGGGGCGCGGCGACGAGGCGGACGCCGAGAAGGACGCCTACTGCTTAATGGTGGATAGGACATGACAAGGGTGGAGCGCGGACGAGGGGAAAAGAGAACGCGGCACATTCGCCGCACCCTCTCGTTGTTCTCGGTTGTTTGTTAAACAGACGATTAAAAATTTGTAAAACAGACGTCATCGGCTTGATTCCCGTGGGGGTTTTTGCTACAATTAAGTCAAATTCCACACAAGGAGACTAACATGAGACTGATGAAGAAATGTCTGGCGGCCGCCGTGGCGTCCGCTTCTCTCGCCGCCCTGGCCGGCAATATGTGCCCAGACGGAATTGCCTATGCCGTTCCGCTGAAGGACGGCAAGGCGCCCGTCATCGACGGATGCCTCGACGACTGGGACCTTTCAGCCGCAGAGCCGAGCTGGAACGCAGAGCAGTACGCGGACGAGCAGTACGCGAAGATCGCGTTCATGTACGACGACGATTTCTTCTACGTCGGCGTCGACATGGGGCTCTACGACCACGAGTACACGAATCCGAACCGCCCCGCCGACCGCTTCTGGAACGGCGACGTCATCCAGGTCCGCATCTGCACCGATCCGAAGCTGCCGCATCCGCTCCCCAGGGTGGAGACGGACGCGATAACGGCGATCAACCTGTGGAAGAACTCGCAGACCGGCGAGGACCATCTGTTCATCACGGCTGGGCCCGGATGGAACCGCGTGATGAAGGACAAGCCCGCGGGGTCGGCCGTCAAGGTCGTGACAAAGGGTACGCATTGCGTCATGGAGTCTCGCACGCCATGGAACATCCTCGGCGTTCCGTCGGGGAAGTGTCCGTTCAAGCCGGGCGAGATGATGAGCGCGTGCGTCGACGTGAAGTGGTCGCCGGGCAGCGACGGACACTACACCGCGCTTATCTTCGACAGGGACCCCGGCGCCTTCGCGTTCCAGAACCTCGGCAATTGGGGACGCATAGCCTTCTCCGCAAAGGGCGGACTCCCTCCGAAGCCGAAGACGCTCGAGGAGATCGCGAAGGCCGCGCGCGAGGTCGCGAACGCGCCGAGGGTCACCTCCACTCCGATAAAGGTGACGATTCCGAAGAAGGGCAAGCTCTCCGTCAACATCGTCCGCGACGACGGCTGGGTCGTCAAGGAGCTGATGGGCGGCGAGCTGCATGACGCCGGAGAGGTGACGGCGTACTGGGACGGACGCGACTCGCTCGGCTTCCCCTGCGAGACCGGACGCGAATACAAATGGAAGGCGTATCTCCACGACGGACTCGACTGGGAGTATGTCGGAACGGTCGGCGTAAGCGGCAACCCGCCGTACGAGACGCCGGACAAGAAGGGCGGATGGGGAGCGGACCACGGTCCTGCGGTTGACGCCGCGTGCGACGACACCGGACGCTACTTCGTGTGGCATATCGCAGAGGGCGGACGCGGCATCGTCAAGACGGGCTTCGACGGCGAAGTGATCTGGCGCACGTCGCCGTTCGTCGCCGGCGGGTTCTGTCCGTTCAACTGCGTCTGCGCCGAGAACGGCAAGGTGTGGATTGTCCTCGAGATGAACGGAGTGACCCAGCTCATTCGCCTCGACGCGGCAACGGGCAACTACGAGCTCTTCCCCGACGGGCGCGGATCGATTCCGTTCCCCGCGTCGAAGAAGAAGCTCGACCTTCCGCTTAGGCGCGACTTCGCGCTCAACAGCGTCGGCTGCGCCGTCAAGGACGGGAAGGTCTACGTCTCCGACACGATGGGCGACAAGGTGTTCGTCCTCGACGGAAACACCGGCGCGGTTCTTGGCGAACTCGCGATTGCGCATCCGCGCGGAATATGCCTCTATGGCGACGGACTCCTCGTCGCACAGGCGAACGGCGACGTCTCGAAGCTTGGATTCGACGGGACGAAGCAGAAGCTTTTCGGCGGACTCGAGCTCCCGCACGGAATCGCGGTCGACGCGTCGGGCGCGGTGTATGTTTCCGACCACGGCTCGAGCCACCAGGTGAAGCGCTTCGTGAAGGGCGCGGACGGATGGAAGCTCGCCGCTGCATTCGGAAAGAAGGGCGGGCGTCCCGACGCCGGCACGATCGAGAAGGAGAACTTCCGCTATCCGGCCGGCCTCGCCGTCGACAAGACGGGGACGCTTCTCGTTCCCGAAATGGCCGCCCCCAAGATCGTCAACCTTCTCGAGGCCGAGACGGGCAGGATTCTCCGCAAGTACTACGGCTACACCTCCTATGCGCCGACGACGTTCCCCGACTGCGATGATCCGCGCGAGGTCTACTACTCGCTCGCGGGCCCCGACTGCTTCGCCCGCGCGCACCTGAAGGAGGGCTCGATCGTCGGCGAGCCGGACGCGTGCTGGGACTTCGAGGCTGTGGGCTCGCCCGTCGGCTCGGTGGTCTCCACGATGAACACGCCGTATGTCATCCGCGCCGCGAACGGGAAGAAGTACCTCGTCGCCGACGGCGGACCTGGCTTCGGCTGCGGCGGATACGGCACGGACTACAAGACCGACTACGGAACCTGGGGACGTCCGATGATGCGCATCGACGCAAACGACGTGCTCACTCCCGTCGCGTGCGTCTGGAACACTGGACGCGAGGGCGACGCGCTTCTCGTGTGGTGCGACCGCAACGGCGACGGCCAGATCGGCAAGGACGAGCTCGATCCGCTCACGGGCGTCGGAGATGAGAAATACCGCTGGGCGCTCCAGAACGGGTCCATGTACGTGGACGACAAAGGCGACTGCTACATCACCTCGCAGAACCAGCGCATCGTCAGGCTGAGGAACCGCGGGTGGAACGCGATCGGTGCTCCGAACTGGGACGTAAAGGGCGCGGAGATCGCGATTCCCGACGTGCTGCCTGGCGCGCATGTGCATTCCGGATGGCGCTTCGGCTTCCTCGGCATGCGCCGCGACGCCGAGGGCAACTTCTACGCCGCGATCAACTGCAACTATCCGTACGTCACAGAGGAGTACTCCAAGTACATGCACCAAGGCATGGGCCATACCGCCGACATGAACGCCGTGTTCATGACGAAGTACGACAAGAACGGCAAGCTCGTGTGGCGCACCGGCAGGAAGGCGATCGGCGGCGCCAAGCCGGGCGAGATTCTCCACCACTGGTGCTATGCCGGACTCGTCAACGACGAGTATTCCGTCGCCGCCAGCGAATGGGCGTGCTTCACGTTCTACACGAAGGACGGATTCTACGTCGACCGCATCTTCGACACTCCCGGACTCAAGCCCGCAGACAAGGTCGGCCCCAAGGGGATGGGAGGCGAGGATTTCTCCGGACAGATCGTCTACTACCCCGAGCGCGACGAGGTGTGGGCATACAACGAGGGCCATGTCTTCAAGGTTCTCGGCTTCGAGAAGGGGCGCGTCAAGGGCGAGTGGCGCACCGAGGGCAAGGTCAGGCTCGAAACGGTCGATCCTCTTGACTTCACCGGAAAGAAGAAGGCCGTCGGCGACGTCAAGTTCAAGGTCGAGGGCGGGAAGGCCGTCTTCACTGCGCACGTAACGGACGATTCCCCGCTCGTGAACGTCGCGGGAGATATCGGGGCGGTCTTCAAGGGCGGAGACGCCGTCGGCTTTGAGGTCGGACCCAAGGACGCGGCGGCCTCGCTCGGGACGATTCCGGAGAGGAATCCGCAGGGCCGCCACATCGGCTTCGCCCGCGTCCTCGCGGCGCGGCTCGGCGGGAAGGACCGCGTGATCGCGTTCAAGCCGTTCACGAACCAGGAGAAGCGTCCGCTCTCCTACTCGACGCCCGCTGGCGGCGACTCCGCCTTCGAGTTCGTCGGCGAGGTTCCGGGAGCAGAGGTCGTCTTCAAGGTCGACGCGGACAGGAAGGGCTACAAGGCGCAGATCACCGTTCCGGCCGAGTTCCTCGAGCTTGACTTCGCGAAGGGCTTCGCGTTCGAGGCGGAGGCGCTTCTCTCCGGCGAGGGCCAGCGCGGGCTCGGCACGGTCGAGCGCTGCTACCTGAACAGCCCCGACTCGTCCGAGACGACGATGACGGATGACGTTCCGACCGAGTCCAGGCTCTATCCCAAGGGCTGGGGCGACGGCGCGGACGTCAAGTAGTCAAGGCAGTGCCAGGACGGCATATACGGCGCGGACGCGGCTGTGCGCCCGCGCCGTTTCGTTCGCCGCGGGGGGGTTGCGCGCGTGGCGGCGTTTTTGGTATACTATGCGGCAATCCTGCGACTGTCTTAGGAGGTTGTCCCTGCCGCGGGTGCTCGAAATTCGGGCGTTCGGTGCCTCATGGTGAGGCCACTGGCAGGGGTGTCTATGCTTCCCGGTTCGCAGAATTAAAGAGAAAGATACAGATAAAATGAAGATCGACAAGGCCGCAATCAAGTCCGAATTCCAGCGTCACGACCGCGACACGGGTTCCTCCGAGGTTCAGATCGCGCTCCTCACGAAGGAGATCGAGGCCCTCACCGCGCACCTCAAGGCCAACCACAAGGACCACAGCTCGCGCTACGGCCTCCTCCGCAAGGTCCAGAACCGCCGCAACCTCCTCGACTACCTGAAGCGCGAGAACGAGGCGGGCTACCGCGAGCTCATCAAGAAGCTCGGCATCCGCCGCTAAGCGATTGACAAACAGAAAGAAAAAGACAATGCAAGGAACAAAGCAGTTCAAGGTCAACATCGCGGGGACGGACCTCGTGATCGAGACCGGGCTCCTGGCGCAGCAGGCCGCCGGAGCCGTCACCGTCTCGTACGGTGACAACACCGTCTTTACGGCGGTGACCAATACCGACACGCCGCGGGAGGGCATCGACTTTTTCCCGCTGCAGTGCGAGTATCGCGAGAAGTTCTACGCCGCCGGCAAGTTCCCGGGCGGCTTCTTCAAGCGCGAGGCGCGTCCGACGAGCAAGGAGATCCTGACGGCCCGCATGTGCGACCGTCCGATCCGTCCGCTCTTCCCCGACGGCTACTACAACGACGTCCAGGTCAACTCCACGCTCATCCAGAGCGACGGCACGCGCGAGGCCGACTTCCTCGCCGTCAACGCCTCCTCCGCGGCGCTCCACATCTCGGACATCCCGTTCATGGGCCCGATCGGCTGCGTCAGGATCGGCCGCATCGACGGGCAGTGGGTCATCAACCCCACGCACGAGCAGAAGGCCAAGAGCGACATCGACCTCCTCTACGCCGGCATCCGCGGCAAGTTCCTCATGATGGAGGGCTCCGCCAGCGAGATCAGCGACGAGGACTTCATCGCGGCCCTCAAGCGCGCGCACGAGGAAGTCGAGAAGATCATCGACCTCCAGATCGAGATGCGCCGTGCGCTCGGGAAGCCCGACAAGGACATCAACGACATCCCGCAGCCCGCGGACAAGATGGACTTCATGCGCAAGGAGGGCGGCGAGGCCCTCGCGGCCGCGCTCCTCATCAAGGGCAAGCTCGAGCGTCAGGGCAAGGTCTCCGCGATCAAGGAGGACCTCCTCAAGAAGGTCGCCGAGAAGTGGCCCGAGGTCGACGCAGTCGGCTTTGTGCACCTCTTCGACGCGCTCGAGATCGAGACCGTCCGCAAGAACGTGCTCGAGAAGGGGCTCCGCATCGACGGACGCGCCCAGCACGAGATCCGTCCGCTCTCCGCGCAGGTAGGCGTGTTCCCGCGCCTCCACGGCTCGGCGATCTTCTCGCGCGGCGAGACGCAGTCGTTCGCGACGGTCACGCTCGGCACGAAGAAGGACGCGCAGGAGCTCGATTCCGTGACGGGAGGCGATCCCTCCAAGCGGTTCATGCTCCACTACAACTTCCCGCCCTACTGCACGGGCGAGGTCGGGCGCCTCGGCTCCACCGGACGCCGCGAGATCGGCCACGGCGCTCTCGCAGAGCGCTCGATCGCGGAGGTTCTCCCCGACGATTTCCCGTACTCGATCCGCGTCGTCAGCGAGATCATGGGCTCCAACGGCTCCTCGTCGATGGCGTCGATCTGCAACGGCTGCCTCGCGCTTATGGACGCGGGCGTTCCGCTGAAGCGCACCGTCGCCGGCATCTCCATCGGCCTCTTCACCAACGAAGACCAGTCACAGAAGGTTCTCGTGACCGACATTCTCGGCGCGGAGGACCACTGCGGCGACATGGACTTCAAGGTCGGCGGCACGAGGAAGGGCATCACGGGCTTCCAGGTGGACCTCAAGCTCCGCGGCCTCACGTGGGACCTCGTCGAGGGCGCGGTCAAGGCCGCGCACGACGCGCGCCTCAAGATCATCGACTTCATGGAGTCCGTAATCCCCGCCCCGCGCGCCGAGCTCAACAAGTACGCGCCGCGGATCGAGGAGATGCAGATCCCCGTCGACAAGATCGGCGCGCTCATCGGGCCCGGAGGCTCGAACATCCGCGCGATCGTCGAGATGACCGGCGCGCAGATCGACATCGACGACGACGGCAAGGTCGCGATCTTCGCGACGTCGAAGGAGTCGATGGAGGCCGCCAAGCTCGAGGTCGGCAAGGTCTCGGCCGTGGCCGAGGTCGGCAAGATCTACGAGGGCAAGGTCACGAGCGTGAAGGACTTCGGCGCGTTCGTCGAGATCCTCCCCGGGCTCGAGGGCCTCTGCCACATCTCCGAGTTCTCGGACAAGTTCCTCAAGTCCATGGACGGAATCTGCAAGGTCGGCGACGTGATCAAGGTCAAGTGCGTCGACATCGACGAGCAGCGCGGGCGCATCAAGCTCTCGCGCAAGGCCGCGATGGCCGAGCTCGACGCCGAAGCCGCCAAGTAAGGGCGGCCAGCAAGGCGAAACGACGGGGCGCGGCACATCTGCCGCGCCCCGTTATGCTATAATATTGTCATGGAAGTCAAGATCGAGGAGTCGTGGAAGCGCGTGCTGGCGGAGGAGTTCGAAAAGCCATACTTCGCCAGTCTCGCCGAATTCGTCAAGTCGGCCTACAGAAGCGGAATAGTCTATCCGCCTCCGGGCAAGATATTCAACGCCTTTAACCGCACTCCCTTTGACGCCGTGAAAGTAGTCATCCTTGGACAGGATCCGTACCACGAGCCGGGACAGGCCCAGGGACTGGCGTTCTACGTTCCGCCGGACGTGCAGCCTCCGCCCTCGCTCGTGAACATTTCAAAGGAACTCGGACATATGCCCGATCTCCTGAAGTGGACTGATCAGGGGGTGCTTCTCCTCAACGCGACGCTTACCGTCGCCGCACATCGAGCTGGCAGCCACCAGAACAAGGGATGGGAGGTCTTTACGGATGCCGTTGTCCGCTCTCTGGCGGAGCGGCGAGAGCACCTCGTTTTCATCCTTTGGGGCGCGTATGCTCAGAGGAAGGGTGCTTTCATCGACCGCACAAGGCATTGCGTCATCACCTCGCCGCATCCGTCTCCGCTCTCCGCACATAGGGGTTTCTTCGGCTCGCGCCCGTTCGCAAAGGCCAACGAATACCTCGCCAAGCACGGAATTTCCCAGATTGATTGGTAGAAGTTCGCCTTGGCTTATAAGAAAATTTGGTAAAAATGCTCGATAATTGCGAGATATTATCATATAAAGTGCGCCCCGTTGACTTTTGCGACAAAAAAGCATATAATGTCACAATGTTTACGTTACAAAAGGAAACAAAAACAAAAATGAAAAAGATTCTTTCACTGACAGTGGTAATTTTTGCGGCTTCGGCGGCGTTTTCGTCCGGTTTCGGACTCTACGAGCCGACGGCGGTCGGTACGTCCTACGGCGGGGCGCTTCTCGGCAAGGGCCTTGACGGCTCGGCGAACTCGATCAACCCCGCGACGCTTGACGACATCACGAACATCACGGTCCAGGCTGGATTCGTCACCGAGCATCCGCGCGGGCGCATCAAGATTTCCCGTGGCGGCATCACGCACCGTTCCAAGCCGCTCGATCCCGGCTTTTTCGTGCTTCCGCACTTCCAGGTCGTAGCGCCTGCGCTCTGGGGCTTCACGTTCGGTCTCGGCATTTCCCCGGAGTATGGTCTCGGCAGCAGCCTTTCTCACAGCAGCCTCATGACCTGGAGCTCGAAGGAGACGACGATCGAGGGCTTCGTGATCAACCCCAACCTCTCGTACCGCATCACCGACAACTGGTCGATCGGCGGCGGTGCTAGGCTGCTCTTTTTCGATTTCGAGCAGTATTCCTATCCGGGTGCGTACGCGGCTGACATCAATCCGCAGGCGGCGCTCATCCGCAACCACCTGCACGGCAACAACGGGCTCAGCTCATGCGGCTTCCAGCTCGGCACGCGCTACAAAGTGCTCGACAACCTCTCCGTCGGCGCGGTCTACAAGAGCAAGATCGACACGCGCGTGAAGGGGCACTCGAACCTGCGCTATCCGCCCTACGTGCTCGGCGGTGCGGCGTCCGCGAACCTCGACGTCCCGCAGTCCATCGCCGCCGGTCTCAACTGGGACATCACGGATGACTGGCATCTCGGCGCGATGGTTTCGTGGACCGACTGGTCCGAGCTCGAGCGCATAGACTTCAAGCTCCCCGTCTCCCAGGGCGACAAGACGACGAAGCTGCGCTGGAAGGACTCCTGGCGCGTCGGCATCGCCCCGTCGTGGGACTTCGCGCGTGACTGGACGGCCGTCGTCTCCTATGTCTACGACTCGAACGTCTGCCCGTCCGACCAGGAATCCGTCATGCTTCCTCCCGGCGACCGTCAGATCGTCTCCGGCGGACTCACCTGGCGCCTGACCGACAACCTCCAGATCGACGTCACGTACGGAATCGTCGTCATGGGATGCAAGTCGATGCACATGAACGATCCGCTCGGACGCAAGTATCGCTTCGAGTGCCACCGCGGCCTTTCGCACGCGGCGGGCTGCACGCTCACCTATCGCTTCTGATACCGGCAGAAGTGCATCTGCCGTCCGCCTCCCGAGGTGCCAATCGTCCACCTCGCGAGATGCCTGCCGTCCACCTCCCGAGGTACTCACCATGCACCTCGCGAGGTGGACGCCGTTTTAAGGAGATGTTTCGGGACGGAATGCGTCAAGTTTGGTCGTTGGACGAAATAGCATAATTTTTCCGTTTAAAATAACAGGATATCCGAAGCGAGAATTGGTATAATTGCCGCGAAAGGGGAAACTAATGTTCAAGGCAACTACTCTTGCAGCGACGGCGATTGCGTCTGCAGCGGCGTTCGCGGTTCCGGCGCTCACCGTCGGATATTCCGACATTGACAGCGGAGACCTCTCCGCAAAGCTTACCTGGGAAGGCTCCGGGCAGGTTACGGTCCAACGGGCGGAAAGCTCCGACGGCCCGTGGTCCGACAAGGGGACCTCCTCCACCGGCACCTGGACCGACTCCTCCACCGTCGTCAGCAAGACGTACTGGTACAGGCTCAACGACGGCTCCTCCACGAGCGACGCGGTGAAGTTCGCCGCGGTGAGGAAGCTAGACCTCGCCTCCGCCTCAATCGTATACGAGGGCGATTTCACCTCGCAGGGATGGTGCAAGCCGCCGGAAAGGGCTTTTGACGGAAGTATCGGCCGCGATTCCTACCCTGATGCGAACGTGTCCAACCCAAAGGCGGGCGTGGACCTCGGCTCGACCGAATGGCATGTCGCGTATGCCCGTGCATATCCTCGTGTCACCGACAAATGCCAGGGCCGTCTCAACGGGCTTGTGGTCTACGGCATCGACTCCGGCTTTACCGCGGACGGCACGACATGGACGGGAACTGGAACAGCGCTTTCGACGGCGCTTTCCGGCGTGGCCGATGACAAGTGGTATCCGATCGATATCGATCCGACATCTGCCTACCGTTGCTTTTACTATAGCGGCGCCTACGGCGGCAATGTCACCGAGCTTGAGCTCTACGGCTGGACGGAGGACGACATCGCCGCGGCGGATGAGCCCGAAGTTTCCGTCACGGCAAAGGACGCCGAGCTCGCGGTCGCGTCTGCCGCGGACGACGATTTCACGGCTAAGCTTTCGTGGAAGGCTCTTCCCGGCGCGGTGAAGCTGCAGGCGTCGTATTCCGCGACCGGCCCCTGGGCCGACCTCGCGAACATCGCCGCGGGAACTGCGACTTACACCGACGATTCCGCTCCCTGCGGCATCACGCGCTACTACCGCCTCTCCGACTCCGACGGCGAGTCTGGCGTCGTCTCGTTCAAGCGCCTGAGGAGGTTCAACACAGACGATGGCACAGTGTTCTGGAATACAGATCGCGACTGGAGTTATTACAAGCCTGGTTCAAACGCATTTGACGGCAACACGGGGTCATTCCCGGACCTCAATGGAGCTCATGCAAAGATCGGTATCGACTTCGGTGAGCTTATGCCGTTTGTGGCGCTTGCCCGCATCCACACGCGTGCCGACTACAGCACTCGTTCAACAGGCGCACAGGTCTATGGAAGCAACCGCTCGGGCGACACGCTGACAACCTCTCCTGACGCCGATCTCGACACATCGCTTTCCATTGCCTTGCCGGCAGTGGAGTCGGGTGTTGATGCATGGTTTTTACTTGAGGTTGACAATTCCACGGCTTATCGTTCCTACTATCTTGCTGCCGAGTACGGCAACCTTGCCGAAATCCAGTTCTACGGCTGGACGGCAGAGGACATCGCGGCGGCCGAGGGCGTCGCGACGCCTGTCGTGGCTTCCGTGACGGCCGATCCTGATGAGGCGAAGATCGCCGTCGAGTGGACATGCGAGACGGAGGCCGAGATCACCGAGTTCGTCGTGGAGCGCAGGAAGGGCAGCGGAAGCTGGACCGAGCTTGCGCGCCCCGCGTCGGATGTCTTCTCCTACGTCGACGCCGATCCTGAGACGCGCCAGACGTATTTCTACCGCGTCACCGCGATCTACGCGAATGGCTTCGCGCGGACGTCCGAATCCTCCGAGGGCGTCTACTACAAGAAGACCATGCCCGACGTCGCGCTCACGATCCCCGAGATTGCGAATGTCGTCGTGAAGTCCGTAAAGGCCGACGGACAGAAGATCGAGGGCTCCAACGGCGTCTACATGATTCCGCAGGGCAGCGAAGTCGAAGTTACGTTCCTTCCGGCTGAGGGCTACATCCTCAACCGCACGACGATGACGTTCACCGTCGAGGAGGCGATGACGCTTCCCGAGGCCGGACGCCCCTCGGCCGTCGAGGGAGTTCCGCTCGTCGTCAACGAGGTGATGGCCGCAAACGAGACGACGCTCTCAACGCACGACGGCGCGACGGAGATCGACTGGATCGAAATCCGCAACCTCGGCGGAAGCGACGTCGACATCGCGGGCTGGCTCATGACGGACGATCCGACGAAGAAGATCTCCAAGTGGAAGCCGATCGAGGGTCCGGCTGTCGTTCCCGCAGGCGGCTATCTCGTCGTCTTCGCGGACAACGTGAAGACGGAGTGGAGCGAGTTCGACGCGCATGTCGCGCTCGGACTCTCCTCCGGCGGCGAATGCGCCGCGCTCGCGAGCCCCGACGGAACGGTGATCTCGCAGCTGGCGTTCGGACAGCAGTTCGACGACGTCTCGTTCGGCGTCGGACACGTCGAGCGCGAGCTTGTGAGGTCGACGCGAGCGGCCGAGTACCGCATCGGCGACGGCGCGTGGAAGTCGTGCGAGGGCGCGATCGGCATGGCGCCAGTCGTCGGCGCGTTCAAGGTCGACGTCTACGGGGCGAAGAACTGCTCGTGCGACTCGCTGGACAGTGCCAAGAAGATAGTAAACGATCCTGATACATGGTCGTGGTTCCATACGACCGAGACGAAGCAGACAATCGCCTACTTCCACGCGTACACTGGTACGCACATGACATTCGCGCCGTACAGCGACTTCCAGGCGCCGGACGGATGGGACGGAAACAACATCGCCGTCCATGCGACGGCCGTAGTCAACATCCCCGAGCCCGGATACTGGACGTTCTCGATGTATGGCGACCAGTGGTTCGAGTATACGATCTCGGGTCATGGCGCGAAATTCACCAAGTCCGGCGGCGGATGGAACAGCCAGACGGTCGACGCCTATTTCTTCAGCGTGGCCGGCGACTACGAAGTCGAGATAATCCTCGGGCACCAGGGCGGCGACGCCGGAATGGACTTCTCCGTCGCGAAGGGCGAACTGACCTCGTTCTCCACGGACAACTTCCACCTTGTCGGCTCCGCGGCGAGCGGCGTGCTGCACTCCGGCTCGATCGCGTCCAAGATCTACACGCGCGTCGATAGCGAGATGCTCGGCTCCAAGACCTCCGCCTCGTGGCGCAAGTCGTTCACGCTAGACACGCTCCCGGACGATGGCGAGATCCAGCTCAGGATATGCTATGCGGACGGATTCGAGGCGTCCATCAACGGACATGTCTTCCGCTCTGTCGCGGTCGCGTCGCGCACGGACGAGGAGATTCTCGCCCCGTCGTACTTCAACATTCCGGTGGAGTACCTTAACATCGGCGAGAACAAGCTCGAAGTCGTCGGATACAACAACGACGTCAACGACCAGACGTTCCTGATTGCGCCCGACGTCATCCTCAACACCGAGAGCGGGCTCGTCTACTTCACGACGCCCACGCCCGGCCGCGAGAACGCCTCCGACGGCAAGACCGGCATGACGCCGAAGATCGTCTTCAGCGAGCCGCACGGATACAAGACCGAGTCTTTCCAGCTCGAGCTTTCCTGCCCCGAGGACGACGGCGTCAAGATCTACTACACGCTCGACGGCTCCTCGCCGACGACGGATTCCTTCCTCTACACCGCCCCGATCGCGGTCTCGAAGACGACGGTCGTGCGCGCGGCGGCGGCGGACGAGAAGTCGGTCTTCCAGCAGGATTCCTCCGCGACGTACATCTTCCTCGAGGACGTCCTCTCCGCGCCTCAGGGATACGACTCGGCGCAGGTTCCGGCGGGATGGCCGTCGAACGGCTCGATGCGTCCTGACGGATCTAATAGCGGTGTATCGATGTTCTATGGCATGAACCAGACGCTTGTCGCGAACGAGCGCGCGCGCATCGAGAAGGGCTTCACGAATTCCGTTAACGTCGCCACGATCTCGATGGTCGTCAACCTCGCCGACCTCTTCGACAACTCGATGGGCATCTGGGCGAACGCCGGACAGCACGGTTCCGACTGGGAGCGTCCGGCGATGATCGAGCAGATCGATCCCGTCACCGGCGAGGCGAACGAGTTCTCCGTCTCCTGCGGCGTCAGGATGCGCGGCGGGATGAGCCGCGGAACAGGATACGATAAGCACGGATTCCGTCTCTTCTTCCGCAGCGAGTACGGAATGAGCCGCCTCGAGTTTCCGCTCTTCGGCGAGGACGGCGCGTCGAGCTTCAAGAAGATCGATCTCCGCTGCGACCAGAACCACTCGTTCGCCAATGGCAATAAGTCTAGCGCTGGTCAGCCAAATAGCGGCATGTACGACACGCTGGTGCACGATGTGTTCAACCGTGACACGCAACTTGACATGAACCAGCCTGCGGGACGGAGCCGCTATTACCACCTTTTCATCAACGGCGTGTACTACGGCGTCTATCAGACCGAAGAGCGTTGCGATGATGATTTCGCCGAGACATACCTCGGCGGCAGCGCGGAGAACTACGATGTTATCAAGACTTCCAGCACCTACAATTACAACAGTGGTGCACAATACACTACGGATGCAAACGAGGGCACGATTGACGCGTGGTCGAACCTCTGGCACATCGCCGTCAACGAGGGCTTCGGCACGAGCCATCCGGAGAACTACAACAAGGTTCGCGGACTAAACGCCGACGGTACGCGCAATCCCGACTATCCGATCCTCCTCAACCGCAAGAACCTTCAGGACTATGTCATCGAGACGCACTATGCGGCCGACTGTGACTCACCTGGCAGCGTGTTTGGCGGGCACGCGAACAACCTGATCGCTATCCGGAACCGCGTAGACGGAGAGGCTGTCAAGGACGGATTCCTCTTCTTCCGCCACGACAGCGAGTACACACTCGGAATCCATGATGATGGCGCGTTCGGCGGCTGGAACACCTACAACGCCAATCACGTGTCCTCCTACGGTACATCTTACTCTGGTTCCGGCAGCAGCGGCAACGCCGTCTTTGCAACGCTTGGAAACTTCACGCCGACGGAGCTTCACTATCGCCTTATGGATGATCCCGAGTACAAGATGTCGTTCGCCGACCGCGTCTACAAACACTGCTTCAAGGACGGTGAGCTGACGGTAGCGAAGGCGCGTGCACGCTTCGAGCGCCGCATGGCCGAGATAGAGGATGCCGTTTCGTGCGAGATCGCGCGTTGGTCTCACTACGATCATACGCACACGACGTGGGAGGACGCCTGCAACTACTGCCTCAACTTCATCGACAACCGAATCCCGTACCTCATCGCTGACTACCAGGAGCGCGGATGGTATCCGACCGTTTCGGCTCCGCTGGTAGTTGACGCGGATGGCCAGACCGTGTACGACGAGGATGTCCTTCCCGAGGGATCGAGTGTTCGTCTGCAAGGCGAAGGCGATATCTACTACGTCACCGACGGGACGGATCCGCGTGCCGAGGGCGGCGGCATTGCCCCCGGTGCGATCAAGTACGACGGCAATCCGATCGCAATCACCATCGCGGAATTCAAGATCCGCGCGAGAATCCTCAAGAACGGCGAGTGGTCTCCGCTCGAGAACGTGAACATCAACTCGCAGGCGGACAACGCAGGCGAGCTCGCGGCGAACCTGCGCTTCCATTCGTTCTGCGGAACGCCCGCCGTTCCCGACGGCGACACGGGCGAGTGGATCGCCGTGACGAACCTTTCGACTTCGGCTGAACTCGACCTTTCCGGAATCGTCGTCATCGTGAAGAAGGATTCCGTCACGAAGGAGGAGGCGAAGTGCAGGTTCACGATTCCGAACGGCACGACGCTTCCTGCGAACGGATATCTCCGCTTCGACCAGGCCGAGTACGGATGGAACAAGATCACGAACAACAAGATCGACATGTACATCATGCAGAAGGACGGCGAGACGGAGATACAGAAGGCGCACGCGACGCAGAAGGACTTCCCGACCGTCTACGGCAACGTCGGCGACGTCGGAGGAAAGGGCGGCGGGGCTTATCTCATCGCGACTTCCTTCGAGGTCGAGATCGACAAGACGTGCTGGGTCGCTTCGCCGGTCGAACTGCCAGAGCTTCCAGTGCTTGCGGACGGAACGGTCGTCGGAACAGTCGAGGGGACGGTCGCGACGATCGACGCGTCGCTTGCTCCGGCGGGAACCGAGGTGTTCATCCCCGAGGGAGTCACCGAGGTGCACATCTCCGTCAAGGACTCCGACTCCGCGTCGGTAGACACGACGTCGTGCTACACGTCCGCGTCGCTCGTCCCGGCCGGCGGAAAGATCGTGCCCGCGCTCGACGAGTCCGTCGTCCGGCCCGCGTTCACGGAATCCGCCCCCGGCATGAAGGACGCCATCAAGGTCGGCGCGTCGACGGTCGAGCTCACGACGAGCGCGAAGCCAGGGCTCTTCTACACGCTCAAGTCGTCGCCGTCCGTGCGCGGCGAATACGCCGCGGTCGAGAAGCGCCAGGCCGCGTCCGGCGACAACTTCGTCGCGTTCAGCGTGCAGCGTTCGGCCGGCGCGTCAGCTTTCTACGTTGTCGAAGTCACAGACAGGTAAACAAAAAGGGGAAGACAAATGAACAGAAGGACATTCATCGGGGGCGCGTTCTCGCTGGGCGCGGTCTCAATGTGGAGCGGTTGCGCGTCGGTCGGCAGGGGAGCTGATTTCGCGAATCCGGTCATCGCCGAGGACTGGCCGGATCCGGCGTTCTGGCACGTCGACGGAAAGTACTATTCCGTTGCGACGATGCTGAGGAAGATTCGCGTAAGCGACAACGCGATCGACTGGGAGGACACGGGGATAGATCCGCTCACTCCCGCCGCCCGCGCGAAGCTGAACTCGGTCACGACGAACCTGTGGGCGCCGTGCGTCCTCAAGATCGGCGACAACTGGGTGCTGTACATCTCGCTCTTCGTCGACGACGCGGACTGCCGCGTGGCGGCGCTTACGTCGAAGTCTCCGACGGGTCCGTTCGAGTATGCGGCGGAGGTCGTCAACGGAAAGAAGCTCGGCATTCTCAACGCGATCGACCCGTACATCTTCAAGGACGAGAGCGGAACCGTGTGGATGTTCTTCGGCAGCTGCCAGGACGGAATCCACCGCGTGCGGCTCACGGACGACGGACTTGCGATCCGTCCGGGCGAGAAGCCCGTCCACGTCGCGGGCAGGCGCAGTCCGTGGGACAAAGACGGCAAGATGGTGAAGATCTGGGGCGAGCCCGGGACGTGGGAGGGCTCTTTCCTCGTCAAGCGCGGGGGATGGTGGTACTTCTTCTTCTCCGGCGGCATCTTCTGCGACCACACGTACCATCTCATGGTCGGGCGCTCCCGGAAGGTCGACGGAGTCTTCGTCAACCGCGACGGAGTGCCGCTCACTGAGGCGAAGGCGAAGCCGATTCTCGCGTCCGACAAGGGCGACAGGCTCTACGGGCCCGGCCACAACGGGGAAATCGTGCGGACGGACGACGGACGCGACTTCATGTTCTTCCACTGCCACGACACGCGCTTCCCCAAGGACGATCGTCCGACGTACCTTCAGGAGCTCCTGTGGGACTGCGACGGCTGGCCGTACTTCGAGAACGACAGGCCGAAGCTCCGCGAGAGCCGCTTTGTCGCGACGACGCTTTCCAACGAACGCTGAACATGATGAAAAAGACAATCCTCCTCGCCGCTGCGGCATTGTCCGCATCCGCCTTCGCGCGCGTCGACCTCTTCGTCGCGCCTGACGGCGACGATTCGAATCCGGGAACGGAGGCCAGGCCCCTCGCGACGCCGCGCGGCGCATGTGCCGCGCTTCGGGCGATGAGGGCGGCCGATCCGACGCTGCGCAGCGCGGGCGCCGTGGTGACGTTCGCGGACGGCACGTATCGCCTCGACTCGGCGGTTGAGCTCGGCGAGGAGGATTCCGGCGCGCCCGGCGCGCCCGTCGTGTGGCGCGCGAAGAACTCGACGAAGGCCGTGTTCAGCGGAGGCGTCGCGCTCAGGACGTGGAAGCGCCTCACCGAGGCGGAAGGCGAAGACGCGGCGCGCGCGCTCGTTCCGCAGGAGGCGCTCTCGCGCGTGATCGTCGCGGAGGTTCCGGCGGGAATCGAGCTCCCGGGCTTCAGGGGCGGCGGATGCGGCACGGCGGACCATCTGCAGGAGCATCCGATCGCGCTCTTCCAGGCCGGCGAGCGACTTGTCCCGGCGCGCTGGCCGAACGACGGCTTCGCGAGCGCGGGGCGTCCGATGGGCGATCCCGCGCCCGGGCGGACGTGCTCCGGCGAGTTCGAGTTCCCGAAGGAGCGGCTTGCAAGGTGGGCGAAGGAGCCGGAGCTGTGGGCGTACGGGCTCTGGCGCTTCGAGTGGGCGGACGCGTGCGTGCGCGTCCTCAAGGTGCAGAGCGAGGGCGGATCCGTCACGGTCGACTCGGAGCCGATAGGCTTCGGCCTGCGCGAGGGCGCGCAGTTCCACGTGATGAACGCGCTGTCCGAACTCGACAGGCCGGGCGAGTGGGCGGTTGACCGCGCTCGCCGGCGCATCTACCTCTGGCCGAAGGCGAAGGCGTATCCGGTGCTTGCGGCGGCGGACGGACTCGTCCGCGCGAAGGGCCTCAGGGAGTTCGTCATCGGCGGATTCGTGTTCGAGTGCTCGCGCACAACGGCGCTTAAGTTCGAGAAGTGCGAGCGGACGGCGGTCATCAAGAGCGTGATATGCAGGTGCAATAGCTGGGGCGTCGACATCGCGGCGTCGAAGGGGTGCAGGGTGGACGGATGCGACCTCTATGACCTCGGCGAGGGAGGGGTGCATCTCGACGGAGGCGTCTTCGAGACGCTCGAGCCCGGATGCAACGCGGCGGACAACAACCACATCCACCACTACGGTCTCGTCATCCCCAACTACAAGCAGGGCGTGCGGCTCGACGGCGTCGGCAACAGGGCGACGCACAACCTCATCCACCACACGCGCCACCAGGCCGTCGAGTTCAACGGAAACGACCACTACGTCGGCTGGAACATCATCCACGACACCTGCACTTTCAACGACGACGCCGGCGCGATATACTGCTGCCAGCGCGACTGGACGAAGCGCGGCACCGTCGTTGAGCACAACCTCATCCACATGACGGGCAAGCAGCCGCGCGCGACGAACGACGAGGCGATCTACCTCGACGACTACTCGAGCGGAACGATCGTGCGCTGGAACGTGATCAACCGCGCGACGAGCGGAGTTTTCGTCGGCGGCGGAAACGGCAACGAGATCTACGGCAACCTCGTCATGAACGCGTCGAGGTCCGTCACGCTCTCCAGCCGCGGCATCGACAGCTTCTCCAAGAAGGTGGCGGAGAAGGGCAGGGACAGCGAGATATTCCGCCATCTTGAGCGCAGGCGCGACCTCTTCGAGGGCGCCCTGTGGCGCGAGAGGTATCCGGAGCTTCTCAAGGTCTACGACATGGATCCCGTCAAGGCGCACGACTCGCACTGGAACAGGATCACGAACAACGTCTTCGTCGCGAGCGGAGCGATTCTGCGCGGCAACTGGAAGAACATCGAGGCGACGACGACCATCGCCGGGAACCTCGAGACGAAGGAGGATCCGGGCTTCGCGGACTACTTCGGCATGGACTGGACGCTCGCGCCCGGTCCGGCGCGCGACCTCCTGGGCGACCTCAGGATCGGCGACATGGGGCTCTACGACAGCTGGAAGCGCGTCACGCCGCCGGTCCGCTTCGGCGACGGCATTACGCCTCCGCGCGCGCTGAGGCCCGAGTACGCGCCGGCGAAGGTTCGCATCGACGTCGTGGCGGATTCGCTTCCGGACGGCGTGAAGGAGATGGCCGAGGGCTGCGTCGGGTGCTGCGTGCCCGGCTGGGGCGGCGGCAGGCGCATCTTCGCGCTCGACGATGCGCTCGCTCCCGCGGAGTGGACGGAGTTCTCGTTCTCGTTCGTTCCGACGTTCGACGGCGAGGTGCGGCTCGACACGATGGGCGCTCGCGGCGAGAAGACGCTGTACGACGCGTTCCGCGTCGAGGGCGCGAGCCTCGAGAACGCCGGCTTCGAGGCGGACGGCGCGTGGGGCCTGCCGTCGGTGAACCCGAAGGACGACCGCATAGACGTGTGCAACACTGAGAAGCCGTGGGGCGTCCTCACCGCGGCAGAGGCGAAGTGCGACGCGGCGGAGGGGAAGAGGATGGCCTGCGGAAACGACATGCTCAACTTCACGCAGCGCATGAAGGTGCGCAAGGGCGTGCGCGTCACTGTGAAGCTGATGGCCCGCGCCCTGCCGGACTGAGCGAAGACGCCCAGGGACTTTCCGCTCGCACGCGACGAGTTCCGTAGCGGCTGTTTCTCGACTTTCCATTCCTGCGGAAAGTTGTACAGTTTCTTGAGAAAGTTGTATAGTCTTGTCTCCCGCGAAAACGAAAAAACAACCGTAATGCGGCTTTTTGCGCCGCAGCTTTCGTCCTCGCCCGTCTCCGGCAAGACAACCCTCGACATCACGCTAACCTACGCCCGTGGCGAAAATATTGAGCAGAAAACCGAGGCGTTCATTGATGGAATATGGTATACTATTGCTAGAAAACGCATGACGTACAACTCCGAAGGCAAGCGCACGTCGCTCGAAAACCTCGCCGGGCAAGTCACGACCACGGCGTGGGACTGCTGTCACAAGGTTTCGGAAACGCAGCCCGACGGCTCGACTACGACATGGGATTACGATGATGATGGCCGCGTAATCGCCTCGTCGCGCTTGATCCCGCTCGATATAACAAATGTCACATGGCTCACAACCTGTTACGAGTACGACGCCCTCGGCCGCCTCGTCTCCACCTCCGCCGACTACGAGCCAACTGTTGAATATACCTACGACACCCTTGGCAACCGCATTGCCACTACCCGCAGGGTCGGTGCTGCGGCGACTGGTACAACGAGCATCCTGCTCGTTGATGCCGGATGGCGAAAAACCGAAACGCTCTCTTCTTTCGTTCTCGACAATGCCCTCGTTTGGCCTGCCAAAACCAACATCGTATCCTGCTCCGATGCCGGCATCGCGCCGCTCGTCACTTCCTCGACGCGCCAGATCACCGGTCTCACGCCGTCGCTCGTCGCTCTGTCCATTACGACCGACGTCCGTGGCAATGTCTCTGAGTCGCGCGTTGAATTCGATGGATTCGAGTCTGTCGTGATCGACATCAACCCCGCGCAGACTTGTCGTGCGGAATCGCACTCCCGCCTAGGCGAGTCGGTCCGCTCGGTTTCCGTCTCTGGCGTCGAATCGGGCTCGTTTTACGACGGCCTCGGCCGTCAGATTGCGTTTCAGTTTGGTGCAAATTCGGTATATGAAGTAAATATGCTTAAGCGTGCCTGGTTTGAATAATGTTTTTCAGAAGCCAAGTTTGAAAAATGTCAAAGGTTGTGTAAAGGCGCATGCAAAAGAATTAGGGGTTAAGTAAGTGTGCAGATGGAGGTCGCCGATGTTATTTAAGGGTTTAAGTTGTTTTGCGCGGTTGCTTTGGCTTTTACTTGTCCTCTACGCGGTCAAACCATCCGTCGTATTCCTAACATATGTGATACCAGCTTGCTTTATCGATTATAATGTCTGCGCGGTTTCTCTGTACAGGTTTTTCAGTTCTTCTGTCGTAAGTATTGTGTTCACGCTATTCTGCGCGTCAATGACGGCATTCGTTAGTGGCATGGCGGTTATTGTCGCGAGGCGGTGGTGGTGTAAAGCTGTTGGGATGTTGCTGTTGATTATTCTGCTGCCGTTCCAGTTCTCGGAAATATGTTTCCCCGCAAACCTCTGTTTTGGAGGCGGCAATAAGGTTACAATGTGTCATGGCGAGGTCGGGGGAATGATGGTTCAGTCCATGCCGAATAACCGAATTATGGCCGTGAAGTTGGAAGGCATCGGATATCCTCCTTACGCAATTTTCAATGGATTTGACATCGCTGGGGTTTCTAAGAGGCAAATTGGAGATGACTATATGGTTGCAGTCTGGATGACTGATGCTGCACGGGCTCGATTGTCGCGCATCCTGGCGAAATGTAAAGCAATCGGCTATCTTGTTATCCAAGGAAGGGATATGCATTATGTTGATATCGTCGATGGATTCCTGCAGAAGGATGGACTGTATTACATCGGGTACTGTGGAGAATCAGAGGAAAAGGCGTCAGATTTTATGTTGATGGTTGATCTGGCGCCAATGGCGGTTTCGCATGAGGAGATGAATGGCTCGAAGACTTCAATTGTTGGCGATGACGGGAGTACCTTCTGCGGGGAACGTATTATGAATCTTGATTCGTTTATAGCAAAAGGAAGGATAAAGGACTGCGGTCAGATGGATGTCCATAGGAATAACTAAGTCGGGACGCAATGTGGTTATATTAGACGTCGACTGGCCAACTAATAGTGTGGACGATGTTTCTGCTGTGGTGTTTCCATGCAAATAGGAGGAATTCGTGAGAATCGGAAGATACTGTATTGGAGCTTGCAAAGCACCATTTTACGGGCGTTTTGTGAAATGGGGTACGACGGAAATAGCGAGGTGAAATTTCTGAAACCCGTACCGAGGCGTACGTCGACGGAATTTGGTATACTATCTCCCAAAACCGCATGACATATAACGAACAGGGCAAGCGCACGTCGCTCGAAAACCGCGCCGGGCAAGTCACGACCACGGCGTGGGACTGTTCTGCTTGCACTCCTGTTGGCGAGGTGATTCCAGCCGCAAAGAACGCAAAGAGCGCAAAGCCCGCCTCCGCCTTCGACGACATCGGCAACCGGCTGATCAGTAGGCGATCAAAGATCACCAACGCCCGCGGCGGACAAGGAAGAAGACATCAATAATTTCATGGAGGGACTGGGAAAATGAAGAATGGCTGCGTTATTCCTGTTCTTATTTTTGCGGTTATGATGGCGCAGATCGCGCGTGGGGCTGAGTGTATCGAGCCTGTCACTGATATGTATATGATTGTGGACTTGTCTTCTAACTCTACTTGCCGGGTGTCGTATCGTGATTCGGTTCCCATGGGAGGGTGGAGTTCGGAATATAAGAAAACAAAGCTTGTCTTGCGCAAAATCCCGGAGGGTACATTTAAGATGGGCGGGTATATCAGAAATGAGGTCGGACTGAGCGAGAAGGATGCCCCGTTCTTTTGCGGAGAGGTACGCGATGTGAAGATCTCGAGACCATATTACTTAGGTGTATTCGAGGTTACGCAGCGCCAATACGAGATGGTGACAGGCACGAATCCTTCTGTCTGGGTGTCGGAGATGCATCCAGTAAATTGCGTGAGCTGGGTTGATGTTAGGGGAGAGGACTCGACTGCGCCACAAGGAGTTTGCGGGCCATCGGTTGTGGGGGATTGTTCATTCCTCGGCCGATTGCGCAAAATTACTGGCCTTGACGGGTTTGATCTTCCCACCGAGGCACAATGGGAATGCGCGTGCAAAGGCGGTACGGATGAAGACGTTTCCGAGTCGGGGCTTGCATCAGGCGGCCCTTCTGCCCTGCTTGTTGCTCGCTGCTGGGAAAATGGAGGTGCGTTCTGGCCGACGAACTGTGTTGTCGCAGATGTAGGATCGTATGCGCCGAATCCGTATGGGTTGTATGATATGCACGGAAATGTTTTTGAGTGGTGCATTGACCGCCGTGCAAAATACGATGACAATGTCGATGTAGATCCGATGAATTACGGGGACAGTTCTCAGGGACACGTCGACAGAGTCTTGCGAGGCGGCAGTGGCAGGGTAGACGCTAGGCATTGTAATTCGTCGTTTCGTTGGGGGGCTTCCGCGCGGGCGAGGATCAATGAATATGGCTTTCGCATTGCTTATTGCATCCCTTGAAAATGGTGCAAAGGATTATTCTGTGTAAGATCTACAGCATAAGGAAGTCCGTCGCGGAGCGACGGACCCCCTAAGTGGACGAACCAACAGGAGGTCCATCGCTCCGCGATGGACATAAGGCAGTGTAACCCGAATGGGGGGTTCCCTGTCGCGGGCAAATCGTGTATAATTGACGGCATAAGAATGGAGAAGCCTAAATGAAAAAGTCATTTGTATTGTCTTTGGTCATGATTGCCGCGGGAGTTGCAGCTGCGAACGTCGCGGTGAAGGGACCAGACGGTCGTCTAGAGTTCCGTCTCAGGGCGGAGAACGGCGCGCCGCAGTGGAGCGCTGCGTATGACGGACGGTCCGTCGCGGAATGGTCTCCGCTCGGGCTCGTGACCGAATACGGCGACTTCACGAAGGGCGTGAGGCTTGGCGAGGCGAAGAAGGGGCGCTTCCGCGACGCGTACACCCTGCCGCAGGGCAAGCGGTCAAAGGTCAAGGTGGAAATGAACATGGCCGTCGTGCCGCTTCTTGCGGACAACGCGAAGCTTGGCTTCGAGGTGCGCGTAGGAAAGAACGACCTCGCGTTCCGGTACTTTGTCGAGAAGGCGACTGCCGTGCAACGCGAGGCGACGGGCTTCGCGTTCGCGTCCGGCGCGAAGATGTTCGCGACACAGCAGTCCAAGCCGATGACGGGTTTTGCGCAGACGAAGCCAAGCTACGAGGAGACGTACGTCTATGACGCAGAGCTCGGCACAAAGTCCGGCAGCGGCGAGGGCTGGACGTTTCCGATGCTGATGCGCATTCCGGGTGCGGACGGGGCGAAGGACCTCTGGGCGCTCGTGTCGGAAACCGGGACGGACGGGAACTACTGCGGCTGCAGGCTTGCGGACTGGGAGAATGGATGCTTCCGCGTTGCGTTCCCGATGCCGGGGGAGGCGCGCGGAAAGGGCTCCGTCGAGCCGAAGTGCGCAGCGAGGACCTCGACTCCGTGGCGCACGCTGACGGTCGGCGATTCGCTCGCGCCAATCGTCGAGACGACGATCGCGTACGACGTCGTGAAGCCCGTCGTCCCCGCGCCGAAGAAGCCGTACGAGTTCGGACGCGGCTCGTGGAGCTGGATCGTGTGGGACGACGCGTCGATGAACGCGGCGGACCAGCGCAAGTTCATCGACCTCGCGGCGGAGATGGGGTGGGAGCACATCCTCATCGACGCGTTCTGGGACCGCATCCCCGCGGAGGAGTTCGACGCGCTTCTCGCGTATGCGAAGGAAAGGAAGGTCGCCGTCTACCTCTGGTACAACTCGAACGGAGACTGGAACGACGCGCCGCAGACGCCGAAGGACAGGTTCAACACGCGCGAGTCGACGGAGAAGGAGATGGCGTGGCTCGAGTCGAAGGGCGTGCGCGGCGTCAAGGTCGACTTCTGGGGCGGAGACAAGCAGTTCGTCATCGCGAAGTACTGCGAGCTCTTCGAAATCGCCAACAAGCACCACATACAGGTGATTGTCCATGGCTGCACGCTGCCGCGCGGATGGGAGAGGATGTATCCGAACTTCGTCGGCGCGGAGGCGCTTCTCGCGAGCGAGAACGCGAAGTTCTCCAACTGGGGAATGGGCTCTACGCCGCAGTGGGCCGCGACGCATCCGTTCTGCCGCAACGCCTTCGCGATCGCCGAGTACGGTCCGGTATTCCTCAACAAGTTCCTGCGCGCGGACAACAAGTCGGGCGTGAAGAGGATCACGACGGACGGCTTCGAGCTCGCAACTGCCGTCACATACCAGAATCCGGTGCAGAACTTCGCGCTCACCCCCAACAACCTGACAGACGCGCCGCGCGATAGCATCGAGTTCATGAAGAAGGTCCCGACAGTGTGGAACGAAACGCGCTACGTCGCGGGCTATCCCGGGAAGTTCGCCGTCATTGCGCGTCGCAGCGGGAAGACGTGGTATGTCGCGGGCGTTGCGGCTGAAGACGTCGAGACAGAGATCGACCTATCCTTCGCTGGCGGAACGCGCGAGAAGATCAAGATCGCCCGCGCCGATGGATTCGTGCGGACGCTTGCCGCCACGGGCAGATGACGCATCCCATTATGGTAGGCGCTCACGCCATCGCCGCGTCTTCATCGAATGTGCGCGGCGCTCGCGCGTCTTTCTGATCTCCTCGACGGCGATTCCGAAGCGCGCGATTTCATCCGCGGAGCGGAACGCGTGGCGTTCGGCGCTTTCGCCGTCCGCCAGCTCCATTGCCATCCAAAGAAAGTCGCCGGAGCGTCCGGCGGCATAGACATGGACGATGTTCGGATGATGCAGGTGCGCGACCATGCGCGCCTCATCGGGTGCGTCTGCGCTTGCGGCGGACCTTACGAGCTTGACGGCGACGCGGCGTCCGAGCGAAATCTGCTCCGCCATGTAAACCGATCCCATTCCGCCGCCGCCTATCGGGGATATCAGTCGGAAGTCGTCGGACGTGAGGTCCGGAAGTTCATCGGTGTCGATCGCGCCGGCGCGTCCGCCCATCTCGTCAAGCTCCGCCGCGAGCGCCTTAAGGATGTCCGTCATGTCGCTTGCCTCCCGTCCTCGCAGAAGCACGACATTGTCTCGAGCGTCTTCTGCAGCCGTTCGAGCGCGCGCACGTGGCGTATCGACGCGGCCTTGGGTTCTATTCCGAGCGCCGCCGCGCAGTCGGAGTTGGAGAGTCCGTCGAAATGCCTGAGCACCAGTATCGCGCGTGCGTTCGGTGCGGACATGGCCGCGCTATAGTCCTGTCGGGTGATTGTTGGCAGTAGTCACAACAATGTATAATATGCGGCATTTCTGCAGGAGGCAGGCGTTGCGACGCCATGCTGCCATGCGGGAAACATCGTAAACAATAATACAACATCCGAAAAATGGGAATGAAAATAGTCAAAACTACGGTTGCCGTTTTGTTCTCTGCATTAATGGCGTTCCTGGTTCCGTTGCGCGCGGACGCCAGCAATGCTGAATCCACCTGGATTGGCCCTGCCGACTCGTCGGAAGGTTCGATGTTCGTGGACAGCAGCTGGAGTCCAGAGGGTAGGCCAATTAACCTGCTGATATTCAACTCGGGCAGCATTGCAAAGACAGCGCTCATCGACAAAAAGGCAAAATTTTACGGCGAAGAGTGGCTTGAGTGGGGGGCATATGCGCGAATCGGCGACAACAATGTCAATGCGTTCTTCGGTGAGGGCACGACTAACTGCGTTGTCTGGCGCTCGGTTAAGGGGGAGAAGGAGTCCGCTGCGGAGAATGGCCTGGACCTTATCGGCGGAATCCATGTCGCGAGCGTGGATGACACCTGCATTGCGGGCGCTTTGCGCATTGAAGGCGGAACGCACAACGTGGGCAGCGAGTGGAATTACGGAGTCAACGTCGGCGAGAAGGGCGACGGATACCTGGAGCTTCGAACGGGAACCATCGTCTCTTACGGCGACATTAATGTTTCAGGCGCCTACGATGGGTCGTTGGTCGTAGGCAGCGGTGCCCAGGGCACTGAGCCGGCGCTGCTTTCGATCGACCCTGCTTCGGAAAAATGGATCAGAGTCACCAATTCCGAAGGCGGCACGGGAAACCTTGTGATCAAGGCGGGCGGCACAGTCGCCGCAAAGCATCTGCATTCCAACTCCGCCGCGGACAGCAGGCTCGTTCTTGACGGCGGAACGCTTGAGCACAACGCAGCATGCGCCGACGGGACGGGATTCCTCTCCGACGGACTTGACATTCGCATTACAGCGAACGGCGGAACGATCCGCGCGGACGTGGAGACGGAAATCGCCGGCGACATATTGGACGACGATCAGGCATCCGCCAGCAAGGGCACGCTCTTCAAGACCGGAAATGCAGACCTAAGGCTCGCCGGGTCGACGAGCCGTACGGGCTCGACCGAGGTCCGCGAGGGCAGGCTCGTCTTGAAGGCGGGGATTCAGCTGGGGGCCAATCTCACAATTTCCGAAGGCTGCGCGCTAGTAATTGACCTTGCCAACGCCGACAAGATGGAGTACGACCTGTTCACGGGTGGAGCGGGAATCCATCTGCCTGAGTCGGCCGTCTTCACGAACTATGTGTACGCGATCAACGGCGAGGCGTTCAATGGGGCCATCACCCAGGGCGAGGGCGGGAACGTCCACGTCTCGCTGTCCGTCAAGCCCGAAGCTGCGGTTGCCGTCATCGTTGCAGACGGGGCTGAAGACGAGTACCGCGCGTCAGTCTCGGCCGCACTCGCAGCCGCGGACTCCGGCAAGACGGTTCGCCTGCTCCGCGACGCTGTGCTTAATGAGGATGCAGTCGCTCGTGCAGGGACCGTCTTCGACCTGAATGGATTCAAGATTACGCGCCGTGACGACGGCGTGTCGCTTCAGCTTGAAGGCGGGGCGGTTGTCAGCAACGGTACGTTCGCCACGGATGTGGTGTATTCTGAGGGCGGCGACACACTCTTCGCCATATCGAACAACGTAAGCGTGTCGATGGCTGACGTCAATGTCGGAGACCTCGGCGGATACGAGCCGTACTGCGCGCTCTCCGCAGTCGACGGAGCAACGTTTGAGATTGACGGCGGAACTTGGCGCGCGGCGACGCTTTTTGCGTCAACCAACAACAACGGACACCTTGAGATCAAGGATGGACGCTTCTTCATCCGCGCATGGCAGCGAGACTGGGAAAAGGGCGGGACCATCTCGATTTCGGGCGGACGCTTCTCGCTTGCCCCAAGGAGGGGCGATGTCAAGGATGGGTACGTCGTCATGCACATTCCGGCCGATGTTGAACTTCCGTACCAGGTCGTTCCTGCTTCCTCGGCCCTCTATACCCAGGATGGCTGGATGTTCAGCTATGCAGACGAGCAGACTGCCATGGGTGCAGTCGTAGCCAAGGTCGGAGAGCGCGTCTTCACTACCGTTTCCGACGCGGTCCGCGCAGCTTCGGCAGGCGATACGGTAACCATGGTCGCTGACGTGACGATCCTTCCCGAGCAGATAGCCATCTACAAGAACCTGACAATCGAGGGCGACGCACATCTCGTCAAGGTGCGCAGTCCGTACGTCGACGGTTCCGGCTATGTCACGGCGGACTTTACCCAGGAGTTCGACTCCGTTGTTTACGTCAGCCCAGATAGCGACGTCACTATCCGCAACCTGCACGTGATGGGCGGAGGAGTGATACGCGGCGACTACGACAACGCCGGCAGGTACGGCATCGTCAACGACGGTGTCCTCCTGCTCGACGACGTAACCGTGACGCGTTCGAACGGGGCGGTCTACAACAGAGTCGGCGGACGCATGCGCATGGAGGACTGCCGCATCGTGCGCAACTGCCGCCACAGCGCGGGCGGGTTCTACAACCACGGCTTCGCGGTGATGAACCGGACGAGCCTCTCCGAGAACCGCTCTCTGAACGACTACGGCGGCGGCGGAGCCTGCGAGAACGGCGGCGAACTCTACGTCAACAACTGCGTCATATGCAACAACTCCTCCACGGAGATCGGCGGCGCGATCAACAACTTCAGCACCCTCGCGGGGCATCCGCGCCTCTACATGATGAACACGACTGTTTCGGGCAACTTCTGCGCGACGAGCATCGGGTACCACAACGGCGGCGGAATCGGCGTGCGCGCCTTCAACCAGCCAGGCACGTTCTACTCGCTGAACAACCTCATCTGCTGCAACTACCGCGTGGAGCTAATGGACGACACGATAGGGCTGTCGGACGTCGCGATACTTGAGAACAGTCTTCTCGAGGACGGCATGACCAACAAGCTCTACTACACGGTATTCGACGACGGCGGGATGATCCGCGAGCCCGGCACCGTCGACAAGAGCGTCTACGTTAATGAACACGCCGTGGCTCTCTCGTCCGAAGATGCGTTGGGTGTCTTCCACGGATACTACGCCTCTCCGCGCGTCTACCAGAATGCGAAGACAACTGCAATGGACGTCAAGGGCGCGCTTCTCGTGGCGAAGGACGACGGATCCTACGCGTCGGAGCTCGCGCGCTACGCGCCGATCGTGAACGCCGCGTCGAACAGGGCCGTTCTCGGACATGACGGCGTCTACACGTATTTCGACGCGTCGGAATGGAAGTCGGGAGTGGTCCGGATGTCCTACGCGCCGGTCGCCGGCGAAGTTGAGATCGGCAGCCTCAGCGCAGCGGGCGAGATGGTTTCGTTTGCGAACCTTCCCTCCGCCGGGGCGGACTGCATGGTGACGAACTTCTACGAAAGCGCCTCCGGACGCTCCTTCGGCATTGCCGGTGCCTCGGGATGGATCGAGGAGGAGAAGGTCTACTACACTGTCAAGCTCGCGGGCGAGGTCACGGGCGGGAAGGTGACCGGCATAACGCTGTTCGGTGACAGCTACGAAAGCGGCACCGAAATCACGCTCACGGCGACTCCGGGATACGCGCGCAGCTTCCTCGGCTGGTTCGAGGGTGACGCGGAAACTCCCGTCTCAACTGCGAGCGTCTGGACCTTCCAGGTGCTGGCGGACCGTGTCCTGCAGCCTCGCTTCTCGGAGCCGTCGGAGGTCATAACGGCGCGTGTTGCGGTGCATCAGGCGAGCGCGGACGCGACGGAGGACTTCCCGATAAACGTGACGCTCGCGTGGATGACGGCGCACTACGAGGACTTCATCGCGACCATCGAAGCGCTGGGCTCGGTTGAGGCGAAGGAGGCCAAGATCAAGGAGCTTCTCGGCCAAAGGGACGAGACGACCGGCTGGACGATGTGGCAGGACTACATCCTCGGCGTCGAACCGGGCGATCCGAACGCGAAGCTCTGGATCGACTCGCCGCAGTACAGGGCCGTCGGGCGAGAGGTGATCCGGTTCAAGATGAACGAACTCACCCCCGTGGATGGATCCGGATTCCAGATCCGCTACCGCCTTGACGCAAAGTCCTTCGGCGCAGAGTCGTTTGCGCGCGGCGAGACGAACGACAGCGGTGTGTTCGACGTCGCAACGGCGGAGGATCCGAGCGGGCTGTACGTCATCGACCTTCTGTTCATCCCCGACGGCTACCTCACGAGCGAGGAGTATGTCACGACAGTCAACACGGCAGGCGCGCTGAGGGTGGCGACGGACGATCCGTGCGCAATCGTCGCAGTGCCATGGACGGCGCTATCGCCGTCGGGGCAGAATCCGATCGCCGCCGGAAACCTCATCCGCACGATGAACCTCACGACTGGCGACAAGCTGCACGTCTACGACAAGGCTAACGCGCGCTACCGCTCATGGCAGCTGAGGGACAACGGACAGTGGGAGGCTCTCGGAACGTATCTTCTCTCGTCCGACGGGCAGGTGAGCTGGGAGAGCGCCGGCAAGCCAGAGGCTACGACAGTCCCGCGCGGCTCTGGCGCATGGCTCGAGCGGCAGAACGCAGAGCCGCACGTGTACCTTGTCGGACAGTACGACGCGTCCGAGGTCGAGACGCAGCTCTCCGGCGGCTGGAACCTCGTCGGCAGCCCGACGACGTCCGCGTTCAATCTTGCCGATATTGTTCCGCAGGAAGGCGACGGCATCGTCGTGTCGACGGCCGCCGAGCCCAGGAACATGACGTATGCCGACGGCAATTGGGGCTACATCAAAAACACCGTCGTGGAGTTCGCCGGGCGCAAGTTCGTGAAGCCTGTGCGAGTCACAGACGACAGCGTCATCCCCGCAGGCGTGGGCTTCTGGTACATCCGCTCCGAGGACGCCGCAGGAACGGCGACGATAGACTGGGTGAAGTAAAACTTGAAAACAGGAAAAATGAAAATGAAGATAATTCTTAACGCTCTTGTCGTCGCCGTAGCGTTCTCCGCTCACGCAGACTACCTGTACTGGCAGATTCTCCAGAATCCCGACTCTGAAGAATCGGTGCCGTTCACCTATGCGAAGATCGCCGTGAAGGGCGAGGGGATCGCGGACGGCACGTATCTGACTCTGTCTGGGACTGATGGCGAGACGGACGTGCTCCATTCGAGTTTCAACTTGGAATCGCCCGCGCCCGGATATTCCACTCTCGAGACATATTCCAACCTGTCGCGCTACGGGCTGACGGACGCGTCGGTGCTGAGCTTCGTCGCGGAGCTCTATTCGCTGGCGGACGGAGGTGACCATCTCGTCGGAGTGAGCCCTACAATAGCCTACGACATGCTGAAGTTCGCGGACTACACCGACATGAACCAGAGCAGAATGCCGTTTGTCTTCAACTCCTTCAGCGCGGTGCCTGAGCCTTCAAACGCGCTGCTCATTCTGCTTGGATTCGCTATGCTGTCCCTGCGCCGGCGCCGCGCCTGCGCCTGCATCGCGGCCGCTGCAGTCGGGATTGTCGCGACGGCGATGCCCAACGACACGCTGCTCTCGTTTGGTACTGCCGGGGCCGACAGGTATCCGGACGGGACGGCCGTCCTCGACGGCGAATGCTATGCCGTTGTTTGGACGCGGGACGGCGCGGCCTTCGGAGGGTTGACGGACAGGGCAGAGACGGTCTCCGATGACGACCGGCTTGTGCTCGTCGCGCCGATCGCGCGCGGCGGGAAGTGTCCGCAGACAGTGCTTGAGATCTCTGCTGACATGATGTCGTCCTACGAGGGCGGCAGCTTCGGACTGTATCTCCTCGACACCCGCGTCCGCGGCGAGGACGGATCAATCTCCCTTGCGGCGCTGAAGGGCGGCGTCCCCGAAACCGTGAATTCCATCGGTGCGGCCTCAGAGGCGGGCGCGAGCCCCGCGGATTTCGTTGGCAACGAAATTTGTTCCGCGACACCCGTCTCTCTCGGCACGGTTGGCGTACATACGCAGATAGCCTCGCCGAGGATCACGGCGATACGCGTAGAGGACGCTGTCGTGACGCTGGAGGTCGAGGGGATGAGCCCGGCGGCAGAGTATTTCGTTGTTCCCGCGGCGCAGCAGGGCGAAGCGGCACCGGTCGTCGACGCTAAGCTGGAGAACGGAGCGTTCACCTTCCCCAGGACTGAAGTTGGCAGCATGTACAAGGTTGTCGGCGCGCACAGGTTTTAGCTCCATGAATATTCGTCCGACCCCGCGCTCTGCGCCGCCTGGCGTCTGGCGGATCGTTCTTCAGCCGCAAAGAACGTAGAGGACGCTAAGGGCAAAGGCTCTGTGCAGCTGCACCGGCTCGTCATGGTCTTCCACGGCGGCGACTGCGTGCTGTGCGAAGAGGTGTGATCCGCCGGTTCCGAATTCGTCGTCATAGTACGAATGGGGGATGGCGGAGGAGATAGGTTTCGTTGTACAATGTTCGCGCTATGGCAAACTCCAGGATAATCAATCGTGTTGCCGCTGCATGCCTTGCGACGGCTGTGTTGGTACCCGTCTGCTCTTTCGCGGCGCAGGAGGCGAAGTTCATAGGCGCCGGCGCTCCTCTGCGAGGTGCTGAGCGAGATCGGCGAGAGGGAACTTGCCTACACGCTTCTTCTCCAGCGCAAGTTCCCGTCGTGGCTCTATTCCATCGACCAGGGCGCGACGACGATGTGGGAGCGCTGGGACGGCTACACGAAGGAGCGCGGATTCGGCGACGTCGAGATGAACTCCTACAACCACTACGCCTACGGCGCGGTCGTCGCGTGGCTCTTCGAGCATGCCGCGGGAATCAGGCCGGACAAGGACGGCGGATGGCGCAACTTCACGCTTGCGCCCGAGCCCGACAGGCGGCTCGGCCATCTCAAGGCGACCCTCCGCACGGAGTTCGGCGTAATCGAGAGCGCGTGGGAATACGGCGCGGACGGCAGGTGCCGCTGGACGTATTCCGTTCCCGAAGGCTGCACCGCGACGGTGGTTCTTCCGGACGGCAAAACGTCTGTTGTGAAGTCCGGGGAGGGCGAGTTGGTTGTTCGGTAATAGAGGCGAGCTGGTCCGTCGCGGAGCGACGGACCCCCTGTCATGCGTGGTCCGGCGGCGTGCTTCGGCGGTCCACCCTGCACGTGCGCATGGCGTTTGACCGCGTTCGGGCGAATGTTGTATAATATCAGGCATGGAGACGAAGCGAAAGATACCGTATGGTGTGATGAACTGGGCCAAGCTTGTCCGCGAGTGCTTTCTCGTGGACAACACGGCGTACATCCGTACGCTGGAGAACGTGGCCACTCCTGTGTTCCTGCGTCCGAAGCGTTTCGGCAAGTCCGTAGTATGCTCCATGCTCGCGCACTACTACGACGTCAATCTCAAGGACCGCTTCGACGAGCTCTTCGGAAAGACCGACATCGGGCGTAACCCAACGCCCCTCGCGAACTCGTTCCTCGTCCTCCAGTTCGACTTCTCCACGGTGCAGGTCGGCTCGCTCGCGGAAATCGAAGAGCGCTTTACCGTCCATGTCAGGGAATCTGTCAGAAGTTTTACCGTTCGATATTCGGAATTGGCCGATTGGTCGAGCGTAGACGGAGCGGATACCGCGGCAAGAATGATCAATGCCGTGAGGTCTGTAATCAAGGATGCTCACCTTCCTCCGCTCTACGTGATCATCGACGAATACGACAACTTCACGAACGAGCTGGTCGTCTCGGGGCGCGACCTTGAGTACAACGCCGTCTGCGGACACGACGCGAAGGGCGACATCACGAGGGAGTCTTTCTTCAAGGCCTTCTTCAAGTCGTTCAAGGCGGGGCTTACGGACGGAACCGTGGGCCGCACATACTTTACGGGCGTCCTCCCGATCACGCTCGACGACCTCTCCAGCGGATTCAACGTGGGGACGGTTGTGAACCTCAACGAGGACCTGCTTGGGCTCGCGGGATTCACGCAGGCCCAGGTCGAGAAGTATGTCGGCGAAATCTATGCGGAGTACGGGTTCGACCGTTCGAACATCGCGGACGTGCTGGCCGACCTCAAGGCGTTCTACGACGGATACCGTTTCCTTCCAGACGCCGAGCCGCTGTATAATTCGACGATCTGCAACTGGTATCTGTTCAATTTCGTGTCCTGCAAAGGCAAACAGCCGGCGGACGTCATCGACTCGAACGTGCGCACCGACATCGGATGGTTCCGCCGCCTCGCGCAGACGCCGCAGAACGCGCTTTCGAAGGTTCGCGGTTACGTCGAGCGCGGCGAAGGGGAGGATGTCGTCCGCACGGCGCTCTCCTCGAAGTTCGGACGTGCGAAGTTCTTCTCGGATGATTTCTTCCCTTACGCACTATACTATCTGGGGCTCATGACGTTCGAGGACGAGATGACGCTCAACATCCCGAACCTGACAATCAGGAACATGTTCGTCGACTACTACGACGAGCTTTCGGAGTTCGCGAACGTGGACGAGGCACGCCGTGCGTTTGTAAGGGCGGCGAAGGCGCTTGCGCTCAAGGACGGAACGTGGAAGGCGCTCTTCGACGCCTACTGGCAGCACTACGTGAAGGCGCGCATTCCCGCCCAGGCGTTCGACAAAATGAACGAGAACTTCTTCCGCACGACGTTCACCTCGCGCTGTCTCGACGCCCTTACCGTCTTCTACTCCTTCGAGACCGAGTACAATTCGTCCGAGGGGCGCTGCGACTTCCTAGCAATCCCGAAGCCAGGCTTCGGAAAGCCGGCGATGCTCGTGGAGTTCAAGTACTTCACGAACGAGGCGGCGGAGAAGGGGAAGGTCCTTGGACGCGGCGAACCCGACGCGGAGACGGTCGCTCAGGCGCTCGACTACAGGAAGGCGCTCGCCCGCCGTCCCGACTGGAGCTATGAGATCCGCGTTGCCGTCGTCGAAGTCTGCGGCAACACCGGCTGCAACTGGTTCGACATAGCCTGATTGGGAATGTCCGTCGCTGAGAGACGGGCCCCTATGCAACTGTTTGCCGTTGCAGGGGGTACCGTCGCTCCGCGACGGTACGGACAGGTCGCGTCGTCGCGGTTGCACGGGAAGGGCGAGCTGCTCCTTTGGTAATGACCCAAACGGACTATGGCGCACTGGGGTGTACGTGGTGTATAATCTGTGCCATGAAAATGCAACTTATGGTTTCTACAGTCTGCCTTGCAACTGTTTCCGCCTTCGGCGGCATCAAGGACGCCTACACGGGCCGTTTCCGCCTTGGCGCAGCTCTTGGCAAGTGGGTGTACGAACAGACCCCGAACGCGGAGTCCGATGTCGTCGCCGCCAACTTCAGCTCGATCACCGCCGAGAACGAGATGAAGCCCGAGCGCGTGCAGCCGCGCGAAGGAGAGTTCCACTGGGATTCCGCCGATGCGTTCGTCGCCTTCGGCGAGAGGCACGGGATGAAGATCATCGGACACTGCCTCGTGTGGCACCACCAGACGCCCGACTGGTTCTTCAAAAACGCCGATGGTTCCAAGGCCGACCGAGAGACGCTGATCGCCCGGATGCGTGCTCACATCCACGCGGTCGTCGGACGCTACAAGGGACGCGTCCACGGATGGGACGTCGTTAACGAGGCTTTCGACGACGCGGGCGCTCTCCATCCCTCGCCCTGGCGCGACGGAATCGGCGAGGACTTCATCGAGCTCGCGTTCCGCTTCGCGCATGAGGCAGACCCTGACGCGGAGCTCTACTACAACGACTTCAACATGTTCAACCAGAACAAGATCGCCGGCGTCCTCAGGATGGTGCGCGAGTTCCGCGCGAAGGGCGTGAGGATCGACGGCGTGGGGCTTCAGAGCCACAACGGACTCGGCGGGCCCGCCGTAGCCGACTACGAGCGCTCGATTCAGCGCATCGGCGCAGAAGGCGTCAAGGCGATGGTCACGGAACTCGACGTGAGCGTCCTTCCGAACGCATGGGGGCTCTCCGCCGATCCGACGAAGCTTCACGACTACGAGGAGAAGTACAACCCCTACACGAAGGGATGCCCTGCGGACGTCCTTGAGGCGCAGGCGAAGCGCTACTGCGAGCTCTTTGAAATGTACCTGCGGAACTCCGACATAATCGACCGCGTCACGCTCTGGGGCGTCAACGACGCGACGACGTGGTTCAACGACTATCCCGTTCCAGGTCGCACGGATTATCCGCTCTTCTTCGACAAGGACCTCAAGGTAAAGCCGTGCGCGGAGGCGGTCGAGAAGCTCGGACGCGAATGGAAGGGCGAGAAGGCGGCAGTGAAGCCGGACGGAAAGCAGAAGGCGCTTTTCAAGAGCTTCCGCGTCGAGGGCAGGGACGAGCTTCCGCCGTGCGACGAGAAGACGCAGTTCCGCAATCCTATCGTCGACGGAATGGCTCCCGATCCATCCGTAACGCGCAAGGGCGACGACTACTATCTCGCGAACAGTTCATTCGGCTATTTCCCGGGCGTTCCCGTGTGGCACTCGAAGGATCTCGTCAACTGGGATTTCTGCGGATACGTCCAGTCGCGCAAGAGCCAGCTCGACATGAAGGAGGGGCTTGACGTAAACCACGGCGTCTATGCGCCGGACATCAAGTACAACAAGTACAACGACACGTTCTACATGATCGTCTCCGTCGTCAATGCGGGCGGTGCGATGATATACAAGACGAAGGATCCGTACCTCGGCTGGGGCGAGCCTATTCACGTGGCGGTACCTGAAATCGACCCAGGCATCTTCTTCGAGAACGAGACTACCGCATACATCGTCAACAACGACGTCGCGCCTTCAACAGGTGAAGAATATCCAGGGCACCGCACGATCCGCATGCGCAAGTACGACCTCGTCAACGACAAGCTTGTCGAGGGCTATGAAAAGATTCTCGTCAACAAGGGCGCGAAGCCGGAGGTCAAGCCGATCTGGTGCGAGGGTCCGCATCTCTACAAGATCAACGGCGCGTACTATCTCATGACTGCGGAGGGCGGCACGGGATACATGCACAGCGAAGTCATTTACCGAGCCGAGAACGTGGAGGGTCCGTACGTTCCCTGCAAGGTGAATCCCATTCTCACGCAGCGCGATCTTCCATACGGACGCGAGGACGGAGTCTACTGTGCGGGGCACGCGGACCTCTTCGAGACTGCGGACGGAGACTGGATGGCGGTGTTTCTCGGGATACGTCCGTACGCAAGAGTCGGTGGCGGGGACTATTCGCCCACTGGACGCAACACCTATCTTCTTCCGGTCAAGTGGATCGGCGAAGGTGCCGAGCGACAGCCGATAATCCTTGAACAGGGGAAGAGCGTCCCGCTTGTCGTGGAGAAGCGTCCGTGGCAGATCGCCGCCGCGAAGTCCGCTGGCGCCGCGCCGCTTACCGGCAACAGGGTGTTCGAGGACCGATTCGAGACGGCGAAGGTCGATCCGCTGTGGATACAGCTGAGGACTCCGGGCGAGTTCTGGTATCGCTCCGCCGTCGGCGGGAAGCCGGGGATGGAGATCGAGGCGCGCACGCAGACGATCTACGAGCGCGGGAATCCAAGCTATCTTTGCAGGTGGCTGACGAGCCGCAGCTTCGACGTCGAGACGACGGTCGAGTTCTCGCCGCGCACAGCCGACGATCTCGCAGGGCTCGCGCTGGTGCAGAATGAGCGCAACAACTACGTCCTCGGGAAGACGCTTGATGCAGACGGAAATGTCTGCGCGGTGTTGACGCGATGCGACAAGAACGGCAGGCGCGCCGTCGCGTCAGTTCCCGTGGCGGACGGTGCGGTTTCGTTCCGCGCGGAGGGACGCGACGAGAAGCTGCGGTTCTTCCTTCGTCAGGGTGACGGCGAGTGGCGCCAGATCGGCGGCGAAGAGAAGGCGGACGTGCTCACGACCGGCACGGCCGGCGGCTTCATCGGCGCCACTGTCGGACTCTACGCTGTGCGCGCGGCAGAAGGAGAGGCGGTGCAGAAATGACTAGAACATGCGAGATCGCAATTCTTGCCGTGGCTTTGGCTACTTGCGCATCGCTTCAGGCCGCGCAACGCGGACGTCCGCGTATGGATGAAGCGCGCAGGACGCTGGTAAGCGACCGTGGCACCATGCTGAGGGGATGCTCGTATTCTCCGAACCGCGAAGGGTTGGAGAAGATCAGAAAGCTCGGCCTCAACGCCGTCCACGAATACGCCGAAGGCTGCGCTCTAAAGTATCCCGCGGAGGGCGCGCGCGCACCGGGATACAACGTCGAGAAAATCGACGCGGCGGTCAAGCTCACGAAGGAGCTGGGCCTCTACTACATCATGACGATCGGCAACGATCCCGGCAAGCACAACAAGGCGTGGGCGCTCGATTTCTGGAAGTTCTACGCGCCGCGGTACGCCGACGAGCCGCACGTCATCTACGAAATCCACAACGAACCCGTGAAGTGGGGCCCTCCATATTCCAGCGACAAGGCGAATCCGACGGGCGCGGTCGAGATGAACGCGGAGTGCTGGAAGCTCATTCGCTCACTTGCGCCCAAGACGCCCATCCTTGTCTTCAGCTATTCGCAGACGCACGGGAACAATTCAAAAGACATCCTTGCCGACGTCGCGAAGTTCAACAAACTTGTAGCCGTCGACGAAAAGGAGGTTTGGTCGAATACGGCCATCGCTTTCCACGGCTACGCCGGATCGCTCGGTACGATCGACGCCTGCAAGGGAGTTCTTGAGGCAGGCTATCCGATGTTCATGACGGAGTACTACAGCACCGAGTGGGGCGGTGACAACAAGCTCGGACGCAACGACTGCGAGCTCACGGGATTTCTCGAAGAGGTCGGCGTCTCGTGGCTTTCGTTCCTGTATGTCCCGCCGGCTCCGTGGGGACTGGACGTTACGGACGCGCTGCGTTTCAAGACTCCCACGGAACTCGCCGGAATCGCGTGGAAGCCGGATTTCGGCGATTGGCCAAAGGCGCAAAAACTGATAACGGACGGGGGAAGGGCGTTTGAAGTTGGATCGTGGCGCGAGAAGCGCATTGCAGAGGGCGCATCACTGAGCCCGAAACACTGCGGGGACAACAAGTTCGTCCTGCTGGTGCGCGAGCCTGGCTACTACAAGCTGAATCTCTCATGTACGGCCTCGGATGAGGGCGGCGCATTCTCCGTCGCGTTTAAAGGCGGCAAGCCGCTGCGACTGGAAATAGAGCCGGGCGAGACTAATGTGGTAAAGACGGTGCTTCTGCCGTTTGGACGCGGCGTTCTGAGTGTCAAGCGCGTTGGCGGCAAGTCGAAAATGCAACGGCTCAATGTCGTTCCTCGCGCGGCAGGACCGATTGCGGATGGTGTCTACCATATCGTGAACAAGGCGAGCGGGCTTTCCCTCGCTGCGGACGGATCCGTTTTCCAGAACGCCGATGCCGACGATGACGCCCACAGCTGGAAGGTTGAAAACCTAGGTGCCGGGCAGTACAGGTTCGTCCACAAAGGGACAAACGGACTGCTGAACCGCATATTCTTCGGAAGCGACAAGATCAACGTTGTCTGGTATGGATGGGACAGTCCCTCGCGCGACCAGCGCTTCCTTCTGCGCCCCGGGGAGAAGGGATTCTTCCGCATCGCTCCGGTTTCGACGGGATTCGACGTTAGTCCGGAGAAAAACGAAAGCGGGGCCAAACTGAAGCAGGGCAATACGCCTTTTGCCGACGAAGATGCGCGTCAATGGATGTTTCGTTAAGCTGTCACGTCAGGGAGAAATGCAGATGGAGATTTTTTCAATCGATCGCCTGGCCACATATCTGGCGCAGGGCGGGGTGACGATGTGGTTCATAGGGGCGCTCTCGATACTGGGCGTCGGCTGCGCGCTTGAACGTTTCTGGAACCTGAGGCGCGGACGCATCGTTCCCGACGGACTGTCGGCGGATATCGTGAGCCTCTGGAAGTCCGGCAGGCTGGATGAAGTGTCCTCGCTCTGCCGCACCGACGGATCGATGCTTTCGCGCATCGTGGAGGCGATGCTGCAGTACGCGGATTCGACCGACTACGCCGAGGTCAAGCTCTTCGCCGAGGAAAAGGCGGGCCGCGAGCTGAGACTTGAGAGCAGGAAGTCTTCCATGCTCGCCACCGCGGCCACGATCGCCCCGCTTCTGGGACTCTTCGGGACTGTTGCGGGACTTCTCGGCGCGTTCGGCACCGTTGCGGCTATGGGAGAGATGGGTGACGCGTCTGTTCTCGCCGACGACATAGGCAAGGCGCTCGTCACGACAGTGGCCGGGCTCGTGGTGTCTATCCCCTGTCTATTCGTCACCGGAATGCTCAAGAGCAGGCTTGATCTGTATTCGGTGCTGCTTGAGGAGGAGATTGCGGATCTCGTGAATCAGCTCTTCATACGGAAAGGCTGAAGCCATGGCGGTCAAGTACGGAGACGACAGGCCACCGGAAGTGCAGCTGACATCGATGTTGGACTGCATATTTCTGCTGCTCATTTTCTTCCTCGTGTCAAGCCAGCTCAAGAAGATCGAGAAGGAAGTCCCGCTCGAACTGCCATCGGCCGATGCGTGCGTAAGCGTCAAGACTGAACCGAATCTAGTCAAGGTCGCCGTCACTGCGAAGGGCGCGCATCTCGTGAACGGCAGTCCCGTCGGCCCCGGTGGTCTTCGCAAAGCTGTGCTTGGCGCCGTGGAGCGCGGACACGTCAGCCGCATCAGGCTTGACGGCGATGTTGCCGCACCGTTCGGGGCGGTTGTCGAAGTGGTTGATGTTTGCAACCGCGAGGGGCTCCGGCTTGTGGGCATACACACGGCATCGGGTCTTGAGAAATGAACTGCTCGGCTGGACCTTCCGCGCCGGAAGTGCGGCGCCGCGAACGAGCGAGCCGACGGAGAAAGCCTCTCTGGAGCCTTGTTTCTTTTCTGCTGCATGCTTTTGCTGTTGTCGTTCTCTGTTTGCACGTCCCTGTAAGGAACGCGACGGCAGCTCGCATGTCGCCCCGCTCGGATCCCGCATCGCATCTGCCGCCTGCGCGGCTTGAGTCGATCCGTCGCCGCCTTGAGAATGCGCGGTTGCAGGAACTACTGGCTAAGCTGTCCGCACTGCGCGAGACGCGCTCGAAGATGATGCGTCTTGAAAGGTCGCTAGCGGATGACTACCGCGAGCTTCGGCCGGACGACGCCGATTCGATCGTCCGTTCCGCTACGGTGGAGGATCCGCCTCCTCCTGCTACGCTTGCGGAGGCGTTCGCCCAGGCGTCCGACATCGAGAGATCGGTGATTGACGCCTACCGCGAGATGAAGTCGATGGAGATGGCGATGAAACGTACGACTTCTCTTGCCGATATGCGCGCACTCGTGGACGTTGCGAGGCCTGACCGCAAGATCGACGGGCTTGAGGAACTTGGCGCGTCCGTTGCGACAAAATCCGCGCTCGACAGGCAGAAGGAGCTGCAGACGGCGGTTCTGAGCGAGGTTTCTGGAATGCAGGAGACGACTTCGTCCATGCTCCGCGAGGCGGAGGCTATTGCAGGCGTCGAAATGGCGCATGACGAGCGCCTTGAGAGCATGCGGCGTGCCGTGGCTCTCAGCGAGGCGCTTGTCGAGAGCGCTGCCGAGGATGGCGAGAACAAGTCGAAGGACATGGCGGCGCTGATGGGCGGCGCCTCTCTCCGCGGCGGAAGCGCCGTGGCGGCGGTCGCTCCACCGGACTCTGCGATCAACGGCGGGACCTCCGCGCCTGGCAACAGGCTGCGTATCGACGCAGAGGACGGAGACGGCGTGCCGTGCAAATGGATGTATGTCGATTCGTGGTACGTGATAGGTCCGTTCCCCAATCCGGGGCGGATCAATCTGCGCAGGAAGTTCGCGCCGGAGACGATCCAGGATCTTGACGCGACATACGAAGGAAAGGACGGACGAACCGTGCGCTGGGAGTTCGTCCAGGCCCACAATGCGGATACTCGCTGTTGGTGGCAACCGTGGATTCCCAACACTGCCGAAGTCGTTCCTCGGCACATGGAGGAGTATGGGATATATTATGCTGTCACAGATGTTTTCATGGACGAGGAATGCGACAGGTGGATGGCGATAGGATCGGACGACAGGAGCGATCTATGGATCAACGATCAGCCCGTATGGGGATCGTCGAGCGAACTGAAGGCTTGGCGGCTGGCGGAGGATTTCAGGCGCGTACATTTCAGGAAGGGGCGCAACAAGCTTCTCATGCGCATCGAGAACGGTCCGCAGGACTGCGGCTGGTCAGTATGCATAGCGACCGAAGAAGGCGGTCGGTCGCAGTAATGCATGCAATCCGTTCGACCTCGCCAATAGCCCAAATGGACTATGGCTTGATTTCGCCGCGTTATGATAGAATAATCTTGCAATGAAAATGATTACAGTACAACGATATGCGACATGGTCCTTGATTGCCTGCGCTGCCTTCGTGGCGTCGGCGATCGAGGTGAAGGTTGCCGCGGGCGAGCCGGAGTGCGTAGTTCGCGCCGCGGCGAATCTCAGGTCCGACCTCGACCGCGCATGCCCTGGCCACAAGACCGACAGTCGGCGCATAGTCGTCCGCACCGTGCGCGACGGACGCTGGGAGGCGAGCGTGCGCGAGTACGCTGACGGCGAATGGACTTTGACGGGCAGCGATCCGCGTGGAACCGTCTTCGGCGTCTATGCGATTTCAGAGGCGCTTGGCGTCAACGCGTTCCACTGGCTGGACGACGTGCCTGTCCAGCAGCACAAGTTCGATCTCTCCGAGGAGCGCTTCGAGATCGCGCCTCCAGGCGTGAAGTACCGCGGCGTTTTCATCAACGACGAGGACTGGGGGCTCATGCCGTGGTCGAAGGAGAATTTCGAGGCCGACGGCTCAAAGTCCATCGGCGCCAAGACGTACGAAAAGCTTTTCGAGGTGATGCTCCGCCTGCGCCTCAACCTCATCTGGCCCGCGATGCATCCGTGGGGATACGAGTTCGTCTCGCGCGAGGAGAACATGGCTCTCGCCTCGGCGATGGGAATCGTCGTCGGCGCTTCTCACTGCGAACCGATGCTCAGAAACAATGTCTACTGGGACAGGAAGACGCAGGGCGAATGGAACTACGCGACAAACCGCGAGAAGATCGACGAATACTGGCGCTGGTCCGCGGAGAAGTACGGACGCTGCGAGGCGCTCTGGACGATAGGGATCCGCGGCACGCACGACGAGCCGATGAAGGGCGGGAATGACATGGAGGCGAAGAAGGCGCTGATGTACGAGGTGTTCGCCACGCAGACGAATCTGCTCGCGAAATACGTCGCCCCGCATCACGACGCACCGCCCGCCACGACGTTCATCCCGTACAAGGAGGTGCTGCCCATATACGACAGCGGGCTTGAAGTTCCGGCTGGCGCCTCGATCATGTGGGTTGACGACAACTTCGGATACATCAGGAGGCTTGGCGGAAGCGCGGCGGCGTCTCATCCCGGCGGCATCTACTGGCACGTGTCGTATTTTGGAGGACCCCATTCGTATACGCACGTCTGCACGACGGCGCCCGGCTTCATGTGGTATGAGCTCGCGGCGAAGTGCGCGGCGAACAACGCGAGGGAAGTGTGGATGGTCAACGTCGGGGACTTCAAGCCCGCGGACATAGCGATAGACGCATTTGCGCGGTTTGCATGGGCGCCGGAGAAGTTCGGTCCCGACGCGCAGCGGGATTTCCTCGACGGCTGGGCGCGGCGCTTTCTTGGTCCGTCCAACGCGGCACTTTCGCCGCGCATCGCCGCTCATCTTGCAGAGTACTATCGCCTAGGTACGATCCGCAAGCCGGAGCTTATGTGCTGGCAGTGGATCACAAAGCTCACGGACGCCGAGAAGAAGTCCCTCATGGCTCAGTATGCCGCGCTTGCGGCGGAAGACATCGCCATCGAAGCCGAACTCGCGAAACAATGGAAAGACCCTTGGTTCGAGACGGTCGGATTTCAGGCGCGCTTCCTCGCAGAGGCGGGTATGGCCTTTATGTCCGACGACATCCTGGAGGAAGGCGCAAAGGACAGGCTGAAGCCGCGCTTTGCCGCGCTCAACGAGCGCTACGAAACGGTTTTCGGCGGCAAGTGGCGCCGCTTCTGGTTCGACACGATCGACGAGAAGGAATGGTGGTGCCAGGGCGGAAACAACTGGGCGTCGCAGATGCAGTGGCCGTGGAAGGAGCCGGGCGACAGGCGTAAATGGCACATCGCGACCGCTGGCGGCGACGGCATCGCTGAGAAAGACTGGAAGGATGCGGCCGATTTCATCAGGAAGTCCCCTGCGAACGGCGGCTCCTGGGAATGTGTCGCAGGGCTCGGCATTTCCGCGAGGGCGATGGCGCTGCTCCCTGTCGTCGAGGGTGCGGGCAAGGGCGCATGGATGGAATACGAGATTGAGTGGAAGGGGGAACAGGCAACGGGGAACGGGCAACTCGTTCTTCAGTTCCTTCCGGACTACCGGCTGTATCCGGGGATGAAGCTGCGCGTCGAAATCAGTGTCAACGGCTCCGAATGGCAGTCCGTCGAAGTTCCTTTCTCCGACGGGACGAAGGACGAGAACAGTCCCGGACGCTACACTGCGGTGCAGGACAACTTCGTAAGAGCGTTCGTAAAGTGTCCCGGGTTGAAGAGCGGATCAAACAGGGTCTGCGTCCGCGCGCTCGATCCAGGCGTCGTTCTCGACCGTCTCGCCGTCCGCTAGGGCGGTCGTAAAAATTGTTGATTATAAAGTCTGAATTTGTGTATAATAGTATCAGAAGGAGACAACCATGAGACTAACAACCATAGTGGCCATCGCCGCCATATCGCTCTTTTCACACACTTGGGCGAACGGCATGAACTATTGGATCGGTCCAAACAACAGAAGCTGGAACGATGCTGATGCAAATTGGTCGCTGGGCTATGTGCCCGGTGCGGATGACACGGCTGTTTTCACCAATGACTACCGTCTCATCAAGATAAAAAGCGGTCATGCGGCGTCGAATGTCGTATTTGAGGCCGGGTCGCGCGTACGCTTCTCGCGCACGGACGGCGGGGCTCAGGCGGCGTTTGGGTTCAAGGAAATCAACGGTGGCGGCAAATTGGAGCTTTTCTCCACGGGCCTGCAGGCGAATTACGCGAGTTCTTCTCAGTGCCCGGTTTCAGTTGAATCAATTGAAGTTATTAGCGATTCGGACAAGGTTAGCTGGTTTGATGGCGGTGCAACCGAAGGCAGCCGCATGACGGTCAATTCTCGTGTGTCTGGCACCGGAAAGCTTGAACTGCGCGGCAATGTGACAATAGCGGGCGAGACGACGCTCACGGGTTCGCTGAAGCTTGAATCCGGCAGCATTGTCAAAAAGCTTGTCTATGACAACGGCGGTTGCAACGTGACGAGCGACAGTGCGGGGACTGTGGAACAGGTGCTTGTTCGCGGCGGGACGCTTGACTTCGACGCGCTGTGCGCGGCGTGTCCGAACGCAACCATCACTCCTTCGGTCACGGTTGACGATGGATCGATTAAAGTTGGGCCTCAGACCGCGATCACGCTCGGGACCGGAAGTTCCCCCGGCGTTCTCGAGGTGTCAGGCACGTGGACTGACGAGAACAAGGTTGCAGCGCTTGACAACATCACTCTCGCGCAAGGGGCTGACATCTCTCGCTTGACGGTAAAGCTCGCAATGGACGGCGGCGAGACGGTGTTCTATTCTGTCGCGTACGAGGGCGGAAAGTATGTGCTTACCGTGGCGAGCGATCCGACGATCTATGTCTGGACGAATGGCAACGGCGACAATATGTGGACAACTCCAGGCAATTGGAACAGGAATGCGGTGCCGAAGGCAGGCCATACTGCCAAGTTTTCCTCGGACGCCGACGTCAAGCTTTCCGGCTCCGTCTCTGTCGGAACGGTTGATGTAGCGGAGGAAGCAACTGTAACGTTCAGGACGACCAATATCTGGAACGTGCATCCGAGCGTGCAGGCGTGCGCCGTAACGGGAGCCGGAAAGATCCAGCTGTATCATGCGGGAATCAAGTCGTCGCGCACGGACAGCGAGCCGCTTGTGATCGATGTCGCGGAGGTGGAGATTCTCGACGCAGGTGGCGACGGAACTCACGACAGCTGGATAGAAGGAAAAGGTGATGTCACGACAGTGATAAACTCCGATTTGACCGGTTCCGGCTATTTCATCGGACGCAACGCACTGACTTTTGGCGGCGACAACAGCGCTTTTACGGGAAAGGCTAAAATCGTAGGAGTCGGCAACTATAACCAGGCGGAGCGTCGGTTCACCAAACCTGCGGCAGGTTTCTCGTCAGCTTCAAAAGTCGAGATATGTGGTTTCCTTCTTCTGGACTTCAACGTGGGCGAAATTTCCTTCACCAATCTGACCTTCCGCGAGAGCTGGGGCGCGGCGATATATCTGCTGAAGGACGCCGAGGTGGCGATGAACGTCGCGGACGGATCCATCTACAACAACTATAAGCCTAATGTCGGATTCCAGGTCATGGAAAGGGTCGAGGGCTCGTACGCTCGCGACAATGCGACTGCGGGTTGCGTCGGTTTTACGCTTCGCATGACAGGAAACGGGACTTTCGACAACGGGCTTTCCCACGGCTATATTTTTGAAGCTGCGTCTGGAACGACGTCCTTCTCGTTCAACAACACTGATGCGACATATCGGGTCAAGAGCGGAGCCGCGATTTCAGGCTCCGCAACAATCGGCGCCGTTACGTTCGAGAATGGCGCTAAGGTGATGCAGACTGTCACGAAGACTGCCGACGAGGTGGAGGAAGGCGCTGATCAGACATATACATATGCCGTTCCAACCCTGACGCTCACCGGCAACTACGACATCTCCGGCGTTGTGTTCGGCGTGACGAATCCAGCCGATCTTCCCGCCGCCACGAAGGAGGCTACGCCGTTCACGATGCTGACGGCAACCGGGACTCTGAGCGGGACGCCGACCACGGAAGCGGTCTACAAGCCAGAGGGAAGCGCATCAGGAATGAGGTGGGTCGCCGCTAAATCGGACAATAGCGTCACACTAAAGGCTGGTTCTTCGGGTATGATGGTGATTATCTACTGAGACATGTTGCTATTTGAATGATTTTGCGCGTTTCCTGCGCAGGCCGCCAGGGTTCCCTCCCTCTTTGCTGGCGGCCTTTTTCTTTGGGCGACGGACCCCCGAGGGGAAGTCGTGGGACTGCTTTACGTTGTCCAGTTGACAATTTGAAGGCCATCTATTCTTGAAAAGTGCGCTGTATTGTTCGTCACGAGCGTGCAACCTTCGACAATCGCATTAGCGGCAATCAGAGAATCCATCACGCCTATGGTTTTCCCCGCCTTGTCCAACGCCGCACGCACTGCGCCGGCCTTGTCAGCGGCCGCAGAAGAGAAATCGACCACAGGCACAATCTCGGCAAGGGCCTCGATCGTTCCCTCCAGTCGCCGAGATTCGCGCATGCGCGCACCGTAGAGAAGTTCATGGTATGTTATCGCGCTCATGCACAGTCGTCCTGCATGGGCAACGACCCGACGGTTGAGAGCCTTGTCCGTTCCGCGAATCACGTAACTCGCAATGTCGGTATCGAGCATGTACCGGCTTGTCATGCGAACAGCTCCCTGCGCTGGCCTCTCTGCGCTTCGCTCCTGTCGAGTTCGAAATCGGGGCATGCGTATTCCGCAAAGAATCGATTCCACGTCATAGGAGTACGAGGAGTCAACACGAGCGAGTTGCCCCTGCGGACTATCGTCACCTCCGGAGTGGAAATCCTGAATGCGGCAGGAATCCGCACGGCCTGCGACCGTCCGGACATGAACACCTTTGCGACATCTCTCACCACGACGCACCTTCCTTTCCTTATGAAAAAGATATGACAGTAGTATATATCATTTCGCATGCCAAGTCAATAGACCCGAGATCCGCCATCATAGCTAAGGTGCAGCGAGGTTGCGGAGTCGCAGTCCAGCGGGTTGTGCCCATCCGCGACGTAGCAAGGAATAGCCCGTTTGGGTCATGGCGGATTGCAATGCATTTTTGTATAATATACGCGGAAAAAGAAGCAAACAGGAGGATTTCTACATGAAAGTCAGCATGATTGCCGCAGTTTTTGCGCTTTACGTAGGCGCGTCGTTCCGCGCCGAGGCGGATACGACATACTACCTCGAGGATCTGGACTTCTCGTGGATGTCCAGCGGATGGAGCACTCCATGCAAGAATGCAACAATCTACAATAGAAGTTCGCCGATCCGACTCTGGGACGGTAGCGCATGGACTGAGTACAGTAGGGGACTTAGCACTCAAGCCGCGAGTCACTGGTATATAAGGCTAGGCGGTGATGGATTGAGTTTTTCCGCGACAGTAGGACTCGACAAAAGCTCATTCGGCGACGGAGACACTGCTGACTCAGGGCGCTGCGGCGACAAGGTCGTGAAGTTTGCGGTAGTAGATGTCGTGGGCGGAACAAACCTTACGGAGTCCGCCTGGCTCGGCACTCAGACCGTAGCGCAGACGATTTTGGCCGATCTCTCCGGCGTTGAGGTGATCGACCTTGTGGTCTATTCAGATTCCGAAAACGGCGGGAGCTGGCAGCATTGCGACTGGGTCAACCCGACAATCGTCATGAAGGGCGACGCCGCGCCTGTCACGCGGTCTCCGGACGGAACCAACCATTGGACAGGGATGGGTGAAAACGACTACTGGGTTACTGCCGAGAACTGGGAGTTTGGTGTCCCCGCCGCAGACGCGACCGCCGTGTTCGATGAAAGCGTTACGGTCCGCATTGGGCAGACAGGCGAGAACAGCACCACGCCGGAAAAGATCACGGTTTCCAATGTCGTCGTAAACTCCGGCGCTACGCTGACGCTGCGTCCTGTAGCACCCGAGTTCTGGGACGGGCCTGAGCTTATCGTGCAGGAGGTCAACGGGGCTGGCAAGATCCAGCTCGCCAAGGTCGGAATCAAGGCCAACTACCTCGGAGACAGCACGGAATGCACGGTAAATGTGGCCGAGATCGAAATGCTTCCTGTGACGCGCTGGAACAATGAAATCGACAGTTGGCTGCATGGCGAATCAAACGAAGGCAAGTTTATGGTTGTCAATTCGACGGTGAAAGGCACTGGCAGGTTCTACACTTATGGCAACGTGACGCTGAAAGGCGATGTCGCGGTTTCGCGCGAGTTCAAGATGGATTCAGCAAATGCTTCTGCTAAAACCGTAATTCTCGACGGCGGCTGGGTGTCTGCTGGAAACCTCGGTGATATCGAGAAATTGGCGTTCCATTCCGGCACCTACGATTATGCCGACTATTCGGACAAGGAATGGCCGCTATATCTCGATGGCGGCACAGTGAACATTGGTGACGGCTCTTCAATCGGTAGCGACGGTCTGGAGCTTGGCGTTCTTTCCGGCGGATACCTGCGCTATACGGTTTCGGATATCCCCGAGACCGGCGTGCCTGGCTTCCCCGCGCGGCTTACATTCGCCGCAGACGCCGACCTCTCGAACGTGTTCGCCATCGTGAAGAACACCTCCGGCGATGCACAGAAAACGTACGCAATCACGAAAACAGGCGATGTCTATTCCTTCGCAGTAGTTGTACCTACCGACACCGTGAAGTGGATCGGAGGGGTGGATAATCACTGGGAGACGGCAGGCAACTGGATATATGGCGCAGTCCCGACGGAAGGTCAGTCTGTCGTTTTCGAACAAAGCGCCCACGTCTACATCGAGAAGGGCACGACAACGCCGAGAATCGCGACGATGACGATTGGGAGAGGCGCTGTCGTTAAAATCGAGACGACGGATGAATGGGGCTGGGAGAACGAGCCTGTGATACTGTTCGAGGAAATTACAGGTGAAGGGACTCTGGCGCTTAAGCACGCGTCTCTCAGGGCGGCACGCAGCACTGGCAGATCTGTTGTCAACTGCGCCGAACTTCAGGTGCTCAGCCATGCAAACAACGACGCCGGACGGTCGTCCAGAATATGGGGCAATAAGGAGAATCTCAAATCCGAGGTGGAAATCAATGCAGACATAACTGGTTCTGGAACTCTGATCCTGCGCTATGGCGTGCGCCTTGCGGGCGACAACAGCAGGTTTGCGGGGCTTGTCCGCTTCGTGGCCGTTTCCGATAGCTGGTCGATGGGCGGAGAGAAGTATTTCTGCGTTCCGGAGGCCGCGTTTACATCCGCATCGAAGTGTGAACTGCAAGGGCGATTCCATGTTTTGTTCAACGAGGGCACTTTGAAATTTGGCAATGTCGCCATCACGGAGAGCTACGGCACGGGCCTGTATGTGCCTTATGGTGCAAGCGGAATTGTTTTCGAAATCGCCGAAGGCGAAATACGTGACAACTACCAGGGCCGCGGCATAGGTGTATATACGAGGTCGGAAGGAAGCGACTATGTGGAGGGTGCGACGGTCGGCTGCGCAGGTGTGACGATAAAGAAGGTCGGCGAAGGCTCGCTGGTCTACGGCATGACGAAGGCGCACAGCCTAGTTGTTGAAGGGGGGCACGTCGAGTTCACCGGCGAAAGCAACAACGGAGACGACGCATCGGTTAACGTAACAGTCAAACAGGGGGCGAGCGTCGGGTCGGCGGCCGAGTTCTCGCATGAGAATCCCACCTGGACTAACGGCGGCGATGTCACGGTGCGCCATCAGTTCACGTTCGAGCCGGGCGGCGCAATCAAGCAAGAGTACATCGCTACCCCCGTCATGGTAGAGCAGGTCGATCCTGTGTATGAGAACGAGGTGTTTGTGTCCAACATTGTCAGCTTAGTGGAGTCGGGCGACTACACCTATTCCATGCGCAAGCTGACGATCGCGGATGACGTCGACCTCGCGAACGTCGTGTTCGGCGTCACGAATCCCGAGGACCTCCCTGCCGTGACGAAGGCGGCTGTTGCGGGACTGCCGCGCTTCACGATGTTCGCGGCCAATTCGCTCAGCGGAGCGGTCGCAACCGAGAACGGCGGATATACGCCGACGGGAAGCGAGAAGAACTGCAAGTGGCTCTTCCGCACGAAGAGGAACTCCGTGAACGAAGTGGAGTTCTATCCCTTCCAGAAGTTGGGTTTCGCGGTAATTGTCCGGTGAACGGTTGACGCGGCTGGAAGCCGCGTCTCCAAAGGTAACGGCGAGGCAGTGCGGATTCAAGCCGCGTCTCCAGGAAAGGATGATAAGCGTAGAAGGGAATGTGAGCTTTGGAGACGCGGCATCTTGCCGCGTCAAGTGTGTGGATGTGTCGCGAATAGGGCGGACGCGGCTGGAAGCCGCGTCTCCAAAGGTAACGGCGAGGCAGTGCGAATTCAAGCCGCGTCTCCAAAATTCACAGAATATTTGGTAAAATAGGGACATGACTGCTACATGTATACTGTTGGCGGCCATGTCCTTTTCGGATGTAGCCGCGCTAACGAGGACTGAGGCCGCCAAAGGCGCCCCAGTCTGCGCGACCGGCGTCGTCACGCAGGTCGTGGGGTGGCGTTCGGCGTCGGGCGTTTTCGCGGATGTCGCCGATCCCAACGGCAGGGGCATATACTTCTCCGGCGAGACGCAGCTCACTCCGACCGCGCACATCGACGGTGCGGACTCGTTCAGGCTCGGAGACGTCGTCGAGGTGAAGGGCGTCGCGACGCCGCTGGCGTTTGCGCCCGGAGTGAGCGCCTCGTCGATACGCAGAATTGGCGAGATGACGCTGCCTCCGTTTCGTGAGGCGAAGCTGTCAGAAATGAGGGATGGACGCCTCGACAACGCGCGCGTGAAGATGAAGGGCGTCGTCTCTGGAGTACGGCAGATGTCGCAGGCGCGTCTCGATCCTAATGCCAGCGTCGTCCAGCTTGCAGTCACTTCGGATGAGGGGATGTTCCTCGCGCATGTGCCCGGTATGGTGGAGGAGTGGCGTCCGATTCTCGATGCCGAGGTCGAGGTCTCCGGATGCGCGATGTCCGCGTTCAGCGTAAGGGCGGAGTTCCGCGGCGTGCAGATGGAGGTTGAGTCGCCAGACGATGTTGTCGTGACCAAGGCGGCACCAGGGTCGCCATTCGACCGCGAGACTACATCCGTCGCAGATCTGATGGCGTTCTCTCCGAAGCCGCGCGACGCGCATGCCCGGAAGGTGCGCGGCGTTGTCACATACTCGGAGCCGGGGTTCTGCTACATCCAGGACGGAGAACACGGGCTCAAGGTTACCGGTGAAGACGCGGGCGAGTTCCGCCCCGGCGATCAAGTGGAGATTGTCGGTTTCCCTCGGGTCGTGGACAGGATGTCCGAACTCCGCTGCATGGCCATGCGCAGAACCGGTGGTGCGGGTCTGCCCGAGCCGTTCGAGGGCTACACCCTTGCGGACTACGCCCGCTGGATGTACTATTCAAGCGGAGGCGCGATGGTCGACATCGAATGGCGGCGCGTGGCGTTTTTAGCCCGCGTCATCAGAGTCGACGAGCGTGGCGGCGCGGCGGAACTCATCCTTGCTGACGGGAGCGTGACGAGCCGCGTCCGTTACAGCGGCGCAGTTCCGGATTTCCTTGCGGACGCGGAGCGGCTTCGTCCGCTCGTGCGCGTGTGCGCCGTCGCGGAGCCTTCCGTGTCCGACGCGACGACAGACGACCGCATGCCGATGCTGCGCGGCATATCCTTCGCCGCGGCATCGCCGGACGACATAACTTTCGTCCCCGATGCGGAGTGGCGCGCGCGCCTGCGTGAGACCTATTCCAGAAATGCAGCGTGGGTCGCCGTCGCTTTCCTCCTCGTGCTGACGGGGGGCGGGGTGTGGAGCATCATGCGCGCGAGGCGTGAGCGTGGCAGAATGGCCGCGATAGCCGCCGAGCGCAAGCGCATGGCCGCGGACCTGCACGACACGATAGAGCAGAACCTCGCGGGGGCCAAGATGCTCATGGAAAGCTCGCTCTCGATCGCGCCGGAAGTGCCTCCGGCCGTCGAGGAGGCGGTGAAGGGCGCGGCGGCCATCCTGGCGCACGCGAAGTCCGAGATCAGGGCGACGATATTCAACCTCCGCTGCGACGAGATGTTCGACCGCAGGCCCGAGGACGTTTTCCGCGAGATGATGCGGCACCTCGACCGCGGCAAGGTCAACGCGCGGTGCCGCCTCAGGGGGCTGCCGGACCACCTGCCGGGCGCGCGCTTCTCCGACCTTCTCGGCATCGTGCAGGAGGCGACGACGAACGCGATAAAGCACGGCAGGGCGAAGAACATCGTGCTTGTGAGCGATCCGCTGACCGGAGACGGGAAGAGGGGGTTCGTGCTTAGGGTGCTGAACGACGGCGAGCCGTTCGACGCGGCGACGGCGCTGGGTCCCGAGTCGGGCCATTTCGGGCTCGCGGGGATGCGGGAGCGCGCCAAGAGGAACGGCATGAGAATTTCGTGGGGGATCGAAGGCAGGTGGACATCTGTAGAAGTGGAGGTTGCGTCGATATGACAACCGTGGCAATAGTTGACGACCACAGCGTCGTCCGGATCGGCATCAAGTACGTGCTGATGACCGATTCCGAATTCAAGTTCGTCGGCGAGGCGGATGACGGCGCTGAAGCCGTGTCGCTCGTCGAGAGGGTCCGTCCCGACATTCTTCTGCTGGACGTCAGGATGCCGGGCACCGGCGGAATCGCGGCGCTCAAGTCGGTTCGCGAGAAGTTCCCCGACCAGAAGGTCGTGATGCTCACCATGTCCGACGCCGAGGAAGACGTCTACCAGGCGCTTTCGCTTGGGGCGCGCGGCTATGTGATCAAGGACAATTCGCCCGTGAACATCATCGGCGCGCTGAAGACCGTGATGTCCGGCGAGCTCGCGGTGTCCGAAGGCGTGCGCAGCGTGTACGAGGCGAGGAAGTCCGAGCGCGGGCTCACCGACCGCGAGAAGGAGATTCTTATTCTTGTCAGCAAGGGATGCTCCAATACAGAGATCGGCGACATCCTCCATCTCAGCCCCAACACGGTGAAGAACCACCTGAAGAACCTCTTCGAGTCGCTCGGGGCCGCAGACCGCGCGGAGGCGGTCGCAATCGGCATCCGCCGCGGACTGATTTCCTGATATTGGAAAAGTTGAACTGTTGCCAATATCGAATTTTCGTGGGGACAGTCCCCATAATTTCGCATTGCATGGTCCGTCGCGGAGCGACGGACCCCCTGTGGTGCCGGGAAAGATTTTTCGTGGGGACAGTCCCCGGGAATTTTCGTGGGGACAGTCCCCATAATTTCGCATTGCATGGTCCGTCGCGGAGCGACGGACCCCCTGTGGTGCCAGGAAATACGGAAAATAGATGGCATTTTCTGCTGGATTTCCGCCGATTTTGGGTCGTTATAAATTTTTTTCAAAAATCTTCACTTACCCCCTTGCGCGGCGGAGGCAACCTGTGGTATAATATCCACTCGTTCGCCCC
>JAEDKA010000099.1 GCA_016296065.1 Kiritimatiellia bacterium
CCCCCTGTAGGGTGGTCCTGTAGTGAACGGATCGCTTGGCAGGGGGTTGCGTCGCCGCAGCATTGTATTGCTTTCGCTGCGGGGAGTTTCGGAGTTTGGGAGACAGACCTCCAATACTCCAAAACTCCAAGTAGCGAAAGCAATGGCTTGGAATTATAGTTAAGTTACAGGCAAGAATGTTGAGGGGGCAACGCGGCTGGAAGCCGCGTCTCCATGGGAGGCGCTGAGCATCCGTTGCGGCACCAGGGGGTTGCGTCGCTCCGCGACGCAACAAGGAAGGGCGTGGAGCAGTTAACCCAAAGGCCACTTTCCATTCGCTTTTCTCGCGCGCTCCCGATTCTTTTGATTCTGTGCGATAGCTGCGAATGTCCGTCGCGGGATGCGCCCGCGCCGAAGGCGTCGGGTTGGGTGAGCGCGTAGCGCGAACTGCGAAGCAGCCGCAAGGCCCCGCGCGACGGACCCCCTGTAGGGTGGTCCTGTAGTGAACGGATCGCTTGGCAGGGGGTTGCGTCGCTCCGTCGACGCAGGCGCAAACACATATACGCCAATATATGCGCTATGCGCAGATGCGGGCACTTTGCTGCATCCTTGCATAAATCGCCCGTTGCACCCGCGGTAGTACGCTACTCCAACGGGTGATGGCGCGGCGGACCCTTTTTTGGTAGAATTGGGTCTGAAAAATCACTCAACTCAGGGAGTAAAGGCACGATGAACGCACGAAACTTGATTCTTTCGGCCGTGGCGGCGATCTCATCCGTGGCGGCCTTCGCCAATACGGACGGCGCTAGGTCCGAAAAGGTGGCCGTGGTTGCAACGGACGCGGGTACGGTGAAGATATCCTCCTTCTCGCGCGGATGCATAAGGGTGACGCGCGGCGAGCCGGTCTCGCCCGAGCTTGTGTTCGCGCCGGGGCGCGGCGAATCCGTCGCGGTAACGGAAGGCGCGGAGGAGACGCGCGTCGTGTCCGGCGGACTTTCCGCCGTCGTCTCCCGCAGGACGGGGCTCGTCCGCTTCGAGAACGAGAAGGGCGCGGCGATACTCTCCGAGCGCCGCGTCGGCGCGAAGTCGATTGCGTTCGACTCGCCGGCGGACGAGCGGCTGTTCGGACTCGGCCAGTTCCAGGACGGACAGCTCGACGTGCGCAACCTCCCGCGCAGGCTCACGCAGGTGAACACGCAGATAGCCGCTCCGTTCCTCGTCTCCACGCGCGGCTGGGGGCTCTACTGGCACAACTACTCCAAGATCGAGTTCAACGAATGCACGGACGAGATCGCGCTCGCCAAGACTGGCGACGGAAAGGAGTCCGAAGTCGTCGTCACTACCGAAAGCGGCGGCGCGAAGGAAAAGCGCAAGGGCGTCGTGCTCGAAGGGGCGTTCGAACTCGGGGCGGACTGCGAGTGCGCCTTCATGCTCGACTGCGGAAGGGACATGTCGCGCGTGCAGTACGTCGAGATCGACGGCGAGGTTGCCGTAGACAACGAAAACGTGTGGCTTCCGCCGACGATCGGCTTCCGCGCCAAGCTCAAGGCGGGCGCACACAAGGTACGCGTCGTCGCGAATGCGCACGACCGCACGAGGCTCGCCTTCCGTCCCGACAGGGGCGAGACGACGTTCGCGAGCGACGTTGCGGACGGGACGGACTACATCGTGTACCTCGGCGAGCCTGAGACGGCTGTCGCGCACTTCCGCGCCGACATGGGCGGAACCGCCGCGCTGCCGGACTGGGCGTGGGGCTACTGGCACTGCCAGGAGCGCTTCGTGTCGCAGGACGACCTCCTGAAGGCGATGCGGTACTTCAAGGACCGCAACCTGCCGCTTTCTGTGATCGTGCAGGACTGGCAGTGGTGGCGCAGCGGGACGTGGAACTCGATGGAGTGGGACCCGAAGCGCTTTCCGGATCCAAAGGGCATGGTCGACGAATGCCACAAAAACGGCGTGCGCGTGATGCTGAGCGTCTGGTCGAAGACCGAGGGCGACAGCGAGTTCTGCCGCGCGATGAAGGAGGCGGACGCCTTCGTGCCGGGGACGTCGTGGATCGACTTCTCGAAGAAGTCCGCGGCAGACCTCTACTGGAAGTGGTTCGCCGAGAGGCTCGTCTCGATCGGGGTGGACGCCTGGTGGCTCGACGCCGTGGAGCCGGAGAACGACGCGCTGCACGGACGCAGGATAGCGCTTGGCGACGGAGACAGGTATCGCAACATATATCCGCTTCTCGTCAACACCGAGGCCGACCGCCGCATGCGCGCTCTGCGTCCGGGCGAGCCCCCGCTCGTGCTCACGCGCTGTGCGTTCCCCGGCCAGACCCGCACGGCATGCGTGATGTGGAGCGGGGACGTCGGGAGCACGTGGAAGGACCTCCGCACGCAGATCGTCGCAGGTCTAGGCTTCGCTTCGGCCGGATTCCCGTACTGGACGAGCGATGCGGGCGGGTTCTTTCGTCCGGGCGATCAACACGGCAACTGGGACTACCAGAAGCGGCTCGTGCGCTGGCTGCAGTTCGCGACGTTCTGTCCGATCCAGCGCGTCCACGGCTTCGTCAGCGACACGACGCCGTCCCGCTACGGAGAGCGCACGGAGAAGCTGCTGAACGACCAGGTGCGCCTGCGCGAAAGGCTGAGGCCGTACATCCTTAGGCTCGCGAAGGACGTCGCGGAGAACAATGCGATGATGATGAGGCCGCTTTTCGACGCTCCGCGCGGCTTCGAGACTGAGTACATGTTCGGTCCGGACCTTCTAGTGTGCCCGGTGACGGCAGACGTGGAGCAGATGCGCGTGTGGCTGCCGAAGGGGAAATGGGTCGATTTCCATACCGGCGGCACTGTCGACGGCGGATGCGAGGTGACGGTTAAGACTCCGATTGACCGCATACCCGTGTTCGTCCGCGAGGGGGCCTCCGTGGTCCTGTAGCCGTCGCGGCGATTGGGCGCATCCCCATTTTCCACTCGCTGATTTGACCGCATTTCTTGGGTTCTGCACGTGAATTGCAAGTCAGGTGAGTCAATTTTCTGAAGATGGATCCGAGGGGTCTCG
>JAEDKA010000072.1 GCA_016296065.1 Kiritimatiellia bacterium
AACAAGGTAACCGTTGGGGAACCAGCGGTTGGATCACCTCCTTTCTAAGGAGTCATCTCCCTTCGGGGAGAGATGGTGAAACGCCTTCCAGCAATGGAGGGTGCATCAAATGCGAAGCGCAGACATTTGCTGTTTCCTCAAGCATCCACCGACAAAGACGAGGGCGCGATCCGAAAGGACCGCGCCTTTCGCTTTCACATATGGCGTTTTTTTGCTACAATATTGCGTACTGTGCAGAATCGCGATCTAACTCATATGCCTGAAATCAGCACTCCGCGGAGGGGCGGAGTTTTCTGCGCTTCTACGGTTGGGCATGAGTCGTATTTTCGCGCGGGGCTCACCGCTTCTTTCTGCCTGCTCTTTGTGCTGCCGTGCTTCGCGATGACTGTCCGTACCATGTCCGATATGCGTCTATGGATGACAGTCGGCGACAGATCCGCGCCACTTAGCTGGATTTGGGACGAATCCGCGGATGCCGCGTCACTTGTGCTTTCGAACAGGATCACCGGCGCGGTATCACAATTTGATGTCGCGCGTGGCGAGGGTGATACGCACGGAAGTTGCCCGCAGCCCGCGCAGATTTCCGAGGCGCTTGTTGACGTCACGCTTGTTCAGAGAGTGAATGGAAGCGAAGTATCCCGCCAATCGGCGACGCTCGCGTACGTCGACGGCGCAGGGGGAGGTCCGATTACCGTGCGCGCTAGGGCGCATCGCGACTGGCGCCGCGTGCGGAGTCCGCGCGTGTTCGCGTTCGATCCGGCGTGGAGCGGCGGCGCGGGCGAATCTGGATACGACATCGCTCCTCCGTACGATCCCGCGATATCGATAAGGATCCGCTGACGACATGGTGAACGCAAAGGCACAGCTTTCGTTCCTGGTTTTTGCCGCCGCGCTCGCGGCGTCCGCCGCGACTTCCATCTCCAATGTAGTCGTGAACCAGCGCTGGCCGTGGAGCGAGAAGGTCGATGTCGACTTCATCCTCTCGGGAGACGCGAGCGAAGTGCACGTCTCGGCCAGATGGGACGCGCATCCGGAGCCGTATGCGCTTGGCATGCTGAACGACTGCGCTCCGGGACACCATCGCCTTACCTGGGATCCTGCCGCGTCGCCGTTCGCCGGCCAGACGTTGACGGGATTCACCGTGACGGTCACGAATGAAGTCGTCGTTCGCGACTATGCGGTCATTGATCTCGTGAACGGAGGATGCACCTACCGCAGCGCGCCTCCCGAAGGCGGCTGGACGGACGAATACAAATCGACGAAGATGGCCTTCCGTCGCATCCCGGCGGGAACGTACACGCTGGGCGAATCGAGGAGCACGTTTGCGTATCTCAACCACTGGGACGTGGATGAGGCCGCGAAGATGATGAGCCGACGGACGGTCGTGCTCACCAACGACTTCTATGTAGGAATCTTCAAGTATACCGAAGCCCAGCACGCCTGTCTCATGGGAGCGGTCGGAGCGTCCAGCTTCGAGCCTGTCCATATCTCGTATGACGACCTGCGCGGGGCGCTGCCAGGTATCGACTGGCCGACGACTGGTTACACGGTCTCAGAAGGGTCAATCGTCGCGAAACTGCGCGCGAAGGCCGGAACCGGAATCGTTGTCGACCTCTGCGAGGAAGAGCAGTGGGAGGCCGCGGCGCGCGCCGGGAAGGCGACATTCTGGCCGAACGGCGGAACCGTTGATGAATCAATGGAAGTTCTCAACGGCTATCTTGATGCAATCGCCATCTGGTCCCACGCCACAGCCTTACTGGATCAGAGTCCCGTCGGCCTGAAAAACGACAATGGCTGGGGTCTCTACGACATCGTCGGCCTTGACGGGGAATGGGTGCTCGACAAGGTGGTAGACTATTCTTCTCTGGCTTGCGGACTGCCGGACTTCTCCGTCAATCCAACGGGAATTTCAGAGGGATCCAACAGGATCCTGAGGAGTGCCAACGGAAACGGAAAGAAAACGGCGATTTACGACCTCCTGCCTTGCAGACGGCAGATGGCGTCGCCAGACAAAGCCGATTACTCCACGCGCTTCTGCATCCACCTCTCGCCGCTCGGCTCGCTTACGTTCGAGGATTTGTGATGCCTTCGGCCCGTCGTATCCTCTTTGCGTTCTTTGCGTTCTTTGCGGCTGAGACCGCGGTGAATGCCGATGTTGTCATAGGTCGCGGTTCTGAGATCGTCTTGCCTGCAAACGCGGCGTATGCGACGCGGCTTGCGGCGGAGGAATTGAATTTCTTTTTGAAGGGTGTTCTTGGCGAGGCGTTGCCAGTCGTCGCGCAGAGAACAGAGGGCAAGACGGCGATTGTGTTGGGCGGAGTGCAAGACCGGGGCGGCCTTGCCACACCGCAGGACCGCGATGGGTATGTCATCGAGGCGGCGGAGAATGTTGTGCGCATTTTTGGCAATGACGATGACGTCACCGATGTCGACGCCACGGCGGCACTTCCCGACGAAGCGATTTGGCAGCCGTGCTTTAGACGCGGAACGCTCTTCGGAGTGTATGCGTTTCTCGAGCGCTTCGCGGGCGTGAGGATGTACTTCCCCGGCGAACTTGGAACATGCGTGCCGCGAGCGGAGCGCATCGCCGTGCCGGAAGGGCGCATCGAGGAATCGCCCGCGTTTTCGGTGCGGCGCTATGGTTACGAGGACGGAAAAGTTGCGCCCGAAATACTCGCGGGAATGAGCGAAACCGATTTCAAGCGTCTCAACTGGTATCGGCTAAGGATGGAGACGTATCACCTTCGGTGTTGCCACGGCGCGAAGACGCATTGCCTCTCGCCGGAGACGTGGGATGCGATATATACCAACGCATGCGCGGTCATTGGCGGCGCGCTCGGTGATCGCGCCCTACCGTCGGAGACTCCCGTCTTCGACGCGATGCCGAAGGACGGACTCACCTGGGCGCGGCACTGCAACTGCGAATGGTGCATGGAAAACGTTCCGTTCTCGAAATACGACATCGGCTTTGCGACGGACCTCGTATGGCGTCGCACTGCGGAAATCGCGGGACGCATCAAGGCGAAATTCCCGCACGCGCGCGTCTCGCAGATGTCGTACATTCCGTACGCGCGCATACCGACAAACGAGATTCCCGACAACGTCGACGTCTTCGTCGCGCGGCGCGGCCCCTGGGCTGAGGGAACTGCGATCGGCGTGCGGGAGAAGGGCGAAGTCGCCGCATGGCACGCGAAGCTCGGACGAAAGGTGTCGCTCTGGAACTATCCGGACAAGGTGGACTGCTGGAACCTCGAGATGAAGGACATTCCGCAGCTCGCGCCGCGCGCGTGGTCCGCGTACTACCGCGCAGTCGCGCCGCATGTCACCGGCGCGATCGCGGAAAGCGAAAGCGACCGCTGGATATACAACTACCTCAACTACTACGTGTTCTCGCGTGTCTGCTGGAATCCCGATTCCGACGTTGAGGCGATTCTAGCCGAGCACCACAGGCTTATGTTCGGCGCGTCGGCGGAGGAGATGGCGGAGTTCTTCGACACGCTTGAGAAGTGCTGGATGAAAGTCGTCGCGAAGCCGTACGACACACCGCTCGGACCGGGCGTGTGCGAAGCGCCGATGAAGGAGGAGCTGCAGGGGAAAATCTATTCGCCTGAGGTGCTTGCGCGTCTAAAGTTTCTCGTCTCGTCAGCGTCGTCTAAGGTAGCCGAAGGGTCGGTGGAGGCGCGGCGAATTGCGCTTTTCAGGAGAGAGTATTTGGAGCCGTTGTGCAGGAGATAACAAATGAACAGTGATTTTCTGAAGAACTTCCGTTATACGCCCGATGGCTCGGCGTCCCCTGCTGACGCACTCTGCGATTTCATCAAGTGCGAGATCGCTGAGGGGCGGTTGAAGGCTGGCGAGACGCTTCCGGCGATAAAGGACATTGCCGAGGCAACCGGGACTACGTTCCGCATCGCGCGCGGCGTTGTGGAGCGCCTTGCACGGGAAAAATACGTCCGTTCGCGCCCGCGTGTCGGGACTGTTGTCCTTTCGCGCAACGCCTGCGCGCTGCACGGACGCGTCCTGTTTGTGCTTCCGGACGTTGACGCGTGCAGCTATCATGCGACGATGATCGCCGACGCGCTTCGGAAAAGCCTGGGTGATGCGGGGTATGCGTTCTCCACGGTCGTCTTTTCGAGGGACAGGCAGATCGGGCTTTCGTTCCTTAAGCACGAGCTAGTCCGCACGCCGGACGTTGCAATCGCGATTTACAGCACGAAGCCCGTCAGAAAGTGTCTGCGCGAGGCCGGCGTGAAGAGCGTATTCATATATGGCGACGAGCCTACGAAAGATGAGGGACTCTGGATACGCTTCTCGGCAGAGGAGGCGATAGCCAATTTCGTCCAGCACTGCGTCCGACTCGGCGTCAAGCGGGTCATGCAGGTGCGCTTCGACGGAAACGAGACGCCGGACGCTGGAAAGGCGCTTGCGGAGAAGGGGATAAAGTCCGGATGGATGACGGTGCCGCGCATGGACGAACTCGGACGATACGAGGGAATCGAGCGGTCGGCCTACAATGTGTTCTTGGACATGCCTCGGCAGGATTTTCCCGACGTGTTCCTCTTCTGGGACGACTTCGTCGCGCAGGGGGCGCTCACGGCGTTTCTCGGACGCGGGCTCAAGATTCCGGGCGACGTCAAGGTCGTGGCGCTTTCGAACCGCGGACTCGGCCCCGTCTATTCCGAGGCCCTCACGCGCTTCGAGTGCGATGCGTCAGAAACTGGCGAGAAAGTCGCCGCATATGTGCTGGCGCGCCTTGCGAAGGGTCGGATGCCGCCGCCGCCGGTGATTGCTCCGCGATATGTTTTCGGGAGGACCATGCCGTATTGATGGTTAGGTGGTTGGGTAGTTAGGTGCTTATGGATAAACTCGGTTGGAAGGTGCGCATTGGATTCGGCGCGGGTGACTTCGCGCAGAACCTGGTGTATCCTGCCGCCGCGATGTATCTGCTCTTCTTCTACACGGACGTTCTCGGCATCGCGCCTTCGTCAGCGGCTGCGATATTCCTTGTCGCGCAGATCGTCGACTTTGTGTGGAATCCGTTTGCCGGAGCGTTCATCGACAGCCGCTCTCCGCGCCTCGGCAGGTACCGCACGTGGCTCCTCGCTGCGGGGCTTCCGCTCACCGCGCTTGCCGTGATGTGCTTCTGGAATCCGTTCGGGGAGTTGGGCGGGATTCTGAAAACCGTCTACGCGGCGGTCACGTACATCGCGTTCTCGATGTCCTTCACGCTCGTCAATGTCGCATACGGCGCGCTTGGGGCGTCGCTCAGCCGAGACACGGACGAGATAACCGTCCTGACTGCGACGCGCATATTCCTTGCGAACGCCGCGTGTCTTGCCGTGGCCGCGGGAGTGCCGATTTTGGTGGGGACGTTTGGCGGCGCGCTCGGTGATCGCGCCCTACTGGACGGCGTGCGCATATCGCCCGAGCAAAGCGAGCATTGCGAAGCAATGTCACTAGAGGCGTGCGCGCCCGCCCTACCGTGGCGAACGGCAATCTTCATGGGGCTTGGGATGCTTCCGTCGTTTTTGTTTCTTCCGCTGCTGCCGTGGCTGCGGCGGAAGCTCGGCACAAGGGGGCTTTTCTATGCGTTTGCGCCAGTTGCGGTCGCGGGAATGGCCGCGCTCTACATCCTCAGCCGCACGGGAGGGCCGGGCTTCGGCTCGTCCGTCTGGGTTCATGCCGCGCAGTTCGTGAAGGCGACTGGGATAATCGTCGCGACGGGTTATATGTGGGCGCTCGTTCCGGAGGTGATCGAACATTCCGAGCGCCTCACGGGGCGGCGTCTTTCGGCGGTGATTAGCTCTATCATGGGAATATTCTTTCGACTTGGAATGGCAGTGGGGAAGATTCTTCCCGGCGTCGTTCTCGCCTGGACCGGATACCGCGCCGCCGCGCCGGAGGAATCGGCGTCGCTTTCGTCCGATCCGCGCGCATGGCTCGCCACGATGGGCGTCTTCGCGCTTGTCGCGGCGGCGGCGCTTGTGTTTTCCTTCTCGCAGACAAAGGAGCGGATCGTCGCTAATGCTGCGGATGACTCTCGCGTGGGGATTGGCGAGATATGGCGTGAGTTCTGCCGAAACAGGCCGCTTCGCGTGCTTGCGCTGTTCTTTGTCCTTGCGTTTGCGATGATGTCCGTCGGCAATGCGGCGGGGGCGTATTTCATGAACGGACTCGAATCGCAGACTCCGCCCGCGCAGGAAGGGGTGCGCTGGCTCGTCTGCGTCATACCTTCCATCCTCATCTCCGCCGCAGCGTTCGTCATCTCCCGCTACTGTGTTTAGCCGCCGGCCATTTTGCCCATTTTGCCAAAAATTCTTGTTTTTTTGGGTGCTGCTTGTTGGATTATGATGCTATAATAACGACAGAAAGTCCAACTTACACAAAAGGAGCATAAAGATGAAAAGCCTGTTGATCCTTGCAGCGGCGATGGGGCTAGCATCAATCGCCTGGGCGGAGACATACAATCTGTCTACAATAACAAGTGACACTGTAATTCCATCTGGTAGGCAGACCTTAACTGGTACGCTTGCCGCGAATTGCAAGATAAGCCTTGCCGATCAAGCCATTGTGACGCTTTCCAGCGTTAAAATCGAGGGCAGCGATATTTACAACTCGAAGTGGGCAGGGTTGACATGTGAGGGCAGAGCGACAATCATACTTGAAGGCAGAAATATAATACGGGGGTTCTACAATTCGTATCCTGGCATCTATGTTCCTGTAAACGGCAGACTTACGATTGAAGGCACTGGCACGCTCACCACCAGCAGCAACGGCAGCGGGGCAGGCATCGGCGGCGGCTATGACTTGGATTGCGGCAGCATTTATGTCGAAGGCGGAACTCTGTTCGCAGATGGCGGCTCCGGTAGCGCCGGAATTGGAGGAGGGGGTAACGCCAAGTGCAGCGATATATCTATTTCTGGAGGCGATATAACAGCCACTGGCGGCGCGGATGCGCCCGGCATCGGTTCCGGCGGAGCCGGTTCCTGCGGCAGAATTTCGATTGTGGGCGGACGCGTGGATTGCACCGGAGGTGAGAATAGTGCTGGCATAGGTTGTGGCGGCACATCCTCGGCGGTGGCACCTGCCTCATGTGCTGAAGTCTATATTTCGGGCGGGACCGTTAAGTCAAAAGGTGGCTCCTCCGGAGCCGGAATAGGAAGCGGACGCTGGAGCGATTGCGGTATGATCACAGTGGTAGGCGGTAGTGTCACAGCGTCAGGCAGTTCTACTGCTGCAATCGGAGCAGGAACTTCTGGAATGTGCGGCTGCGTTCTTATCGGTCCGGATATAACGGTTGTGAAAGCGACCTCGTCTGATGGAGCCAGGCTAGCAATAGGAAAAGGTTCGGGCAGTATTTGCCGAATTGTGTCGATTGACGACAGCCTTTTCGTCTCAGACAGCGGGAATACGCGTACCCTCACTTCTAAAATAGTTAATCTTGGGAAATTGACGGGTGATAAGACAGTTGAAGACGGCATGATTATCACGGGTACCCTCGGTGGAAATTACAAGGTGTCCATCGCTGCAGGCGCGACTGTGACGCTGCGCGACATTACAATCAGCGGCGAGGACAGTTCAGATTATGACTGGGCAGGTCTCACATGTCTTGGCGATGCAACATTCATCCTCGAGGGAGTAAATAATGTCACGGGATTCCATTCGTACTGCCCGGGCGTTTTCGTCCCGACAGGCAAAACGCTTTGGATAAGAGGAGAAGGCACCCTGCGCGCGTTCAGCAACGGCTGGGCTGCCGGCATCGGTGCCGGTTACCGCCAGACAGCCTGCGGGAACATAACAATAGAAGGTGGCACGATTGTGGCGAGCGGTGGTACTGGCGCTGCCGGTATCGGCAGCAGCTTTGGTTCTGCGTGTGGCGACATCAGTATCCTTGGTGGAGAGGTATACGGCATCGGCGGCGAAGCGGCGGCAGGCATTGGATGCGGAGCCGAAGGAAGCTGCGGCGCAATAAATATCATTGATCGTGGGATTGGAATTATTGAAGCGCAGGGAGGTGAAGCCATGTACAGTTACAGCGCGGGGCAGCCGATCGGCTTAAGTGGATACTCCGGGTCATCTTGCGGCAGCATCTACATTGACCCAACCCTTATTGATGAGTCCGTCGGAAGTCTTAGGCGGAGGCTCAAGCCGAATAAAATCGATCTGGGCTCGCTCAGCGGCAGCTACGAGGCGTCGGACGGCGATGTGATGGTCGGTGATACGTCCTACACAGTTACGATTCCTTCTGGCGCAACAGTGAAGATCAATGGTGTACAAGTGGCTGGCGCGGAGGGCGGAACTGCGCTTCCCTCACCAGCTTTCGCTGCTGACGGCGATGCGGCGACGACGAAGTTCGTTAAGGGGACGGACGGCAATTGGACGCTTACGGCATTTGCGGAGCTTGGCAACGACGCGCTCGGTAAGGACGTGACGGATAGTCAGATCAAGGTCTATTCCGCTGACACCCTCGAAGGGCTCGCGACAGCTTCGCCGATGACGAGCGGGGTCGCGATTGAAGAGAAGACGAGCGCCGTCAAGACGACGATTAAGGTCACGCCTTCTTCCGGTTCGCAAAGTCAGTTCTTTAGAGTCAAGTTCGGCGAATAAGTCAACGGCTTAGTGTGCGCGTGCCCTAACAGGCGGCGGTAGCGGGACGACGGCAATGCCTGGACACCGGCGATCACGGTGAAGGGCGGAGCGAGCGGATTCTACTCCGTCCATGTCTCCAAGTAGTCGTCAGAACATTGCGTGGCATTCCCCCACTTCGGTGGGGGGTTGGTTCGGCTCGTTAAGGATGGTATAATCCAAGGCGGAAAATGAGAGGACCATTGCCATGAACAGAATCTGTCTTTCAATATCGTCTGTCGTTGCGCTCGCGGCGTCGTTCGCAGCGTGCGCAGGGGCGAGGAGCTGTTCGGACTCGGCGACCTTCTCATGTCCGCCCGCGGATGATGGTTTCTGCATTAGCGGCACCTGCGCAGCCCGCTGAAAGAATTGAAAGTCGCCATGATGTATCTTTTCTGTAGAGAGAATCGTTGTGGACGTGAAATTGAAGAAAATCATTTTCACGTCCATACCACATTGACTTAATGGGACGTGATATGGTAAAATATCCGTGTTCACGTCCAAAGGGAGGGTAGTATGTTTGTTGGCAGAAACGAATTTCTTGATGATTTGTCCGCGCTTTGGCGAAAATCCACTTCGTCTCTTGTGGCTTGTCGCGGCCGTCGGCGAATAGGCAAGAGTACATTGATTGAGCGCTTTGCGGAGAAAACTGCGGAAGTTTTCCTTTCGTTTGAAGGACTTCCGCCGCGCAAGGGGATGACGAACCGCGATCAGCTTGATAATTTCGGATCAAGCCTCGCTCGGCAGACAAGCAGCCCCAGGCACATATTTGAAAACTGGCACGATGCATTCTTCTGGCTGAACGAAGCGATCGACGGGAGAAAACGAACGGTTGTGCTTTTAGACGAGATATCATGGATGGGGGCGTATGACCCTGATTTTCCAGGGTATCTGAAGAACGCATGGGATAAACTTCTCCACAGACATGATCGTCTCGTCGTTGTCGTTTGCGGCAGCGTATCCGCATGGATCAAGCGCAACATTCTCGACAACACCGGATTCGCCGGGCGATTCTCGAGAGACTATATCCTCCCGGAACTGCCGCTTTCAGTCTGTCCGGCGTTCTGGGGTGCGACAGCAGAGAAGGTTTCCACCCGTGAGATGCTGGACGTGCTTTCCGTTACCGGAGGCGTTCCGAGGTATCTTGAGGAAATCGATCCCGGGCTTTCTGCAGATGAAAACATCCGGCGCCTTTTCTTCACGCCGCAGGGCAAGCTGTTCAAGGAGTTCGACGACATGTTTTCGGCCGTGTTCGGTGATGCCGCAGTGACGAAGAAGGCCATTCTGGAGTCGCTGGCCGAAGGTCCTCAAAGCGGAGCCGAGATTTCGGCTGGGCTTGGCGTCGCCAACACCGGACATTTCGCGGAGCATCTTCGCGCTCTTGCGGAGGGTGGATTCATTTCTGCGGACACCGGTTTGAACCCCGAAACTGGGAAAAGCGCGCGCATAGACCGCTACAGGCTCAGGGACAACTACACGCGGTTTTATCTGCGCTGCGTCGAGCCGAGGAAAAACGAGATTGCTGTCGGCGGATACCGGTTGGCGTCAGTCGAGCAGCTGCCGGGCTGGGATGCAATAATGGGGCTTGCATTCGAGAACCTTGTAGTCAACAACTGGAAGGAGCTTCTGCCGCTAATGGGCGTCGGGAGCGCAATCGTTGAATCTGCTGCGCCCTACAGGCGGGGGTCGTCCGAAAACGGGAAGGGGGTTCAGATCGATCTCCTCGTGCAGACGCCGCGCACGGCATACGCGGTCGAGATAAAGAGAAAGAACAGGATAGGGCGCGAAGTTGAAGCGGAAATGGAGCGGAAGCTCAGCCGGCTAAAGGTCCGCAAGGGTCTGAGTGTGCGCCCTGTGCTGGTGTATGACGGGGAACTTGATCCGCAGCTCGCCGGCAGCGGATACTTTGCGGCGACCGTCGATGCCGCAAGACTTCTCGGAAGATGACTGGATATACGCCTGTCACACTTTTCGTATTTTTGCGTATTCTTCTGTGGCGTCAACTCCGATGTGCACGGTGTCTGATTTCATGCTATACTATCCTTGCCTGGAGGCTGAACAGGGAGGCTTGACCGCTTCCCGAAACGCCTATACAACTGTTAGCCTTTAGACGAAACGCGGCGGTGGGCTGAGCTGACCCGGAGAGTCCATCGATCACCACGGCGAAGACGCGAGCAGGCCTCACCTACACCTTCTACGAGGGCGCGACGCTCGATGGCATGACGCCGAAGGCGACGAAGGTCGGCGACGGCAATGCCTGGACGCCGACGATTACGGTGAAGGGCGGAGCGAGCGGATTCTACTCCGTCCATGTCTCCAAGTAGTCGTCAGAACATTGCATGGCATTCCCCCACTTCGGTGGGGGTTGGTCCGTCGCATTTCTGATGATATAATCTAAGGCAGAAAATGAGAGGAACCTTGTCATGAACAGAATCTGTCTTTCGATCTCGTCAGTCGTCGCGCTCGCGGCATCATCCGTTGTTTGCGCAGGAGTGGACGTCAAGGTCACGTTTCACGGGCCGCGCACGGTCCATGTCGTGAAGACGCCGGATGGCGCGGCGCGCGCGAAGTCGTTCGCCGTGAAGTCTGCGCCGAATGAGACAGCAGAGGCCGATTCCGAGATCGTCGTCACGCGCGGCGCGGACGGCGCGCTGTCGTTCGCCACGCGCGGCGGGCGGGTTCTCCTCTCCGAGAAGGGTGCGGCGAGCTTCCCCCGCCGCCGCTACGTCAAGACCGAGTACGTCTGCGCGACGCAGTCGTTCTCGGTGCGCAGGGGCGAGGAGCTGTTCGGACTCGGCGACCTCGAGAACGGACGCCTCCGCGCGAACGGCGTTGACGAACGGCTCGTCCCCGCAAACGTCGGCGACGGAATTCCCTACTTGATGGGCGAGGGCGGCTGGGCGCTCTACTGGGACAGCGCGTCGCCGGTGCGCTTCACGGACATCCCGGGCGAGTCGACTACTTTCTCATCAGAGGCGGACGGGACGGTCGACTACTGGTTCTTCTACGGAGGAAGCGCCGACGGATGCGTCGCCGAGATGCGCAAGCTCACCGGCGACGTCCCGATGCTTCCGCTCTGGGCCTACGGCTTCTGGCAGTCGCGCGAGCGCTACGTCTCGCAGGAGCAGATTGTCGACGCGCTGCAGCGCTACCGCGACGCGCGCATCCCGATCGACGGGATCATCCAGGACTGGTGCTACTGGGGAGACGGAGACCACTGGAACGCGATGGAGTTCCTCTCGCCCGACTTCCCCGATCCGAAGAGGATGGTCGACGAGATCCACAAGCGCAACGCGCGCGTGCTCATATCCGTGTGGCCTTCGTTCGGGCCGAAGTCGCGTCCGTTCGCCGCGATGAAGGAGCGCGGGCTCTTTCTGCCGCCGCTTCCGACGGCGATGAGCGAGATGGGCGTCCGCTACTTCGACAGCTTCTCGAAGGAGGCGTGCGACGTCTACTACTCGTTCCTCGGAAGGTTCGTCGACCTCGGGATCGACGGATGGTGGATGGACGCCACGGACCTTGACTTCAACAACTGCGTTACGTTCTACAACCGCGGACAGGAGAACGGACTCTGCGAGGCCTACGACGGGGCGACCGCGGCAGGTCCGTTCCGCACGGTCCGCGGCGCCTACTCGCTCGCGGCCGTGGAAGGCGTATACGACCGCACGCGCGCCGATGCGCGCCGCGGCGACAAGCGCGTGTTCATCCTCACGCGCGGCGCATGCGCCGGACAGCAGCGCACGGGCGCCGCGGTCTGGAGCGGCGACACGGAGTCCAACTGGGACAGCCTGCGCAAGCAGATTCCCGCGGGATGCAGCTTCTCGCTCACCGGCAACCCGAACTTCAACTGCGACATCGGCGGATTCGGCGCAATCCACTTCAAGCTCGACAAGTCCGCCGAGGAGGCTGCGGGCAATCCCTACTGGCAGGAGCTGTACGTCCGCTGGATGCAGCTCGGCACGTTCCTCCCGATGATGCGCAGCCATGGCACGAGCATCTGCAGGGAGATATACTTGCACGGCAAGCCGGGCGAGACCGTTTACGACACACTCGTTTCGCTCGTGAAGCTCCGCTACGCCCTCATGCCGTACATCTACTCGACGGCGTGGCGCTGCTCGGCCGAGCGCTACACGATGATGCGTCCGCTCGTGATGGACTTCCCCGCCGACCGCGAGGCGGTGCGTTCCACGGACGAGTTCATGTTCGGCGAATCGCTTCTCGTCGCGCCCGTAGTTGAGCACGGCGTCACCTCGCGCACGGTGCATTTTCCGTCCGGGACGGACTGGTGGGACTTCTTCGCCGAGAAGAAGATCGCCGGGGGACAGACCCTCGACGTGAAGGCCGGGCTTGGCCAGGTCCCGCTGTATGTCCGCGCGGGAACGGTGCTTCCGATCGGACCCGACGTGCAGTACAACGGGGAGAAGCCGTGGGACGACCTCGAGGTGCGCGTCTATCCTGGCGCCGACGGTGCGTTCACGCTCTACGAGGACGACTTCGAGACATACGCTTGCGAGCGAGGGGAGTTCTCGACGATCCGCTTCGACTGGAACGATGCCGCGCGCACGCTCAAGATTTCCGAGCGCGGAGGCGCCGCTTATCCCGGCCGCATCGAGAAGCGCCGTTTCCGCGTCCGTCTCCCCGGCGGCGCGGCGGTGCCGGTTGAATACGACGGCAAGTCCGTTTCGGTGAAGCTGTAGCCCGGCGGCCCGTTCAGCGCCGGGCAGGCTCGATGTGGACCACGGCGTCTGTCACGCCTATGCCGGAGGCGGTGAGCGCATCGGAGACAGCGTGGCCTATGTCATGTCCCTCCGCGACGGAAAGCCCTGCGTCCACATGCACGTGCAGGTCTGCCGCGAACGCGCCACCGTAGCGGCGTACGCGCACCTTGTGCACCGTCACCACGCCAGGCACGCCCTGGGCGATCGAGGCGACCTCGCTTGCCTTGTCCTCGATGTCCGCGTCCATGAGCTCCTGCAGCGCGGGGTGCGCTATCTCCCAGGCGACGCGAACGATGAAAAGCGACACGATTAGCGCGCCCACGGCGTCCATCCAGTGCATGGACGGCATGAAGTGCGCCAAGGCGATGGCAATCGCGACGGGAACGGAGCTTATCGCGTCCGATCTGTGGTGCCACGCATTCGCCTCGAGCGCCTGCGAGTTGATGGTCCGCGCGACGCGGCGCGTCCACCGGAAGATCCATTCCTTCGCGAATATCGAGACTATCGCGCAGAAGAGCGCCGGCAGTCCGGGAGGGGAATGCTCCGCCGCGCCGAACGACCGGACGGCGTGCGCGGCGAGTTCATAGGCGACGCCCGTCAGGACGAGCGAGATGAAAAGCGTCACGAGGGCCTCGATCTTTCCGTGTCCGTACGGATGCTCCTCGTCTGCCGGGGCGGTCCAGTAGCGCACGCCGAGCGCGACCGAGATGTCCGTCAGCAGGTCGGAGACCGAATGCACCGCGTCGGCGATAAGCGCCTGGGATGCGAACGCGAAGCCGGCGAAGCCCTTCAGCGCCGCCACCGCGACGTTGACGGCCATGCCGGCGTATGTGACGCGCCGGACCTCCCTGACTGTTGCTGCTTGCTGGTACATGGCCAATATTATACCACGAAACGGCCCGGCATAGTCTGTGTTGGCATATTTTGCGCCTTCGACGCAACCCGCCGCTTCCAGTTCTCCGGCAGATTGCTCGACCGCAACTACAAGCACGGCAAATAACGCGGCAGATGTGCCGCGCGAAATGGTATAATATCTGCATAAGCAGATGAAACATTTCGGTTGATGCGGAACTGCGTTGCTGATTGCGGCGGCGGTTGTGGTTGCTTTGGGCGAGCGGCATCCAGTGCCGTTGCCGGATGTGCCGGTGGCGCAGACGCCCGCCGAGGTGCGCGTCAAGACGGTGAAGCGGGTCAATGTCGCATTGGTGTCGGTCATCGGCGCGATAGTGCGAATCTACATTGACGGAAGTTGAGTTTTTGCTAAAGTTTGCCGCGTCTAATCTCCTACAGTTTTGCAGGGGATTTGTAGGAAAATTGTAGGAATTCTTTTCTATATTATTGCGCGTGTTCAGACCAGGTTGTGCCATGAACACGAGAACAACAACTAATGTAGACATGGAGTAGGACTATGAAAAGCGGAATCAGTCTTGGTCTTGCCGCCGCTTCGGCGGTGTCGATCGCGCTTTGCTGCGGCGAATCTTGGGGTTCGGATACCTACCTCAACCTTCCGCCGAAGTGCAAGGATCCGGACAAGAAATGCGATTGCGAGAACGGCAATCAAGTGCAAAACGGATGCATCA
>JAEDKA010000100.1 GCA_016296065.1 Kiritimatiellia bacterium
GCGATTTCAGATAGGCAGTAACGACTCCGTGCGTTGTTGAGAGTTGGGCTCGCTTGACATTCTAGGCGTTTTTTGAGATACTATCCTTGTCTCGCTGTCTGACGAGGCGAAAGGATGTCTCATGATTACCGTCAGGGAATGCAAGTACGAAGACCGCAAGCGCTACAACGAGCTTGAGGGCGAATACCATTATATGGGTGAGTCGCATGGAGCGGGCGACACCGTGCGGCTGATCTTCGAGGAGGACGGCGAGTGGGTCGGTCTCATGACGTGGGCGGCCGCGTGCTATGCGCTCAAGCCGCGCGACGAGCGCATCGGCTGGAACCATGCGATGCGCAGGCTCAGGCTGAAGCTCATCGTGAACAACCGCAGGTTCTGCATCGTCGCCCCGAAAGGCGCGCGTCCGAACCTCGCCTCGCAGCTTCTCGGCCTGGCGATCCGCGAGCTTCCCGCGATCTGGAAGGCGAAGTGGGGCTATGTCCCGCTTCTCGCCGAGACGTTTTGTGACATCGAGCGCGTCGCGGGCACCTGCTATCGTGCGGCGGGCTGGGAAGAGGTCGGCAAGACGAAGGGCTTCACGCGTTCGCGGCACACGAGGGACTTCTACATTCCGAACGGCCGGCCGAAGGTCCTCTACATGAAGCCGTTGCGCAAGGACGCCTGGGATCTCATCGTCTCGAACGACCTCCCGCGCGAATGCGAATGCGCGGCGCACTCGAACGCTGACGCGGTCCTGCCGTTCTCCGGGAACCAGGTCGAGAGCCTTGTCTGGGAGCTCTGCCGCGTGAAGGATCCCCGCGGCAGGAACCGGTCCGTCGGAATCGGCCCGATCCTAACGCTTTACACGATGGGTGTCGCGGCGGGAGCGAAGGACCTGAAGGCTGTCCATGACTTCGCGAGGCGCCTGAAGAACTGGCAGCTGAAGGAACTGGGCTGTCCCAGGAGGAAGGACATGTTCGGCGATCCGGTCGAAGGAGAGTATGTCTGTCCGAGCTATAATGCGTTCTATCACCTGCTGACGCACAAGGACAAGGCCGGCAGGCACGACTTCGACGTCGCGGATTACGCGGCGCACCTCTCGAAGTGGATGACGGCGCAGGCGGGCAGGCTGCCCCGGCACCTGGCGGTCGACGGCAAGTTCGTCAAGGAGGCGACCGGGCTCGTGTCGGTTGTCGACGTCGAAAGCGGAGACGTGCTTGCGGTCTCTCCGGCGTCGAAGAAGGAGGGTCTCAAGGGCAGGTGCGAGCTTCCGATCGTCCAGAAGACGCTTGCCTCCATGGACCTTTCCGACGCGGTCGTGAGCGCGGACGCCCTGAGCTGTCAGCACGTCACGGCGCAGACCGTCCTCGAACAGGGCGGCGACTACGTGCTTCAGGTCAAGTCGAACCAGCCCAGGCTTGCGGAGCAGTGCGAGACGCTGTGCCGCATCAGGCCCGTCGGCGACGCATTTAAAAAAAAGAACTGAACCGGGGGCGGTGGGAGGTTCGCGAGACGAAGGTCTTCCGGGTCGAGGACGGCGTCGAGCTTGGGTTTCCGGGTGCCCGCACGGTGATCCGCACGTTCAGGCGCACGTGGCAGACGCGCAAGACGAAGGCGCGGAACAAGGACGGCGTCCCCGTCAGGAAGCTCGTCGGCGAACCGACGAAGGAGATCGTCTACCATGTTTCCTCTCTTGACGCGGACTCGCGCACGGCGGAGAAGTTCGCGGAGATCGTGCGCACGCACTGGTATGTCGAGGTCTATCACGGAAAGCGAGACAACGGATATCATGAAGACGTTCTCACGCGTCGATGCGACGAGAGCCTGATGTCGGCGGCGATGGTCGCCCGGTCGTTCGGGATGTGGATCTGCGCCAGACGGACGGAGAAGACGACGGAGCAGGTGAAGCGTGACCTTTGGGAGCATCCGTCGAAGCTCGTGCGCATCATGTTGAAAGGAGGCCTGTTGTGACGTAGCGGCATCGGATTCGTGCGGTCGGCGGCTTCGGCATGCATCCGAGGCCCTGGCTTGCCTTGTCAGCGGGGTGTCCCGACGGGTCTCCGCAACATGGCGAGCGGGCTTTGGGTGCGCTGACGGGACGGGAGTGAGGTCAGGGCATCCTCTTTCGGACTCGCGGGCTGACAGGGCGAGAATTCTTCAGCGTAATATTCGGCTGAACATGGACAGAAGTAGAATGGGATTTGAAAACACCATGGGACTGGGGGACCTCCAGATTTCAAAGGCTTGAAGAGGACTGGCAGGTTTTGTTATAATGCACGAGAAGTTAAACGGAAGGCAATGTAAACAAAGAGTATCAGTAAGGTAATTATGAACGAAAAAACTAAATATGTATATTTCTTCGGCGCAGGTCAGACCGAAGGCAATGCCGAAATGCGCAATCTTCTCGGCGGCAAGGGAGCTAATCTTGCGGAAATGGCCGGGTTGGGGTTGCCAGTGCCGCAAGGTTTTACCATTACCACCGAGGCGTGCACGCGCTATTATGATGACGGGCGGAAGATTGCCGACGAAGTGATGAAGCAGGTGATCGAATATGTCGGCAAGCTCGAAAAATCGGCTGGCAAGAAGTTCGGCGATGCGAAAAATCCGCTCCTGGTCTCCGTCCGTTCGGGGGCGCGCGCCTCGATGCCGGGCATGATGGATACAATTCTCAATCTCGGTCTCAACGAGACGGTTGTTAATTCGCTTGCCAAGCAGACGAAGAACCCGCGCTGGGCGTGGGACTGCTATCGCCGCTTCATCCAGATGTTCTCCGATGTTGTTATGGAGGTCGGCAAGAAGCACTTCGAGAAGTTGATTGACAAGATGAAGGCGAAGAAGGGCGTCCAACTCGACGTCGACCTCACGGCGGCGGATCTCAAGGCGCTCGCAGGCCAGTTCAAGGCTGAGTACAAGAGCGCGCTGGGCAAGGATTTCCCCGATGATCCGAGAGAGCAGCTCGTCGAGGCGATCAAGGCGGTGTTCCGCAGCTGGGACAATCCGCGCGCGAACGTCTACCGCCGCGACAACGACA
>JAEDKA010000021.1 GCA_016296065.1 Kiritimatiellia bacterium
TAACTGGCCCATTGGAGACTTTCGCTCCAGACCTTGTATCATGTCCTGCGTACAAGCAAAGCGGCCGAGGTTTCCCCCGGCCGTTTGCACACACAATGAACACCAAACCGCACTCAGACGCGGCGCTTGCGCCGCAGCCCGAGAAGCATCCCGCCCACGAGGAACAGCAACCCACTCGTCGGCTCAGGGACATTGTAAAGCCCCGTACCAGTTCCAAAGGCACCGTTGGCAAGGTTAGCAGGAGTGTGAATATTGCCAATAAAACTCCCTAAACCCTGCGAGTAAGTAATAGGCGCTGTAGTCAACGTCTTGCCAGCATTGACGATTTCAACGTAATAGGACCAGCCATCGCCCTGATAGTTTGAGATATCGGTCTCGAACGAACCGAGCTTAGACGAAGCTTCCCAACTACCGGCTGTCTGAATTGCGACTGAATCGCGCGTGTCAATCGCGGTTCCAGGCATAACGTCACCAGAGACAGCATACAACTTTGCACTTTCAGCTGTTTTGATATATTCATCACCGACCATCCAGTAAAGATAATCCGCGTGAACAACGAGTGCAGCAGCAATAATCAGCGCCGACATCAGTGTTTTCTTCATAGCAATCCTTTTGTATAATAATTTAAAAGGTATTATAATCCAACAGTTAGTGACCAACAGGAGCCGACCAGCTGATCGAACACTCACCCTCGCTGGCGTTTCTTATATACCAGAAGCCCTGCCCCTGAGGAGTAGCAGGGAATGCCTCAAGCTTCGTTCCGGACGGATCATACCATCCAAGCGTATCAGGCTGATTGCGCTTCTGAGTATAAGAATATGTTGTTGAACCCGTTGCTGAAGCGGAAGGAACAACAATCGAATCGCCTTTCACAGGGCCAGCAACGGTCGGCACCGCAGCGCTCTGCAGCGGATTTGCGACCAGATTGCTCTTGCCGTTCACAATGGACTGCGAGGTAATCGCCGCATACTGTCCGTAGATGTAGAACGTCTTCTCCGCCGAAGGCGGGTCCTTGAAAACGACCCAAATGGCGCCCGGAGCCGAAACAGCCGACTTGGCGTCATTCACTTCCGCCGGAATTATGCCCCCGGAAGTCGAAACCGACGTTACCGCAGTCCACACACCATCCGCGAACCTCCAGGAATAATATGACGTTCCGTCGAAAACATAGAGCCAGTCACCATTGACAAAACCCTGCGTATCGACCAGCTGCTTTACATCAATGGCCCCGCCGCCGTTCAGCGACGTAAACGGAACGGAAACAATCGTGCTCTGCAGCGACGTGGTAATCGCCGTGACGCCGATGGTCGGGCTCGCGGTGTTCGCAGGCGGATCTGCAAGCGCAGCAACCGCGAGGGAAGCCATTGCAATTGAGAGAAGCTTTTTCATTTCTTTAGCCTCCGTTACTTACTTGATTGTGGAAACCTTGAAGAACTGAGCGCCGTCCTTCTTGGGAGCGACCAGGTTGATCTCGTCGGAGGCGTTGCCAGCCGCGCTGGAAGCGCCCTCGGGGACCGCGAAGTTCGAAACGTCGCTGCCCGCCTGAAGCGTGTAGCCGACGAACGGAACCGTGTTCTTGACCGTGACGATCACATTTGCGCCGACAACCTTGATTCCGGAGACGACCGGCTTCGGGATGTTCGCGCCCTCGAGATCGTATTCGCCAGCGGAAACGCCCTTGCCGGCGACCGCGCTCTCAAATCCGCTCGTCTTCGCGAGTCCGTCCGCAACGGACGCCTTCACGTTCACGACCTTCGGCTGACCCTTCTCGTCAAGCGCAGCGAGCGTCTTGCCTGTCGCGTCCTTCGCGAAGTCGCGAGAGTCGAGAAGGAAGACACCCCAGGTTCCGTCCTTGTACTTCGGCGCGTCATTCTCGTCGACGACGAAGAGAACGGGCGGGCACTTGCCGTCCTTGGCGAGCGGAACGGAGAGAACCGTCTCCTGCGCACCCTCGGTCGGCGTCCAGACGAGAGCATACGACTCGCCGTCAAGAACCGTCGTGCCATCGGCGTACTTGTCGACACCAGGCGTCGAGAACATGATCAGCAGATCGTTCGCACCGGCGAAAGCCGCCGCTGAAGCGAGCGCGAATACAGCTACAAGTATCTTTTTCATTTTGCGATCCTCTTGTTTAGTTTGTTTTCGATTGGCTTAGTCATTCGACTGGCCGACTGCACTAACATGCGGAACAATTTTATAAGTCCCTGTGCCTAGCGGAAGCGGGATAGCATCGGAATCATATTTCGCATCAGCATCAACGTTCTCATTACCAGTTTGCTTGGCCACCGAGAATTTCGCCACAACTCCATCGACGGGGGCAACCTTTGTCGCGATAGTAATCTTACCTGGCACCTTCTTGTTGGCGGCCGCAGGCTCAAACGCAAGCTGACCATCCTGTGCTATGCCGAGCGCAATGCACTCCGCCTTGGAGAGTCCGTTCGCTGCCGTCTGCTCCGTTGCTGCAGCGCCGGTTCCGGGATCCCAGACAGCAACAGTACCGCTGCTACCCGCAGCAGTGTAGGCACCAGCGATAGTACCGTACCTCACATTGTCCACGACCGCAACCGCGTTCTCGTATGCAGCATCGATCGAAGTGATCGTGCCACTGCCAATCGCAGCAACATCTGAGAGCCAGGCTGTCGTGTTGTCAACAGGGACAAAGTCAAACGAAGAGGTTGACGCAGGTGCATCGGCCGGAGTTCCCGAGAGGGCGACATACGCGTCGTTGACTTTCACCGAGAACGAAACCTTCTTGTTCTGGTAGTCGATGTCAATCTTGAATTCCGTGTCCGCTTCGTTCGCAGGGGGATTCACTCCCGTGAGAGCAATCCATTCACCGTTTTGAACGGTCTTGTCGTTCACCGTTGTAGAGGCTTTGCGCACGTACGCGTAGAAGCTCGTTGTCTCCGATTCCGTCGCGACGGCAAAACCAACCTGCGCGTTGTTGAGAACAGCGGCGGTGGGAAGATCTGCCTTGGCGCTCGGCGCTAGATAAGCCTTTGAGGTGATCGTCACGAGACCGTCGGATGCATTCTCGTCAGCGGCTGCATCAGTCGGCGTCAGCGTTGCAGGCGTTCCCACATCGGCATCAATCACTAACTTAGCGCTTTCAACCGTAGGCTCAGAACTCCATGTAGCGCCCTTCGTAGCAGAAGCCGACGTGCTGAACCACTCCGTCGAGGAGGCGTTGTTGTTCGGGTTGTTGTTATTGATAGTATCAGCGAACGCAGGAACAAGCACTGCGCAAGCCATCAGTCCGACTATCGTTTTAGCTTTCATCTAATCCTCCTTAAAAGAGTTTACGCCACATATTCTACCCCATACGGGGGAGATTGTCAAGGGGGCGAATTAATATTTTTTTATTTTTTACCCCACATGGGGTATAGAGACGAGCGGATCGTCGATGCCGCGCTTTTCGGGATTGTAGTTTACGCCCACGTAGAACACCGGGAGCGTCGTGTCGAGCCAGGGATTTCCGTACTCCTTGGTCCGCGCCTGGTCGAGCGCCTCCTTGGGCGTCTTTCCGTACTTGAACTCAAAGACATAAGTGCCTGTCTTGTCCTGGAGAACGGCGTCCGCCCTCCCGCGCGCGCTCTGACGCTCGCCAGAGATGTCTGCGCCGATGAGCTTCATGAAAAGGAGAAAATACCGCTTCGCCTCCTTTTCGTCCTCGATGTGCCATTCGTGCGGAACCGCCGCGAACGCGGCCTTGAGGTTCTTTTTAAGAATCGCATCAACACCGCGCGAAAGCATTCCCTCCCGCGCCTCCACAAGCTGCTCCGTCCAGTCGGTCATCCCTTTGTCAAGAATCGACGAGACATATCCCTCGGCAAGGGAGTTCGCGATTTCCATGTTCGGTATGCCGAGTCGAAATGTATTCGAGTCGATCACCTCGGAAAGCGTGAGGTATCCGCCCTGATAGAGGAGCGCCGGAAGCGGCATCGTCTCCGCCGCGCAGACGTCCAGCTGGGTGCGCGTCGCCGCAAGTCCGTTCAGGTCCGCCGGAATCTTCTCCGCCGCCCTGATGCGGTTCACGATGATCGTGGCGTGTCCAGTCGCCTCCCAGTAGTTGGCGAGACGCCCGGTTGCGAGCGACTTGCCGATGGAAACGGGATTGCCGACCTTCGCTTCGGAGTCGGGCGAGAAGCGGTATCCGTCGTACCACGAAAGGAGCGCCTTCTTTGCGGCATCGAAGTCCATGTTGTTCTTCTCCGCGAACACCTCGATGTTCTCGCGCAGGGGGCCATCCATCTCCTCCGGCGTGTAGCCAAGTAGCGTCGCGAATCGCGGGTCCATCGTGAGGTCTGTGAGGTGGTTGAGTCCGGAGAAGATCGAGAGCTTCGTCAGTTTCGTCACACCCGTCAGGAGAAGGAACCGTATCGCACCCGAATTGACCTTCAGTTTCTCGTAGAAGTCGTGAAGGACCGAACGCACCTTGTTGAGCGTCGGCAGGTCGTCTAAGAACTTCGCCACCGGCTCGTCGTATTCGTCGATGAGGACGACGATCTGCTTCGTCGGCGACTTCGCGGCCGCAGCCTGGAGAAAGTCGTCGAAATTTCCGGATGTGGTTTTTCCGATGTCGTATGCAAACCCAGCTTCGGCGCAAAGGCCCTTCACCAGACCTTGAAGCGCCATGCAAAACTCCTCATACGTCTCGCCGTTCGCGCTCGACATCGTAAAGCTATACACAGGCGTCGGCGTCTTCCATCCCTCCCACGGAAGCGAGTCTATGGCGAGCCCCTTGAAGAGTTCGCGGCGTCCCTCGAACATCGCCTTGAGCGTGGAGAGCATGAGCGACTTCCCGAAACGGCGCGGACGAGAGATGAAGAGCTGCTGGTCGACATCGCCGCACATCTCGTAGAGGAGCGCCGTCTTGTCGACGTACTTGCCCTTCTCGCTCGTAACGAGCCTCTCGAAGTCGAATATCCCCGTTGTGGGAACTTTTATCGTTCTCGCGTTGTCCATGGTGATATTATAGCATAATTGAGGGTAGCGAGAAGAGGGTTCTCCTGAAGTGGCGCGCGGCGAATAAGCCGGATTCTGTTCATCTCCCTTGCGGAAGACTCCGATCATTCATCTGAGCAATCAACCCGAAGTCTAATGGCTCCGCTTGCGCGATGCCAGCCGGACGGGCCGCCCGTTCGACTTCCTATTTGATCTTGCTCCGAGGGGGGTTTGCCATGCACGCGTCGTTTCAGCCGCGCCGGTGGTCTCTTACACCGCCTTTTCACCATTTCGGGTCCGGCTAGTTCGCTCCCGTCGGCATATGCCTTCGCTCGCTTGCTCGCCAGACTTTCCGTTGTTTGTTTTCTGTGGCACTTTCCATCGCGCGAGATTGCCTCGCGCCTTCCGCCCTTGACAAGCGGACCCTCTGCCCTGCGGAGTCCGGACTTTCCTCTGCCTTGCGGCAGCGACCGGTCACTCGCGCGTCACTTCAGGAGAAGTTTTCAAAGATCAGCGGTACAGGATGCGCCCGCACATCGTGCACGCGACGATGTTCTGGGGCCTTCCGGCCTCGCCCAGCTTCTCGTTCGCGTCGACCATCTGCGAGACGCTCGGCGGCTGGACGAGATGGCACCCGTCGCAAACACCTTCGTGCGTAAGCGCGACCACCACGGGCCAGCGCTTGGTCCTGAGGCGCTCGTAGTAGAGCATGTACCTGGGATCTGTGACGAGCTTCGCCTTCTCGGCGCGCTCCTTCTGCGCCTCCGCGAGAGCCGCAGTCACATTCGCGATTCGCTCGTCGATCTCGTCGCAGAACGCCTTCACGCCGCCCGCCTCGCGGTCGAACTTCGCCTGCGCGTCGGCAATGCGCGCCTCGGCGGACGGCAGATGCTCCATAGCCGCGAGCTGGTTGTTCTCCGTCGCCTCGAGATCGTGGGAGACAAGATCGATCTGCACCGAGTACTGCTGGTACTCCTTGTTCGACTTGAGCCCCATCTGCGTCGTCTTGAGCTGCTGGATCTTCTCGCGAAGCTCCTTCGCATCCTCCTCGAAGCCCTTCACGCGCTGGGCCGCGTACTCCTGGTTCGCCTTTGCCGCCTGAAGATCGGCCGAAACGCCCGAAAGACGGGCCGTCTCAAGCGCCTTGCGGCGGGGGAGGTCCTTGAGCTCGAGCTCGAGCTCGCGAATGCGTCCGTCGACTTCCTGCAAATCGATCAGCGACTGCACAACTGTCATCTCTTTACCCCAATCCCTAAGTTTCTCGCCTGGGGCAGGAGACGGGACTCGAACCCGCAACCCACAGAATCACAATCTGTTGATCTAACCAATTGATCTACTCCCGCCAACTGGAGCCAGGTAAGGGACTCGAACCCCCGACCTGCTCATTACGAATGAGCCGCACTACCAACTGTGCTAACCTGGCCTGTGACTTGTAGGTGGATAGTATATCAAAACCTGTGCGCCGCAGTCAATGGGGTATTTTGATTTTGCATTATGCGCGCAGAAGGCCGAGTTCAAAGCCGCGCGCGACGGACGCGGCGGTGTTCACGGTGTTCAGCTTCTCCATGATGTGCTTCAGGTGGGTTTTCACCGTCTCCGGGCTGATGCCGACGATCACGGCTATCTCGTCGCGGGTCTTCCCCTCGCTCGCGTACTGCAGGACCGTCAGCTCCTTGTCGGACAGTACGCCCGTGTTCTGCTCGTAGGCGTTGGCCTCGAAGCCGGAATCCGTCTTCGCTATTTTGCGGATGAACTTTACGAGCTCGCGTCCGTCAAGGCTCTTTGGAAGATACCCGCGCGCTCCATCCTCCCTCGCGCGCGTCTCCTCGTCCTTCAGCGGCATCCCGGCGAGAAGCAGCACGCGGACGCCGTGGTGGGCGTTCTTCAGCGCGGACAGCATGCCGAACCCGTCCCCCTTGGGCATGTGCACATCGGCAACTACCACGTCCGGGAGATTCCGCGCGTTCTCCGCGCACCACGCGACCGCCGCGTCGCCGCCTTCGACCGCCGCGACGACCTCCATGTCCTCTTCGACCGAGAGCATCGCCTCGAGTCCGTTCCTCACGACCGGATGGTCGTCCACAATCATGACCTTTACCATTTTCATGCCTCCAGCACTACCTTTACCTCCGTTCCGCTCCCAGGCGTGGAGCGCACCGCGAACCTGCCGCCTATGTTCTCCGCACGCGACTGCATGCTCTTCAGCCCGAGGTGCACGCCCGGCGCGCCGCCCGCGGACTCGACGACGAAGCCGCATCCATCGTCCTTGACGATCATCGCGAGCCCCTTCCTGCCGAAAACGACCCTCACGCGCACGTGCTTTGCCCTTCCGTGCCGCAGCGCATTTCCGACCGCCTCCTGCAAGATCATCAACAGAGCGCCCGCGTAGCGGCGGGAGATCGGCGACTCCTCGCCCTCCGTCTCGAAGGAGACGATCCCCTCCCACTGCGGAAGCCTTGACGCCGCGTAGCGGAAGAGCTCGCCGATAGCCGCAGGGCCCTCCGCCTCCTCCTTCATCGTCCAGAGCGCCGCGCGCAGCTCGTCCTGCGCATGCGTGAGCGAGGACCTGAGTCCGTCGAACTGCTCGTCCACCTTGCGCCAAAGCACGGGGCTCCCCCCGTTCCTCAGCTTCTCGCCGAGCGTCATCGCGGCGGTGAGGCGGAACATGCACCCGGCAAGCAGCTGCTGGTAGCCGTCGTGCAGGTCGCTCGAGAGGCGCAGCCGCTCCTTCTGGACCGCATCGTGCACACTCCGCTCCGCCGCCTTCTGGTGACGCAGCAGAAGCGCCCAGCCGAGTATCGCGAGGAAGAGAAGCGCAACAAGCGTGATCGCTGCGGCGAGGCGCGCCGGAGTCCACCAGGCGGGAGCGCGAAGCACCTCCACGTCGTCGCGCCTGGCGACGGCGATGCGAAAGTCGTCGCACTCCGGATAGCGGAACGAGAGAGTGCCGCAGACGCAGAGGCGCGCTCCGACGCCCCATTCCCGCGGGACCTTCGCGCGGGTCGGCAGCGGAATCGTCGCCACCAGCGAACCGTGCCAGTCGTCGAGAACCATCTGCACGGTGTCCGCACCCCGCACAACGTCCTTCACCTCGCCCGTGAAGCGGATGCGCTCGCCGAGTCCGTTCATCTTCTCCGCCGACATCTTCAGGCTTAGCATCGTCATGTCGGACACTGCATCGGCAGGCTTCTCCGGCTCCTCGTCCTGCCCGAAGCGTCCGGGCCGGTGCAGCGACGCGACGATTCCGGCATCCACCTCGAAGACGGTGCCGTGCCGGATGTCGCGCGGGAATTCAAACTCCGCTGTCACGTCCGTCCACGTCCTGCCGCGGTCCCGGCTCACCATGGCGCCGTAGAAGTGCTGGCGGTAGTTCTCGTAGAAGAGATACAGGTCGTCGCCGATGAAGAGCGCGGTCGGTCCCTCAGTGATGTGGTCGGTAATCGGACCTGTCACCGGCTGGTGGAATCCGTCCGCAAGGCTCTCCGAGAACGCGACCACGATGTTCTTCTGCACCGGCGTGTGGTTCTCGTTCTTGGCGAAGAGAATCCAGCTGCCGTCCTTCGGATCGCGCAGGGCGAAGGCGTCGATTGTGCTGAAATCTGGGTTGAACCAGAGCCTCGGAGGGGAGAACACCGTGAAGTCGCGCGTAGTCGAGAGGTAGGTGCGGTGGTTGAGCCCGGCCTCCTTCCGGTGCATGTCGGGAATCGGGGTATGCCTTCCGGTGACGGTAGACGACCAGTAGACGTAGAAGAGTCCGTCGTCGGGATTGTACGTGACCTCCGGGGCCCAGCAGTTGCGCGTCTCCGGGATACCCTCCATGACTGGTATCTCGCGTTGTTCGGACCAGTGTATGAGGTCGCGCGATGATGCGTAGCCTATCGACTTGGAGTACCAGCTGAGAGTCCACACGAGGTGGAAGGTGCCGTCCGGCCCGCGGCAGATGGACGGATCGCGCATGAGCCTGTCCTTGCCGACTTCCGGAACGAGCACCGGACGGCCCTCGTTCACGACCGTCCAGCGCTTCGCGTCCGGCGACGTCGCGAGCCTGAGTCCCGCGGCCTCGCCGCGGCGGCCCCCGAACGGGACGTCGTTGAAGTACGAAAACACATAGGCCTTCTCGCCAAAGGCGGAAAGGCCTGCGGCCAGCAAGATGGCAGCCGTTGTCGCTCGCAAAGTCATCACACCTGAATCTTAGCATAACCAGCGGACGAAAGCAATAGCCATTGCGAAATTTTCGTGGCGAAAATCCGCAATGGCTACGAGGGACGCGCACAGAGGCACGACGTCACCTGACGAGGAAAACGAACTTTGCGTTGCGACAGCAGAGTCCGAGCGACGTCGCCGAATTGCACGTCCTCCAGGCCTTCGTCCCGAGTCCCGTAAGTTCAGAGTCGAGCGTCGCCTTGCCGGAGACCGCACCAGCCTTAAGAAGCGGGAACACCGTCGATGCAAGCGCCGACTTTGCAGCCTCGTCTTCCCCGGACATAATGTCGTTTACGAACGCGGGGTTTGCCACCTGAACATGAATTCCCGAGACGTCAACCGTACCCTCAACCGCAGGCACCGGAGAAGCTGAGTATGTCGTCACAGTCGTCTCGCCGACAGTCTCGGACGTCGCCTTGAGCGTCGTCTTGAGAATCGACCCATTGTCGAATGTCGCCGATAGTATCTTTTGGTCGTCATTGCTGCCAGAGAGCGCTGCGCCGCTTCGAACGACCAGCGAGTCTATCTGGTATCCTGCGTGGTTGTCGCGGTAGCTCTCCCAGTTTCCATCGCCGTGCGTCGGCGCGGCGAGAACCAATTCTCCGCCATCAACCTCTATCTTGCGCATGCCGTAGCTCGCATAGGTCAATTTCCCGCCGACGACCTTCAGCGTCACGTTTTCGGGATTCGTGCCATAGTTATACCATTCCGCTCCGAAGAAGAAGTTCCCGCCGAACTGCATGTCCTGTCCGAGTGCCCCGATTTCGATCGTCATGGTGCTGTTGGAATTCTGGTACCAGCACTTCTGCCCGCTAAGGGTAAGCGCGCCGAAGCTCAGCGTCCCCTCGGTTATGGCCGCCGTGTTTACGTCGCCCTGAAATTCCCATGCTGCAGCGGCAGAACCGCTTTTCGTGTCTGTAAATGTAAGCGTGCCAGACGGGTCCTTCACCACTTTGCCTGTAAAGCCGGAGTTGTCGCCGGCAAGAACGATGTGGTCGCGAAAGATTATATAGCCGTCGCCGATAATCGGAGCGTTGATTGTAAGCGCCGTTTCGCTAGTGTCTCCCTCAAGCCAACTGTCGATTGTGTTGCCGTCGTTGACCTTCACGATCTCGAGAGTCAGCGTATCGGGGATGGTCATGGCTACAGACGGAATTATGCCCACGTGATGCAGTGCGACGGTACCAGATCCGGTCATGGTCTTGGGTCGGAGGGTCCTGTCGCCGCTTGCAGACTTGAAAAGCACGCGAGCGCCAGTTTCCGCGTCGAGCGTAGCGATGCTCTTGTCTCCGTCGAGATATACAAGCGCGCTCGATGTGAACTTGGCAGTATGCGTCGCCTGTGGAGCTATGTTGCGGCTCCAGTTCACGCCATCCTTCCAGTACCCTTCTTCTCCGCCGACCCACACGTTCGGCACATCTCCCCAGGCCTCCGCCGTGGCGCTGATCTTGCCGTCGGCGTACGACGCAGTCCAATCCCAGTCCGAATTGGCGACCTGTATCCTTGCAGTCGACGCGGAATCCGCAGAGCCAGTGAGGATTTCATATGGCGTGTTTTCGGCAACCTCAAGCGAACTGCCATCGACGGCAAGCGTCGCGCCGTCCGCTACTGTAAGCGTGCCTACGTCCGTTTTCAGCGGGAGCACGAGCGTTCCGCCAAGGACAGTCGTATTGCCCGTGTAGGTATGCGCACCAGTAAGCGTAAGAACGCCGTCGCCGCGCTTTGTGATGCCGACATTATCCGTCAAGGCCGTTCCCCATGTGAAGTCGTGACCGGCCGTGTCAATGTCGACGACCGTGGAATTTGCGCAGTCGAAGCGCGGGGTCGGATCCCAGTTGTACGCCACGTCGAAGCGCAGCGTTCCACCAGTCCACTTGAACCCGGCCGTCCCGTTGCTCGGACCATGGCTGTCCTTGAATGCGACGACACCGCCGTTGAACTCGATTACGGAGTAGTGGTCGGCGTACGTGCTGAGAGTTCCCGTTCCGACCTTCCGGATGACGCCGTCGAAGTGTTCACCAGTTGATGTAACCCCGTTCTCCTGGTTGTATGTTCCGAAGTTGTAACCATTGCCCCATGTCATGTCGGTGTTGCGATGTCCGACCTCAAGCACAAGCCCTGTCAGGCCTTTCGTGAGGTAGAAATAGCTCCAGTCGACTTTGGTTAGGTTCAGCGCCCCGAACTTGAGCGTTCCCGTTTCCGTGCCGATGTAGCGTAAGTCGGTCGATATGTTCCACGTCGCGTTGGGGCTGCCGCTGTTGATTGAGCCGAGGCGGGCGATGTGGTAGTCGCGGGAATTCAGCGTGCCGGAGAAGTTCTCGTTGTTTCCGGCAAGGTCCGTGTAGCCCGCGCTTTTCGCACTCCACCCGGTGAGGTTTATCGTCATTGCACCGGCGATGTTCGAATTGATCGTTGCGCGATACGGCAGGTTGACCGTTCCTGTCCCGCTCAGGTTCTTGCCGGCGGCGAAAGTCGTGTCGTTGGCATTGTTCTGCAGCGTGCCGTCAACGGTCGTGTTGCCGTTGAACTGGCAGTTGCCGGCCTTGATGGTCATCGTCGAGCCCTCGTGGACGGAAACGTCGCCGTTGAAGGTGCTCGTGTTGTTTACGGTGAACGGCGCGCCGTTTGTGATGACCACCCTTCCGTTGAACGTCACGCCGCTGCTGATGTAGTTGTTCTTGTTCTCGCCGATGATGAAATCGCCGTCGACCTGCTTCAGTCCGCCGTAGACGATAAGCTGCGCCTCGGAGGCGTCGATCGTGCCGTGTACCACGATCTTGTACCCGGCGTTCTCCTTCATCCAGGAATCAGTCGCGTATGGCATGTACTTGATCGTTATTCCCGATTCGACCACGAGGTCGGTCGTCTGGCCCATCAGACCGCCGTGCATGATCTTGAGCGTTCCGTTGCCGCTTATCGAGTTGAGCGTTGTCTCCGGATCGCCGCTTGTCCTGTTGAAGTAGAGCGTAGCGGAATTGGTTATGCAGATGCCGCCCAAAGTTACACTGGAGTTTCTTTCGATCTCGGCGTCGCCGTAGAACCAGGCAGTGTCGTATGCCGTAGGCACGCCCGCGGTCCAGTTGTCCGCCGTGCCCCAGACCTTGGAGCTCTTGCCGATCCAGACCGTCGCAACGGCGTCCGTCTCGCCTGCCGCCGAAACAGTCGCCTTAAACGCCGAGCCGTCCATGCTGGTCGCATTGACGGCGCGCGAGCCGGTCGCGAGGAACACGTGAGAAGACCAGTCCTCGCCATCAGGAACCGTCAGACTGGAAATGGTGCCTGCGGTGAATTCACTCCCCTCCTCATACGTGTCCGCGGAAAAGACGACCTTTGCGTTGTTGCCGACGGAAAGCGAGCTAAACTCGGTCCCAGCCTGTACAACCAGCGTCACGTTGTCGTCGAGAACCACGCTAATCGGCGAGGACGGAACCTTGCTCAGGCTGAGAGTGCCGCCTCCAGAGACCCTGAGCGTGCCCGTCCCGTTGATCGGGACGTTGATGTGCTGGATCTGTCCGTTGATGTTGACCGTGGAGGTCGTACCGTCCACAAGCGTCACCGAAAGGTCCTTGCCGGATGCCGCATAGATGATGTATGCGTCGGCTCCGCTGGCCGCGGTGAGCGTTCCGCCGCCTAACTTGACGACTGCCTTTCCGGCACCCTTCCCGTCGTGCTGAATCTGCTTCGTTATGTACTCGCCGCCTTTGAGGTCGAGTGTTCCCGTAGTCCCCTCGATGCTGTTGTTCATGAAGAACTGCGTCTCGCCGGCGGAATTGTCGACAAGTCCGCCTTCAACTGTAACCGTCGCTTCCGCGGGATTTGAGGAGTCAATCCCATATCCTTCGGCTATGTAGATGTTCCCCGTGGTGCGCAGCACTCCCGTCCCGGCGACTACGAGATTGTCCTTGGAACCGTTGCCCATCTGCGACCCAAGAGTGGTGTTGCCCTGGTTGTACACCTCGCCGCCGTCAATGCGCACAATGGACTCATGATAGCCGGTGTTCTGACCGATTACCAGCCAGCTCGTGTTTGTGATCGTTCCGCTAGTCACATGGACAATACCGGTCGCCCCTGCTACATTCGCGATATACATCTGGTCGTTGACCTTAAGATGCCCTCCGCCGATTTCAAGCTTCGCCTCCGGTTTACCTGCCACGTAGGCGGGGCCGCTGCTCGTCAGCGAGCCGCCGTCGACCTTAACCTTCGCAGGTCCGTTCCCGAGTCCAAAGTCGAGATTGGAAAAAGTATACGACCCGCTCTTTATCCAGAGGTTTCCACGCTGGTCGGCCGCATCGCACACCGCCAGCTTGCAGTTTGCCGAAATGCCGTAGTCGGCGCTTCCGCCAAGGGACTGCCAAACGCACCACAGGTCCTCTCCGTCGCCACCTGTGAATTCTCCGCCGGTCGCACCAGTCCAGACGTAGCCTTTCGCATTGATCATGCTGTCGAAGGTGACAGTGGTGCCGCCCTTCATGAACCGAAGCGAGTCACCGTCTGGAACATTGGCCGGATACCAGTTGGATCCGATGCTGGTCAAATAGGCCTGTGACGATTCATCTAGCGACACGCCTTGCCAGTCGTGCTCTGCAAATACGAACATAGGAATGGCGAATGCTACCGCCATGGCTAAAATATCCATGAATTTTGCATTAGTATTCATATGCGCAACCCTTCTTTTGTCTTTGCTGAGCATATGATACCACTTTCCTACCGTTTCACAACATCCCCCATTTGGGCGCGGCGTTTTGGCCACCTTCGGTTACAGTCGAATTACAGGGGGCTCCGCCGCTCCGCGGCGGAGCGGTGAAGAGACCGATGATTCGCCGCTGAAGCAATCTATTGCTTTGTCCGTCGCGGAGCGACGGACCCCCTGCGAGTGACAAGACTGCCGCCCAAAGGGGGTCCATCGCTCCGCGATGGACCTATACAACGGCCTTATGCCGGCTCGACCAGCGGGTCGTCGATTCCGCGCTTCGCGGGGTCGTAGTTTACGCCCACGTAGAAAACAGGCGGCGCTCCGTCGAGCCAGGGGCCAGCGTAGTCCTTCGTCCGGGCCTGCTGGAGCGCCTCTTGAGGCGTCTTACTATACTTGAACTCAAAGACGTAGACGCCGCTCTTGTCCTTAAGTATCGCGTCCGCCCTTCCGCGAGCGCTCTGCCGCTCGCCGGAGATCTCCGAGCCGATCAGCTTCATGAACAAAAGGAAGTAGCGCTTCGCCTCCCTCTCGCTCTCGATCTTCCACTCGTGCGGGACCGCCGCGAAAGCAGACTTGAGGTTCTTCTTCAGAAGCGTCTCAACGCCCTTCGCACGAAGCCCGGCGCGCGACTCGGCGAGCTGCTCGGTCCAGTCCGTCATGCCGCTGCCGAGCAATGCCGCGACATAGCCCTCGGAAAGGGAGTTCGCGATTTCGTTGTTCGGTATGCCGAGACGGAACATGCTCTCGTCGATTATCTCGGAAAGCGTGAGGTAGCCGCCCTGGGAAGTCACACAGCCCCGTGGTGGGTACCTTAATCTTCTTTTCGCAAGTCGCCACGCCACTATTATACCAAATCCTATCGCAAACGGACGGAGAACCCGCCGCGGACAAACGTTGCCGATATCTTCCAGACGATGTACGCATCACCTTCTTCCGGCGTCACCTCCTCGGTGGCTACGTTGAGGATCCAGCGCCCGCGCGGAGTCCTGCCGTTCCAGACAACTGGCGTCTTGGTCCATTGAGGCTTGCTCAGCACCGTCGGGCCCTCATACGTGCGATTGATGTCGGAGAGGTCTGCAAAGGCAATCCCTGCGCCATCGGCGACGGAAAGGGACTTGATCGTCGTCGTTCCTCCGAATCCGCCTTCGCCAACGACGACGTTCGCGGCAGACGCGTCCCCCTGAACGACAAGCGACGTGGCGCCGACCTTGTTCAGGGTGAACTCCGAGCCGGTGAATCCGCACTGGATTACGCTGTTTGTCTTCGAGCCAATCTCGACTATTGCACCTTCTTTGGACACGTTTATGCTCGTTCCGGACTCAGGGGCGTTTAGTGCGCCGAAACGCAGCGTCGTACCTGCGCCGTGCTTGAGATCGTAGTTCCGCGCCGTCGAAAACGTCCACGCCGAATTAGCGCCCGCGGCGCCCGCGTTCATGAATTCGAACAGCCCGCCTCCGGAAAGGGTGATTTCGCCGTAGTACTTGGACGCATCGGCATACAGGTGCGTCGCGCGGTCGCCCGAGGTAAACACGAGATTGCCGCTTCCGGTCAAGGTACCGTAGAACCACAGGTTGTTTCCGTGCCCGCTGCGCGCATAGGAGTTGTCCAGGTAGCTCGTCGTACCGGGTTCAATGTAGTAGGTCGAGCTAAGCACCGAGTTGTTGTTGTGGTAGAAGCATTTAAGGGTGCCGCCGGCCATTGTAAGTGTCGTATGAGTGCCGAGCGGATAGACGTTTCCGCCCTTGAGGTCGTTGTTGAATTCGCTCGACTCGTGGAGCGTACCACCGGCCGCAAGACGGATGTCGCCATGGAAATTCGCGAGCTGCTGCGAGCTTGTAATCGTGAGCCAGCCATTCGTCACGAGAAGCGTTCCATCTCCCGTTACGGACTGCTGGAGGTCCTGGTTTACAAGCTGCACCGTAGCGCCTGCGTCCACGACGATCGAGCCGCTTCCGGAGACTGGCGCCGATATCTTCGACGACGTGCTCCCGGCGGCGCGTATCGTAGCGCTGTTTACGACCGAGGGGCTGATGAGCTCAGCTCCCTCGAGGACAAGCTCACCTGACGAGACCGTGGCGGAAGACGTCATCTCCATCGATTCGTTTGCGAGAATGAACGACCCCGCGCCGGACTGCGAGAACATGGCGGCCGACAGTCCTTCCCCGGTAAGGCGATAGCCCTTTCCAGCCGGAGCCGTCACGAAGACGTTCCCCGCGGCAACGCCTTCGCCTACGGCGACTTCGTTGGTCCTGGCCTCAGTGTCGGCAATGTCCGCGCCGCTGAACACAGCGTCCAGTCCGTTCTCCCATGTCGCTGCTGCGTCCGAGGAAGTGCAATTCCAGACTCCGTCCGCAAGCCATTGCGCAGACCCTCCGTTCCATACCATCTGATCGCCGGTGACAGTCGCCTTGACAACTCCGGACTCCTCTATGTCTAGGGTGAGTTCCAGAGAGCCCAAAAGTCCTTCGACTGTTATGTTGTCGGACGTCAGCGCCTGCCCCTGCGCAAGCGAGCCGTAGGAGAACAGCGTGCCGGTGTATCCCGACATCCAGACGGCCGGATCAACAACGACGGAAACCTTCGCGCCTTCCGCAATGGTGAGCGCGCCGGGAAGCGTCACGCCTGCCGGAATCTTCAGCGTTCCTGCGGACACTGTCGTGTCACCCGTGTAGACCGGCTGGGATGTAAGCGTCAGCGTGCTGTCGCCGAGCTTCTCGAAGCCATGCGTCGTGTTCGCGCTTCCAAGCGGCGTGTTGAGCGTGACGTCCAGCGCGGTGTCGATCCTGATTGCGCCCGTATGCGCGGTAGAGTTGTTGATGCGGTTGACGAGTTCGTCAAACCAGTTCATGGCGTATGCGAGCCGCAGCACACCTCCCTGGAAGGTGAAGCGGTTGGAGGGCCCTTCGTTGGAAGCCAGCGAAACAGTCCCCTCTTTCATCACAAGCTCGTTGTATCCCGTCAGGTTGTCCACAAGGGTTCCTGCGCCCGTCTTGACTATGTTGCTCCCAAGCCCCTTGTGGTTGCAAATAGCAGTGTTGCCCTCCGCAACGTATATCTCGGAAATGGTGCTGGATGCGCTGCGCCAGGTGTCGAAGACGTCCATCGCCAGACAGGAGCCGTCCTGAAGCTCCAGCCTTCCGTTGATCGCGACGTATTCGTACAGCACGAGGTAGTTGACGACGGTGACTGGTCCGTCGATCGTGAGCACGTTCCCCTGCGCTCCCTGTAGCCAAGAGTCGTGGGCCAGCTGCTGTCCGTCGTTTGTGATGCGGAGCCCGATCGTAGAAGGAACCGTGACGGCCGAGGTCACAGTCAGTCCGCAGCGCATCAGCTCAAGTGTGCCAGCGCCCTCTATCGCCCCGGGGTTTATCGACGGATAGTTGTCCATGCTCTCGGGATAGAACTCAATGCTTGCATCGTTGGCGATGACAAGCTTTGCAAAGGGATGGCTCTCGTTGCCGGTGAGCTGCACCGAGGCGTTGGCGTTGAATACCACTTCCTTGGTGGCGTCCGGAACGCCATTGGACCAGTTCGCCGGCGTCTTGTAGAGGTTGCCGTCGTTGGCCGCGCCAGTCCAGGTCGTCGACGCGGCGGACACCGTGATGGACGTCTCGCCAAGCGACCACAACGTCTCCACGCCACGCACGGTGACAGAGAAGCAGTCCGCCGCAGCTACGCCGCTGGGCACGGAAAGCGAAGCGAACGAAAGAACGACGTGCGTCGTGCCGGACTGCGATCCGTCCTCGTTGATCACTACCTTCGCGCCTTCCCCGATCGTTATTGCGCCAAAGGAGCATCCCGGCTCAATTACAAGCGTAGTCCCCGCCTCCACGACAAGGTCTGGCGAGCCAACGGTCGTGCCGGTCAGAGAAGCGGCAGCGCCAGAGGCAAGGACGAACGTTCCCGAGTCATACTCGATGCCCGCAGGCGATACGACAGAGCCGCCAGCTATTGTGACGAGTCCTGCGACCGACTCGGAAAACGCAAGCTTGCCGGTGCCGCTCTTGACGAGCGCGCCCCTTGCGCTCCCCGAAACGGCGGCACCAATGGAGACGTCGTAGTCTGATGAAATCGTGCAGCCGTTCTGCCCGACGGAAACTGCGACTCCGGATGCTATGAGGGTGTCAGCCCCTTTCGCCTTCAGCGTGCCGCCGTCGAAATCGAGAGCCCCCGCTCCGCTGCCCTTCGTGACGCCCAGAGTCTCAACCGTTCCTCCGTGGATGTTCAGCGTTCCCTTCGAGTTGTTCCCGTTTGCAAGGCCGATGTAGTGCGAGCGAGCCACGCACGTTCCGTTGGAGATCGTATAGACACACGTGGAGTTGGCCGATTCGCCGATAGAGATCGCCCTCTCGCCTGCATTGTTGCCGCCCTGCGCGCTGACGGTTCCGCCAAGCTGCAGGAACGTCGCCGTGGCGCCAGAAGACCGCCCGAGTTCTAGGCGGGCGTTGTCGGACTCCGCGCCGTTGCGCACGCCTACCACCAGCTCGCCTCCTTCGACCACCACGTCCCCGCGCGGACTCCCGCCGTTGCCGTCGCCGATTGGCATCCAGTACGACGTCTCTGCGCGTCCGCTCTTCAACGTGAAGCGCCCATGTCCGTTCTGAAAGCCGACGAACAGGTCGTTCGCGAAATGGTACGTTCCGCCTTCGATTACAAGCGCACCGGTCCCACCCAATCCGCCTACGTGCATGTCCGTGCCGGACATCGTAAGGCCGTAGTCGCCGGAAGTCGCCTTGAACGTCACGACGCCGTCAAAGGTGTTCTCGATCCAGAAGCCGGACGAAATGCTCGCGGCCGTCCTGAAGTTAACTTCCGTTGGCGCGTTCTGCATCTCGGCAGTGCGGATGACGTAGTTGCCCGCATTCCCATTCCAGTTGGCTGCATCGTCCCAGTATTTCGGCGAAGACTCGCTGCCGGCTGTCCAGTAGATGTCGCCTAACGAGGACAGCGAGACAACTGTCGAAAGAAATGCGATGGCCGATGTCGTGTGGTTCATATGCCGACTTCCTTTCTTGCGCTGGTTTATGCCAACTATGCACCAACATTTTACCACACGCGGCGGCTCGGAAAACATCCCCCATTTGGGCGCAGCGCCTTGGCTTCCTTCTGCTAATTCGGATTATAGGGGGCTCCGCCGCTCCGCGGCGGAGCGGTGAAGAGACCGATGATTCGCCGCTGAAGCAATCTATTGCTTTGTCCGTCGCGGAGCGACGGACCCCCCTCTGCATTCGGCGCAGATGCTTGGCGACTACCTTTCAACAACAACCGACCTTATCCGCGCGCCGGTGGCGTTTACGACGCCGATCTTGAGGACTACTGCGCCCGCCTCCAGCTTGCGCACGCCGAGCGCTGCCTTCTTGTAGTCGTCCGACGCAGGCAGCTCCTTGCTTCTGTATCGTCCGCCCTCCGCGGCAAGCGCCAGCTCAAGTCGCCTCGCGCTTTTGTATACGACCGACACGCGGTAGTCACCAGCCTCCGGCACGTTCACCGTGTAGTCGAAGGAGTCGCCGCGCTTTATGCGGCTGAGTGCCCCGCTTTCAATGACGGGATTGCATGCCGGACGGCGGTCGAAGTCGACTGCCTTGATGGTCGCGGGGACCTTCGGCACCGCGACGGGATCGCCGCGCATCCACGGCGTGCGAGTCTTCGTGAGCGTGCCCCACCCCTCGAACTCGTAGTACCAGTTCGGGCCAAACCCCCACACCTCGCCGACTCCTCCGTTCGCGAAGTGGTTGTCGACCGCCTTCTGCAGCCAGAATGTCTCGTTTGTCGAAACTCCGCGGCGGACCGTGTAGTGCATCAGCGCGGCGGTTCGCGGCGCTGCCGGTCCTCCGTCCGCTCCGCGCGCGTGGAAAGACGGCTTTACGGAAGACCAGCGGTTGTTGCGCGTTCGCGTGCGAAGGAACATTCCGTTCTCGAAAGTCGCCTCCGCGGGATTTTCCGTGAACCCGGACGGCTCCCAGTCGCTCAGGTTGTAGCGGAGCGACCACTCGAGCCCGCGCAGCAGCCTGTTGTCGAGGTGCCCGTAGAGATCGTCTCCCTGATTCCAGAATATCTCGGCAATCGCGACCATCTGCGCGACGCCGTACATCGCATGCGCCTGGTCGCGGCACGACTCCTCGCACTGTCCGTTCGGATAGATGTAGTACTGCAGCAGATCGTCGTATCCCCAGTCCGGCTCGTTGCCGAACGCCGGAGGCTTCGTGCGCTCGACGAAGAACTCGCCGTAGTTTGCGGGCCAGTCGGGCTTCCAGACGCCGCCGGAAGGGAACGGATTATCGTCTGGACGGTGCGGACGCCCCGTCAGGTAGTTCCACACGCGGTCGTACAGCTTCTCGTCGTCGAGGAAGATGGCGATGGCGAGGAGCCCGTGCCAGGCCGTCAGCCCCTGGTTGCCCCAGCGCATTATGTCGCCGGAGTAGATGTGCGGAACGAAAACGTTGCGCAGCATGTCGCCGAACTTCTTCTGTTCCTCCTTCGCCCATCCGGGATAGTCGCGGATCATTTCGGCCGCCTCGACGAGAAGATATATCTTGCCGTTGTCGAGCGGACCGGTCCCACCCCAGCTCGTCTCGGTCCAGTTCGCGTTCTGGACGAGGAAGTCGCGCGCCTTCGCCGCGTAGTGCTCCTCGCCCGTCAGCTTCCACATCAGCGCGATGTCGTGCGCGCGGCGTCCGTCGATTCCTATCGTCGCGTTGAAGCGCCCCTGCTCTATCTTGCCGCCCCGCGGACGCGCCCATGCGCCGGAATTCGCGTACGGACTGACTCGCAGCGCCTCGAACGACTTCTTCCACGGCTCTCGCCCCGCGGCAACCATCGCCTTCATGCGCCCGAAGTCACCCTCCGTGTAGAATATCCCCGGATGAACGAACTTCTTGCCCTTGGAGATGCGCGGCTCCCCCTCCGCGGCTACAGCCACGGCGGACATTACAAGCGAAGCAGCAAGAAGGATGATTTTCATGCCGCAATTATAACAAAATGCGAGAACATGCCGCCATCCCCTTTTTGGGAAACGACTCTACAAGCGGATGTAGCCCATCTCCTGCGCGCGGAAGACCGCGGCGGTGACGTTCGACGCGTCCATCTTGCGGCGAATCTCCGTTATGCGGCTCTTGACCGTCTCCGCCGCGCAACCCTGGATTATCGCTATCTCCTCGCGCGTTTTTCCAAGCGCAAGATACTTCAGCGTCTCGAGCTGCTTCTCGGTGAAAGGCGACTTGACAGGAACGTAAGAGTCCGTCACGAACTCGAGCATTCCGCTTGCGATGCCCGCGACGGCGTCCGCGAGCGCAATGGTGTCCATGCTCTTCGACACATACCCTTTCGCGCCGTGGCTGCGCGCCCTTTCCTCCTCCTCGGCGCGCGGCATCCCCGCGAGAAGCAGGACCTTCGCCGCGGGAAACTCCTTAAGCATCTGCTCAAGGAGCCACAATCCGTCCCGACGCGGCATCACGACGTCCGAAAGAACGACGTCGGGAAGTCCGTTCGCCCTGCAGAATCCAAGCGCCTCCTCCGCTCCCGCCGCCGTGCCCGCGACGGCGAAGCGCTCCCTGCTCGCGAACATAGTCGAAAGCCCTTCCCTAATCATCGGATGGTCGTCTACTATAAGAACCTTAATCATGAATTATTTCAACCTCCACCGTCGATCCCTCTCCTGGACAGCTCCTGACGGAAAACGATCCGCCGATTGCCTCCGCGCGCGTCTGCATGTTCGAAAGGCCCATGTGGCCGCTCTCGCCGCGCACGGCAGCGGGATCAAATCCACATCCGTCGTCCGCCACGCTCATGGCGAAGCGGCGTCCGTCGTCCGAAAGCCTCACCGCGACATGCCTCGCCCCGCCGTGCCTGAGCGCGTTTCCGACCGCCTCCTGCAGAATCATGAGAAGCCGCGCGCCCTGTCGCCTAATCTCTATCGGCGGCTCTCCCTCGGAGACTATCTCGACGACGCCGCCCCAGTGCGGCATGCGCGCCGCAGCCGTGCGGAAGAGCCCCGCGAGCGTGTCCGCCTCGCGACCAGCGCGCTGGAGCCCCCAGAGGATGCTGCGAAGACCCGACTGCGTGTTCATGAGGGACTTCCTCGCGCCGGCGATCTGGCGCGCGACGGCTTCCGGATTCTCGACGACGCTCGCCGCCGCGTCGAGATGGAACATCGTTCCCGCGAGCTGCTGTTGGAACTCGTCGTGCAGATCGCGCGCAAGCCTGAGCCGCTCCTCATGCGAACTGGCCTCGGCGCGTCGCGCGCGGATGAGGAAGAACACCCAGCCGCACAAGGCGGCAAGCGCGAGGAACGCCATCGCGACGGCGATGAGCACTCTGGCGGGAGTCCACCACGGCGGACGCGACAGCACCTCGACGTCATCGCGCGAGAGTATGTTCAGCGTAAGGTTCTTCACGCCCTCCGGCGTGTATTCGAGCGACGGCGTCGCACGGATGCGGACGAGGGCGCCGATTCTGAGGTCGGGGTCGAAGTTGTCGCTCTCTCGAAGCGGAAAGCTCGCCGTCGCGCTGCGCGCCGCGCGATCGAGGTCGCGCACAAACAGCTGCAGCTGCGTCCTGCGCCTGTTCACGTCCAGCACCCTCACCGTGAGTTCCACCGGCAGGCCGAACCTGTTCGGCGGCGCCGGTTTGTAGAGCGCCGATATCTTCACTTGCTCACGGTCGGGGATCTCACCGGTCCCGAGATGCGTAACGACGACGCTCTCCATGCGCAGGTTCGGCTCCGACATCGACACGTCGCCTTCTGCCGCAATGCGCTCGCCCACGAAGGCGCGGTTCCCGCCGAGGAGCCCGAGCCGCACGCACGTCCCGTCGTCCTGACGCAGAAAAGCGAAGAGATCCCCGCTGCGCGCGAACGTAACGACGCCGGTAACCGTCACATGATCCGACGGAACATGCGGCACATTCGCCGCGCATGGCGCGGACAGCGCCAGCGCAAACGCCGACGCCACGACTGTCTTCATCCACCTCATTGCGTCCATTATATCACTTCCCCGGTTGTCTCACAACCCCGCCGTGCCGTTTAAGGACACGCGTCTCTCCCGGCGCGAGCCTCAGCACCGAGGAGTTCACCGGTTTCTTCGTCGCGAGATTGACGGCTCCGCGGGAGAATCCGTCCGGAAGACGAAAGTCGACACCCTTCTTTTGATCGGAGCACTGCACGACAAGCCAGTCGCCGAGAGCGAGGGAATGGCATCCCCATCTGATCGCCTCGCCCTTCGCGTCCTCGAGAAGCTCATCGTGCCGGACGCGCATGTACTGCACGGCAGCCGGACGACGCGCGTAGACATATGCCGTGCCTCCCGCCTTCGGCTGCTCGCTGTGCCGCCACTGGTTGAAGTTCATCATGATACGGCTCTCGCCGTCCTTGAAGGCGACGCACTGCGCGCGCGGATCGCCCCACACGAAATCTGGCTCGCCCGACTCCATAGGCAGGCGCACCTTAGCGCAGAGCGGATCGCTCGGCTTCGCCATGCGGCGCAGAATCCTGATGCGGTCCTGCGCGCCGTCCATGAATCCGTACGCAGCCGACCAGTACCAGTTCCCCGCACGAGGCGCCTCCCAGCGCGCGATCGCCTTCTCGTCAAGGCAAATCCAATCAAGCTGCTGAAGGCGTATGTGCGAGGGATTTTCGAAGTCAAGGAGCTGGCACGGGGACGGACCGTACCCGTCGCCGCCTATCATGTTGCGGTGGCGGAAATTCAGATACGCGCAGACGTCGACGGAAGGCTTCCCGTCGTGACGCCTGACCGGATACACGAAGTGAGGAAACGCGTCCCCGCCGATCTTCGCGCGCTCGCGCAGAAAACCGAGCTTCTGATACGACTGCCAGAGCCTGTAGTACATCACGTCCTGACCGCGTCCGTACTCGACCGAATAACCGTCCCACTCGAGCGGCACACCGCGCGGCGACACCCAGCTCGGCTCCCCGGGTGCGACAGCTCCCGTCGCGCCCCTCAGCCGCTTAACGAATTCGGTCTTGTCCGGTTCCTTCGGAGACGGACCACCGAGCAGCCGACGCGCGCGTATGCAGAACCTGAGCGCGTCGAGCTGATACGTCTCCTGGTTCGGAGCATGACCGCCCTTTCCCGAAAAATGTCCGATTAGACCATCCATGAGGTCGAGATACGCCTTGCGCCTCTTGATCTTCGGCGTAGAGGGATCGCAGTCGTCGTCTACGAGTTCGTCGAGCATTCCCTCGCGCTCCATCGCCTTCGCGGTGAGCATGAGTGCGTGTCCGACGCCGCGAAGTCCCGCGCCGTCGAGCGGCGTGCCGGATGTCGGCCCGCGGTTCGGTCCGCCCATCCACTTCCCGCGCACCCATGCGCTCCAATATGAACCCGACAGCCCCTGCGCGCGTCGGCAGAAGTCGAGATGCGCCGCGATGCGTTGGAGCGTCTCCTTGTCGCCGTGGCGCTTGAGGCCAGGCGTGGTGTAGGCGATGGCGAGCACGGCGCTCAGGATCATCGGACCGTTGTTGTTCAGATGGTCGTAGTGCCCGGGGATGCGGTCCTTCGTTGCGGTGACGTCCATCACGCCGTCCTTCCCGCACCACGGGACGTCGAACGCTCCGACCAGGTCTTCGTGCCATTCGCCGCTAGCGCACTTTTCGCGCCAGTCCGGACTCCACATCTGACGCATCGCCGCATGGTCCGCCGTGATGTCCATGAGCTCAACCGTTCGCCTGATTGCGGCATCGCGCACAGATGCGGAGATCGGGTTGAAGTCGGGAAGAACTATCTTCTCAAGACGCGCCTCCTCGCGCTCCTTCGCGGGAGGCTCGAAGAGCGGATTGACGTGCGTCCAGAGCGAGACTATCGGACGCGTCGGCTGGCGCTCGGCCTTGAGCGTAAGCGTAACCTCGGTCTTTCCCGCCGTCATCTCCTCCGGAATCGTCACCGTCTGGTAGAACAGCTTCGTCGCGGAGTGATAGAGCCCTCCCTCGTCGAGCTCTGTGAAGTCGCACCGTTTGCCGTCCGCTCCGTAGATCGAGAGCGACCCCGGGGCGCCGCCGCTCTGGCGGTACGCCGCCGTCAGGCACGTGCGCCCCTTCGGAGCGACACGCACCCTTGCCTTCCAGACATCGCCCTCCTGCGTGAAGGAAAGCGCTGCTGCGGCTGCGACGACAAACGACGCGAAGGTCATCTCGGCGGCTCCTTTTGCGTCACCTCACGAAAACGGCCAGTCCGCCGAAGCTCTGGACCAGCACGAGCGACTTGGCGTCGCTGGAAATCTTCGCCCTCCAGAAACTGCCGTCGGACGCCTTCACTCCTCCACGCCTCCGCCCGATGAGACGGCCGCTTTCGGCGGTGATTACCTTGTATTCATATCCGGAGTTGCGAACAAGCGCGGACTTGTTGGCGACGTCAACTGAAATGTTCGAGACATCGACAGTGCCCTCGCCTGTAAGAGCGAGACAGGAGGAAGCGCCGTCCTCTCCGATCGTCACGAGCAGACCGGAACCCGAGTTGAATGTCGCCGCGCCAGTCACAGTCAGAGTCTCTGCCGTGTTCGTGCCAGGCGCGACAATGCCGTTGAGTTCAAGCGAACCTTCGAGCGTGCCGACGCCCGAAAGCGTCTTGCCGGACGCGATTTCTGTCGTGTAGCCAGACCTGTATGTGCCGTTCACCGTCAAGTCGTCGGCGAAAACCGAGGAAACTCCACCGTTGTTATCATCCACATCCGCGTTTGCCGCAATGGTAACCGCGCGATTGAATGTGAGGAGATTGTTCGGATAGCTGGAAACACGCGCCTGGCCCGCAAGAATCACCGGAACATTTATCGTGCATGGATATCCTTCGTCATTGTTCGCCTCAAGATAACCAAAGGTGTCTGTGCCTGTGGTGAACGTCAGCGTCCCAAAGCCAGTCACGGTATGAGGGCGGAAGTTTCTATACCTCACCTTTCCTTCTATCGTCAGGTCACCGAACATCTGAAAATTGTCGCAATGAACGTTTGTGTCACCGTACATCTTCATCACAGCTGATGCGGCAATGACCTTTGTCTTCTTCGTAGGAAAGCCGTTCACCCAGCTCGTTACCTGATCTGTCGGATACTCTGCATTGTAATATCCAGTGAATATCGTGAAATCGCCCGTAGCAGCCTGTGTGTACGACGAGGCCGCGAACGATGTTGCAGTAAGTTTGTTGCCTTCGTAGGATATATTCCAGTACAGGCCGCTGCTGTTCTTGATGACGATATGCTCCACGACCGGACTGCTGTCGGTTGTCGTTATTGACACGTTTTCTGCAAGCACGACCGCCTTACCTGCCTCAGTTTCGGAGGAGAGGTCGAACCTCATGAATTCACCGACACCGAGGGAAACGGAGGACGGCACATCCCCTATGGAGTAGAACAATGTCACCCTAGTCCCGTCCTCTGCGACAACATCGCATGTTGGGCGTTCGGTAAAGGTGACGGAACCTCCGCCGGTTACGGTGAGAACGCCTGAACCTTCAATCTTCGTTTCGACAGTCAAATCGAAACCTGCCGTGTCGATTGTGCCTCCATTGTCTCCCACGGTGACCGTGAGATCGCTCTGGTCGGGGATAATCGTATTTGCAGCCACTGCGCGCAGGGTGCCGCCATTGAAATTGAGCTTCGCCGATCCTGTGCCGCTTCCGCCTGTGGTAATGCGTCCGCACTCAATGACTCCGCCATTGAGATTGATTGTCGTGTCGTATGCTGTGTTTGCGGAATTCATGATTATATAGCGCATTCCGCCGGATGCCGTCGCGGCGCGAAACGTTCCGCCGTTCATCGTAAGGATGGCGGACCCGCTCTCGCCCACGCGCACATCGCCGTATGTGTGGACCCTTCCGCCCTCGTTCACGATAAGCTCGTTGTGGCTGTCATCTCCGCCGAGATTGCCTATGCAGAACAGGTCTGTCTTGGCACTGTCAACGGTATGCAGGATATAACCTCCGTTGTCAACCGTGCACACGGCCGTTCTGCGCGCGCCGTATCTGCCAATGCACACCCAGCTTGATGCCGTCACCGTCGCATTTGTGATTGTCATTTTCGCCTCGGTGTCGTTGTTGTTGGCAAGCTGAAGCGCGCCCGTGACGTCCAGCGTTCCGCCGTCAACCACGACAAAGCCCTTTCCTCCAGCCGCAAATCCAGCCGTAAGCGTTCCGTTGGAATCCATATCGCCTTTTACCACAAGCACTCCAACGCCCTGAGTCGATGTGCCCATCCTGGTTTCGCCGTTGACAGCGAGAGAACTCGACCTTGCGACTTCAACCATGCCCGTTATTGCATAAGACTGGTTCAACCACGGCCCAATCTCAAGATAGCCGGTCGTATACGCGCCATTGAGAACAAGCCGTCCGCTGTATTCCGCACTGCTGCCCCAATATCCCACGTGCAGCTCGCCGAACTTTGCGCCGCCCGTGAATGTGACGACCCTTTCGTCTTCCAAGCCATTCGCTACGCAGAACTTCTTGACCACAGTATCTTGGCCAATATTCGAAAAATCGAGAGTCGTGACGGATGCTGCGCCATCCTTGAGGTCCTTCTCGGTTATGAAGTACACGTCACTTGACCATGTGCCAATGCCGTCGTTCCATTCAGCCTGCGTCACGTCAGAAGTGGATTTTCCATACCAGTAGTGGTCTGCGGCCCATGATGCCGCCACGGATGACGCCGCCAAACCCAAGAGTACTGTCTTTACGAGACGTTTCATTGTTCCCTCCTTGTTTTGTCCGTGTGAACGCAACAATTATATCAAATATTCAAGGAGCGCGAAGACAAAAACACCCCCCAGAAGGGTGTAGTTTTGAAATTTTACCGCTCCATATCATAATAGGCGAGCCTGCCGCCATCAGGGGAGTCCGTCGCTCCGCGACGGACATTCGCAACTATCGCACGAATCAAAAGAATCGGGAGCGCGCGAGGGAGTCGAATGGAAAGTGACCGTGAAGTCGACTGCTCCACGTCCTTTTCGGTGTGGCAAGGCCGAGGCGGCCTTGCCGTCCGGTCGCGCAAGGGCGGGGCTCTTGTTGCGTCGCGGAGCGACGCAACCCCCTTAGCGACGCCCCAGTTAGCGACTAGGATGCCGCCATCAGGGGAGTCCGTCGCTCCGCGACGGACATTCGCAACTATCGCACGAATCAAAAGAATCGGGAGCGCGCGAGGGAGTCGAATGGAGAGTGACCGTGAAGTCGACTGCTCCACGTCCTTTACATGAAGCGACGAGACGTCGCTTCTCCCAGTCAGTTTTGCTCCACGTCCTTTTCGGTGTGGCACTAGCGGACTGCGCTCAGCTCGACAGTGAGCGTGTAAGTTCCACCTTCCGGGCGATGTGGCGGACGCGGCGCGGCGATGCGACTCCAGGAGTCGTCTCCACCGACGCCCATGATATCCGCATCGATGACAAGCGTGACGCCGGACGAAGTCGGCAGCTCTTCATTGTGGCGCGCCGACTCGAGTTCCGCAATCGTCCAGGGCCATGCAGCGAATCCAAAGGTGTCCTTAAGACCTTCTCGCGGAGTCGACGAGAAGATGCACTTCACGGAAAGCGGCCCGAGCGTTAGGCTCGTAGTATCGCAATAGTGCCCATAGTCCTGCGGGCGTATGTAAGGCGGAGGCGCCGAGATGTCCGCAGACCATTCTCCGACGGACGCGCCGAATTTTCGGTCGGGATAGTTCTCGTGCGGACCCCTTCCGCGCCAGCACAGGTTCGTCGCCGAAGCAGGGAGCGAAATCGCGACGCCGACGCGCGGAGCGTAAGGCCGTTCCTGCGGCAGTTCTAACACGACATCGAGCCGCATCGTACGCGCATCTATCGGACGCCGCACTATGTCGACCTTCACGCCTTCGGGCGAGCGCCACACACCGTTGTTACGCACCAGCTTGTGCCCGCGGTCATTGTCCGTAGGCGCGCGCCAGAAGCACGGCTCCACCTTGAGATCGGCAAGGAGCGGGACGAGCTTCACCGCTTCGGCGTCGGGATACGAGTTCGGGAATAGCCCATGCACATGCGCAACCTCGAACGCGCCAGGGTGCGGATTTCTGAACGGATCGAACAGCCCGTTGCAGTGTCCGTTCCCGTCGTTCGGCATGTCGCCGAAGTCACCGCCGTAGCGGAGGCTCGCTGCGCCGCCCGCAAAACCGCACAGCCCCTGGTCTGCGAAGTCCCAGATGAATCCGCCCTGAAAAGAATCGTACCGATCCGCAAACGCCCAGAAGTCCGCGAACCCGCCTGTCGAATTGCCCATCGCGTGGGCGTATTCGCACTGTATCAACGGCATCTCGGGACTGTCCGAAAGATACTCGCGGCACTGGTCGGGCGTGCGGTACATCGGACAGTTGATGTCCGTCGTCCCGCATCGGTCTTCGCGTGTGTACGTGTGGTTCTCGTACTGAACAGGACGCGAAGGATCAAGTTCGCGGATTGCCTCGCGGGCCTTTGCGAAATTCACTCCGCATCCCGCTTCGTTTCCCTGCGACCAAACGATGATCGACGGGTGGTTTCGGAGAGTGCGCACCATTCGGACATCGCGCTCTATGTGCTGCGCGAGATAGTCTACTCGGTGCGCAAGCGATTCGCCCCCAAAGCCCATTCCGTGGCTCTCAATGTTCGCCTCCGCCCAGACGTAGATTCCGTTCTGGTCGCACAGCGTGTACCAGTCGGGATCGTTCGGATAATGACACGTGCGCACTGCGTTTGCGTTGATCAACTTGAGAGCCGCGACATCCCGCTTCATCTCGTCAAGCGTAACGGTGTATCCGCCGGTTGCGGACATCTCATGGCGGTTAACGCCTTTGACAAGTATGCGGCGATTGTTTATCTTCAGCACGCTGTCTTTTATCTCGACCCGCCTGAAGCCGACAGGAAATGCGAAGTGATCCCCCGCTGCCTCCACTTCGAGCATGTAGAGATTCGGCGCGTCGCAGTCCCAGAGAATCGGATTGTCGACGTGCAGCTTCCCGTTGACTACATCCGATTCCGTCTTGCCGTCCGGCGAGACTAGCCGCGCGCGGACTGGAGATTCGCAATCGAAGGACACGCTGAGCTCGCCACTCTTCAGGTCTTCGGAAACCGTCGGCTCGATGACGATGTCGCGCAGTCCGTCCTGACGCTCCGCCACAAGCCGCACGCCGCGGTAGATTCCGCTCATGCGCCAGAAGTCCTGGTCTTCCAGGTACGATCCGTCGCACCACCTGTAGACTTCAACCTCTATCTCGTTCTTTTCGGCGAAAGTCAGAAACTCCGTCACATCGAACTCCGCCGGAAGGCGCGAATCCTCCGAATAGCCAACCGTCACGCCGTTGACGCGTACGTAAAACGCGGAGTAGACCCCTCCGAAGTGAAGCACGATGCGGCGGCCATTCCACTCCGCGGGAATCGCGAACGTGCGCCGGTATGTCCCCACGGGATTGCGATAGACATACGAGGTGTAGTTCGTCGGCGGGTCCTCCATGATATATGGCGGATGCTTCACGTGCGGATAGCGGACGTTCGTGTAGATCGGCGGATCATAGTCGCCCTGTAACTGCCAGCAGCCCGGCACAGCGATCTTGCCATGTTTCTTCGTATCTACACGCTCTGCACCTTCTACACGGCCATACCCCTCAGGCGACGGCTGCCACTCAAAGTCCCACTCTCCGTCAAGCGACATGACGTATGGCGAATCCGCGCGCGAAGCGCGAAGCGACGCGATGTCGCGCGCCTGCCCGCGCGATGCCGCTGGAACGAACACGGCGCGCGAGGGAAGGCGGTTGGACGATGTGACGTATGGATTCTCCCAGTCGGGAAGCCCCGCATACGCAGATGGTGAATAATCCTCCGCCACCTCGACGTCTGCAAGGTGCGTGATGTATGCTGTCGCCAGTAATGTTAGCGCCATTATCATATTGTTCCTCCTTTTCCCGCAATCCGCACGTCACTCACCTACGACAACCGCCTCCATCCGGTAGAACTCGCGCGGCAAAACGTAGTTGAAGTGGAATTCGCCGGAATCCGACAGATCAGACGGAGACCAGTCTTGAAGATTCGGCGACGTCCAAAGCCTGTACTTCACGGCGCTTCCGCCTGTCGTAATCGCACCGGTGGCGGACACGTCAACGGCAGTCTGCGCCCTGTCCATCGATATCAGGCAACTGGGCCGAGGCAGCGCGTCACACGGGAAGAAATACCTGCGTCCCTCATGGTCCAAGGCGATCCAACGGCCAGATTTCATGACGCCGCCGCCCCAGACCGCTATCGCGTCCGAATCGACGGCGACCTCTCCCGCGTTGACGCGGACAAACGAGCCCGCAGGCACCGTGGCCGAAGCGCCTATCCGCAGCACGCCGCCCCCCTTCTTGATGATCGACAGCGCCTTGCCAGTGACCGGAGCCGAAAGCTCGCTGTCGCCGCCGGACTCGCCCAGAATCATCATTACTCCGCTGTCGGCGACATTGACTTCGGGGCACGCCGCGGCGACCGAGATCGATCCTGCGTAGATCCGCGAGTCCGACCCTGTGGCGATCTGTAGCGGCGCGGCGCGCGTATATTCGAACGTCATTTTAGAATTGATGGCGGACGGGGAGAGTATAGATGTCTGGCTTCCTCTTCCCGCCGGACCGCTAACGGCGAGTTCTCCGGAAAACTCTCCTGCGTCACAGGCAATCGCGAATATCCTGTCCCTGCACACGAACTCAAGCCTTCCGCCGCCTTTCAGCGGCTTGCCGAGCGTCATGTGCATTCCGTCCCATCCGCGGGACACCTCGTTGTACACGATGTTCGTCGTCCCCGGCTGCGACTCGATCTCCGGCAGCCAGGTGTTGTTCGTCCCCCCGCGCATCGTGAGGCGCGAGACCGTCGCGTTGGCGAATTTCAGGCGAGTGTTCTCGCCAAGGCCGTAGTGCGTAAGCGCGCCCTCGGCATGAAGGCCGAGCTGCGCCTCAAGCGTCGCGTCCTCCAGAACGATCGAGCCGCCGAAAGTCGCAAGCGTGTCAATGCTCTCGATCAGCAGCGTTCCGCCGGTGACGCGAACCTCGCCGCGACCGGAAAGCACGTCCAAGCTGCCTCCGCTCCGTAGTTCGACCGAGGCGCCTGCATCGACGAATGCGCTTCCTGCGAATCTACTCACCAGCGACGCGACACCCTCGTAGACCTCGAGACCTGCATCGAACGAAGCTGCGCATGCCATCTCCAGAGCGCCCGCGCCGCGCTTGACGAGGCGTCCGGGCGAAGCGACATCGGCGCCTTCAAGCCGGTAGCCCCTTCCGTCCGGCACGTCCGCGAAGAACCGCGCCGGACTCGCGGCGACGGACACTCCGACGGTCGCAGTGGAATACGATGTCGCCTCAAGTCCAGCCGACGTGAACGCGACGCCCCTGTCGTCGACGTAGTCCGCCGGCATTCCGAAAAGACTCCACTTGCCCGCGTCGCGCAGTCCCGCGCTTCCGCCGTTCCACACAAGAGGCATCCTGTTCACGATCTGGAGCGCGGCGATTCCGCCGCGTACGCTGCCGCGCTTGAGCGATCCAGTCACCGAAAGCGTATCGCCGGCGATGTCGGTTAGCACAAGCGCGTTATCCCCGGCCGCGGGAACCGTCGCGTTGGTGTCTCCCCAGTCGTATGTTCCCTCGATGGTCCGCTTCGCGTTCGGATCCCACGTGTAGCTCCTTCCGTTTACCTCGACGCAAAGAAAGCGCGAGTTGAGCGTATCCGTCGAGGCGTATACTATGACGTCGTACTTCGGCCACGGAATGTTCTCGACGAGAATCTGGGCGCGCGACCAGTCGTCGAAGTAGCTCTTGAGGTAGTTCGGCTTGTCGAGAATCCTTCCGTAGAGATTGTTGCAGCCGTAAGTCACCTCGACACCCTGCAGTTTTTCGATGAAAGCCCTCTCGCCGTTCCATGCGACATTCGCGGCGACGTTCGAGCCGACGTTCTCGTAGAGATTGTTCCAGGCGAATCCAGGAACGTCGCCGACAAGCGTTGGCGAAGACAGGTAACCCGTCATGAGCGAGTTCGTCCCGACGAAGTCGCCGTTGAAGAAACCGGCGCCGAAGTTAAGCCCTATCACCTCGGCAGGCGACGTTTCGGACATAAGCGAATACACTCTCGCCGTGGCCATCTTTTCGCCGACGTCTATCTGAGCCGCAAGACCGCCTGCGAGTCCCGACACCGAAAGCCGCTCCGCGGTGATCCCGAGCTCGTCCGTGTAGTTCCAGGACATGAGGGTTCTCTTTTCACCCGAAGACCAGTCCGCCCCCGCGACCGCCTCGATCGCGCTCGCCTCGTCGACAGCCACCCAGTTGAACGACGCCCCCGCGTCTATGACAAGCCGCGCGCCGTTCTGCACCGCGAACGAGCCCATCGACTGCGCGCCGAACCGAAACGCGGCCTCTCCGCTTACGTTCACCGTCCCGTAGTTCAGGAATTCGTCCGGGCGTATGGTTCCTCCGCCGGTGAGCGTGACTGAGCCGGTGACGAGCATCGAAGCCGGCCTTGCCGCGCCGAGTCCCATGTCAGCCGTCGCCCAGCCTATCTCAACGTCGTCTCCGTCGGCGAACGTCAGGCTTTCCCCGCTCGTCGCGCCCCTCCACGCGTCTTCGTCGAACCAGCCGGGCCTCCCCCCGCTCCACACGAGCTTCTCTCGCCGCAGGAGTATTCCGGTGCGTCCGGAGACGACGCGCCATCCTGAGCCGAGTCCGATGACGGTTATCGCGTCCCAAGTCTCCCCGTCCGACTGACGTTCCAGGTCCAGAAGCCTGATTGTCCCGGAGCTTCCGCCTTCGGCCGCGGCAATGTACGCCGTTGCATCGACGACTATTTCACCGCCTTTCGCCGTGAGCGAGCCAAGCGACGATCCCGCGGGAAGCTCTAGGACTCCGTTTTCGACCGTGATATCTCCGCCGATCGCGCCGCTCTCGCCGGCATTGAGCACAAGCCGCCCCTCGCCGCGCTTCGTGAACAATCCCGCGTCGGATGCGATCGCGACGATGGTCTGTCCGGCCATGTTGTCCACAATCGCCCCGTCCCCGAGCGAAAGCGATCCGATCGTTCCGTCGCCGTGCAGCCTCGCTCCGCGCCTGACGGACACCGCCCCCGCGGCGAAAACATCGCCGTCGATCGTCATAGATCCCGAGACGACGTCAACGGTCGACCCGTCAGGCACAACCGCCCCGCCCGTGAAGAGGAGATCGCCGGTCCCGTACTTCACGATTGACGGCGTGGCCCCGCTCATGGGAACGCCTATCACGGAGTCGTCGCCGCGCCTGCCTATTTCAAGGCTGCCGCTGTTCGCCATGAATATGGATGCCGCCTCGTTCGTCACGACGAGCGCGCCGAAGCGCATCGTCGAGCCTGTCTCGTGCGAAAGCGAGAGCTGGCGAGGAGCGTTCAGCTCGAGAAGTCCATAGGGCATTCCGGAACAGGCGCCTGCGAAGCCAAGCCCCTCCACGGACCAGCCCGTGAAGACGAGTTCCCCGCGGAATGCCGTGTTCGTTCCGCTGACCTGCGCCCAGCGCGAATTGCACAAGACCGTAAGCCTGCCGGATCCGGTTATGGGACCGGCCAGTCTGAGGTTCACGCCCCTCTGCGAACGCGCGCGCCAGTTGCCGAACACGCTGTCGGTTCCGCCTACTACGTCCATAGGGCCGACGTACATGTTGTTCCTCTGCGTGAAACCATCGAGCGTGCCGCCCGCGAAACAGAGCGTGCCGTGTCCAAGCGGAGGCATGTCGCAGTCGAGAAAACCCTCAGAGTCGAAGAACACCACGGCGTTGCTGCAGATCGTGAAGTCGCCGTAAAAGTCCGAGAACGGACCACCCTCTTCCCTGAGTACTCCCTTGATCGTAAAGCGCCCGGCCGAAACGCTTATGTCACCTTCGCCGGACACACGTCCGTCACCCGGCATGACGGCATCACCCGCTATGTCAAGCGTCGTTCCGTCGTCAAGATCGACGTCGCCGACCCAACCCGAGGCGATGGCAAGGCGCGAACCGTCCGAGACCGAAACGCCTTCCGTGAAAGACGGCGTCGCAGATTCAACGCGGAGCTCCCCGCCGCCGAAGACCGACAGCGACGGCGCGGATAGCTGTCCGCCGCCGAAGAACCTCAGCTGGGAATCCGCTGGGATGTCAGCCCACACGCCGCCTGCGGAAACAGGGGACACTATCGAAACAGAGCTCGATGATGCCGTCTCAAATGTGTTCGACGTGAAGCAGGCGTTAGATCCGGAAACGAACGTGACGGCGGAACTGTAATCGCCGAGCCACGCGCCCTGTGCGCTCCATTCCGCTCCATCGGCACCGTTCCAGACGAGCGGTCCCTTCGTGTCGACGTACACCGTCGTACCCGAGACGACGACCGTGCCCTCAACCCCGTTCCCTGCGGGTACGTACGAGAACGTTGCGGATCCGATTCCCGAAGCCGAATCGACGACCAACGCGGTGCGGCGCGAAGTGCCTGTCCATAGCGGCGAACCTTCAATTGTAATGTGAGACGCACCCTGAAGCGTCAGCGAGGAAATCCTGACGGTTTCCGCGGCGGATACGACGAGGTCCGAGCCGGTCGCAAGCGTCACGGAGCAGTTGACGTTCGTGGACTCGATCCTCAGCGCGCCGCTCCGGACGTCCAGCGCACCGCCGTTCTCCGTGGCGAAGCGTCCGCCGAGCGTGAGAGTTCCCGTGCCAGTTTTGACGATGGTCATCGGCTGTCCGGCAAGCGGTGCGTCAATCACGTTTTCGCCCTCTTCGCGCGCGCCGATAGTGAGAGTCTGCCCCTCCTTTGCGGAATTGAGCGACACCGTCTCCCCGCGCGCCGCAAGCGCGCCCAACTCGATTGACGAGGAGTCTTCCAGCGAGAGAATCAGCGGAGCGGCGCGTTCGTGTATCCACTGGGCGGATGAGCCGGCGCTGTTTGACCTGTCTATGTGCGTGCCGTAGCCGCCCCATCCGTTGAGGACGAGCGTTCCTCCGAATGCAGAGTTGTCGCCGAAGATTCCCGTGGCGCGTCCGTACGACGTTATGACAAGTGTGCCGCTACCTGACAGCGCGCCGGCTACCGCTAGATTCTGTCCGCGCTCCGACCGGGCGGTCGTGTTCCAGACGGTGCCCGTCGTCCCCTCGGGCACGCATATCGGCGGCAGCTGCAGGTTGTTGCTCGCGTAGCCTATTCCGAGGTTTCCGCCCTCCAGCCTCAACACGGTGTTCTCCCCGAATCGCGCGCCGTTATTGAACGGCATAGCGTCGCCGAGCGTCGCGTTGCGGGGAACCACCACCTCGCCGCGGAACGACGCCAGCGTGTCGACGGAAAGGATGTTGGCCCAGCGTCCGTCCGGAACACAGATGCGGCCCGTCCCGGTGAACACGATCCCCGCCGGCACGTCGGCGCACGGGAGCCGCAGTTCGGCGTTCGCGCCGACATTGATCGTCCCGGCCCCTTCGAACAGTTCGACCGTCGTCGTGCCTTCGGCCAGCGAAAACGTGCCGCCGTCCATGACGACTCGGTGGATGGCGTTGGAAGAAGTCGCAAGCTCAAGCGTGCCCGTCCGGCATATCAGGCTGCCTAAAACGACAAGACCGTAGTCTCCTGCGACACGCACCGCGCACCCGTCCGAAATCTCTGAGAGCACTGAACGCGGGGCCGCCGCGCGACCGAGAACGGCGACATTCGTAACAGCCTGTCCCGATACCGTTGAAAAGGCGATGTCCGCATCGTCAAAATACGAAACCAACCTGGAAGTCTCGCTGTCCATCCACGCGTTCTCGGCGTGCCAGAGCCGTCCGTCCACCCCAGTCCAGACTATGCGCTCGTCGACGGCATCGCCGAATGTCGCGCTCTTCAATTCAAGCGCTCCCTCTCCGGAATCCGCAACCGTGACGCGCAGGACGTGGGCGCCTGCGGCTGTCCTTATCCTTGCGGCGGCGGAGGTAAAGCCGTTGGATGCCGGCAGCGCGAGCTCGACCGGTTCATCCTCGTCCACCTGCAGCAGAAGCGAAGCGGACCTGGCGCTGCGGTAGCGCACGGAGACGGGGCGCTTCCCGCCGTCGTAGTCGGTGAAGGTGTACTGGAGCCATTCGCCGTCGGCGGTTCCTGTGACGACGGCGCCTTCCGAACTGTCGAGTCTGATTGCGACAGTCGCATCGGAGCGGTAGACATTGTTTGTCCCGGACGATGTGTCGTGGAAAGTGAAACCCTCGCCGCTCTTTTCGTCGGAATACCAGTCGAAGTCCGCGGCCGCTATCGTACCAGGCAACCTGTGCGCGCCGGAGATGCGCACTCCGTCCCGCCATGTTCCGGGATCACCCGCCATGCGCACGCGCCGCTCCTTCGTGAGCGTTCCCCATGCCGTACGTCCAAATCCGCCCGAACCCGTCTGACAGGATTCTATTCCGCCACATGTCGTCATCTGGCGCTCCCTGGACCGGAGAAGCCACTTGACTTCATCGTCTCCCTTTCCGGCGCGGTACCTGTAGTGCGAAAGCGGCGCTGCGATTCCGCTGGTGCCGCCGATGTCGCGACGGTCCTCGGCGATCCAGAGGCTCTCCCAGCGTCCGCTCCTGTGGCGCACGCGGTAGAACAGGTCGTTGTCGAAGGAAAGCTCTTCGATGTTCGTCGTAACGCCCGACGGTTTCCACGGCTCCGGCTGGTCGTCGTACGAGGCGTAACCGGTTACGTTGAGCCGCAGATTCCACTCATACCCCTTGAGGATGCGGTCGTCGAGTTCGCCGTAGAGGTCGACGCCCTGGTTCCAGGCGACCTCTGCAAGATACCCCATCGTGTCAAGACCGGCCAGAACGTGACCCTGGTCGCGGCACGACTCCTGGCACTGTCCGTTCGGATAGAAGTAGAACCGTATCTGCTCGTCGTACCCCCAGTCCTCCACTTCGTTGAACACGCGAGGCCACTGCGGATCGTAGTATATCTGCGTCTCGCCGACGGCGCTCGGCCAGACGGCAAGATTGGCGGGGCCTGACGGGTACGGCAGATCGTCCGGGCGGTGCGGCTGCGCGCGCAGGTAGCGGACTGCACGGTCGAAGATCTTCTCGTTGTCAAGGAGCACGCCGATTCCGATCAGGGCGGAGCATCCGATCAGGCCCTGGTTACCATAACGCATCGAATCGAAGTTGAAGACGCCCCAGTAGCAGGTGCATGTTGTGCCTGGGTGCTCGTTCCACGGATATTCCTCCGACGAATACCCGGGGTACACGAGCATGTCGAAGAAGCGCTGCCGGTCCTCGGGCTTCCAGCCCTCGTAGTCGCGCATCAGCTCAGCGGCCTCAATGAGCGCGGCGAACTTGCCGTTGTCCAGAGGCGCAGTCCCGACCGCACACGTGTTTGTAAACCAGGAGTTCGCGTTGATTCTAGTTACGGACGCCTTTGCGTAGATTTCATCGCCTGTTATATGCCACAGCAGCGCGGTATCAAGAGCGCGCCTGCCGTCGATGCCGACCGAGTTCTCGAACTGGTTGTCGGCGGTTATCGCGCCGCCGCGGGTATACTCGTTGGTGGAGATGTCGGAAAATCGAGAGGACCTCATCTGGAGGAACGTCGAGTAGAACGGCTCCTCCTTCGCTGCGACCATCGCCTTCATACGGTCCAGATCGCCCTGGGTGTATGAAAGCCCCGGATGGACGAACGTCCGCCCATGCGCACAGACGCCTGTGAAGACGCAGGCAGCAAACAGCGCCCCCGTTTTCACGATGCGATGCATAGCTGATTCTTGCTTCATTTTACACAACCATCCTAGGCCTACTTGGAAATCAAGTATGCAAATGATGCATAAACCAATCTCTCGCACCGTCAAGCCAAGCGGCGCGTACAGATCGAAGTCGGCGCGGACCGGCGCTTATCTGAACACGACTGTGTTGAAAGAGTGCGGCCTTAGTGTCGCGGCATAGGTCTTTCCCGCGACGGAAAACCTGACGCGCTTTTCGCCGTTGGCCCAGTTCGTCGCGACGACGACGATTTCCCCGTCGGGGTTGCGGTAGCAGAGCGCCTCGGTGCTGTCGCGCCACGGCGAGTACGCGAGCTGCACCGCGCCAGGCTTTATGAACTGCGCGAAGTGACGGACCGCGTAGTACTCGGGGCGGTACGAGAACTCCTTCGTCTTCGAGTCGACGCGGATGAGCGCGTTCTGGCACCACCCCCAGCGCGAGCGGCCCATGTCGCAGAGAATGAAGTTCCAGTTGTACCATTCGTCCGCACCGTTGCCGAGGTTCTGGAAGATGAGCCAGCTCGTGTGCTCGCCGGCCTTCCAGTCCATGCGTCCGTTTCCGCACTCCGACTCGGAGCAGATGCGGTGCTTCCCCGGATACTTGTCCGCTATCGCCTCCATCACGTCGCGCCCCTCCCACTGGAATCCGAATCCATCGACCACATCCAGCATTCCTGGCGCGTCGAATATCTGCTCGATGTAGCTCCTGCGGTTCGTGTTGAACGTGCCGAGATACAGCTTCACGCCGGGTGCCTTCGCCTTCAGCGCCGGAGCAAGGTAGTCGCGGTTGAAGCGGACAGTCCCTTCGGCGGTCCACGGACATCCCGGATACGGCGTGTAGGAATACGCCTCGTTCTGGTACATCACCATGTCGATCGGAACGCCCTCTTTCCTGTACAGCTCGATGAACCTGACGAACATGTCCGCATACGCCTGTAGGTACTCCGGCTCCTGGATGAAATAGTTCTGCGTTGCGAGGCGGCGCGGAAAAGGCTTGCGCCTGTCGCCCTGAAGCCACATCTCGTTGGGATCGACCGCGTCGGACTCTCCGCCTCCGTAAAGAAGCGCGTCCTTTTCCTTCGGCTGGTTGTTGAACCTGCTCGAAAGGACGCAGTAGTCCTTGTTGATCTTCATCCACGCGGGCGGAGACCACGGGCTCACCCAGAACGTCAGCTTCGGCTGGAATTTCTGCGCCATCTTGATGAGCGCGATCTGGTTCTCCTTGTCGTGCTCAATGTTGAAGTGCTTCAGCTCGAAGTCGCCTTCCGTCTCGCTGCACGAATACCACTCGCGCGAATAGTCGTTCGCGTTCATCGTGAGGCGTCCGCGCGTGAAGCGCAGCTCGCCCTTCGGCGCAAAGAGCTTTTTCAGTATTTCGTCCTGCTCCGCGGGCTTGAGCATCCGCAGCGCGTCGAGGTCGAGCTCGTTGAACGTCGTGCCCCACGCGCGCCACGGAACCGATCCCGCGCGCGGCGTTTTGCCGTCCGTTGCAAACAGCTCAAGGGTGGAGTTCGCGGCTTCGCTTCCTCCACTACGCTCGCTCATACTTTGCAGCGGGGACGATTTCCACTCGTCTCCTTCGACGCTTGCAAAGTGCGTGGCGGCAACCGCCGCCAACAAGATTCCTGCCGTCATGCTTTACCTCCTTGCGCGTCCTGAACCCCTTGGCACCGTGCCGTCGGAATCCACCGGACATCACGGCTTTATTCTATCAAATGTGCGCGCCGCCGCACCATTACCCAATTGGGGGGCTGTCGCGCAGCGGTGGCGTCAGTCAAAGAGGAAACCAGTAAGCCAGCCAAGCGCGACGCCCGAGAAATACACGAACGCGAGGATGGAGAGGTTCTCGCGGAGATTGCGGTTGGTGCGAAAGAGCACCAGGAGCCCGAGTCCCGAGCCAGTGAAAGACGACGCCATAAGCGCGCCGGCAGACATCGCGCCCTTGCAGTAGAGCTCCGCGCCCGCGACGGACACCGCGCAGTTGGGGACAAGCCCGAGAAGCCCCGCGACGAATTCCCCGAACACCGGCGTGTTGAGCCTAAGCGTCTGCAGGCAGTCCTCGCCCCAGAAGTGCATCGCGAGCTCGATCGCCCCCGAAACGACGACGATGAACGCGAATATCTCCGCCGTGTGTATAAGCGCCGGAACGAGTATGCCCTTGTGCTCGCTGCATCCGCACCTGCTGTGCTCGCACAGCTCGTGCACCTCTACGTGGCGGCGCATGTGCCGCGCAAACGCGAGGACGGCGTTCAGCGAGAAGCCGACGACGATCGCCGCCACCACCTTGAGTGCCACGATCTTGACCATCAGCGCCGCGGGGACCTGCTTGGACACAAGGACCGGCAGAAGCTCGTCGGACGTCGACAGAAATACGGCGACGAGCGTGCCCACCGTCACCACGCCGCCCGCATACAGCGATGCAGCCGCGGCGGATACGCCGCACTGCGGAATCGCCCCCGCGGCGGCGCCTGCGAGCGGACCTATGGAGCGGGCGCGCTCGAGCATCTTCTCGAGCGCTCCGCCCGCATGGGCCTCAACGGCCTCTAGGACGAGGTACGTGACGAAGAGGAACGGCAGCAGCGACAGGGTCTCTTTGGCAAATTCGATCATGGCTGTATATTATACCAAATTGCCGCTGCGCCGTTTTCGGTCAGAACTCGAACTTCACAAGCCGCTGGGCGTCGGCCTCGTAGACGACGAGGCGCCGGTTGGAGATGGCGACCTTCGTTGGACCCTTGAGCCCCTCCGCCACGCCGACGCGCACGCGCTTGCCGCCCGCCCCTTTGGCGAACAGCGTAACCGTGCCCTTCTCGCGGTCCGTCACGGCGGCATAGTCTCCGTCCCTCGCCGCGTACAGGACGTTCCCTTCGTGGCGGTACTCGCGGTAGAAGTCTTCCTGCGCGAACTCGCCGTTCTCGCTGACGCGGTAGCACTTGACGAGTCCGTCCGCATAGAAGGTCCTGAGCTCGTAGCCGGTCCGTCCGTCGACCTTGCCGCTCTCCGCGACATCGGTCCTCACGGGGACCTGCGCCCAGTTCCAGGAGCCGTCCGGACGCTTGTGGTCGCCCGGCTCGGGGAAGTCCTTGACGTTGCGGTTCCAGTCCGTGATCTGCATCTCGCCGTCGCACAGCTTTCCGTGGTACGCCTCTATGCGCGCGCCGTGCGACTCCATGATGCGCACGAACGTGCCGTTCGGGAGAACCGCCGCTCCGCGCTCGGGCATGCGCATGAAGTGCGTGGTCGGCGGAGCGGAAGAGCGCGCCGTCCAGGGCCAGACCATGTTGTCGCAGCAGATCCATCCGTCGCGGTCGATCGCGAGGTTCCACGGATCCACCACCGGGCCGAGCCTGCGCAGCGCGACTAGCTTGCCCTTCGAGTGGTCGTACTCGAAGACATAGCAGTCCGCGTTCTCGCCCGAGCCTATGGCGAAGAGCTCCCCGCCGAGCGGACATATTCCGCTTGCGTTCAACTCGTGGAAGTTGTCGACGCGTCCGATGAAGTACCCCGACGCGCCGCCAAGCACTACGCCAGGCGCGGCCTGCAGGCTCTCTGCGCGGTAGCGCTTGACCGTTCCGCCGGTGAGCGACCACATGATGTCGCCGAGTATGAAGCCCTTGCCCATCTTAATCTCGCGCTCGCCGAAGATCGGACGGACCACGCCGTTCGTGCGGCCTCCCTCGAACTCCCACAGGTTCTGGTGCAGGATGCACGCGACGAGCTTTCCGGACGGCATCCAGTCGTACATGCACGTGTAGTAGTCCGCCCCGTCGATCTCAGCCTTTCCGTACGGCGCCTCGGTGCGCGTGCGGACGTCGAAGCTGGCAAGCTCGCCTCCGCGCCTGACGAGGAGGAGCTTGCCGTCCATCACCTTGGACGAAATCGCCGTCACGTTGCTCGCGACGATCTCAGCGGCCGTTCCAGAGGCCGCATGCGCCGGAATGCGGTAGACGTGCCCGGTCAGGTGGTTGCGCGCCGTGCCAGCCTCGGCAGTGCCGCCGACGTTGAGATAGACGTCGCCCGAAGCGGGATCGCGCACCATGCGGTCGAAGTAGCCGAACCGCGAGCATTCCGGAAGCGTGTACGTCGCGCGGAGGCGTCCGTCGAGCCCGATCGCGTTGACGGACCCGAACGAGCCGCCCATGTAGAGCACTCCCTCGTCCGCGTCGTAGACCGGACCCACCGTAGGCGTCTCGTCTCCCGGCCGCCAGCCCTCGGCGCGGCTGGTCGTGACCCCGCCCTGGTTGAACACGTAGCCTACGCGGCGCAGCTTTACCGGCTTTGATGAAGCCGCAGTCGAGCCCTTCGACGCGTCCTTCTCCGAAGACGCCGAGCCAGCGCGGGCGAACGTGCCCCACTTCTCGGGCTGCGGGATTATCTCTCCCGGGACGTCGTTGACGAGTCCGGTCTCCTTGTTGGACCAGTACGAGCGCGAGAGGTTGATCTTGCCATCCTCGTCGCCGTATATGACGCCGACGTCGATCTTGATGTCCCCGTTAGCGGGGAATAGCGAGAGCGGAACGCTCACCTCGGCGTTGTACGCGCCCTGCCCGCGGTGGACGACGCGCGGCCAGTCGGGATACGTAACGTCCTCGGCGTGGTGCGTGCGCCACGGCGAAGAGAAGTCCTGAGGATGCGCCTTCGCGCGCTCCGCCTCGGGAACGACGTGCCTGTAGAACGTGAGCTGCGTCTCGCCCGGATTCCCCGCCGCAGGCGAGAGCATCACGCGCACGGGGAGTCCGTTCCTGTCGATGAACTGCACGTCGACGCAGTCGCCCGTCTTGAACATGAGATGGCGGTCGAGGCCGTTGTTTACCCAGGGCGACGGATCCTGCACGCTGAAGCGGAAGCGCATGTTCTCGCCCGCGACATCCGTCTCGACTCCGACGTGGTTGGCGCCAGCGCTCCACGACACGCGGCCGGGAAGCGCGGCGGACTGCGGACGCGACTCGCCGGCGGAGCGCGGCGGATGTGCCGCGGCCATGCGCATCTGCTCCACCGAAACCTTTAGCTTCCCGCGTGTCTCGCGAACCTTGTCGAGTCCGATGATGTTGTACTTGCGGTATCCACCCGCCTGCAGCACGCACTTCTTGTTCACCTTGTCGTAGTGGAAGCTGCCGCCGAACGCCTCGCCGCCGACAGTCGACTCGTCCATCTTCGCCGAGACGCGGCAGTCGCTGAACATCTCGTCGATGTATAGTCCGTCCGTCGTGATGAAGAACATCCGCCCGTGGTCGTTGATCGTCGCGAAGACGTCAGCCGTCTTCGAGTATGGGACTGTCCCCAGCGAAAAGAGAAGGCCCTGCAGCTCGCCCGGCACGGGAAGCGACGCCTTCTGCGCGCCGTGCACGCCCGGGAACGGATTGTACATCGACCAGTCGATGCGCCCCTCGGGTCCGATGCCGAGCATGTACGGCGTCATGCCGAGAAGGACCGTCCTGCCGTGGACGTCCGTCATCGCCTCGCCCTGGAGGGAGCACTCGCCCGCCGGGAACGAGCCGACGAGCGGCTTCTTGGCGCCGAACGCCCTGGAAAGCGACCAGTCGGGGAGCGAGTCGCCCTTCATGTCGCCCGCGTCGAAGCGGAGCAGGTAGAGCTTTCCGTCGACTGAGACGGGATAGTTGAAGTCGAGCGACTCCGCCCAGTAGCCCCAGTATCCGCCGGCGACATCCGCCATCTCCAGCTCGATCTCGCCATCCTGCATCTTCCCGTCGCGGTTGAGGTCCTTCCAGAAAAATGCGCGCCTGTCGTAGCGCAACGCGCGCGCAGTGTCCGCGTCGGAGCGATCCTTGAACTCCGAATGGTAGCGGCGATACGCGGCGATGATGGCGGGCGGACACGGCGTCTTCTCCTCGAAACGTCCGAGCCCGACGAGATAGGCGTGGATGCAGCTCACGAGGGCGAGCGGATGGAAGCGTCCGTCCTTGAGTTCGTACATCGTCGTCGCCTTGTCGTAGCCCATGACAAACGTGCGCCCCGAGCGGCGGAACCACGTGTAGTGCATCGCCGAGACGGGGAGCGGGTTTACGGGGTCCTGCGGCTCGTGCACAATCGCGACGGGATGGTCCGTCTTCGCCTTGTCGTCGACGTGCCAAAGGACGTCGTACGCCATCCAGCGGGACGGATCCTCGCTGTCCATTCCCATCCCGGGATAGCCGTAGGCGGAAGAGCCGAACTTCTCGTAGACGCACTTCCCCTCCTTCGCGTCCCAGCGCGAAAGGCGCTTCGGCGTGAAGCGGTTCTCGGCGACCCAGAGGAAGCCCTTCTCGTCGAGCGCGACGCCGGAGGGCGAAACGAGGCGGTCTGCATTCCACGCGCCGGTCGCGAATCCGCCCGGAACGCCGATCGTGCGCTTCTCGGCCTTCGTCGCGAAGTCGTAGACGTGGATGACGTCCGACCCCTCCTTGACGGCGAATATCTCGCGTCCGTCGGTGTCGAAGGAGATAACCCCCGGCTCCGGCGCGGTCACGAGCTTTCCGTCGAACGAATCGAGCGCGCCGGGAGAGTCCATCGCATCGGAGCCAATCTTCTCGAAGACCGTCGTGCCCTGGTCGGACTCGTCGATGCGGAACTTGTCGAGCGTCTTCGTCTCGGAGTTGGCGACGTATAGCGTATCGCCGACGACCGCCGCGCCCGCAGGGAAGCACGGACCGACCTCGCCCGCGAAGCGGACGTTGTACTTGCGCTCGGCGGTCCAGCTGTACGCGAGTATCGACAGCTCCTTCTTCTCCTTCGAGCCGCGCACCGCGTAGAAGCGCTCGCCGGAAAGTCCGTCGACGAGGTGGATCGAGTCGTTCGCGTTGAACCAGTTGTCGCCCCATCCGTGCATGTAGTGTCCGTCGAGCCCAAGCACCACGGTGGAGTGTCCTCCCTCGGTGAAGTACGTGCTCGCGGCGACGCGTCCGCGTCCGCGCAGCGTGCGCAGGAACGGAAGGTGATTCGGCCCCCAAGCGTTCCACTGGTCAGGATCGCCTCCGCACGCGAAGTAGCCGAGGTACTCGTACGAAAGGCCGGGATGAACCGCTATGCGCGTGCGGTACTCTCCCGCGTCGGCAAGCGTGCCGTCCTCGCGATATCCGTCCCACACGACCTCGTGGCGCCCCTTGCCGTAGGGAATGCCGTTGACGAGGTTGCGCACCCTCACTCCGTCCGGCGTGTCGATCGCAATCGTCGCCTTGCCGTCGAAGGGCATGTCGAACGGAATCACAATTCGCATCGCCTCCTCTCGGAGCTCGGCCTCCAGCGCCTTTGCGTCGGTTGGCAGAGGATACGTCTCCTTGCGGACGACTTTCCCGCCGCGCCGCCACTCTGCGGAGATTGCGCGCCCGCCGGGCGCAAGCGGCGCATCGACCGCCTTCGTCTCTGCCTTCATCCCGTTCCAATCCGCCACCTTCCACGCGACGGAGCCGCGCTTCACGAATACGCGCGCCTCGGGCTGGAGCGCGTCGGACACCTTCTTTGTCGGCGCCGGCGAGAACAGCCCCGCCGTCGCCGAAAGCGCCGCCGGAACGATTCCGGCAAGCGCGATCAGCTTCATCTTGTTCATTTACTCCCCTTTTGTCGGTTCATCAGCGAATGTTGACCATAAATCCCCCGGTGGCCGTCTCGAAGCATCCGAGGTCGGCGACGTTGCCCCTTCTGCGAGTTCCGCCGGAAAGGTCGAACTCTCCGCGCACCTCGGCGGCGACGGCGACGTTCTTCACCGGCGAGCTGATGAGCGGAACGTAGTCAGCGCGAAGCTGCGGATCGACCGAAAGGCAGTCGTCGTCCGGACGCGTCACATTCGCCGCGTCGGTAGCGTCAGCGCCGTCAGCGGTGTGCCACACAAGCGTGCGGTGAAGCGTCGCCGTGCCGTTTGCGCCTTCATTCTCCCACCAGACGATATCGCCGGCGCGCGAATGGGCGTTTATCGGACCGCACTCCGTCACGACGCAGTTGTACAGCCGCGACTTGACGACTCGTCCGCAAAGTCCGCCGTCGGGAAGGTTGGCGAACGTGCAGTTGCGGAAGCTGAAGTCGGTGCTCCAGCCGTAGATCGTGCAAGCAGCGGAAGCGCAGTCCGCAAACAGAGAGTTCGATATTTCGATGGAGTCCAGCTCGCCTTCGGGAACATTCTGCACATTCTCAGAGCCGTTCCAGGAATACGGCCACGAAGCATACGCACAGCCGATGACGTGGTTGGCGTTCCCCTTCTCGAAGCGGCAGCGGTCGATCGTGACCGTTCCGCAGCGGAAGCCTATGTTCTGTCCGTCGAGCATCTTGTTGTGGTCTCCGCATTGCAGGAACATCGCGCTCGCCGCGTACGCATCCTTGACCATCGCGGGGTCATCGGTGCTGCGGGCGGACACTATCGGCGTAGAGTTGCCGGAGAACGTGCAGTTCGTCACGGCAAGATCGTACACCGCGCCGTCGAGCACCGCCAGCGGCGCAACGCCGCAGTAGAGGTTCTCGAAGACGGTGTCGACTACCGTGAGGCGCCTGCCGTGAAGCGTCGGGAGCCCGCCTTCGGCGCAGATGGCGTAGCGGCGTCCGAATCCTGCGAAACGGCATCCCTTTACCTCCACGAAGCTGTCGCCTCCGACGGACACGCCACCGCCCGCCGTGATGTTGGTGACGGATGCAGTCTGCACGACTTCGACCTCCTCCAGGAGCGCGCTGGATCCGCTGACGGAGACAGCAGGTCCGGTCGAATGCGCGAGCGTCACGCCCGCGACGCGTCCGGACACCTCGGTGCCTAGTCCGTTCCATTCGACGACAAACAGCGAGGAGTCGCCGGCGTCTATCGTCGTGCTGTCCGCACCCGCGCCGACTATCGCGACGGTTGCGGGGTGGATCGGGAACGTCTCGCCGCTCGCCGCGTCGTATGTTCCGGCAGCGAGGCGCACCGTGTCGCCCGGCTGCGCGCAGGAGAGCGCCAAGGCAATGGTCTTGAACGGAGCGGCTTCAAGTCCGGTGCCGGTCTCGTCGCTTCCGTCCGCCGAGTCGACGTAGAGATTGCCGTCGTAGGCGACGATCTCCAGGTCGAAGTCGTTTGAACCGGATTCGACGAACGGCACGCCTGCGGAGAAGCGGATTGTCGTGACGCCGGGCTGACCAGCCGTGACATGGAGCGCACCGGCGGACGCGGCCGCGCCCTGCGCGATGGAGGCCGTGCCAGTCCACTCCGCCACACTGCCGCCGGACGGCGTGCCGACGGAGAATTCAATCGTCTCGGGAGCGACGAAGCCTTCCTGGGACATGGAGACCGGAAGGTCGACCGAAGCGCCGGTGCGCACATGGACGCGCTTCTTTCCGGCAATCTTCACGCTGATGTCCACGACCTCAAGATCATACACCGTCGAGCCTCCGTCCTCGATGGAGAACACGAGCCGACTGAGTCCCTCCACCGCTGTCGTTGCCGTGACCGTGACTTCGACGGGAGTCGCGCTCGTGAGCTCTACCGAGTCGGGACCGGTGATTCCCGCCGGATATTCTATGTCAACAGTGACGGGCCATTCAGCTGCCGGACCTGCCGTCACCGCGATCGTGACGCTTCCGCCTATCGCGACGGGGGCGAGCCCAGGGAACGGCAGTATCGGAGACAACACCGTCGGGTCGCCGTATGCGCACTCGAACGCGCCGATGTCGACGGTCGCGGCAGATGCGCCGGACGTATTGTGCGCGACGCGCTTGTTGCCGGCGAAGTCGGTGGTCGAGACGACGCACTCGTTGTCGCCTGCATCGACTCCGGGCGAATACGGCCTGAGCGCGTATCCGTCCATGATTGGCTCGGCCTCAATGACGTCCGCAGCGTTCATCGTGATCTTTCCGGAGACTCCATACGGAGTGTCGTACACGAGATTCTTTCCGAGGAACGTGACGTTTCCGATGCTGTTCGCCCAGTCGTTCCTGGCACCGGAAGCGGAAGTCTGGTAGCCCGAAATGGGACCATCGCCGACGAACAGGCAGTTCTGGAACGTCGGGTCGATAGAACGTCCGTTGTACACGCCCGTCGTGTTGCCCTTGAACGTGCAGTTCGCGTATTTATACCTGACGCTATAGCCGTTGGCCATGGCGTAGCGCGGTGTGTTGCCGTCAAATACGCAGTCGGAAATAATTGGCCCAGGATTGGCGCTGTCATTGCCGGTATTGAAGCCTTCCAGACCGAGAACCACGCCTCCGACGTTCTGGCGGAACAAGCACCGCGCGATGCGGAGCGTCGTGTAGCTCGCGCCGTTCGCATGGAACAGAATCGCGCTTCCAGCGTAGGCGTCGTGCTGCACCTTGCCTTCGGGCGTCGTGTTGCGCTCGAACACGCAGTCCTCTACGGTGAGCGCGAACTTGGCGCTCACGTCGTATGCCTTGAAGTTCGCCAAGGCTGCCGCCTCGTACGTGCCGTCGGCGAAAGAGCACCCCGACACCGTCACGGAGCGTGTGTCGTCCGAAGCGGTGTCCGCGGACTGCAGAAGCACGGCGGCCATGCGGTACATGTCGTGGAACGAGCAGCCGGATATCGTCACATGAGAATCATTCATGACATGTACGCCGCCGACTTCACCGCCGTTCGCCCCGGACTGGGTGAAGTCGCAGTTCTCGACGGTAACATCCGCGCTGCTGATGCTTACCGCCGCCTTCGTGCTGGCGCGGAGCGTGAGGTTCGCGATACGGCACGCGAGCCCTGCGTCGGCCGCGGAATAGGCTATAAGATTCTCCGCCGTGTTGTTCGCGTCGATCACGACGTCGCCGACCGCGGCAGGGCTATCTCCGTTCATTCCCACGAGAGCGACCCCGTGCGGACGGATCGGCCAGGACGAGACGGTGTAGCTGCCGGGCGCAAGGACAATTGTGTCGCCTGCGGAAGCGAACGCGAGCGCGGACTCGATTGTCTTGAACGGATGCTCGGCCGTGCCTTCCGCCGTCGCGTCGTCTCCGTCAACTGGATCGACCGCAATTCTTCCGTCTCCGGCGACGACCGTCACGTCCAGCGTAGCGGTTCCCGTCTCTTCAAAGACGCCGGTCGGCGTCGTGAACCTGATGACAGACGTTCCTGCGACAGGCGAGACGACGAGGGTGCCCGCCGTCGCGTGCGCGGCGGCTGCTATGATGTTCGCGCCCTCTGCGGACCACGCGACTGTGGAATTGCCCGAGACGACCTCGGCGGTGATCGCGACATCCGCTCCCGGCGTCGCGCCCTCGAGCGTCAGCGCGACGGAGATTCCGTAGTCCGTACCCGCGCGGACGAACTGCCGCGTGCCGCCTGTAACTTCAAGCTTGAGCGCATCGTAGGAGACTACCATCTCGGCAGGGGCGAAACCCTCCGCAGAAGCGCCGATCGCGAGCAAGCCAGAGCCCGCAGCGTCCGCAGGAACGGACACAGCAACGGTCTGCTTCGCGCCAAGGCCGGCGATGCTGAAAGACGTCGGCGAGACTACGAACGTGTTCGGCGCGTCGAGTGTGACGGTGAACGGACCCGACGCCCCCTGGGGAATTGCGGAGATCGAAACCTCGAACGTCGCAGTGCCGCCCTTCACGAGCGAGAGGAGACCCGGAGCGGAGACACGCACCGTAGGAACAGGCGAATCCCAAAACGTCGACTCGCGACAGCCGATGTCGACAGTCTTCGTGCCGTCCGCGTTATTGTCCGCCGTGCGCGGATTGCCGACGAAGTCGACGGATGGCACTCCCTCGTTGTCGCCGGCGTCGATGAGCGGTGAATACGGAAGCGGGACATAGTCGTCGTCCAGCAGCGGATCGCCGACTACGACGTCAGCGGTGTTGTAGTTCACTGCGGCTGCGACACCTGCCTCGAAGTTGCGGAACGCCGCCTTTCCGATAACGGCGTTGCCGATGCTCTGCGCGCCGTTCCAGTAATGTCCAGTATAGTTCACCATGGGACCGGCATTGTCGAAGACGCAGTTCTGGAACGTTCCCGCGATGTCGCGCGCCACGTAGTTGCCGGTTCCGCCGTTGACGAACGTGCAGTTTCGGTAGAGCATCTTAGTGTTGTATCCGCCAGCGGTCGCGATCCTGGGCGAGTTGTCCGTGAAAAGGCAGTCGCTCACGAGGAGACCGATGACCGGATTGTTCGCGTCCTTGACTCCGACGTTCTGGGTGCCGAAGAGGGACGCAGCCGTGTTGCGATTGAAGCGGCAGCGGCTGACGGAAGCGTAACCGCGGTGTTCCCATCCAGAGCAGATGTTAAGCGCAGCGGCAGGAAACGCATCGCCGAGCACATCATCGCCAAAATTGCCGTCGTCCGCGCCCCTGTACGAGGAAATGCCTTCGAAAAGGCAGTCTTCCACCGTGATGTTGAAGCGGGTGTGGCGTCCGGAATAGTGAACTCCTTCCTTCTGGAGCTGGTTGGCCGTGTAAATGGATGCTCCTCCGACGATCAGGTCGCGGAACACGCAGTCCTGGACGAGAAGCGACCAAGCGTACTCCACGTTCGCGTCCGCGCCGATCTGGCCGATGAAGCCGAGGCGGCGCATTCCCTCGAACGTGCAGCGCCGCACCACGGCATTGCACTCGCCGACGAAGGCGAAACCTCCGGCTGCGAAGAAGCTGCCGCGAGACTGCTCCACCTTGACGTCCTCAACCGTGAAGTCCGTTCCGGATGCGACCACGGCGTCCGCCAGGGAGTTGCGGAGGACAAGGTTCTTCAGCGTGCCGATTCCCGAGCAGACGAAGATATTGTCGACAGCGTTCGCTCCGTCGACAATGCTGGACTCCCCGCTGCCTTCTATCGTCACCTCGGTGTTGATGGGAAAAGGAGTTTCCTCGTCCACCGTGAAGACTCCGGGCAGGAGCTTTATCGTATCCCCCGGCTCCGCCACGGCAATCGCCTTCCGCAGCGTGAGGTACGGATTCGCCTCCGACCCCGTGCCGTTTGTGTTGTCTCCGTACGGCGAGACGAAGATCACGCGCGCCCCCTGCGTCGGTGCCTGAAGGCTGAATTCGCGGACCGATTCTCCTCCGGCGTCATTCTGAGCCGTTATCCGCACATACAGCGTCTCAGGTGCGCTGGCGAGGGCTATCGTCCCCTTGGCCGGCACTGTCGTCGCGGAGGTGATGATGTTCTCGCTGGACGTAGATGCGGGCGGGTAGCTGTCGCTGTCAGACCATTCAATTGTCGCGGAAGTGACCACCGAGCCGAAGCGTCCGACGTCTTTAAGCATCCACTCTAGCTTTGTCTCCGAACGTGTCGCGACAATCTCGGGGCCTTCTTGCGAAATGTCGTACTGCCATGTCACGCGAGTAAGATTCGAGCTCTGCGTGTAGGCGAGCGTCGCGCCGCTGTGCTGAACGCCTGCGCCCCACTGTCCGTCGGCTCCCATTTCCTCGACAATGCAACCCGTCACCGTGTAGCCGTCTGCTGTCGCGGCGGTGAGAGTCGCCGTATCGTCGGTGGACATTTCATGGAACCCGAACGCTGGGGACAGCGCGCCGGAGACCAGGGATTCGGGAATGTTCGCGCCAACGATGAGCCCGGGCTCGTTGGCGTACTTGAAGCGGAGAATCACGCATCCTGAGCCGCCGTTGCCGCCTGCGAGCGATGCATCCTCGGAGAACGCTCCGCCGCCACCGCCGCCGCCGCGTCCGTCTTCGCCGTTGCGGACAGACTGATGTTCCGCGATGTTGCAGTCTGTGCCGCGTCCGCCGCCGCCAAGTCCACCCCTGCCGCCATAGTCGCAGTTGTTTCCGCCGCCGCCACCGCCGCCGCCGCCGAAGTAGTCGTCGGCTAGCTCACGTATGTCGCTGGAGCGGCCTTGTCCGCCGTCTCCGGCACGGTTCTTGCCGGAATTGGCTCCGTCCACCAAGTATATGCCGTCGCCGCCGCTGTACGCCGCGCCGCCGCCACCACCGGGGGAGGAACCGCCATTGCCACCGATGGCCGCGCCGCCGGAGCCGCCCTGGAAATCCGCCGCACTTTTCCCGGCGTCGATCGCCTCCTGTGTAAGCTCGAACGGCGCGCGACGCTGATCGCGCCAGTTCGCACCCGCGCCACCGCCTGTCGCCGCGGGGTCGTAATAGGCGAACGCATCCGGGTCCGGTGCATTCCATCCACCGCCGCCGCCGCCGCCGTAGGCGATGTAGGAATGTTCGCCGTCGAGCGTCAGCGTAGTGTTTCCGCCTCTGCTGCCGCGCCACCAGTTCGAGCTGCCGAGACCGCCGCCGCCGATGTTTGCCGTCCAGGAAGTGTCGGCTGGATAGAGAGTGTCGCCTCCATTGACCTCGACAACTCCACCACCACCACCGCCGCCGGCGATGACTCCGCCGCCGCCACCGCCGCCGCCAACGACAAGCGCACGATTGAAATACGCCGAGCGCTTGAGCGTCACCTGGGCTCCGCCCGCTGTCGAGAGGGTGTAGACATATCCGTCCGACACCTCCTGCCGGACGGCAGAGCCCCAGTTGAGGCTTATGAAGTCATCTTCGTATGTAGCGGCCATTGCCGCAGTCGAAACTGCGGCGAGAACAACGGACAGTGTTTTGCCCATATACCCCTCCTCTTCCCCTTTTTTCGTTAGAAGACAAGACGCAGCACACACCACATCCCCTCTTCTGCCTAAAATGATACCATTATTCCGCAATCTGGTCAATGCCAAAGGCAACTGGAGGTCCCCCAATTTTACTTTGGGCTGCCGAACCTTTGCGACCCCTGCGCGGTTTTGGAAA
>JAEDKA010000101.1 GCA_016296065.1 Kiritimatiellia bacterium
CTCGATACCAACCGAATTGCGCGCAAGCGGTTCAACGGTTTAGAATCGCACCCCGATCGCGGTGCTGTGCAATGATTCAAAGGCGCAAAAGGAAAACAAATGATATAATAGCAGCATGACCGGTAAAGAATGGTACATCGCTGCCGTCGTCGCGCTGCTGTGCGGCGCGATGGCGGCGCACGGGCTGACGGTTTCCGGCGCCCCCGGGATCGACGGCCCGGCGGCGTTTCGCATGATGACGCGCGCCGAGGCTGCGTCGGGCGCTTCGGTTGCCGTAACGGGAGTCGTGACGATGGTGTTCTCAAGCTTCAAGAACGCCGGTCTTCTTGCCGATGCGTCCGATCCTAACGGAGACGCCGTGTACTTCATCGCCCAGGGCGCGCCGGATGCGAAACTGAAGCCGGGCGATGTTGTGGCGGTTGCCGGAACTGTCGCGCCCATGGCGTATTCACCGGGCTTGATCGGCACGGAAATCAGGAAGCTCGGTTCGGTCGACCTGCCTCCGCCGCCGATCATGTCATACGGAGTGTTTTCGGCGAGATGCAGCGAGAACAGGCGCGCGCGTCTGCGCGGAACGCTCGCGGCGGTCCAGCCGCTTGTGTATCAGGACTGGGAGACGGCGCGCGACGCGGTTCTCCTGCGCGTCGACACGGGTGACGGCGTGGCGGACGCGCGCGTGCCGGGATCCGTCGAGGAATGGCGTGATCTCGTCGACGCGGAGCTTGAGCTTGCGGGCGTCGCGTCGGCTTTCTTCAATGCGCGCGCGCAGTTCGTTTCGATGCGGCTGCATGTCTGCGAGAAGGATGACATATCTGTTCTTCGCGCGCCGCCGAAGGACCTGTTCGCAATCCCCTGTAGCGATTTCGAGGGGATTCTTTCGTACACGCCTTCCGCTGTCGTGCCGCATGCCGTGCATGTCGTAGGCGAGGTTACGTATGCGGACGCAAAGGAGGGGTTCTTCTTCGTCCAGAATGGAGAGTACGGCGTTAAGGTCGTCGCGTCGGACGGTTCAGTCCCGGAGTTCGGGTCCAGGGTCGACGTCGTTGGATTTCCGCGGCTTGTCGGGGGAATCGGACGCATCGTGGACGGAAGGTTCCGCCTTTCCGGCGGCGAAGCTGTCGCAGCCGGAGCGCCGGTCTTGGGCAGGGCTCAGCGGGTCATGTACTACCGCTGGAGCGACGAGCGCAGGATATACCAGGACAATGACGGCATTCTTGTGTCCGTCAGGGGAAGGTTCGTGTCGTTCAGCGACAGCGGATTCATCATGGACGACGACGGATTTCAGTTCGAAGTGCGCATCGCCGGCGGAGATGCGGAATTCCTCGACCGTGCCGATTTCACGAAGCCTCTTCTCGAGGTCACTGGCGTCGCGTCGCTCACGCTCGATCCGTCCGGCGCGGCGTCGCTCTTCCCGCAGCCTCAGGCGCTGACGGTCCTCGTCCAGAACGCGTCGTCAGTCCGTGTTCTTCCGGATGCGGCATGGCGCATGAGGAAAGCGCAGCTGGTGGCGATTTGCTCGCTGAAGGTTGTGGGTGCGCTGCTTGTTGTCTTTCTTCTGGTTCTCCTCGTCAAGTTCGTGCGCGTCAGCCGGGCGAGAAGCCGCCTCGCGGTCGTCACGAGCGAGCGCAAGCGGATGGCCGCGGACCTGCACGACACGATAGAGCAGCATCTCGCGTGCGCGCACATCATGCTTGACGGTGCGATGCGCACGATCCCCGCAAGACCAGACGAGACGAAAAGGGCGGTGCGGGTTGCGATGGACGTTCTGTCGCGCGCGAAGCGCGAGGTCAGGAAGACGATCATGGATTTGAGGGACGATGAAGTTGTGGCTGCGGAATTGGATGTGCTGCTCAGGAGGCTGGCGAAGGAGGTCACTGTTTCCGGACTCCTCAGAGCTCGGACCGCGCTGCGCGGAATCCCGTCGGGCGTTTCGCTTCCGGTGAAGCTGGACATCGTCGCGATCGTCCGCGAGGCGCTTACCAATGCGGCGAAGCACGGGCACGCGAGAAACGCCGCTGTCGCGTCCGATCCACTTCCCGATGGAGGCTTTGTGCTTACGGTCGCAAACGACGGCGAGCAGTTCGACCGCAATGGCGCGGCTGGTCCGGCAGAAGGCCACTATGGAATTTCCGGAATGGAGGAGCGCGCCGCGCGCATAGGCGGCAGGCTGTCGTTTGGTCGCAAGGGTGCGTGGACAACTGTGAAATTGGAGGTGAGGCCATGATACGCGTAGCCATCATAGACGATCACGCCATCGTAAGGATGGGGCTTAAATATTCGCTTTCGCTTGAGCCGGACTTCGAGTTCGCGGGAGAGCATTCCGGTGGCGAAGGTGCGGGTGAATTCGTTGCGCGCGTCAGGCCGGACGTGGTGCTGTTGGACGTGCGAATGCCAGTCGTGAACGGAATCGAGGCATTGGAGGACATACGCCGCAAGGCGCCTGACGTCAAGGTGCTCATGCTGACCACGAGCGACGGCGACGAAGATGTCTTCAGGTCTATGAACAAGGGCGCGCGCGGATACATGGTGAAGGACGAAAGCGGAGAGGACCTGCATGTCGCGATACGGACTGTCGCGTCCGGCGAGGTGTTCCTGCCGAAGCGCATCAAGGCCATATACGACGACAGGAAGAAGCGCCCGTCGCTGTCGGAGCGCGAAATCGAGATCGTCCGTCTTGTCGCGAAGGGGTTCTCCAACGACGAGCTGGCGGAGAGGCTTCATCTTTCCCCCGATACAGTCAAGGTGCATCTTCGTCATGTCTACGAGAAGCTTGGCGTCGAGTCTCGCGTCGAAGCCGTTACCGAGGCGATGCGCACGGGCCTTGTCGAAGCGCCGTAGTCCGTCGCGTGCACCATGCCCCGAAAGTGAGACATGAGCCTCCAATCTCGAGAGTGACTGTAT
>JAEDKA010000022.1 GCA_016296065.1 Kiritimatiellia bacterium
AGAGGTCGCAGAAGTTGCGGTCGATTGCGATTGTCGTCGCCTCCCGCGATTGGCCTGGCATTGAGTGATAGTGAACCATAATTTGCGCGGGCGACAATCGCAATCGCCCGCGGTTTGAGCGGCGGGAGGGTCGCGCTTGTCGCGACGGAGTAAGAAGGAGTTCTTCTTTTCAACATTGAAGCGGCGAGACGCCGCTTCCCCCAGTCAGTGTTCGTATAGCAATCGCAACCAGAACGAAGTCCATCGTTCCCGAGCGATTCACAAGTGAACGAAGCTATGAATATAGCGTAGGGTGTGAGGCGCGGGGTGGTTGCGCAGCATGATGAGCGACGGTGCAAAACCATGAGGGCGACCCGATTTCGCCGCGTCGCCCTTTTTGCCGAGAGGCCCCGTGGCACAGGCAAAAAGGTAAAAGACCGCGAAATCGATGTCGCGCCATGGTTTCGCACCGGGCCTTGCGCCAGCAAGGCAGCGAATCACTGGCAAGCAACCGCCCCGCGCCGAGCGCCCGGAATTTTTGGCTCTCGTGGTGGACTTTGCCAATGAAATATGCTATAGTTAACGGGAATGGTCATAAGGGATTTTGTCGCTTCGAGCGGTTCGAAGGACAATGTCTCTTGTGCCATATGGTGTTGACAAGCTGTAAAAGGCCTGAAAACATTTGGTAATCTTTATGTCGATAGTGGGAGGTAGAGCATGTTGAAAGGCATGACGAGATTCGCGACGCTGCTCGCAGCGGTCGTGGCGCAAGGCATCGGCGCGGCTCGCGCGGATGTGCGCGAGCTCGTTGACGCGGGAAAAATTTCCTGGTCGGGTTCTCCCGCCGTCATCTATCTTAACGCCGACGGAACCGTCGCCGACGAGACCACATACTCCCACCTCGTCCTTAAGTATACCCAGACCGGCAACGCCGGCACACTCACCATTGCCGACGGCGTCAAGGCCGGCGCACGCATTCTCCTTGTTGGCGGCGGCGGCGCGGGCGGAAGCGCGACTGGTACAAACAGGAATGCTGGTGCTGGTGGCGGTGGCGGTGCCGGCGGCTTCGTGGAGGCTGCGGAAACCCTAGAATCAAATACGTATACCGTAAACGTTGGCACAGGAGGTGTCGCTGTAGCCAAGTCTGTAGGAGGAAACGGTGGCAGTTCTTTGATTGGAGTAGGAGACGAGGTTGTATTAGAGGCACTGGGCGGCGGCGGCGGCGGTGCTGCCAGCGATGGTAATTCCGGGGCCTCAGGCGGTGGCGGATCTCAGCAGTATGCTAGCAAAACCACAACGCCACACACAGGGGGTGCGGCGGTTGAGGGGCAGGGTCATGCTGGCGGCTTGGGAGATGTAGGTTTCTCTGCTGGCGGCGGTGGTGGCGCTGGGACAGCAGGAGGTCCTAGTCGCGAATCAAATGTAGGTGGCAATGGCGGTGATGGTCTTTCCAGCTCAATTATCCTTGATGGAGATGGGAACCCAATCTTTTACGCTGGTGGCGGCGGTGGCGGAACGCGCACGCAGACAGAAGAATCAGACCTCGGGTTAGGAGGCAACGGCGGCGGTGGTAACGGTGGCGGAGAGGCTGGTGCCACTCAAGGTGTCGATGGCCTGGGTGGCGGCGGCGGCGGAAGCAGTCTAGGCGGAGACGGCGGTAATGGCGGAAGTGGTGTCGTCATTATCCGCATTACATCGGCTGTAGAGACGAAGATTGACGTTCCGACGATTGACAACATTCCGTATGTTGGCGAGAATGTCGTTGCGTTTGACTTCGGTTTTGCGTATAAGTTTGTCGAGGGTGTGACGAATGCGACAGATCTCGGGACGTATGAGTTCCAGGTCGAGCCGACGGAGGGATTCGAGTGGAAGACGGGCGGCACGGATGCCAAGACGATCACCTGGCGCATCGTCAAGCGCGCAATTGACCTTCCTGTAGTGGCCACCGACCTCGTCTATACACCGGGCGTCGACCAGGTTGGCGTAACGGTGAGCGATGACTACGCGACTTTCTGCACTTTCACCGACTCGAGCGTTACGAACGCCACCGATGCAGGCGTCTATTCCTTTACGGTGAGGCTCAACGATACGGACCGCACGTGCTGGAAGGATGGCACGACCCGCGTGATTTCCGACGCATGGCAGATTGCCCCCATCGCAGTCCCCGTTCCCGTTGCGAAGGACGGGCTTGTCTACACCGGTGCGGACCAGAACGGCTTCGAATCCCTCGACCTTGAGCGCTATGAGCTAACGGCGGGCGTCACGAACGCTACGGATGGCGGTTCGCATGCGTTTACCTTTTCGCTTCTCGGCAACACTGTTGATGTGAAGAACTATGTCTGGAATACCGACCCCAAGTCTGCCGAGGACTATTCCGGCGAATGGACCATTTCCGCCGCCGCGAACTCGATAATCTCCCTTGAGATCGACGGATGGAAGGTCGGGCTCACTCCCAACGCTCCGCGCATCAACGCGAGGTTCGGAGGCGATACGGCAGTCTACAAGTACGGCTTCGGCACGAGCGAGGAGTCGGTTTCTGAGTGGCTTGACGACCCGAACGCCGTGAACGCCGCCGGAAAGTGGATTGTCAAGGCCGACATCGCGGCGACCGACAGTTGGACCGCCGCCCACGACATCTGCATCTTCGAGATGTGGGACGATCCTTCCGCAATCTATCACGACAGCGCCGAAATCTACGTCAAGGGACGCGACGGAGCGACAAAGACGCTCGAGGGCTTCCCGGTCGTCGTAAAGGTCTCCGCCGCGCGCATGCCGGGCTTCGACTACTCGCTTGCGGGCAACAAGTGCGACGGACTCCTCTTCGTCGACGAGTTCGGCAACCTCCTCCCCTACGAAGTCGAAACGTACGACGCGGCTGGCGAGTCAATCCTCTGGGTCAAGCTCGCGAAGCTTCCGCCGACGGGCGTTACGCTTACGATGTACTGGAACATCAAGAACGGACAGTCGGCGCCGTATCCGTACTCCCCGAAGGCCGTGTGGAGCGAGTACACGGGCGTCTGGCACTTCAGCGAGTCCGAAGGCGGCGCAAAGACTATTCTTGACTCCACGGCAAACGGAATCAACGGCGCGGCTCACGCCAACTCCCTGGTTGCTGCCGGCGTCGTGGGCAACAGCCGCGGCAGAACGGACGCGACGAAGCAGAACGGCAATATGATGAGCGTCGGTAGTATATCCGCGCTTGATACGCTGACGCCGACGTTCACGGTATCTGGCTGGGTGATGCCGACTACTACGGCTTTCGATTGGGGTTACCTGTTCTCGCGCAAAACTTTGGACGCGACAACATCCTGGGGCTGGCAGTTCCGCGACGATGGCGGTAATTCTATACGCATTTATTCACGTGGCAATTCGGATCAGGATGGTCAGTACAACGTCGTTACCACAAGCGGAAGATTTGCGGCCAACCAATGGACCAAGTACGATGTGATCTACACCGAGGATAAGGCTACCATATATTTGAACGGTGTATTCATTTATTCGGAAGACCTAAAACCAGGTGGTTCGGCCTTGAACAGCAACCTTCCGTTCACGATCGGCGGTCTTTATGGAAATGGGTATGGTACCCTCAAGGCCTACAACGACGAGGTGCGTCTGAGGAAGGGCACGGTCGACGCCGAATGGATTGCGATGGAATACGAGTCGATTCACGATGAGGCATTCACCACCAACTCCATCGTAATGCGTGACGGGCAGAAGCTCAACGCCTGGACCAAGCTGCCTACGATGGACAAGACGACGTGGGACAGCAAGGACACCCCCGGAACCATCACCTCGATGGGCAGCCTCCTCTACGGCAACGTCGCGGTTTCTATCTTCTCCGTGTACGATGAGACGCAGACATTCGACAGCATTGCCGATATCACCGAAGAGGGTCTCTACAGGGCGAGGTTCTATGCTGTCGATACTGACGATACAACGCCGATTTCCTACGACATCGACATCCGTGTCGTAACCAGCAAGCCGTATACGGATATTGTCGGTAACGGTGGAGATTCAGGTCGTGTTTTGCTAATGAACAACCATACTGCGAAATCTGGGGTTGTGAATGTAGACTATCAGGGTTGGTTTGATGCGGACAATGCGGGTGCCTATAAGGCGGACACACCGACATATTGGCACCATGAAAATCTTTCGGCTCCCTCTGTTGCGACATTCAATTTGTTAAATGGTTCGGAATCAATTCTTTACAAATTGGGAGGGGCTCGTCTTTGGCATTTAGTGAATTGCCGACATGGCAATACCTTCCCCAAATCTGAAAATCCTGATCTTGTACCAACGCAAAATTATTTATCGTGGAATACAACATATTCCCGAGGAATTATGGATCACACCATCTTGAAGCGTACTGGATTGCAGGCAGCAGCAGACCATACTACCGTTGGCCAGCTTGTGATGCAGAACACAACTGATGCGGTGGTGTATTCGTCCTGCTTTACAAATGGCATCGGCACAATCTACTTTGATGCAGTCAACGGCTGGTGCCGTAGCACGGAGAACTATGAGAACTACAAGCTCGTGGTCGAAGTTTGCACGAATACCGTCGAGGGGCTTGTTCCGACGGATGAGAACTCCTTTACGGTAGTTGAAGGTACCGACGAGGAGGGAGCGCCTACAATCACGACTAATTGGTACGGAAAGCTTGAAGGGCAGTGGGTGCCTGCTCAGATGACGCCGTACAGGCGAGACATTACAGAGGGTAATCTCGAGTTCGAGAAGGAGGATCCGACCGAGGAGCTTACACTCGACATTGAGAACGGCGGAACTATGGATAACTTCTTCCGCGTCATTGTTCCGCTCGATATCCACGGACCAGTTCGTTTCCGCATAAGGCGTACCTCATATGACTCTAACTGGCCTGCAGACAACTCCTCCTTTATCCTCCTCGACAATATTATCGCGTCGTTGCCTGCGATGAGGGGCGATCTGTTCTCCGCTGGACACTTCGACGAGACGAAGTCGAACAACACGACGCTTGGTTGGGAGCTTGCCGCGAACGTGCCGTATCCGTCGCAGAAGGACGAGTCCGTCGTCGGACGCGCCAAGGCCGAATACTACGTGAACAGCGGCGACGGCACGGCGATCGACACGTCGAAGTTCTTCTCGGGCGCAAAGGTTCACTACCGCTGGCGCTACCTCAACCAGATGTCGTCCGAGTGGAAGTCCGTCGACCTCGATCCGGGCAACGGATTCAGGGCGCTTTCGGCGTTCGACCTTCCCGGTCATCCGTGCGACGTCGAGTACTGGTACGAATACAGCCTGCAGGCGCCGTTCTACAGCTACGTCGACTATTCCGGACTCGGCAAGGCGATTGACTACACCGAGGAGCGCGGCGTTATAACGAACAGGCTCGATGGCGTAGATCTGCCGAGCGGCGGCACGGACTGGTTCTTCCGCGTGCGCGAGGGCAAGAGTGCGTTTTCCGGCGTCGACATCGTCTTTGCGCGCGGCGAAGGCGCCGCGGAGGAGCGCGTCCACATGGCGCTCGTCGGCAACAACTCCTGGCGCGGGTTCGTCCAGACTAGGGAGGACCAGAAGGGCGACCTCAAGTACCGCTTCGAGGCTTTTGACCGTCAGACGGAGGAGTACGCGGAGTTCGCCGCCTCGACCAACTTCTGGTTCTGCAACTTCGAGAACCAGGAGCTCCCGATTAGCTCGTCCCTTGCCGAGGGCACGACAAACGACTGGTCGACCGTCGCGCTCGACGCGGTGACGGGCTACGTCATGTTCCAGATCGACGACGAGACGAAGTCGATTACGGTAGTGCACGCCGACTACCAGAACTTCAACCTCTGGAGCGACGCGCTCAACTGCAAGGACAACAACGGCAGGAGCCCGATCTTCGTCGGCACCTCCACGAAGAACGCGTACAAGATCGGCGTCTCGCCGATGAAGCAGACGTTCAGCGAGGACTTCTCGACATGGCTCACGATGCCTGCAACGAACACCTATTGGCAGGTTCCGACGTATGCCGACGTCAACCACCTCTATGGACACGAGGCCTACGAGACGTTCGGCAGCGACACGAACGGCCTGTGGGCCATCGGACAGGGAATGTGGGTCTCGAAGAAGTACAAGGAGGACACGGACGGCTCGGGCGTCGCCATCCAGATGGAGGGCAACGGAAAGGGCTACCTGCAGTTCACGGACGCACCTGCCGCGCCGCGCGGACTGGAGTCCGTCTCGTTCAACGCCCGCCTCGGTCAGTTCATCCGCTTCGACGACTTCGCTTACTACTACGGCTCCGTCATCTCGAAGATGCAGAACTACACGTTCATCACGCGTTCCGCCTTTGACCTAGCGAAGAACAAGGGCTTCAGCGGCAACGCGTCGCTCTCGCTAGTCGCCAACTACCTGCCGTCGAAGGGCTGCTACGAAGCTCGTTGGGAGTGGATTGGCACCAACCTCAAGAACAAGAACAACTCCAAAGGTCAGCGCCTGTGCCTTTACCGCTGGAACGTCAATGGAGACGGAACGAAGACTTCGACGCTAGTCTCGGCGTGGACGAACGACGTGATCTCCACGAAGGAAGTCACGGCAATTGACGCCAACAACCGCTTCATGCCGTTCATGATATCCGTATCCAACGACGTCGCTAACGCGTGCACATGGGTGCTTGCGGGCGTTCGCCTCGACGAGGGCAGCAACGGCGCCAACAACGGAATAAAGCTTGGCGACGCGTGGACAAACTACGGCAGCAAGTGGCACTACATACGCTTCCGCGACAATTCGACGAAGCGACTCACCAAGGGTACGTACGGTGTCCTTTCCGCCAACTGCGACGGCGTCTTCGCGCGTCCTCAGATATCCAACAAGGCGCTTGCGGAGGTCGTGAACACCTCTCTCGCTGGCGGGCGCAGCGAGAAGCTTAAGAATCAGACGCTCGCAATTTCAACAGGACTTGGTACACTCGGTCTTTGCGCCACCGACTTCAAGCCGCGCACTGAAGCCGACGAGGAGATCGACTGGAACATCATACCGGGGCGGATGACCAACTACTATTCGACGGACGTCCTCAATGCGCTCCAGAGCGCGCCTGTCGCGCAGAAGCTTGAGATCTACGTCGGCACCGCCGGCAGGGCCGACTTCGGCGCGACGCCGCTCACGACAGTCGACCTCAACGGCTTCGGCGGCAGTCCGTTCACGATTCCGCTCTACACGACGAAGGACTGCTCGGTCAAGTTCGCCGTCGCGGGTACGCTTGAGGACGTCAGGACGGACGTCGTAATCGACTCCGTGTCGCTCAAGCAGTGGCGCGGCGGGAACTGGAACGTCGACGGTACGGTGAACGGCGTGTCGCAGTACCTCCCCGCTTGGGCCGATCCCGACCACCGCTCGAACGTCAACGGCTACTCCAACTTCGTGTTCACGTCGTGCTGGGTCATCAACAACAACATCCTCATGAGCGCCAAGAGGTCCGATCTCCAGACGCCGAGCGCGATCCGCTCGCCGCTGATGGACGGCTGGCTCAGGAACGGGCGCGGCGGCGACGGCACGATGCGCGGCAAGGGCCTCGGCATGATGTCCGTTGAATACAAGAACGCCCAGCCGAACACGATTCTCCAGCTTCAGATCGCGACGAACGACGTCTCCACTTCGACGGTCGACGGATACGACCTGTCGTTCAACGACGCCATCTGGACGACGGTGACGAACTTCAACTTCTCGACGATGTCGTCGTCCGAGCGCCTCAAGGGCGTCCTGAACTGCCATCTCGGCCTTCACGACGTCACTGGCGTGATGCGTCTCGTCGTATCTACCAACGTCATTGCCGCGGTCCAGAACGTGACCGACACGTCGCGCTTCGGCGAGGTGACGATCACGAAGGTCGTCTGCCGCGACGAGCCGGCGGTCGACATCCACAGCTGGTGGGGATGGAACATGAGGACGGTCGGCGGCGATCAGGACCGCGAGAAGAGGATGTACATCTCCGACTACTCGAACGCGGCCGGCGACATGGGGCTTTCGGCGGCGCTCAACAACTCGGTCGCGAACGACTCCACGTCGTGGATCGACCTGAGCGACCGCGAGTCGTACCTGCCGCACAAGCCGTTCGTGCAGACGCCGACGTTCACGTCCAACGTCGTCGGCGAGGTGTCGTTCAAGGCGAGGAAGTACAGCGCGTCCGATCCGGCGGCCACGCTCGTCCTCTTCGGGTCCGTCGACGCGTCGGAGACCGACGAGGGCACGTGGAAGAAGCTCGACGGCGGCGTCTTCTCGGTTACGAACGCCTACTACGAGACATACACCTTCAAGACCGACCCCGGCCAGGCGTACAAGGCGTTCCGTCTTGCGGTCGTGGGCGTCTCGGGAATTCGCGAAGACGTTTCGGGCGGCGGCAACGGGCTGCCTCCGGGCGTGATGGCCCCGGAGCGCGTGCTCATCGACGAGATGTACGTGAGCGAGGCGATCCGCGCGAGGATGGGCTTCAGGAACGTCGGCTGCTTCAAGAGCGACATGATCGGCACTGCTGAGGTTCCGAACGTCCCGAGCAGGCTCGAGCAGCCGCTCTGCAACGAGTCCTGGGGAGTGCAGTGCGAGGTGTACGGTGCGCAGCTGGCGGACGACATAGACTTCAGCCGCAAGCCGCGCGTGAGGCTGCACTGGTTCGAGGGCGACTATCCGTGGGGCTACGAGAAGTGGGGCTCGCTGACCGAGAGCCAGGGTCACCGTTCCGCATGGCTCTCGCCCGCGACCGGCGGCGACGAGGGTCGCTACGTGTACCGCTCCAGCCAGCGCACGAGCCCCGAGGCGGTTGTGCCGATGTCGACCTTCGCGCCGACGCCGGTGCAGTACATGCTCGAGGTGGTCTACTACACCGTCGGCTCGTCGGTGCCGGTGACAAACACGATGTCGCAGTCCGACTGGCAGGTGCCAGACTGGTACAAGCCGCTCGACTACAACGCCGATTCGAACCACGGCAACGGCAGGACGTTCGCGGCGTTCAACATTCTCGATAACGTCGCCCCTGGATGGGCGTGGATCAACGAGGTCAACATCACCGGCGACATCGACATCAACTACGACAACACGGACTCCGACTTCCAGTTTGTCGAGATTGCGCAGCCGCCGGAGGCCGACATGTCGGGCTGGACGGTGCGGCTGCTCGAGGCAAGCGACGGCAACGGAACGGTCATAACGAACATTCTCGCGACGTTCGGCGACGAGCTCGAGGGCAAGAAGGATGCAAAGTGGATCGACCCGAACGCGAACATGGTCTTCCGCGTGCTTGCGAACAAGGCGGCGCGGACGAACGGGAACCTGAGCTACGACGACGGCACGCTTGACGGAGTGTGGGATCCCGAGCGCAAGGACCAGTGGTCGGCGGTGTTCACGCGCGCCGGCGAGATATCGTCGTTCGACGCCGTCGCCCTGCAGCTGGTGAGGACGAGCGGCATCGTCGAGCACGAGGTCGTCGTGAAGGGCACGAACATGTGGGAGGACCTCAACATCCTCGAGCCCACGTGGTCCGTCAACACGAAGGCCTATCTCGAGTCCAAGATGCCGAAGACGGACTTTGTTCTCACGCCCTACGACAACCAGGGCGAGCCCTACTCGACGGGCGTCTACCAGAACAACGGTTCCGTCTCGAACGACTGGACCAACCTCATGAGGAAGACCCCGGGCAAGATCAACGAGGGCCAGATGATCGACCCCGACCATCCGTTGCCGAGCGGCGAGGACATCATCGTGTACCTGACGGTGAACGGCGAGCACATCGGACAGTGGAACGGCGAAATCTTCACGAACGGCATGATGATGGTTTCCGTGACGAAGGGCAGCCAGCGCGGAACGAACGTGACATACAGGGTCGACCCGTGGTACGTTGTCGGGACTCTCACGACGAACGGCGTTTCGGCGCTGGGAGGCCTGCAGCAGACCAGGGGCACGCAGCCCTACGAATATGTCTTCGAGGGCGTGGGCAAGGGCGCGTCGAACAACGTGGTGGTCGTTGCGGCGGCCGCGCCGAATCCGAAGCTCGCCGAGCTTGGCGTCGGCGAAGACAACGAGTACCGTCCGGCTGTCATCGACTGGCTCGAGAAGGGCACGGACCTCTACGGCAATCCGTTTGCGGACGTCGAGTCCGGCGAGATAAGGCTTGCCGAGTTCTGCACGCTCAACGGCACGGTCGTGACGAACCTCACGCTTACCGAGATGTACTGGCTCGACATGGATCCGACGGCCGGGCAGCTTGCGCTCATCGGCGGAATGGCCGAGGCGCCGTCGATCCATCCCTGGACGGCGGGCGACGGTTCGGAATGGCAGAATCCGAGAATGGGAGTCTACATGATGATCACGAACAAGAGCGAGACCGTCGCCGAGCGCGAATTCAGGCGCGGGCCGAACGACTTCGGCACGCACTGGACTCCGTACGCGCTGCGCGGGCTTGAGGCCGGTTCGAATTCGCTCGGCTACGACTCCAAGACCATGGACTGGAACAGCGTCACGTTCAAGGTGACCGGTCGTCTGCTGAACGGCTACACGAAGCCTGGCGAGCTGAGAAACTGGAGGCCGCTCAGGTGGTTCGTGTTCACCGAGGATTCGTTCACGCCCGAGGGCATCTCGAGGATCGAGGTCAAAGATCCGCGTTCGAGCGAGTCCTACGGCGGATGGACGGAGGAGGACCTGGAGTCTCCGATCGGCTACTTCTGGTCGATCGACACGCGTCTCCAGCCGATCGAGATCGAGGCTTTGAAGAAGGAGAACTACTATGAATAGTGCTATCACGAGGGTGGCTGCGGCCGCGCTCGCGGCGGCATGCTGCGCGTTCGCGGGCGGATGCGGGAAGGACGAGGCCCCGGCGGCCCCGGAAACCCCCGAGGCCTACAAGCGCATCAGGGACGCCGAGTACATCGACGCGCTGGAAAAGCAGCGCACCGAGCTGAAGGACATCACCAGGAGGCTGGTCTCCCTGCAGGCGGAGCTTGCGGCTCTCGGCGCGGAGACGAACACCCCCAAGGCGGCCGAGATCATGGAGTCTCTACAGGCGGAGAAGGAGCGGATGCTCAAGAACCGCATGAAGTCCCAGGCGCTTGTTCGCGACAGGATGAACCGCGAACACGAGTCCGCCAAGGCAATAGAAGAAGCTTTGAAGCAGAAGGGCAAGTAAAACTATGAAAAAGAAACTGATCACACTGGTCATATCCGCAGCTCTCGGATTCTTCGCGGGATTCTCCGCAAAGGCCGCAGCAGGGGACATATACGACATCTGTCCGTGCGACGTAAACGGCATGGACCTGCCGGGGGCGCTGACGGACTACGCCCATCCGCTCGACGCGGGCAGCGACATCTACTTCAAGGTGCGCCTCATCGCCCGCCAGGCCAACGGCAACAGGTGGTACATCAAGTACCTCGGGCTTGGCGACGACATCACGATGAACGCGCTGTATCCGATGCAGATCGGCATCTACGTGTCGGGCCGCCGCGAGTACGCGACGCTCGTCGAGCAGCGCGAGGCCGGCAACTTCACGACGGAGCTGATCTTCAAGTACGTCACGAAGCCGGGCGACTTCGCGATGCCGATCAGGCTCGCCACCGAGGGCGGACCCGCCGGCGACGACGGTTCCAGCGGCGCGTACGTGTTCAACCCGAACCGCGACTTCTGGGACTTCCGCTTCGATGAGACGACCGACAACGGCGACGGCACGGTGACGACCAACACGGTCGCTTGCTCCTGGCTCATCACGTCGGCGCCCTCACTTGTCGAGACGGGCGTTACGCGCAGGAACGACTTCTCGCTTGAGAAGTGCGGCTTCTACGTCAAGACGGTCGACTTCTCGCCAGATCCCGAGAGCGCCGACTACTGGCGCTCGATCCACGAGAACTCCACCATCACCGGCGGCGGCACGGTGCCGAAGCTCGTAGCGAGCGCAGGCCCCGAGGAGGCCGTCACGCTCTACGTCTGGTCCGAGAACGAGGACGTCTTCTACGTGAACACCGACAACGTCGTCGACATGCGCGTCAACGCGCAGGGCGACATCGAGTCCAGGCACGTCGGCACGGTTACCTTCACCGGCGGACAGGTCACCAAGGACTTCTCCATCGTCGGCGCAACGGGCGGCGAGGGCCGTACCGCGAACATCGTGCTGAGCGCCTACCCGCAGTACAACTTCTCCGCCAAGACCGAGAAGCTTCTCCAGGACTTCCTCACCGCCAAGGTGAAGTGCATCGAGGCCCTTCCTCCCAGCGTCGTCGTCGAGTGCGACCGTACGACGGCATACGCGAGCGGCGACTACACGACCTATGCGGCCGTCCTCAACGTCTACCTCTCCCAGGCGTACGAGAACCCGATCGACGTGTCCATCACGCCCGAGTTCACCGACGGCAGCGGGGCCGACTGGAAGCAGTACCTCAGGTTCAGCACGACTTCCGACACGATCGACGAGCCGATGGCCGACGGCAGCGACGCGACGATCCCGACGGTGAGGATTCCGGCCGAATCCACGGACAAGCAGACGATCTACGTCTTCGCGCTCCGCGCCGACACGCACACGCTCGGCGGCGCGAAGGTCAAGTTCCAGTCCGCGATCGTAGACAACCCCGCTGCCGACGCGGCCATAACCGAAAAGGGTTCGAAGTCGATCAACATCGCGGCTGAGACGACCGCGATCATCGCGCCCGCAGAGGGCTCGAAGGCCGTTTCGACGACGTGCAACGACGAGTATCCGTTCACGATCGCGGTGAGCGACACGTTCGCCGACACCCACGACTCGACGACGGGCTACAGGATCTTCATCAAGTACAGGAGCTCCGACACGTTCGTCGCCCTCGAAGGCAGCTACTACGTCGGCGACGGCGGCGCGCTCTACAGGCTCGACCTCACCGATCCCGACAATCCGGTCAAGACGACCGACCAGCCGATTCTCAAGTACACGGCTTCCGGCGAGAACCTCGAGAGCCAGGTGTACGTCGTTGCGCCCGTGAACCCGAACACGGGCAGCGCCAAGAAGAGCGAGATCCGCACGTTCTACGCCGACGTCAAGGAGGCGAGGACTGTTGCCGTCGAGACGTTCGACGCGGACTTCCTCAATCCGCAGCGCACCTTCACCGAGGGCGACAGCGCTGGATTCAAGATCACGCTTTCTGAGAAGAACGAGACGGGTTCCACGATCTACGCGTTCCTGCGTCCGAGCTCGAACGCCGATCCGGCGATGTTCTCCTGTGCCAGCTACAGCTGCATCATCGGACAGGACAATCCCGAGGGCCTGCCGATCAACAACTCGCAGCAGGGCATCGAGGGCATCGTGACGCTCCTCGACGGCGCGGCCAAGCCCGGTCTCAAGGTCACATTCGACGTGCTCCTCTCCAGCGACAAGAACTGGAACGGCACGGACGAGGCGACGCGCATCAAGGGGTATGACTCAAACTACCTCACGATCACGATCAACAACGTCGAGCCGACCATCAAGCGCATGGAGATGAACGGGCTCAAGGCGGACGGTGACGGCTATCACTTCACCAACAAGCTTCCGCGCAACCAGACGCAGAAGTTCACGCTCTACGTCGACGATCCCGGAACCTACGACATCGTCAACGACACCAAGCCCTTCCAGGTCCGCTGGACGGCGGTCAGGACCGATGGCACGAACTTCGACGAGCCGCTCGTCATCGAGGGCAATCCGAGGACCAATCCGTTCGAGTACGCGTTCCCCGCTGCCGGCGAGTGGGCGATTACCGCCGAGGTGATGGACAAGGACATGGACGACTGGAGCGAGACGACGTACACGGTCTACGTGACGGTCCTCGACCAGCCTGCCATCGTTCAGCCCGAGGACGACATCTTCCTCGCCGAGAAGCTCACGGAGAATCCGCAGGAACTCAGGAAGTTCAACGTCGGCGTCGGATACTGGGACCCGAAGTACACAGGCAGCCTCACGGTCCTCGTCAAGGTTTCCGAGGCCGTTCCCGGGAAGACTAACCCCGGCACGCTGAAGCTTGAACCTACGTACGCGCTCAGCGCGGATGCTGCGCAGACGCTCCTCGACACGCTCGCAGATCCTGCGCATCCGTACGATGCGAACAGCGACTACTACCTCGTCACGCTCAACCAGACGCAGAAGGAGGTTGGCCTCGGCTACGCCGAGCTCGACGGTACGGACAACTCGTCCATCAACGGCTTCAGGATCACCTCGTTCGTGATCAACGACGACCCGCTTCCGACGAGCGGAGAGCCGGCGAACAAGTACTACCTCGAGTCCACGCCGACTATGGTCTACATCAACAACCTCGTTCCCGAGCTCGGCAACTGCACGCTCGAGAACACGAACGCGTGGAAGGTCGCCGGCGGCTCCGCGACGCAGTATCCGATCAGGTGGCAGGTCCGCTACGACGTCGACCGCGACTGGGACACGCCGTGGACCGACGGCTCCGGCACGGGCATCAAGATCACGTTCGCCGGCTGCCAGAACGCGGCGGAGGAGTCGAAGATGATCACCGAGGCAAGCTCCGGCACGTTCATCCCGAACTTCGGCAACGCGCAGGGCGACCAGATCGTCACGATGACGATCGAGGACAAGGACGGCGGCGTGATCACGTTCACGTACATGTACTTCGTCGAGCCCTCCAAGTTCCTCAGGACGATTGCGTCCGGACCTTCCGGCGGCGTCGGCACGACCCTGTCGCGCAAGTACGCGCAGGCGAAGGGCCGCGGCGAGGGCCACGTCTGGGTCAACGGCGGAACGCTTGACGCCGGCGAGAGCAACTACTTCAACTTCATGTGGAACTGCGGTTCGCGCATGTCGGTCGAGGTGTTCGGCTGGGGCTACAAGGTCGGCGACATCGACGACGGCACGCTCAAGCAGTGGGACTTCAAGGTCTCGCCCACGGGCAAGCCGACGGAAGGCGCCCCGTACTATGCCTATCCGAACGACAAGTATGACTCCTACCTCTACACGTGGCTGAGCCATGTCCTTGGCGACAACGGCGGCCTCACTTCCTCGAGCCTCAGCGACTCGGCGATTCCCGAGATCGCCGGCCAGGCGACGATGCCCACGCCTCTCGGCCTCCCGGGCGAGGCGTCCGAGAGCGGCGGCTATGTCGACACCTACGTCGAGGCGGTCTTCGCACGCGAATGGCGCGCCGCCGACAACTGCGGCGACATCAACCAGGACGGTATTCCTGACCGCACGCTCATCGACTACGACTTCGGCATCGTGTTCGACGGTGTCGGCGACTTGGTCGACCAGTCCGGCTTCAACAACGACAACGACTTCCTTCCCGGCACCACGACGGGCGGCAACACGATCATCCCGAATGTCGTTGGAGGCTGGGAGACGCAGGGCGGCCCGTTCAACGCGTTCCTCGAAATCCGCGGTTTCGGCCCCGGCCTCAACGCGGGCTATCCGAACGCCGACGGCTCCAACCCCGCTCCTGACTATGCGGTCAACGAAAAGCGCGCGTGGCTCGAGTGGAAGGGCCTCTCCACGCAGGCGGAGCTCGCCGGCATGTCCGATGCGGACGTCGACGCGATGTTCCAGGACAACATCGCCGCCGCCACGACCGACCTCGCCGCGGCGAACGCCGGCACCGGCGGATGGTCGCCGGAGCGTCCGACGAACCCGACTGAGGAGGACACCGACAAGGACGGACTCGACGACGGCTACGAGTACTGGTTCTGGTACGGCGCCAAGGTCGGCTACTACAAGGACGGAAAGTGGGCCGGGCGCATGATTGGCCGCAGGCTGAACCTCGACCACATCGACATCTTCGACGACATCGCGTCCGACGACATCTGCGCGGCGTTCGATCCGCTCGTCTCGGCCGTTTCCGGCGACAACGACGCGACGCGCGGCAACATCGCCGAACGCGACTTCGACAACGACGGACTCTACGACATCGAGGAGTACCTCATCGGAACGAACCCCGTCGACTGCGACACGGACGGCGACGGCGTGCCGGACGGCTACGAGGTCATGTGGGGTCTCAACCCGCTCGCCAACCCTCCGGAGGAGGTCAACCCCGACGGCGACTTCATGGCATACGCGGACCTTGCCGCCGAAGGCTATACGATCGTCGAGTTCGACGCCGACCTGGGCGATGGTGCCGAGCACTACGTCTACATCGCACGCGAGTTCGACGGCGAGACTCTTGTCGGCAGCCTGCTCGGAACGGGCGCCTACGAGGACCTCATCTGGACGATTGGGGGCGAAACCGTGCCGAAGGCGACGTACATCGGCGCCAGCGAGGAGATCAACCTCGCCGATATCGGCGCGGATGGCGTCACGGAGACGCCGATCGAGAACCTCACCCTCCTCCACAACCAGGTCTACCAGTTCTTCGGCTTCGATCCGCGTACGGGCTGGAGCGGCGGCTGCATTCACGGATACGTCACGCCTCGCTGGTGCCCGGTCTGCAATGACGAGGATGGTGACGTCGTCAAGGTCGGCGACGCAGGACTCGTAGTCCACACGCGTGCGTACACCACAAGGGACGAGTACTACTACGGAAAGTGGAAGGGACTGAACGTTCAGGAGACTACGATCGAGACTCTTAGGGCGAGCTGCACGAACCCGAACGTCCCGGTCGACGGAAAGACCTACGGCGACTTCCAGACCGCATACGCCTCGACCCAGCACGGTGCGGATACAGACGGCAACGGCGTCCCAGACGGATGGGAGGCGTATGTCGGGTATGATCCGATCAGCTACAATGTCCCGGATGACGCAAGCGCCCCGGAGGATTTCGACGGCGACGGAATGCCTTGCGTTGCCGAGTATGCGTCCACGGACGGCGCCGCCGTCTACCCCGAGGAGTGCGAGTCTGTCAGGAAAAACTCGCATGTTGAAAGTGGCTGGTTCAACAAGTTCTTCCCGACCGATCCGCACAACGCCGACACCGACGGCGACGGCATTACGGACGGAGACGAAGGCAAGGGTTGGAAGGGCGAATTCTGGGCGGGACGCCGGAGCTGGAACGCCGACTTCACGTTCATCTACGGCGCGCCCGAGGACAACGGATTGTCGATCTGCATCAGGGGCGGCGGCATGAACCCGTGCTCGACCGACACCGACCTCGACTGCCTCCCCGACCTCTGGGAGTACCAGCATGCCGGTATCGTCGTCACGCCCGAGGGAGCTGTCGTCAATGTTAATGACGACGACGCCTACACGCCTTCGCTCAAGATATGCGACGGCTTCGGAACGGAGGACTTCGCCCCCCAGGGCAACTTCATTACGGGCGGTATGGACGCGACGGACCGCGCCGATGCGGGAACCAGCCCGATCACCAAGGACAAGCACGTCGGGACGATTCGCGACCGCGACTTCGACCATGACGGACTCGAGAACTTCCAGGAGTACCTGATCCAGTCCGTCCGTGCATGGCGCTACGACGATACGGAAACCCCGCTCATGGGCCGTGCGCTCGTGTGGACCGATGGTTCCACGGAGCCCGAGTTCGTCGAGGCCGAGGACTCCTACATTCCGTTTGATGTCTACTCCGGCAAGGCAATGCTCGCGAAAGTGCAGGCGACGCCTCTCTGGGACGCTCTCGGCGCGGCGGGAACCTATACCGCCTCGATCGACGAGTTCGACTATGCGGCTCTCGGCTACTTCGCCGATACAGAGCACGAGTGGGATCCCGGCTTCCAGTACGGCAAGAAGTACATGAGGCCGCCGCAGTCCATGGTCGGCTACAGCGAGGAAGACGGCGCCGTGAGGACGCCCGCAATGGCGTTCGTCTCGACCGATCCGCGCAGGTGGGATACCGATATGGACGGAATGGACGACTTCTACGAGGTCTTCCACGGCATCAACCCGCTCCTCGGCAACAGGGACGTCATCGGCGTCGCCTACGACATGGCCGTAGAGGCCGAGCTCAACGCGTGGACGATGGCGAGCGGCGCCGCCGAGTTCGACCCCGTTGTCTCCCCGTGGACGACTGGTCTGCCGAACGCCGACCCCGACGGTGACGGAATCAGGAACCTCGACGAGGCCGTCAACGGCAACCTCACGAGCCCGACGACCTACCACACCGATCCGTCCCCGCTTTGGATGACGGAGCCTTCGACGAAGGCCAGCTACGTCGCTCAGTACTATCCGCTGACGACTGACCTCCTCGTCTATCCGTGGATTTGGAGCATCAGCGTGAACGGAGCCGGCGAGGCGTCGAGCGCTGACTACATGTTCCCGTTCGACATCACCGAGGGTTACGACACCGACGGCGACTGGATTGGCGACGGCCATGAGGTCGTCAGGAACGCGACGGCGATTACCGATCCGCTCAACGCGTGCGATCCCGACCGCCGTGCGGCGCTGTACCTGCCGGGCCAGGACGCCTGCGCCTACTCGGCGACCGAGGGCAGCGTGCCGATCTACGACGGCTACGATCTCTTCCGCCAGTTCACGGTCGAGGCCTGGATCAAGCCCGACACGGTCGACAGGCAGCAGACGATTGTCGAGCGTGGATTCTCCTATCCGGGCGCGAACCTCGTCAACGACGAGCCGGTCTGGAGGGCGAACTTCCGCCTCGAGATCGACGAGCACGGCATCCTGAGGGGTGTGTTCGACAACGACAACGCGGTTCAGAGCGGCATGGCCCCGCTGAGCTCGCAGGTCGTCTCCGGCGGCGAGATCGAGCCCGGCGTCTGGACGCATGTCGCGATGACGTTCGACGGAACGAACGTGAACATGTTCGTCAACGGCAGGTTCGCCACGACGGCGCTCTCGCACCTCATTCCCGCAAACGGCATCATCGCCATCATGCAGGAGCCTGGCGCGACGAACAGCTTCCCGATGGCCGGCTACGCCACGGTGCCCGGCGCGAACACGGTCGGCGCTCGCCGCCAGGCGGTTGTCTTCGACTGGGCTGCCGGCTTCGAGCAGTTCACCGACTTCTTCCAGGGCTACATCGCGGAAGTCCGATTCTGGGACGGCGCGAGGACCCCGGGTGAGATCGCCGAGACCTACAAGGTGCGCATGACGCCCGAGAGAGCCGCGGCGCAGCGCGAGGAGATCTACTCCAAGTGGCTGGGCAGCGAGGAAGAGGACGGCGCGACGAGGAACGACCAGGACGGCAATCCGACCCTCCCGGCGCAGCTCATTAGCGTCTACAACTTCCAGCAGCTCCCGGCGGCGCTTGACGAGGGCGATGTCTCGCAGTTCCCGAGCGGATTCGAGCTCGGTGTCCAGAACAACACGACGCTCACCGAGGACGAGATCAAGATCGGCTGGTGGGAGGAGACCCCGCTCAAGTCGACGGTCTACAATGATACGCGCGTGCTGCCGTATGCGCAGAACGTCGTCTCGCACCTCAAGCGTCTTGACGGCGGAAGCGACGACACGATGTTCTGGACCGATACGTGGGCCGGATATGTCCCGGCGTCCGACAACCGCGTCAAGTCGTATGCGTTCCCGAACGGAGGCAATCCGTACAAGGGCCGCAGCTACATGATGGAGACCTCGCTCAGAATCTGGCGCTGGCTGCAGCTCGCCGCGGGCCGTGCCGACGCCAACGAGGAGGCGACCGACCTCGAGCGCCGCGCGACGTTCCAGACGCGCAGCGAGTTCACGGGTCTCGACGACCTCGTTCCGCTCGGCGGCGCGTTCGCGAAGCTCGACGCCGACTACTGGGACGGCCAGGGCGCGGACACCGCGTGGTCCGACACGAAGGAGGACTCCGACGGCGACGGAATGCCCGACTGGTGGGAGACGAAGTACGGTCTCGATCCGAACGACCCGAGCGACATGGCGAAGATCATCGCCTATCCCGACGAGTCGAGCGGTGCGCTGATTCCGGCGTGGGAGGCGTACCTCCGCGACCTCGCGCAGGGCATGCAGCCCGACGGCAGCGTCAACGAGGACTACAAGTCCGTGGCTGACGCGGACGGCAACGGCCTCCCCGACTGGTGGCAGAACCTCTACGCCCTCACGACGGGCGCGGCGGATGACGACGACGGCGACGGACTCAGCAACTACGTCGAGTACCTGCTCAGCGAGGTCTTCGGCCTCAAGGGCACTGACGGCAAGTGGCTCAGGTTTGCGCCGGACAATCCGTTCAGCGTCAACATGAACGTGTCCGACTACTTCTACCGCATGAACCAGCTCTACGTCGGCGAGATCTTCACCGACCACGACAGGATCAGGGATCTCTGGGAGTCCGACTACCTCGTTGGCAGCGACATGATCTCGCCGTACCTCTACGACGCTGATGTCGACGCCGACGCCGATGGCTGGTCCAACTATGACGAGTTCCAGGCCGGAACCGTCCCGACGCGCCTCGGATCGCTCAGCATCGACGGCGTCCAGATGGACGAGTACCCGATTCCGACGATTGAGTTCACCGTCGCCTACCATGGCAACCAGAACATCGCCGACCAGCCCGTGGTCGTGAAGGCGTGGAGCGATCAGACGCTCACGACGATCCCGGACGCGGTCTGGACCCTCGGCGGCGAAGGCGACGTCTCGGTGACCCAGAACGGCGGCTCGAACGTCGTCACGGGCGTTAAGTACTTCGGCATGAACCCGCAGCGCGAGATGCTCCTGCACCTCTCGCCGGGCAGCGTCGTGCCGGGCAGCGTCGGGTTCGAGTTCAAGGACCTCGCTTGGGTTCTCTACAACGCGCAGACGGGCCAGGCGTACGTCAACGACCCCGCGACCGCGGTCTGGGAGGGAACCATAATCGACCGTCCGCGCATTGACGACCTCTCGATGGGCGACATCGTCGACCAGCGCGAACCCGACAAGTCGCTCGGCACGATCAACTACGAGACCGGTGAGCTCTTCATTGACTTCACCAAGGTCCGCGACTACCTCTGGATCGCAGGCGACGTCTCCGGCAGCACCGGCGACGGCAACTGGTACTCCATCTACGACCTCGGGAAGAGCTACGTCCGCGTCAACTGGGCCTCCAAGCTCATCACCGGCGGCAAGGTCCACACGTACTACCTCGGCAAGGCCGACCCGTCCGCGGCGAGCAACAATTCGCTCGGACACGTCAAGCAGGGCCTGAACTCGTTCATCGCGTTCTACGACTTCGACAAGAACGGGATGTACACTCCGGGCGAGCCCTACGGCTTCATCCGCAACGTCGACGTCGGCTGGAACTACGCCAAGGCCTCGATTGAGCTCACCGACACCAATATCGTCAGCATGCGCTACAACATCGTCGGCGATGGCGAGGGCGGTGAAGGCGGCAACGGCGGCGAAGGCGCTGCGTCCAACACCGACCGCGAGTCGATGTGGGAGACGACGAGCACCGGCGTCTACACGATGTCCGACGAGTCCTACGGCACCATGAACGCGTTCCTCGATTCCGTCGAGGGCAAGGACCACGTCCGCGTCAGGATCGCCCGCCTCGCGGTCGACGGCGCGACGAACTTCCTGTTCAGCTCGTACTTCGCGGTGGTCTACGACCGCGTCCTCGACCTCACGTCCGACGGACATCCGACGATCACCGAGGCGGACATCCTTTCCTACGCGACCAACCAGTACGACCTCGACTGGAACGCAGCCGCGATTGATCCCGCGCAGCCCACGCTGCAGGCTTTGATCTCCAGGGCTGGCGCGTCGCTCGCGTTCACGAACGTCTACTACGGCGTGTTCATCGGCAACGGCGACATCTCGCAGGGTACCCTGACGAACGGCACGATGCTGGCGAAGCTGATGCGCCGCAAGTTCGACGTCTCGCGCCTCGCGCCTACGCCGGTCACCAACAACTACGGACTCGTCAACGTCCCGTCCCCGAAGCTCTCCTGGACCTTCCTCGGCGACGACGGCGAGATTCTCAAGAATCCGACGTACTCCGCGTTCAGGGTCAGGGTCACCGGCGGCGGACTCACATGGACGAGCGGCTACCAGCTTATGCCTCCGCGCGCCAGCGACGGAAGCTACACGTGGGAGCTCCCGCTCCGCGTCGGCGCGATCGTGCCCGGCGGCACGGCCGAGTTCAGGAACGGCGAGACCTACACCTGGTCGATCTCCGTCTACAACGCGAAGTTCCAGGAAGACTCCTGGGTCACCGGCGGAACGTTCATCCCGAACGTCCTCACCGATTCGCAGGACTACGGCACGGCGCATGTGGCCGTCAGGTACTACGGACCGAGCTCGGTCGTTGCGGCGGGACGTCCGATCCGCGTCCAGGCGTTCAAGACGCCCGACTTCTCCGGCGCGCCCGTCGGCGAGGGCTACGTCTCCGACCTCACCACGGTCGACTCGACCGAGGCGATCACGGAGGGCAACGCGGAGATCCTCGGACTCAAGGCCGGGACCTACTACATCCGTGCGTTCGTCGACACCGACCGCAACGGTGCGCTCTCCTACACCACGGACGTCGTCAAGCACACCGCGATCTGGGAATCGTGGGGCTGCTACTGCACGCGTGACTCCAGGACGGGAACGATCTTCACGCCCAAGAGCATCACAGTCGGTCCGGGCTCCAACGCGAACGATGTCATCCCGGTCTTCATCGAGGACTGCGACACCGATCGCGACAGCCTGCCCGACGCGTGGGAATGGACGCAGAACGGCAACCTGACCTCCTATGGTCCGGCGCAGATCAACCAGAACGTCGGTGGCTTCGCCATGAGGAAGGAGCTTGCGGAGGCCATCACGGCCAAGGGCTCGTTCTCGACGGGACTCGCGGTCCTCACGTCTACGAACCTCAAGTCGCCGCGTGTCGCCGCTCTCCTTCTCGGAACCAACGCGACGGGAAGCGACGCCCAGGTCAGCAGCGGACTCAGCTCCGCCGGCAGCGACGTCACCGTCGAGCCGTTCTCCGTGGCGATCACGGCGATCGAACTCGACCGCGAGGCGGGCACGGTCAAGATCACGGCCGACACCGAGGGCAAGCAGTCCGGCTCCGCCGCGATCACGTCCGAGATCTACACGATCCCGTCCGGCGCCGATTCGCTCACGCTCACCTGCACAGTCCTCCACTGCGATGAGATCGGCGGAGCTTGGACGGCGATCAAGACGTCCGAAGTGACGATCAAGCGCACCACGAACGAGTACACGTTCGATCTCGGCGGAGACGTCGACCTCTCGAGCGGATTCTTCAAGGTGAAGCTGGAGAAATAAGGTCAACAATGAAAAAGGCAATAAGGAAAGTACTGGTAATCAACTCGGGGAGCTCCTCGCTCAAGTATCAGCTCTTCGACATGAAGTCGGAAACCCGCCTTGCGAAAGGCCTCGTCGAGCGCATCGGCTGCGGCGGTCCCAAGGACCACGCCGCCGCGCTCGCGCAGGTCGTCGCCGATCTCGGCGACGCGGCGAAGGACATTGACGCGATCGGACACCGCATACTCCATGGCGGCGAAGTCTTCACCGACTCCGCCGTCATGAACAAGGCGAACATGGCCAAGGCGAAGAAGCTCGTCAAGTTCGGCCCCCTGCACATGCCCGCGAACCTCGGCGGAATCGAGGCGTGCGAGAAGATCTTCAAGGGCGTCCCGAACGTGGGCGTCTTCGACACGGCCTTCCACATCGCCACGATGCCCGACTGCGCGGGAATGTACGCGATCGATCCGAAGTACTACAAGAAGATGGGAATCCGCAAGTACGGCTTCCACGGCACTTCGCACAAGTTCATCACCCAGGCTGCGGCAAAGTTCCTCAAGAAGCCGCTCTCGAAGGTCAACCTCGTGACCTGCCACCTCGGCAACGGCTCCTCTCTCGCCGCGATCAAGAACGGCGGAGTGGTCGACACGTCGATGGGCCTCACGCCCCTCGCCGGAATGGTCATGGGCACGCGCTGCGGCGACATCGACGCGGCTGCCGTCCTGGCGATCATGGAGGCGGAGAAGAAGACTCCGGCCGAGATGGACGTTCTCCTCAACAAGAAGTCCGGTCTCCTCGCCCTCGCCGGGTCGAGCGACTGCCGAGACATCTGCTCGAAGGCCGAGAAGGGCGACAAGGCCGCCGAACTCGCGCTCGAGATGCTCGCCTACCGCGTCGCGCTCTACATCGGCGCGTACAACACGGTCGTCGGCGGGGCGGATGCGATCATCATGACAGGCGGAATCGGAGAGAACTCGAGCGAGGTCCGCGAGCGCATCATCCGCCGCCTCGGCGCGCTCGGCATCAAGCTCGACCCTAAGGCGAACAAGGTCCGCGGCGAGGTGAAGGTCATCTCCGCCAAGGGCTCGAAGATCCCCTTCGTCATCATCCCGACGAACGAGGAGCTCATGATCGCCCGCGACACCGTGAAGGTGCTGGGGGCGTAAGGACAAGGGCGTGAAACGACTAAATTAGCAAGACATGAACGCAATCAAGAACATCATAGAAAAGGCCTCGAAGCTGAACGGCACGGTCGTTCTGCCCGAGGGCATGGACCCGCGCGTCATAACCGCCGCGTGCGCGTGCGTCGACCGCAAGATCTGCACCCCCGTCGTGCTCGGCACGGCAGAGGAGATCGCCGCGGCGGAGGAGAAGGCGGGCCTCAAGCTCGCCGAGCGCGGAATCAAGACGATCGACTACACGGCCGGTGACGCCGAGCTCGAGAACGCATATCTCGAGGCGTGGAACGCCAAGGAGTCGAAGAAGCCGGCCGAGAAGCAGAAGATCATCGACCTCGCTGGCGCGCAGAAGACGCTCCGCACGAAGCGCATCTACTTCGGCGGGATGATGGTGAAGCTTGGGCGAGTCGACGGACTCGTCGCCGGCTCGATTGCGTCCACGGGCGACATGCTTCGTGCGGCGTTCCATACGCTTGGCACGCAGAAGGGCGTCAAGACGGCGTCCAGCTGCTTCATCCTCGACCTCAAGAAGTCGACGGCTTCCGGAGACGGCGTGCTCGCGTTCGGCGACTGCGCGGTCATTCCCGATCCGACGGCGGAGCAGCTCGTCGACATCGGCCTTGCGACGGCTCAGACCTACCGCGACCTCACGGGCAACGAGCCGCGCGTCGCGTACCTGTCGTTCTCGTCCAAGGGCTCCGCTGGCGGACCTCTCGTCGAGAAGGTGCAGAAGGCCGTCGAGCTCGCGAAGCCGCGCTTCGCCGAGGCTGGCATCAAGATGGACGGCGAACTCCAGTTCGACGCCGCGATCGTTCCGTCGGTCGGCAAGCAGAAGAATAAGGACGGCGCGGTGCAGGGCGATGCGAACGTCTTCATCTTCCCCGACCTCAACGCGGGCAACATCGGCTACAAGATCGCGCAGCGCCTCGGCGAGGCGGATGCGATTGGTCCGAACCTCCAGGGTCTCGCGAAGGCGATGAACGACCTCTCGCGCGGATGCTCCGCCGAGGACATCGTTGGGACGATCTGCGTAACGCTACTCCAGTCGACGACGAAGTAAATCATGACCGACAACGAGATGATAGCGCGTGCGAAGCAGGTCTTCGCAGTTGAGATCGAGGGTCTTGAGAAGACCCGCGACTCGCTTGGCGCGTCCTTCGTCTCGGCGGTCAGGCTTATCCTCGACACCGTTTCCGACGGCGGAATCGTCGTGGTCTCGGGAGTCGGCAAGAACCTGCACGTCGCGGAGAAGATGAGCGCCATCTTCTCCTCGACCGGCACTCGGTCGATTGTGCTCAACCCCGTGCAGGCGATGCACGGCGACCTCGGCATGGTCTCGGCGAAGGACGTCCTCGTGGCGCTCAGCTTCTCCGGCGAGTCGGCGGAGGTGAACAACCTCATTCCGGCGATCCGCCGCCATGGGCTGAAGGTCATCTCGATGACGGGTCGTCCCGACTCGACGCTCGCGTCGCTCAGCGACATACACATCGAGATTCCGTGCGGGAAGGAGGCGTGTCCGTTCGGCATGGCGCCGACGAACTCGACGACGGCGACAATGGCTATGGGCGACGCGCTTGCGATGGTGCTCATCGACGCGCAGAAGTTCCCGGTCGAGGACTATGCGATGAACCATCCGGCGGGCGCGATCGGCAGGGCGCTCGTCATGAAGGTGACGGACGTCATGCGCACGGGCGAGCATCTCGCGAAGGTCGGGCCCGAGGCGACGGTCCTGGACGCGCTGATGGCGATGACGAAGTCGAAGGGCGGCAGTGCTGTCGTCGCGGATGCGGACGGAAAGCTCCTCGGCATATTCACGGACGGCGACTTCAGGCGGTTGGTGAGCGAGAGGAAGGGCATGAGCGACGCGAGTGACGCGGGGGACGCGGGGCTCTCGTCTCTCGCGACCCCCATGCCTCTCATGTCGCCAATCTCCAGATTCATGACCCGTTCCCCGCTCTTCGTCTACGACGACGCGTACGCGGCGGAGCTGCTGAAGATTTTCGAGAAGAAGCGCATCGACGACCTGCCGGTGTGCGACAGGTCCGGCCGGGTGGTCGGGCTTGTGGACATTCAGGATCTGCCGAAGATGAAGGTACTCTGAATCGACTGAACTCTTGAACCTTTGAACTCTTGAACTCTTAAAAACCAAAGAAAGGAACGAAGCGATGAACAAGAAGCTTATGATGATGACAACGGTTGCGCTTGCGGCCGCGGTGGCGTTTGCCGCGCCGAAGAAGAAGGCGCCTGTGGCTGTGGACGACGATGCGCCGACGACGGGCAAGGAGGCGAAGATCACGCTAGACCAGTTCCCGAAGCTCGGCCGCGCCGCGACCCTTCCCGCTCCGTCCCTTTCTGGCGGCAGCATCATCGGCAAGTGCTATACGAAGCCGAGGAACTGGATTGTCCTCGAGACGAAGTATTCGACGTTCTCGAAGTGGCAGGACCAGCTGACGTTCACCTGGCACGTCCTCCTCGAGACGAAGAGCGCAACGGAGAACAAGGGTAACAAGGAAGGTCTTGCGCCATACTCCTACTTCACGACTTCGGTGACGTACCAGAACATTCCGCAGGGCTCGCACGCGGCGTCCGTCTGCCTGCATCCGTCCTACTTGGAGCGCTTCGGCGAGCCTAAGGCGATCGGGCTTGTCGTCACGAACGCGAAGGGCGAGATGCTTGCCGGCGACAGCGTCAGCGAGATCCAGGGCATTCCCAACCATCCCAAGACGATCGAGGCCGCGTTCTGGAACAACGACGACATCATGAACAAGAACGACAAGGAAGGCAATCCGATGATCGAGCGCCGCCAGGGCCTCATGGACCGTTCCAAGACGATCTGGGCGCTCGTGAACCCGAACGACTACGAACAGGTCGCGCAGTGAGGTTAGAAAAATGGCAAAAAGATTCCTAACACTTGACATCGGCGCGTCGTCCGTCAAGCTTGCCGAATACGAAGGCGGCAAGGGCGCGCTGACGCTTGTCAACTACGGGGTGGCCGCGCTTGCCGCGCCGCTCGACGCCGGCAACGCCGACGCGATACTCTCGCCCGCGATCCTCGAGATCGTGCGCGAGAAGGGCATCAAGCCCGGACCCGTGTCCGTGTCCGTTTCCGGACAGATGGTGTTCCCGCGCTTCGCCTCGATAGCGGCGGCCGGCGGGGCCGACAAGTTCGACCAGCAGGTCCGCTTCGAGATCGAGCAGAACATTCCGTTCCCGATCGACGAGATGATCTGCGACAGGCAGGTTCTCGGCGACAACGAGAACGGCGAGAAGAACGTCATGATCGTCGCGGCGAAGACGGACTCGATCGAGGAGATCACGGCGGCCGTGAGGGGCGCCGGGTTCAGCCCCGAGCTCGTCGACGTTGCGCCGATCGCGCTCACGAACGTGCTTGCCGCGTCCGGCGTGGACGGCTGCTCGGTGATTCTCGACATCGGCGCTAAGACGACGTCGCTCGTGATAGTCGACGGCGACAAGCTCTACAACCGCTCGATTCCCGTCGCGGGCAACATGATCACGAAGGAGATCGCGTCGGCCCTCGGCGTTTCGCACGACGAGGCCGAGAGCCTTAAGCGCGAGAGCGGATACGTCGCGCTCGGCGGCGTTGTGGAGGATGAGGACGAGACGCGCGACAGGATTTCGAAGGTGTGCCGCGCGGTGATGACTCGTCTTCATGCCGAGATTTCGCGTTCCATCAACTTCTACCGCTCGCAGCAGGGCGGCGGGGTGCCGACTAAGCTGTACCTCACGGGCGGCACGGCGCTTCTTCCGCAGGTCGACCGCTTCTTCGCGGAGAGCCTGCAGGTGGAGGTCGAGTATTTCAATCCGTTTTCGGCTATCGCGGTCGGGCCCAAGGTCGACGCGGCTGCGCTTGAGGCGGACGGGGCGTGCCTTGCGGCCACGGCGGGCGTCGCGCTGCATGCGGCGGGCGCCGCGATGTTCGCGATCAACCTGCTTCCGCCGTCGCTCGTGAAGGAGCGCGCGGACGTCGCGAGGATTCCGTTCGTCGCCGCTGGCGCGGTGGCGCTCGTCGTCGCGCTTGTTCTCGTTCTCCTTGCTGCGAAGAAGGGCGAGGCGGTCGCGAGCGCGGAGTGCGACGCGGTGCAGGCCGCGGCGCAGAAGCTCCAGGGCGTCGACAAGAAGGTCAAGGAGGCGGCGGTTGCCCAGGAGCGCGAGAGCGCGAAGGCGGAGGGCTTCCGCGAGCTCTTCGCGAAGCGCGGTCTGACCGTGGCGAAGATGAACGCCGTCAGGAACGCGCTCGGCAACGAGATGTGGATCGAGAAGTGGGAGGGCGACCGCGTTACGATACGCGGATGGCACGACGACGTCGAGTCACTCATCGCCCGCTCCAAGACCGGCGGCTCCACGGCCGCGCAGATAATCGAGGCGCGTCTCAAGGGCTCGCCGTTCGTCGATCCGTCGTCCGTCAGCATCGAGTCGATGACGTCGGTCGGCAAGGATGCGCTAGTCGACCAGCTGGTGGTCAAAGTCAAGTTTGGTAACGGCGCAAAGGGAGAAAAGAAATGAGCATGTCCAAGAACCAGATCGTCATGGTCGCGATAGGCGGCGTGACGCTCGTCGCGGCCGGTGTGCTCGGCTATCTTGCGTTCGACGCGTTTTCGTCGAAGGCCGAGGCGGTCGAGGCGGGCGACGGCGCGAAGGAGTCCGTGAGGCGCCTTCTCAGGGCCGACGTCAGCCCCGACAAGGAGAGCGAGCTTGCGTACAAGAAGAACGCCGACACGCTCGCGGGGTGGACCGAGGCCGCGCTGGCGACTGCCGCTGCCGGAGACCGCGCCGTGAGCAACGACATCAACCCCGCCGCGTTCAAGCAGAAGCTTGTGGACGAGGCGCGTGCGCTTTCGGAGCTCGAGGGCGGAGTCGACGGCAAGATCGTCAAGCCGGGCTTCAACTTCGGCCTTCCGGACTTCGTGACTGGCGACAAGCTTCCCGAGCAGGAGATGCTTCCGAAGTACCAGCGACTCTGGGGCGACATCCGTCTCGTGTTCGAGATGCTTCAGGAGTGCGGCGTCGCGGAGATCGTCCGCATCGAGCCCGCCGGCGTTGTATCCGCTGCTGCGCAGGCGCAGCAGGAGGAGAAGCCGAAGGCCAAGAACCGCAGCCGCGCCAGGAAGGACGCGGAGGAGGAGAAGCCGGCGTACACCGTCGAGCAGTACGCGGTCGACTTCCGCGCGAAGCCGGCGGCGCTCGTCAAGGCTGTGAACGCGCTTGCGACCGCGCCCCGCTTCATCGTCGTCGACTCCATGTCCTTTGCTCGCGAGGGCGACATGATCGCCGCGGCGCTCGGCGAGGGCGAGAAGGCGAAGGGCGCGCAGCAGCAGGCCGCGGGCGGACGCCATAGCCGGCGCAAGAAGGTCGTCGAGGTGGTTGAGAAGCCTGCCGAGGAGTCCGAAGAGAAGAAGGGCCTTGTGAACGACCCTGTGAACGAGGCTCCGTTCCTCGTGAAGATTACATTGTCCACATATGACTTCGGTTCCGCCGCGAACAAGCCGGCGGCCGGGGAAGACGCGGCAGTGGAGGCGCCCGCCGAGGGCGAGGTCGAGGCCGCTACCGAAAGCAAGGAGGGTGAAGAATGATCTCCCGCAGCAACGAAGGCGGCTTTTTCGCCGCGCATTGGGACTGGATAGTCGCCGCAGTCGGCATTGTCGCGCTTGCGGCGGGCGGCGTTATGCTTGCGATGTCCGGCGGAGCCGATCCGGACGAGAACGCATCCGACGTCGTGAGGCGCCTTATGTCCGCCAAGAAGAAGGACACCGGTGTCGCGCCCGTTGAGATGACGCAGCTTGAGCGCGCGCTCATGATGGCGGGGAAGCCGCCGGTCGTGGCCGAGGTCTCCGACGAGGGCGGAAGCTTCCTCGTCTCGCCGAAGCGCATCTTCTGCGCGCTCTGCCACAAGCCGATTCCTGGCGACGCGAAGAAGTGCCCCATCTGCAAGGGCGACCAGCCCGAGCCGGAGAAAGTTGCGCTCGACACGGACGGCGACGGCCTGCCCGACGAATGGGAGAAGAAGTTCGGACTTGACCCCGCGACGGCCGACGCCGAGGCGGACACTGACGCCGACGGATTCACCAACGCCGAGGAGTTCGCGGCGGGGACCGATCCGTCCGACAAGAACTCTCATCCGGACTACTTCGACTCGCTCAAGCTCGTCATGCCGCTCAAGGAGACGGTGCTTCCGTTCTTCCTGGAGAAGGCCGAGAACCTTCCGGGAGGAAAGATCAGGTACTACTTCCGCGACCCGAAGGCAAAGAACGACTACGGTGGGCGCGGTCGCCAGTACAACCCGCTCGAGGGCGAGGAGATCGGCAAGACGGGCTTTGTCGTGAAGAGTCTCGAGAAGAAAACAGTCAAGGTGAAGGTCGCCGCAGTGAAGGGCGAAAAGGCCCTCGAAAAGCCGCGCGAGGTCCTTTTTGCGACCGTGGAGCGGAAGGAGGACGGCAAGAAGCTGGTCATTCGCGACGACGAGAAGCGCACGCCGGTCGATATCCAGGCCACCCTCTCGTTCAGCCGCGGAGAGCCTGCGGAGATCGTCGTAGTGCCTGGAACGGCGTTCAAACTGTACGGAAACACCTACAAAGTGGTCGAGATCAAGAGCGTCGGAAAGGGCGCAAAGGTCACGATCGAGGATCCGCTCGGGAAAATTCGTGCCCTTGAAGCCGTTGACCAGTGAAAAAAATTAGTCTATAATATTTGGAAAATCATAGGAGCAAGTTCTATATGACGCACCTCAGGACCTATGTCGCGATGACAGCGACCGCCGCCGCGCTAGCGCTCGGCCAGAACGCGTTCGCCCAGGACGATCTCGAAGATCTTCTGGCGGGAATCGAAGCCGATGCCCCGGCTGCACAGCCGGCGGCGACGGAGGAGAAGACCGAGGAGGCGGGTGACCCGCCTGCCGAAGAGGCGGCCCTGGCCGAAGAAGCAGCTGAGCCTGCTGAAGAGTCCGCACCTGCAGCCGAGCCTGCCGCCGACGATGCGGACGCCGCGCTTGACGTCGTCTCCGAGGTTTCCGGCGAAGAGCCTGCCGAGGCGGCGACCGAGGAGCCTGCGGCCGAAGCGCCTGCGGCGGTCGCGACGACCGAGGCCGCTCCAGAAGAGGGCGCGCCAGCAGCGGTCGGCGCGGCTCCGGGCAAGGACGCCGAGCTCATCGACGAACTGAACACCTACGAAAGACTCCGCCGCCAGGCGATGGACGCGCAGGCGATGCGCGAGATTGAAGAGGCACGCGCCAGCATGGTCGCAGGCGAGTTCCTTGAGGCGGTCCGCCACTATGGCAACGCTTCCAAGTTCCTCAACGACCGCCCTGGCTCGAAGGTCTACAAGGAGGAGTGCAGGGAGGGCATCGCCGAGGGTCTCTACCAGGCCGCCCTTGAGGAGGACCGCATCGGTCGTCGCGACCGCGCAATCAAGCTCATGAGCAAGGCGGGCGACATGCGCCACCCGAAGGCGCGCCGCCAGCTCGAGGCATGGAGCAACGCGGGCGACCCCGACAAGTACAAGACCGATGTAAGCGAGATCTCCCACCGCCGCAACGATGCGGAATACAAGGCCCGCCGCGAGCGCGAGATCCAGCACCTCAAGCGTGCCCGCCACCATCTCGCCCAGCGCGAAATCGACCTCGCGCTTGAAGAATGCGAACTCGTGATCAAGAACGATCCGTACAACCAGGAAGCCATCCGTCTCAGGGACTCCATCCAGCGCAAGCGCGACGTAATCCTCAAGCAGGAGCGCGAGGTTACGCGCGAGGCCATGATTGCCGACGTCGACGAGGCGTGGCGTCCGGTCTACGCCGTCGATGCGCGTGAGCTTGACGAGAAGGACAACGGCAAGACAATCCAGAGTCCGACCGGCCCCGACCGCGCCCAGACCATGGAGCAGTCCATCATCTCCCGCATGAAGGAGATGCGCCTTCCCGCGATTTCGTTCAAGCCGCCGGCGACGATCATCGACGCGGTTGAGTACTTCCGCGGCGCTTCCAAGGACTTCGACCGTCCCGACATCCCGATCGAGAAGCGCGGCTTCAACTTCGTCCTCAAGACGCCCGAGGCCGTCCGCATGAAGACCGCCACCGCGGCTGACGACAGCGACGACTTCTCCGACACCGGTGATGACGACACGGGCGATGGCCCCGTCGGCGTGCCTGTGATCCCGATGATCACCGCGAGCGACATCACGTTCTACGACGCCCTCAAGCTCGTGTGCGAGTCGGTCGACTACAAGTTCTCCGTGCAGGGCCCGATCGTCATGGTCATGCACAAGGACATGTCCACCGAAGAGCTCGTCACCCGCTCGTTCCCCGTCCTCTCGACGTTCCTCGAGAAGATGTCCACCGCCTCCGAAGACATGACGTCCATGCAGACGTCGGGCTTCGGCGGTGCTGCGAACCGCAGGAATAACGATGCCGAGGAGGAGAGCCAGGAGAGGGACTGGAAGGAGTTCTTCTCGCTGCTCGGCGTCAAGTGGCCCGAGGGTAGCTCGATCTTCTACGTCAAGACGGTCGGTCGCCTCTTCGTGAAGAACACGCAGGACAACCTCGCCGAGTTCGAGAACGTCCTCCTCTCGCTCAACCAGCAGGTCACTCTCGTCGAGATCGAGACCCGCTTCGTCGAGGTTTGCCAGGACGACCTCAACTCGCTCGGCTTCGAGTGGATCCTCAACGGCGACTACACGCTCGGTCTAAATCGCCACATCGCCCGCGCCCTTGGCATCAAGGACGGCGCCTGGGCTGGCAGCGAGGCTTCCTGGGGCAGCCCGAAGAGCCGCTACAACACGCCCAACACCACGAAGGGCTCCGGCTCGATCACTGGCCCGGACGGCGACTCTACGACCTCCTCTTCCACGACCGCCTCGATTATGCCTGGCTCCGGCACTGGGTCGACGGCCTGGCACCACTGGAACTCCTCGGGCAGGAACCCCTGGAACAACCGCAGCAGCCGCAACATCGGCGTGAACGCGATTCCGGGCGTGACGGACTTCACGGACACCGCGAACATGGCCGGATCCTTCTCGACGGGCGAGCGCTATCTGTCGACGCTCAACAACCACATCTCCGGACAGGGTAACGCGTACAACGACCAGTTCATGAAGGTAAACGCGTTCCTCGGCAATGCCGACCTCTCCATGATCCTCCATATGCTCTCGCAGAGGAGCGACACCGACCTCCTCTCCGCGCCGAAGGTGCTTACGCGTCCCGGCGAGGAAGCGGTCATGAAGGTCGTCACCGAGTACATCTACCCGACGGACTACGACGTGCAGCTCCAGTCCAGCTCCTCTGGCGGCGGATACGGCGGCGGCAGCTCGCAGTCCGCGATTCTCGCGGTCGTCGAGCCGCAGAGCTTCACGATGCGTGAAGTCGGCGTCATTCTTCAGGTCACCCCGACGCTCACCGATGACGGAAACGTCGTTGACCTCGAGCTCAACACTCAGGTCGTTGACGAGCCTACGTGGAAGAACTACGGCATGAGGATCCCGTTCACGGGCAATGCCTCCGCCGGCAACTTCCAGGTTACCCTCGGCAACGGACCCTTCGCCGACCAGGGCTACATGCCTTCGGCCGACATCATGGAGAGCATCGTCACGCGCTACTGGAACGCAGTCGCCAACATGTTCGAGAACCTCTCCGGCGGCAACCAGAACATCACGTACTACGACGCCCCGATGGAACAGCCGTTCTTCCATGTCCGCTCCGTCGACTCGAAGGTTAGCGTGTATCCTGGCGCCACTATCGTCATGGGCGGACTCATCACCGAGGCCCGCAAGGCGATGGACGACAAGATTCCGTTCCTCGGCGACCTTCCGTTCATCGGGCGGCTCTTCCGCAGCCACTCGGAGCAGACGTCCAAGCGCAATCTCCTGATCTTCGTCACGACGCGCATCGTCGACGGACGCGGACGCGAGATGCACAACGACGGATTCAACCTCGAGGAGCCTGCCTCAATCGGCGAAGTGAAGTCGGCCCCCGAAGTTGCAGCCGAATAAAGCGATAAGATGAAAATCGCACTGACGGGAGGGATTGCCTGCGGCAAATCCCTCCTTTCTCGCTTTCTTAACGAACTCGGCGTCGAAACTCTCGACGCCGACGATGTCGTCCACCAAATCATTCCCGACCCCACAGAGCGCCGCCGGATCGCCGCCGAGGTCTTCGCTGACCCCGAGAAGAGGAAAGCACTTGAGGCTAAGATCCACCCGCTGGTGAAGGAGAGAATCGAGAGATGGTTTGATGAGGGAGACAATGTCGTGAGGGACGTGGGTGACGCGAGGGACGAGAGGCCCTCGTCTCTCACGTCCCTCGCGTCCCTAACGCCCCCAAATCTCAAAATCGCCATCGTCCCCCTCCTCTTCGAAGTGCATTGGGAGAGAAATTTTGATATAATATCCTGTGTTGTCTCCACAAGGGAGAGCCAAATCGAACGGATGGTGACGACGCGCTCGATGACTCGTGCGGAAGCCGAAGCCCGGCTGGCGGCGCAGTTGCCGGTTGAGGAAAAGGTCAGGCGTTCGCATTATGTCATCCGCAATGACGGTTCCCCCGACGATCTCCGCGCAGAGGCGCGAGCGTTCGTCGAGTGGCTCGCGCGGCGTGCTGTGCCGTGAGCGGCATGAGTGTCGTTGACGATGAGAGAGGGCGCAAGCTCTCTTGCCCCTCTGGCACTCTTGCCTCCCTTGCCCCCTCGCGCCGCAGATACCAAAATCAAAGCTGATATTCCAAAAATCCAACATTTAACCTTCAACGACAAAAAAGAACATGTCAGACGAACTGGATATTTTCGCAGGTGCCATAACCAAGGGTTCTGCCTCAAAGCAAGCCCCGCAACAGCCCAAACAGCAGCCCGCGCAGCAGGGACAGGCCCCTCAGCCCGCCGGACAGCAGGGTCAGACCCCCCAATCGGCGGCACAGCAGGGACAGGCCCAGCAGGCCGGACAGGTAGGAAAGAAGCGCGACAAGTTCCGCAACCGCGGCGGACGCAACTTCAATCGTGGGAACAAGCCGAACAACTCGCCGATCCGCGGTGCGAACGGGGAGGAGAGCGTGAATCCGCTTCTCAACGCGCCGCTTCCGACGGACCAGAAGGAGCTCGAGCCCGAGGCCCCCGCAAATCCCAACCGCAACCCCGACCTTCCCGAGTACCGCCTTGCGGACATCCAGACCTGGCCAGCACCTCAGATCGTCGAGCGCATGATGCCCGGTGCCGATCCAGAGGAGCTCGGCTCCTACCGCAAGCACGAGCTCATCTTCGCTGCGATTCGCAGATACCTAGCGAACGGCGGCGCCGTGCTCGCGTCTGGTTGCCTTGAGATCGTCCGTGAGGGACACGGCTTCCTCCGTTCCGCGAAGAACAACTTCCTCGCCTGTCCCGAAGACGTCTTCGTCACGCAGCAGCAGATCCGCCGCCACGCGCTTCGCACCGGCGACATCGTCGAAGGTCCGATCCGCGATCCGCGCGACCGCGACCGCTTCTTCTGCCTTGGCAACGTCGCGACCGTTAACGGCAAGGAGCCGTCCGTCGCAGCGCGCGTCATCCACTTCGAGAACCTCACCGCGACCTTCCCGACGCGTCGCATCATCCTCGAGACCGATCCAAAGGAGTTCTCGACGCGCGTCGTCGATCTCTTCACGCCGATCGGGTTCGGACAGCGCGGACTCATCATCGCGCCGCCGCGCGTCGGCAAGACCGTGCTTCTCCAGAAGATGGCCAACGCGATCTCGAAGAACTACCCCGAGGCGATGCTCATCATCCTCCTCATCGACGAGCGTCCTGAGGAAGTCACGGACATGCAGCGCAACACCAAGGCGATGGTCCTCTCCTCTACCTTCGACGAGGAGCCGCAGCACCACGTCAACGTGACCGAGATGGTTCTCGAGATGTCGAAGCGCCAGGTGGAGAACGGACGCGACGTCATCATCCTCATGGATTCGCTTACGCGTATGGCGCGCGCCTACAACACCGTCCAGCCGCACTCCGGCAAGATCTTGACCGGCGGCGTCGACGCACTAGCGATGCACCGTCCGAAGCGCTTCTTCGGCGCGGCGCGCAACATCGAGGGCGGCGGCTCGCTCACGATCATCGCGACCGGACTCGTCGACACTGGCTCGCGCATGGACGAGGTGATCTTCGAGGAGTTCAAGGGCACGGGCAACATGGAGATCGTGCTCGACCGCGGACTCGCCGACAAGCGCATCTATCCCGCGATCGACATCGACAAGTCCGGCACGCGCAAGGAAGACCTCCTCCTTGACCCCGTCGAGCTCGAGAAGACGTGGGGCATGCGCCGCATCCTCTCCGACGCGGGTCCCGAGAGCGCGATGAAGTCCGTCCTCAATTCGCTCAAGAAGACGCAGTCGAACCCCGAGTTCCTCCTCGCGCTGGACCTGAAGCAATTGTAAAGCTGCTCCGTCGCAATGGATATTACAATCAAAAATGCTCGGGTTCACAACCTGCGGGGGATTGACGTCACGATCCCCCGCAACTCTCTCACCGTCGTGACGGGGCTTTCCGGCTCGGGAAAGTCGTCCCTCGCCTTCGACACTCTCTACGCGGAAGGCCAGCGCCGCTACGTCGAGTCGCTCTCCGCCTACGCGCGCCAGTTCCTCGACCGCATGCAGAAGCCCGACGTCGAGAAGATCGAGGGACTGTCCCCGGCGATTTCCATCGAGCAGCGCACGACAAGCGGCAACCCGCGCTCCATTGTCGCTACGGTCACCGAGATACACGACTACCTCCGAATCCTCTACGGATCCATCGCCGTTCCCCACTGTCCGCACTGCGGCAAGCCTGTCACGAAGCAGTCCGCCGAGCAGATAGTCGAGTCGATTCTCTCCGGTGGAACCGGACAATCGCGAGTCATCGTCTACGCCCCTCTCGTGAAGGGCAAGAAGGGACGCCACGAGGAGACGCTTGCCGCCGTGAAGCGCAACGGCTTCGCCCGCGTGAGAATCGACGGCACGACATATCCTGTCGACGAGCTTCCCGAGCTGGACAAGAAGAAGTCGCACAACATAGACGTCGTCATCGATCGCCTCGTCATCCCAGCGGAGCCCGACGCCGCGTTTCGCACACGCATTACAGATTCCGTCGAGCTCGCCCTCAAGACAGGCAAGGGCATCATGATGGTGGAGTGGCTTGATTCCACGAAGCCGAATGCAGAAATCGCGCCTGGTGCGGAGCAGACAAAAAGTGTATTGGGCGCGGAGCAAGCAGAAAAAGAAAACGTGTCTGGCGCGGAGCGGAATGAGCCGAAGGCGAGAGGCGCGAAGCGCCAGACCACCTATTCCGAATTGAACGCCTGCCCCGACTGCGGCATCTCCTTCGACGAGCTCAAGGCGCGCTCGTTCTCGTTCAACTCGCCGTTCGGCGCATGCCCTACGTGCGCCGGCCTTGGGCAGCTCTACTACTTCGACGAAGACCTCGTAGTCCCCGACAAGTCGCTTCCGCTTGAGGAGGCCATCCACCCCTGGCGCCGCATGGGCCAGATGAACATCCTCTACCACAAGGAGCTCCTCGCCCACATCGCGAAGCAGTACAAGGTGAAGCTCTCGACGCCCTACGAGAAACTGCCGGCGAAGTTCCGACACGACCTCATGCACGGCTTCAAGGACGACCTCGTCCTCCCGTGGCGTCGCGTGGACCGTCCGTTCGAGGGAGTGCTCGCGTCTTTGAAGCGCCGCCTCGACGAGGCGGAGGACGACGAGATGCGCGCGAAGTTCGAGGCCTACCAGAATTACAAGACATGCCCAGACTGCAACGGCTCGCGCCTCAGGCCAGAGTCGCGTGCTGCGACGGTCGCCGGGAAGTCAATCGTCGAGGTGATGGCGATGCCCGTCACCGAAGCGCTCGAGTTCTTCAGGAAGTTTGCCTCTACCGCGGCGCCTTCCGCCAAGCTCGCAGGCCTAAAGGACATCATCGCGGAGATTGTGCGCAGGCTCCAGTTTCTGCTAGATGTCGGACTCGACTACCTCACCCTCGACCGCGCCGCCTCGACGCTCTCCGGCGGAGAGATGCAGCGCATCCGCCTCGCGACCCAGATCGGCTCGGGACTCACGGGAGTTCTCTATGTTCTCGACGAGCCGACCATCGGACTCCACCCGCGCGACAACGAGCGACTCATCTCGACCCTCAAGGGCCTTCGCGACCGCGGCAACACCGTAGTCGTCGTGGAGCACGACGAGGAGATGATGCGCGCAGCGGACTACATCGTAGACCTCGGTCCAGGCGCTGGACGCGAGGGCGGGAAGGTGATGTACCAGGGCGACTTCAAGGGCCTTCTCAAGGCGAAGAGCCTGACGGCCGACTATTTGACGGGGAGAAAGAAGATCGAGGGAGGCGGGGGCGTGAGGGGCTCGGGAGACAAGAGAGACATGGGTCTCACGCCACTCACGACTCTCACGCCGCCCACGTCCCCAAAAAATTCTCGCTCACGCCCCGCCCTTGTCATCACCGGCGCGTCGGAGCACAACCTCAAGAACGTGACGGCGCACTTTCCCGTGGGCGCTTTCACGGTCGTTACGGGTGTCTCTGGCTCCGGCAAGTCGACGCTTGTCGACGAGACTCTCAAGCGCGCGCTTCTTCAGAAGTTCTACCACGCGAAGGCCGTCCCCGGCAAGTACAAGAAGATCACCGGCTTCGAGAACTTCGACAAGGTCGTGGAGATCGACCAGTCGCCGATCGGACGCACCCCGCGCTCCAACCCCGCGACGTACGTCGGCTTCTTCTCAGAAATACGCGAGCTCTTCGCGAAGACGGAGTCCGCGCGCGCACGCGGCTACACGGCGGGGCGCTTCTCGTTCAACGTGAAGGGCGGAAGGTGCGAGACGTGCGGAGGCGACGGACTCCAGAAGCTCGAGATGAGCTTCCTCCCCGACGTCTACGTGACATGTGACCAGTGCGGCGGCAAGCGCTTCAACGCCGAGACGCTTGAGGTCACATACGGCGGAAAGAACATCGCCGACGTACTCGAGATGACCGTCGCGGAGGGGTGCGAGTTCTTCGCGAAGGTCCCGTCGCTCGCGCGCAAGCTCCAGACGCTCACGGACGTTGGACTCGGCTATGTCGCGCTGGGGCAGTCCGCCACGACGCTCTCCGGCGGAGAGGCCCAGCGCATCAAGCTCGCGACGGAGCTTTCGCGCCGCTCGACGGGGCGGACGCTCTACCTTCTCGACGAGCCGACGACGGGGCTCCACTTCGACGACGTCGCGAAGTTGATGAAGCTGCTCCTCCGTCTGCGCGACCAGGGCAACACGATCATCGTCATCGAACACAACATCGACGTCATCCGCTGCGCGGACTGGATCGTCGACCTCGGACCTGGCGGAGGAGACTCCGGCGGCACGCTCGTGTGTGAAGGGCCCGTCTCCGCCGTCAAGGCGTGCAAGGCCTCCTTCACGGGACGGTTCATTTGAGATCATGCATAACTTCGAAAAAGGAGAAAACGGAAAATGACAAACGAAGTTGAAGTTGTGGAAAAAGTTACAGGCGCGTTGGGCGCGCAGCTGAACGAAGGCAAGGAGGTCGCCTCGCAGGTGATGACGTGGGTCACGGAGAAGGGGCTCGACTTCGCAATCAACATTCTCGCCGCGGCGGTGATCCTCGTAGTCGGATGGCTCGTCATAAAGCTGATCGACGCGGTCGTCCGCAAGGCGCTTATGCGCGGCAAGGCGAAGCAGACGCTCTTTGTGAACTTCGTTTGCTCCGTAGTCGCGAAGGTGTGCTGGGCGGTCCTTCTCATCATGGTCGCCGGACGGCTCGGCGTGAACGTCGCGCCGCTGATTGCTGGCATCGGGGCAACGGGCTTCATCATCGGTTTCGCGTGCCAGGAGTCGCTCGGTAACTTCGCCTCCGGAATGATGATTGCGATCAACGAGCCGTTCAAGGTCGGCGATGTCGTCGACGCGGCGGGCCACACGGGGTGCATCCTCGAGGTGAACATGATGGCGACGGTGATGAAGACTGCTGACGGAAAGCGCGTCGTGATTCCGAACAAGAGCGTGTGGGGCGGTCCCATCGTCAACTACAACACGCTTGGCCTGCGCCGCGTCGATCTTCAGGTCGGCATCGACTACGGAGAGGACGTCTCCAAGGCGATCGACGTCATCCGCGAGACGATCGCGCGAGTTCCCGGCGTTCTTGCCGATCCCGCGCCGGGCGTGGCGGTCGCGTCGCTCAACGACAGCGCGGTGCAGATCAACGTACGTCCTTGGGTCAATAGCGAAGACTACTGGACTGTTGCCTCGGCGACGCTTGCTGCGGTCAAGGAGGACCTCGCCCGCGCCGGCGTGAAGATTCCGTTCCCGCAGATCGAGGTCCACACGGCGGGCTGATCCATGCTGCACGTAGTCGCAACCCCGATAGGAAACCTAGGCGACCTGTCGCCGCGGGCGATGGAGGCGCTGAAGGCCGCCGCGGCCATCGCGTGCGAGGACACGCGCCGCACGTGGCAGCTCCTTTCGCACTTCGGAATTCCGCGTCCGCAGGAGATGTTCTCCTATCGCCAGGGCAACGAGGAGCGCGTCACCGAGAAGGTGCTCGCGCTGCTTGCCGAGGGGAGGGAGGTCGCGCTCTGCTCGGACGGAGGCTACCCCGCCGTGTCCGATCCTGGCTACCGCCTCATCCGCGCGTGCGCGCAGGCGAACGTCCCCTACGATGTCATCCCGGGCGCGAGCGCGGTGGAGGTTGCGCTCCTCATGAGCGGACTCTCCACCTCGTCCTTCACGTTCCGCGGCTTCCCGCCGCGCGGACCCGGCGCTCTCAGGAACTGGTTCGCGGAGGATCGCGACAAGGAGCACACGCTCATCTGCTACGAGTCGCCGTTCCGCATCGGCGCGACGCTCGCCGCCGCGCTTGACGCGCTCGGCGACCGCGAGGCGGCGGTATGCATCGAGCTCACGAAGATGCACGAGCGCGTTTCGCGCGGATATCTCTCAGACCTCGTGAAGGAATACGAGGGCGCGAAGGTTAAGGGCGAAGTCGCGCTCGTCATCGCGGGGAACAATCCGAAGTTCCGCAGAGAGCCCCAGGTTTTGGTATAATCTAGAAAAGCTTTTCACAAAGGAGGAAACAAGATGAACATCAACCGCCGCAGTTTCATATCCACGATTCTTGCAGCAGGTGCGTATCCGCTGATGCCGGGATGCTTCTCGCCAAAGGCGTACGCCGCCAACGGAAAGGTACGCCTCGCGGCGATCGGATGCGGCGCGCAGGCGTGGTTCGACCTGAAGGCGCTCGCGCAGAACAAGGACCTCTGCGAGGTAGTGGCCCTCTGCGACACCGACATCGGCGCGCCGCACACGCTCGACGCGCTCAAGGAGTTTCCGGCGCTGCCGCGCTTCCAGGACTTCCGGAAGATGTTCGACAAGATGGCCGACGAGATCGACGCGGTGCTCATCGGCATCCCAGACCACTCCCACTTCTGCGCCGCGATTCACGCGATGCGCCTGGGCAAGGCGGTCTACGTCGAGAAGCCCCTTGCGCACTCGTTCCGCGAATGCGAGCTCCTTATGGCCGCGGAGCGCAAGTATGGCGTCGTCACCCAGATGGGCAACCAGGGACACAGCGGAAACAACTTCTACCAGTATCGCGACTACGTGGCAAACGGCGTGATCAAGGACGTCACGAAGGTTGTCTCCCACATGAACATGCAGCGCCGCTGGCACAAGTGGGGCGGAAAGACCTCGTCGTATCCGAAGGCCGAGCAGCTGCCGAAGACGCTCGACTGGGACGTCTGGTGCGGCGCCGCGCCGTGGCATGACTTCTCCAAGGACCTCGCATATGGCGAGTGGCGCTGCTGGTACGACTACGGCAACGGCTGCATGGGCGACTGGGGCGCACACATCCTCGACTGCGTCCACCGCTTTACGCTCAAGGGCGCGCTCCCGAGCGAGGTCGCGATCTCCAACGTCATCGGATGGAACCCCTACGTGTTCCCGATCCAGGACACGCTCACGATGAAGTTCCCGGGCGTGACGCTTGAATGGTACGAGGGACTCGACAACAAGCCGAAGCTGCCGGAGGGGTTCCGCTATGCGGACAACAAGGGGCTCTTCCCCGCGTCGACAGCGAACGACGGACTCATCGATCCGCCGCTCAAGCCCGGCAAGGAGATCTACCTCGCGGACGGCACCGTCTGGCAGGGACTTTCCCACGCGTCGACGCTCGTGCGCTGCGGGGCGCAGGACGAGCCCGTCCCGGAGTTCGAGAAGGCGCACAACGACCACTACCGCAACTTCCTCCTTGCGGTGAAGGGCGAGGAGGAGGCGAAGAGTCCGTTCCACATCGCCGCGCCGCTCTCGGAGATCTTCTGCCTCGGCGTCGCCGCGCAGCGGCTCAACCGCGGCTTCAAGTTCGATCCCGTGAAGAAGTGCGCGATCGGTGATGCGGAAGTCGACATGCTTCTCAAGGGGCCCGCCCCGAGGCGCGGCTGGGAGGAATACTATCGCGGATGAAGCGTCTTCGTTTCGTGATAACGGCGGGGCCGACGCGCGAGCACATCGACCCCGTCAGGTTTCTCTCGAATCCGTCCACCGGAAAGATGGGCTTCGCCGTCGCGCGCGCGGCGGCGAGGCGCGGACACGACGTCACGCTCGTTGCGGGGCCGGTCTCGCTGAAGACCCCGAAAGGAGTCCGACGTGTCGACGTTACGAGCGCGCGCGACATGCTCGCCGCCGCAGAGGACGCCCTGCCGGGACGATGCTCGCAGAAGAGAAGCCACGATCCGTTGACCGTGTTTGTCGCGACTGCCGCAGTAGCCGACTGGCGTCCCGCGAAGTGTGCGGCGAGGAAACTCAAGAAGGGGCAGATGTCCGACACGCTTAAGCTCGTGCGCAATCCCGACATCCTCAAGACCCTCTCCCTCCGCGCCGCACGCGAACCGCGAACAACGCTCTTCATCGGATTCGCCGCGGAGACGAACGACGTCATCTCCGAGGCGCGGCGCAAGTGCCGCGAGAAGGGGCTCGAGATGATCGTCGCGAACGACGTCACGAAGAAGGGCTCTGGGTTCGGGACGGACACGAACCGCGTGACCTTTCTCAGGAAGGACGGATCCGTCGAGCGCCTTCCGCTCATGACGAAGGCGGCGGTCGCGACGAGAATCGTTCGCGAGGCCGAGCGCATGGCGCGGGAATATGGTATAATCTCCGCAACAAGCCTGTAGGAGGAAAGGACAAAAGATGAACACGCTGATCGCTGTCGGAATCATAGTTGTCGTACTCGTGGCGCTCATTGCATGGGTCGTCGGACTCTACAACGGACTTGTCGTCCTGAAGAACCGCTTCAAGAACGCGTTCGCGCAGATCGACGTGCAGCTTCGCCGCCGCTACGACCTCATCCCCAACCTCGTCGAGACCGCCAAGGGCTACCTCAAGCACGAGCGCGAGACGCTCACCGCCGTCATCGAGGCGCGCAACCAGGCCGCGGGCGCCGCGAAGGCACTCGCCGCCGCGCCGGGCGATCCGTCGGCCGTCAAGGCGTTCGCGTCCGCCGAGTCCGGACTCGCGGGGCTTCTCTCCCGCCTCATGGTCGTCGTCGAGCGCTATCCGGAGCTCAAGGCTGACGCACAGATGTCGCGCGTCATGGAGGAGCTCTCCTCGACCGAGAACCGCATCGCCTTCGCGCGCCAGGCGTACAACGACGCGGTGACGGAGTACAACACGAGGCGCGAGCTCTTCCCGACCTCGATCGTCGCGGGCATCTTCAACTTCGAACCCGCCGCGCTCCTTGAGTCCACCGACTCCGCCGCGCAGCGCGAGGCGCCGCAGGTCAAGTTCTGATGGATCCGTTCGCGCTCCAGGACGAAGCGCGGCGGAACACCGGACGGCTCGTCGCGCTTGCCGTTCTCGCAGTCGCTGCGGTCGTCGCGGCGGCTGCGGCCGTCTTCGCGTGCGGCGCATGGACGCTTTTTCGGTTTCTCCTTGAGGAGAAGGATCTCGCGTTCTGGCCGTTCGTGCTGAACCCTGCCGTTATCGCGTGGTCGCTTTTTGTCTCGTTCCTGGTCGTCCTCATCGGCTTTCTCGTGAAGAGCGACGACCTCTCCTCGCCTGAGAAGCTGATGGCGCGCATCGGAGCGAAGCAAGTGGTCCGCTCGCGGACAAAGGGGAGCGACGCGAAGTCGCTTGCGAGGCTGAGGCTCTTCAACGTCTGCGAAGAGATGTCGATCGCGTCGGGCGTGCCAATGCCGTCCGTCTGGGTGCTCGAGGATTCTGGCGACGTCAATGCGTTCGTCGCGGGAACTTCGAGCGACGCGTCGGCGCTATGCGTCACTGCGGGCGCGCTCAGGTTTCTCGAACGCGACGAGCTGCAGGGCGTCGTCGCGCATGAATACAGCCACATCCTCAACGGCGACATGCGGCTGAACTTCCGGCTCCTGATGCTTGTCGCGGGTGTGACGGCGTTCAACCGGCTCGGAAAGGGCATGCTCGGCATGTTCGGTTCGCACAGCGACGCGGACGAGAGCGGAAGGCCGAACACGCGGATAAGGATTCCGAGCGGCGGCAAGGGCGGCAAGGGTAGCGGCGGAGTTGGGATAATCATTCTCGTCTATCTCGCGACGGCGCTTCTCCTGTGGCTTATAGGCTCTATCGGCGTATTCTTCGCGCGGCTCGCGCAGTGCGCGGTGTCGCGTCAGCGCGAGTTCCTCGCGGATGCCTCGGCGGCGCAGTTCACGCGCAATCCAGAGGCGCTCGCGAACGCGCTCAGGCTCACGTACCTCGCCGGGATGGGGCGGCGCGGCTCGGCGTTCGACGCGTGGAGGGACGACGTCGCGCACATGCTCTTTACGGAAGGCGAGCGCACGCTGTTCGCGACGCATCCTTCGGTGCAAGCAAGGATCGCGCGGCTCTCGCCGCGCGGAATCTTCGCCGACGAGGAGCTGAAGTCGCGCGTGAAGCGCATCCGCGCGGAGCGCAAGGCCGCGTCTGCCGCGCGCGAGCGCGCGAGGGCGGAGGCTGTGCCCGATATCCCCCCGCAGAATGCGACAGCATTCGCCGCGCGCGAGCGCGTGAAAGTGAATGATGCGCCGGTCGTAGGGAATCCCGAGTCGCGCGTGGAGGCGCTTCCGAAGGAGTTTCTCGCGCGTCTGCGCGAGCCGGGCGGCGCGGGAACGGCGCTCGTGCAGCTGCTGCGCGGGAAGGTTCCCGAAGGACTCGACGCGATGCCGTCGCGAGCGGAGAAGCGGCGCATCGCCGCGCGCTGCACGATAGCGATACGCGACGTCGAGTCCGAGCCCGCGCGCAGGAAGTGGGCGGATACCCTCACGGCGATTGCGCAGGAGGACGGAGAGATAGACTCGTTCGAGTTCATGCTGCTCGCGGGGGCGCGCCGGCATCTCGCGCCGCCGGACGAGACGCGCACCGTTCCCGCCTCGCGGCTAGTCGCGCCCGCGTCGCGCGTCCTTGCGACGGTCGCGAGCTTCGGGTCGGATCCGGAAGGCGGATACCGCGCGGCCGAGCCGAATCTCTCGCTGATCCCGACGCCGCTTCCGCCCATGCCGCCTCCGTACGACGACGCGATGGATTTCCTGGACGCGCTCTCGTCGCTCGGGGCGATGCCGCCGCTCGCGAAGCGCGAGTTCCTCTTCGCGCTCAAGGCGACGGTCGCGCAGGACGGACGGGTGACGGACGAGGAGTCGGACTACGTCGCTGCCGCGGCTGCTGCAATCGGCGCGCTTGGCTGGAACTAAGCCACCCCGCAAAGAATGGGGGCGCGGCGGGTGTGGCATTTGATATCGTCTATGGTACCCGTTTGGGCATACCACAATTGGGGTAATTATGGTATAATGTCCCTCAGAAACGTTTGGAGGGGCAGATGAGCAGAATTACCACAATTTTCGCAATGCTGGCGATGGCGGGTGTCTGTGTCGGCGCAGCGGACGCGGACGGCGCGACGTTTGCATGGCCGGAGCCGACGCGCGAGATGAAGCCGTGGGTCTACAACTGGTGGATGGGTTCCGCGGTTGATTCCAAAGGACTCGAGTACCAGTGCAGGGAACTTGCAGACAAGGGCTTCGGCGGATTCCACGTCATCCCCATCTACGGGGCGAACGGACCTGACAACCGCTACCGTGCGCAGTGGAAGGAACTGCTTTCGCCGGAGTGGATCGGCGCGTGGAACATAGCGGCGTGGAAGGCGGAGTCGTTCGGACTCGGCATCGACCTCACGATGGGCTCGGGCTGGTGCTTCGGCGGACCGTGGATCGACGAGAAGCACGCCGCGAGCTCTGGTATGAAGGTGAAGCGCGCGGGACTCGGCGGCGCCGGATTCATGATCGATCCGTTCGACCCCGAGGCGATGAAAATTCACGTCGCCGCGTTCGACAGGTTTTTCGGAAAAAAGGGCGCGGCGGCGCGTCCGCGCGCGTTCTACCACGATAGCTACGAATACTACGGAGCTGAGCCGAAGAACGGACAGGACATCGACGAGGCGCAGCTCGCGTGCTTCAAGGTGTGGACCGACTGGTGCCGCGAGAACGGATACATCACGCGCAACGAGGCGCACGGCGCGCCCTCGAACTGGCTCGACTTCTATGCGCTCGCCGACATTCCAGAAACTGAGATGTTTGCGAAAGGAGACCGCGACATTCTTGTTTCGAAGTTCGCTTCGTCTGCAGCGCACGCGAAGGGCACGACGCTTGTGTCCGCCGAGTCGTGCACCTGGATCGACGACCACTTCCGCGAGCGCCCCTCCGAGATAAAGGCGTTTCTCGACAGGCTGTTCCTCTCCGGCGTGAACCACGTCTTCTACCACGGATGCTGCTACTCGCCCGTCGACGCCGTCTGGCCTGGGTGGTGCTTCTACGCGTCGCTGGAGATGAATCCGAGGAATCCGATCTGGCGCGAGATGGGTGCGCTCAACGCATACGTCACGCGCTGCCAGTCGCTCTTCCAGACATGGACGCCCGACAACGACCTCGCCGTACTGTGGGACCCGAAGTCGTTCCGCGACAAGCACATGGGCAAAGTCGAGAACATGTCCATACACAACCGCGACAAATGGTTCTACGGCGAGCCGATCGGCAAGGTTGCGAAGGAGCTGTACGAGGCCGGCTATTCGTTCGACTACGTTTCGCCGCGCATGGTCGAGGCGGGACTTGCGAAGAAGTACGCGGTGCTTGTCGATCCTGCCGAGTATCTTAGCGCAGAGTCGCAGAGTCGCAGAGAAAAGATCGTGGAGTGTGCCCGGAGGATGCCGTTTGACGCGGCGAGCGGACTCCTCGCGACGCGCTGGAAGAAGGACGGCGCGACGGCGTACTTCGTCGTGAACACTGGTTCCGTCGCGCGCGTCGTATCCGCCGCGGATGAGTTCACCGCCGCCGACCCGCTGTCCGGCGCGGTCACGAAGACGCGCGCCGCGGAGATACAGCCGCTTCATTCCCTCTTCGCCATCGGCGACGGCTTTGCCGTGCAATCCGCAAATCCGCAAACCAAACAATCAAACAATGTCCCCGGTCCGTGGAAAGTCTCCGCGATCTGCGGCGGACCGAACCTTCCCGAGCCGCGCACGCTCGACAAGCTCGGGGGATGGGAGACGTTCGACGAGTTCTTCTCCGGCACGATGCTGTACCGCACAACTTTCGACATCGATTCGACAAGCAGTAAAGCAGCCAGTCAAACAATCTCCCTTGGCGACGTGCGGGAGATCGCGCGCGTGCGGCTCAACGGACGCGACCTCGGCGTGAAGTTCATGCCGCCGTACGACTTCGACATTCCTGCGGGCGTTCTGAAGGAGAAGGGGAACGAGCTCGAGGTCGAGGTGACGAACCTCGGCGCGAATCGCCTGAGGTGGAACGACCTGAACAAGGTGAACTGGAAGTACTTCACGGACATCAACATGGTGGACATCAACTACAGGAAGTTCGACGCCTCGCAGTGGAAGCCGCTTCAATCCGGGCTGCTCGGTCCGGTGAGGCTTCTCGCCCGCTGACGCGCCTCCGCGGAAATCTGCAAACGAAAACAACAGGACACAACATGAAGACACTCGGAAAACTCACGTTCTGCGCCGCGGCGGTCGCGGCGTGCGGTTCGATCCTCGCGGCGGATCTCTTCCTCGCGGGCGACTCCACGATGTGCAACTATCAGGACAGGCAGTATCCGCAGCAGGGCTGGGGACAGGCCCTGTACAGGTTCATGAAGGATCCGTCGAAGCTGCACAACAAGGCCATCGGCGGACGAAGCGCCAAGAGCTTCAAGGCGGAGGGGCGCTGGCAGGGGATCGTCGACGAGCTCAAGCGCGGCGACTTCGTCATCGTTGCGTTCGGACACAACGACGCCAACAAGGCGAAGGCCGAGCGCTACTCGACGAAGGAGGACTACAAGGCGCTGATGAAGGGCTTCGCGGAAGACGTGAAGGCGAAGGGCGCTACGATAATCTACGCGACGTCGATTCCGCACTCCGGCGGCGTCACGAAGGACGATGCGGGAGTCACGCACGTGCGCGGCTCCGCGGCGGGGATAGGTCCGTACATGGACGCCACGCGCGAGCTCGGCAAGGAGCTCGGAATCGAAGTGCTCGACCTTAACGCCTATGCGTGCGAGAAGTTCGCCGAGCTCGGACAGGACGCTGTCTTCAAGCTCTACATGCGAATCGCCCCTGGCGAGTACGAGCGCTTTCCGAACGGAAACGGAGACGGGTGCCACACGCGCGACACGGGAGCGGACTTCTTCGCGCGCGCGGCAGTCACTATGTGCCGCGAGCGGAAGCTCCCCGTCGCCGCGCTCTTCAAGGACCCCGCGGATGTTCCGCTCAGGCCGATCGGCTTCGACGGCAAGCCCACGGACTCGATTGTCCGCGCCGACGACTTCTCGAAGGAGGAGATCGCCTACGCCAACTCCGACGCGCCGTGGAAAACGCGCGCGTGGTCCGAGCGCCGCGATATCGGAAACTACAACGTGACGCTCCGCCTCGGCGACGAACGCGAGCCGACGGAGAACGTCGTCAAGTTCCAGGGACGCCGCCTTGCCGCACAGCGCGTTTTGACGAAGCCGGGCGAGTTCGTCGACTTCACCTTCACCGCGCGCGTGCCGGGTCCGTACACGACTAAGCGCGGCGACGAGCGGAGCAACCGCGACCTCAAGCTCCTCGTCATGACGCGCGGCGGGTCCGTGAAGAAGCTTGCGCCGAAGGTCGAGCCCGCGCCGGATGCGCGAACGATCTACCTCTGCGGAGACTCCACCGTCACCGACCAAGACAAGGAGCCGTGGGGCAGCTGGGGCCAGATTCTCCCTGCGTTCGTCCGCGAGGGGTGGTCCGTCTCGAACTTCGCGCGCTCCGGCCTCGCGCTGAAGACGTTCGAGGGCGAAGGGCGGCTGAAGCGCATCATGGAGCATCTTGCGAAGGACGACTGGGTGGTGATCCAGTTCGGGCACAACGACCAGAAGATCAAGGGCGAGGAGCCGGAGAACGGATACACCAAGAGGCTCGAGTCGTGGGTGGACCAGATACGCGCGAAGGGCGCGCATGTCGTCCTGGTGACGCCGGTGGAGCGCCGGCGCTTCGACGAAAAGACGGGCGAGCACTTCGGCAAGACGCTGGCGGACTACGCCGAGGCCGTGAAGGCCGTCGCGGCGAAGAAGGGCGTTCCGGTGATTGACCTCAACGACGCGAGCTACAGGATGCACGAGAAGATGGGCGTTAAGGGCTCCAGGGAGATACAGTGCAACAACCGCGGCAAGATCGACAACACGCACCACAACATCTACGGCGCGTACGAGATGGCGCGCGTCGTCGCCGCGGGGCTCGCGAAGATCCCAGTGGTCGGAGAGGCGGTGCGCGAGCGGTACCGTGCGTTCGATCCGGAGAAGCCGGACGCCGATCCGCAGATTCCGCCGAGCGGTGGGACTGACTACACCAAGCCAGCGGGGTCGTGATGTCCGCAGTCGTCTCGATGCTTGCCGCGGCGATTCTCGGATTCGTCAACGAGTCCGGGTCGGACGAGTGGCGTCAGGAGCGCTTCGAGACGACTGTGTCCAACTTCCACCAGACGGCGCTCAGCGTCGAGGGGCACGCGCGAGGTGACAAGTTCGAGCCGAACAACTGGTCGATGCGCATGTTCGACTGGAAGCGCTTCGAGACGATAAATCCGAAGCTTAAGGCGGAGCTCTACTCGAAGCCGCGTCCCGATCTCGTTTTTGCGCGCGCGTTTACGCGCGACAACAGCCTGGGGCTGTGGGGCATACGCGACGCGGCGAAGCGTCCGGTGGCGATTCTCGAGAACCGCGGCGCGGAAAGCGTGTCGCTCTCTATTGCGATCGCCGGCGAGTTCGCGAACGTGACTCTCGCGCCGAAGGCGATGGCCGTGTACGTCGCGCGCAGGGAGACGGTCTTTCCGCAGCCCACGACGGCATACGACTACGCGAAGATGAAGCGCGAGCGCCTCGGACGCGGCGTTGTCGCGTTCAGGAGCGCAGAGCGCGAGGCCGTCGTCACGTGGAGGTACAGGATGGAGGATCCGACGAACCTCGCGTTCAACGTCTACCGCGGGACGACGAAGATAAACGACAGGCCGCTCGCGGGCGCTACGTTCTTCAAGGACACGGGGTTCAATCCGACGCGCGGCGCGACGTACACGGTGCGCGCAGTCCTCAAGGGCGTGGAGTCAAAGAAGACGCCGAGGGGATGGACCATACCGCCGAATGCGCCGGTCGGATACATTCCGCTTAAGGTCGAGCCGCCCCCGCCGTGGCGCAATCCAGACGAGCCCGGGAAGCCGCCGATTCCGTATCTTGCAAACGACTGCTCCGTCGGCGATCTCGACGGAGACGGAGAGCTGGAGCTTGTCGTCAAATGGGACGCGAACGGAAAGGACAACTCGCACTTCGGGCGGACAGCGCCCGTCTTCTACGACGGATACGATATGCGCGCGCAGAAGAGGCTGTGGCGGCTCACGCCGGGAAAGAACGTGCGGTCTGGTCCGCACTACGACGAGTTCATGGTCTACGACCTCGACGGAGACGGCGTCGCGGAGATCGCGATGCGCACGTCGGACGGTGCGGTTGACGGACGCGGCAAGACGCTTGGCGACGCGAGGGCGGATCATGTCGACAAAGACGGGCAGATACGAAAGGCGCCGGAGTTCCTGTCTGTGTTCTCCGGCGGCGAGGGGCGCGTGCTGGCGAACGTTCCGTACGACCCCGCGTATGTCGACGGCACGCGCTGGTCGAACAACAAGCGCGACAACCACAACCGCGGCTTTCGGTTCCTATCGTGCGTCGCCTATCTCGACGGGGTGCATCCGTCGCTTGTCATGTGCCGCGGCTACTACGACAGGAGCGTGCTCACCGCGTGGGACTGGAACGGCAAGACGCTCAAGCGGCGCTGGCAGTTCGACAGCTGGCAGGCGCCGTGGCGTGCGGCCGGGTACTCGGGGCAGGGCAACCACAACCTCCGCGTCGCCGACGTGGACTTCGACGGAAAGGACGAGATCGTGTACGGACAGATGGCCGTTGACGACGACGGGAAGGGACTGTACACGACGCGGCTCGGACACGGCGACGCGATAAACCTGCTGCAGGTCTCGCCGTACAGGCGCGGGCTCCAGATATGGACGTGCCTCGAGTCGGGGGACTGCGGACTCTGCCTCAGGGACGCGGGGACGGGGCGCATACTCAAGCGCATAACGTCGTTCCGCGACACGCCGCGCGCGGTTGCGGCGGATATCGATCCGGAGCTTCCGGGAACGGAGTTCTGGGGTCCGTGGTTTGAGGGCTTCTACTCCGCGAACTTCAACAAGCAGCGCACGCCGAAGAAGGATTCCGGGCCCGGCAACTCCTTCCTCGTGTGGTGGACTGGCGACATGGTGCGGAGCTGGCTAGCGGGCGGACGCATCGGCAGCTACAGCGCGACGAAGGGCGAGCGCACCGTCCAGCGCGTTCTGGAGGGCGGTCTCTCGATCAACGGCTCGAAGGACAATCCATGCTTCTCTGGCGACATACTGGGCGACTGGCGCGAGGAGGTCGTGATGCGCACGGAGAATCCGAATGAACTCAGGCTCTACGTCAGCGACATGCCGACCGAATACAGGTTCTGGACGTTCCTGCAGGATCCGCCGTACCGCATCTCCCTCGCGACGGAGTCGGTCGGCTACAACCAGCCTCCGCAGGCGGGCTTCTACTTCGGTCCCGACCTGCTTGGACACGACATCGACTTCCGCGGAACGCACCTTCCGTGAATTTGAAAATCACCGCCGCGAAAATTTCAATTTTGTGAATTGAAAAGTCAGATGGACATTTAGGGTGTCCATCTGGGATTTCAAAAG
>JAEDKA010000023.1 GCA_016296065.1 Kiritimatiellia bacterium
AGACCCCTCGGATCCATCTTCAGAAAATTGACTCACCTGACTTGCAATTCACGCTTGCCGACGCGGCGAGACGCCGCATCTCCTTGTTTCATCCACCTGGCATCGCACCCCAAGGAGACGCACCGTCCCGGTGCGTCACACCGACGCGGCGAGACGCCGCATCTCCTTGTTTCATCCACCTAGCATCACACCCCAAGGAGATGCACCGTCCCGGTGCGTCACGCCGACGCGGCGAGACGCCGCATCTCCTTGTTTCATCCACCTAGCATCGCACCCCAAGGAGACGCACACCCCTGTAGCCACCGCTTTGCGGCTCGCCTTCGGCGAGGGGGATATGTCCCGGTGCGTCACACCGACGCGGCGAGACGCCGCATCTCCTTGCACTGCCAGACCGCTCACAACCTCCTTGACAAGACATATCCTCCCAAACTCCGAAACTCCCAACAGCGAAAGCAACCATATAGCGGCGGTTGAAAAACGCGAAGCACAAGGCGAAGTGGTAACGAAGCCCCTTTACAAACCATCGGAGTTAAAGGAACAACGGGGACAGTCCCCGATATTTTCCCCGCGGCTTAGGCGCAACAGCTACTTCGCGGGCACGAGCTGGAAGCCGGTGATGGACGCCGAGCCCTTGCCGTCGCGATGGATTGCCCTTACGGCGAACTCGCGCTCGGTGAGACCGCGGAAGACTACCATGCAGTCGGCCTTGTCGGAATCAGTGCCCTTCTCGCGCGTCGCCTCGACATAGCGTCCGTCGCCGATCCACCCGAAGTTAACCGCGCGCGCGGCGATCTCCTCTCCGGAGCGGTTCAGCAGCACGACGTCGCCCTTCCATCCGTTCACGCCCGCGCCGAGATGGACGACGAGGTCATACTTCTCGAACGGGACTGAGGAGACGGCGAACGGCGCGTTCCTGAGAGCCCCGCGGTGCAGACGGAAGTCCGCCCCTCCGAAGCCCCATCCCTCGCACTGCTCGTACTCCGCGCCCTTTCCGAGCGCGACCCAGGCGGAAGTCGCGGCGCCGCTCGTGTCGCGGAGCTGACCTTCCTTCGCGCCGCCGGAGACCCTGACGTTGTTCCAGTTGGACTGTGCGCGCGCGTTGTCGCCCGCGATATCCCATTCGCGCAGGACAGAGTCGTCCTTCTTTCCGCTGGTGAAGCTTACGCCGATCGTGCCCTTAACGCCCGTGACGGGAATCTCGCCGAAATCCTTCGGAAGCTCCTTGCCGCAGTACACGCGCACCCAGTCGACCCACATGTCGCTCTCGTTTCCATAGCGCTCGACGTCGTACGGCCAGCCGCTGATTCCGGCGATCGCGTAGTTGATGAGGAACCACGTGTCCTGCGACTTCGTGACGGGGCCTGTCGGATGCCTCAGAACCTCGACGTCGTCGAAGTAGTAGACCGTGTCCGTCTCGGTGATGGCGAGGCCGTACGTGTGGAACGTCCAGCTCCATGTCGAGCCGCCAGCCATCTTCTGCGCATCGGGGAACGCATGCGGCGCCTCGCCCATGTCCTTCTGGCCCCACCAGTGCGTCGTCACGCCGTAGCGTCCGCCGTGGTTGGGGTTTCTCGGACCATACCCGCCGTAGCACTCGATGACGTCGAGCTCGTCGCATCCGGCGTTCTTCGTAGCCTCGAATTTCGGATCGTCCTTGCTCATTCCGATCGTGCCCTTCGTGAGCGTCCAGAACGCTCCCCAGCTGCCAGGTGCGGAGTGGCACATGAGGCGACACTCGAAGTACGCCGGGACCGGAACCGCGACGCCCGTTCCGTCGGAACGGATCGACGAGAGAATACCGGTGCGGCCGTTGGTGCCGTAGGGCTTCGAGGCGTGGATCCTGAGGTAGGTCCCCTGCTGTCCGAACGGCAGGCAGTCTCCGTCCGGATCGCTGAACGGCCAGCCGCTGAAGTCTCCGCCTCCCGTCTTGTGCGCCGCATACCGCGCGCCGCGTCCGTCGGGAGAGATGGAGAGCGGTCCGTCGAAGTCGTCCTTGAAAACGAGCTTCATCCCCTTTGCGCCGGGCGGGTCGGACTTCGGGATGCCCTGCTTCCACGAGACGCCGCCGAGGTTGAACAGCTGGAGCTCGCAGTAGTCCTGGTGTCCCTTTCCGTCAATGGCCTGCAGGCGAATCGTCGTCGGACCCGCCGGAAACTCGTCGGCGTGGAAGACGAACTCGCCGCGCGCGTCGGCCCCGAGCTGTATGTCCGCAAGGACCGCATCCTCGCCCCACTCGCCGCCGGCGCGCCAGCAGCGCGCGAGGACGCGCGTCATTCCCTTTGCCTCGAACACGACTGTGACGTCTCCCTTCACGTTCGAGCAGTAGCGCGGAGCAAGCACCTTGATTGACTGCACGAAGTCGATGCCCTTCGTGGAATCGCCGTTGTAGAACTCCGGGTACTCCGCCGAAGCCTTAACGTCGTCCGCGAACACGGAAAACGCAAGCCCTGCGGCAGCGGCAAATAGGACGCTCTTGAACATCACTGTCTCCTTCTAGTTGTTTTATCGTGTTTTGGTATGACGGCTTATGCAGAAATTATATCACAGCGCGGTTGCCGTCCGCAAGATTCGTATGCGGCCTATCGGCCAAGAATAAGCCGCTGTTTACAACAACCGCGCATTCTGGCGTCCAAGCTACGGCAGGCTGATGACGCCGCGGAAGAAGCGGTCGCTCGCCGTATCGTACGGAGCGTGCCATTCTCCCGCGTCCAGCGACGCGCGTCCCTCGATCACCGGCTCCACGTTGTAGACCTTCCCCTCCGGCAGCGACACGTGCGGTGTACCGTCCGCGTCGATTTCGATCTTGAGCGTGAAAACCTTCTTCTCCGCCTCTATTCCGGCGGACGTCGGCGCGCAGTTGAGAGCGAAGGCCTCGAGGTTGATCGGCTGGTCGGGATCGAACGCGACCTCCTGCGCCATCGCCCAGTCCGCAACTTTCGACGCCTTCACTTTGAGTTCGTCGAGCTGCGCTGCCTGCGCAGCGGGCACGATCTCGCCGTTCTCAGTTTCGGCGACGACATCCTCCCAGCAGCCGACGCCGACAGGGTCGACGATGAGATGGTTCCGCGCCGTCACCTTTCCGTCTGCGTCGTATCCAATCACCTCGACGAGCGTCTTGTGTCCGCGCTCGTACCAGTCCGCCTTCGCGATCTCGACGGATCCGAAATCGGCGCGCGCGACCTGGGCGATGAAGCGTCCGTTGACGAGAACGTCGACCGACGCCGTCGCATCCTTCGCAGAGGCGGAGAGACGGAGGCTGTTCTTCGCAAGGGCCTGTCCGGAAACCTCGGCCGCGACGTCGTCGGGACGGTAGGTGCCCGGATGCCAGTCCCACCAGTCGCGGTCCTGGGTGTAGGGGAAGTACTGGTGCGCGCTCTCGTGGTTGGCGATGGCGCTCATGAGCGACTCCGGCGTCGCGAAGACCGTGTCGAGCCACGCAAGACGCGTCGTCATCCACTCCTTGAACATCGCGGTATCCTCGGCCGGCGTGCGCGCCTTGTCGCCGTAGGACTGCGCGCGCGTCGCGCCCCAGCGGGCGAGCTCCGCCTCACCGGCCTCGGCGAGATATTCCGCGTACTCATCGTACTTGCAGTTCTCGCCCTCGAAGAGCGCGGCGAATTTCGGACGCATCTCCTGGTACTTCTCCCAGGCGCGCAGGCAGAACCACGGATCGTCGAGCCATTCCTTGTAGAAGCTCACCGCCCAGCCGTTGCTCTGGTCGCGGGCGAGGATCCACTTCGCCGCGTCGCCCATTCCGACTGCCACCGAGCCGAGGCCCCAGTCGAAGTCCCATGCCGGACCGAAGGTGAGCTTTCCGCCGACGGCCTTGTAGCAGTAGCGGCTCTTGTACCACGCGTCGTGGTTGCCGAAGATCTCGTTGACGAGCCAATAGGAGACCATCGAGTCGATGTCGCAGAGGTCCTTCCAGCTCTTCGAACCGTCCGACGTCGTGTTGCGCGGCGAAACCCACGAGGCATAGACGTCCTTCCAGAAGTCCTTGGACCAGTCCATCATGCGCGTGCTTGTCGCGGCGAACTCGGGCACCTTGAACATCACCGGGATGTCGTCGTCGGACTCTCCGTCGCCTTTGACGTCGATCTTGAACTTCGACACTTCGTCGTACTCTGCCGAAAGCTCCCAGAGATATCCGCCGGTGACGTCGATGTCCGTCTCATCGACCCACGAGAGATCCTCCTCCGAGCCGCCGCGCGCCTCGGACTCCTCCTCCCAGTCGAACACGTCGACGCGCGTCGAGCCGACGCGGACATGCTCGCAGAGCTGGTAGGTTCCGTCGAAGCGTCCGTTGAACACGACCTCCACCCACGTGGAGTCCTGGTAGTTGAGGCCGAACTCGCCGGACATATCGTATGCCGTCTTGTTGCGCATGGAGCTCACGTCGATGTAGTTCGCAAGCAGCACCCAGTGCTTGTTCTTTCCGAAGCCGAACATGCTCGTCTTCTTGTCGAGCTTCACCTTGTACGGCTTCTTCGGCATTCCCCACGACGTGTTGCCGCGTCCCTTGACCTTCGCCGCTCCGTCGTACTGCTGCTTGAACTCGGCGTTGCCCTGCACGCGCACGTTGGCGTTCTTCTCGTCGTCCTTGAATGCGATGTCCGCGCAGTCCTCCGTGTCGACGTAGACGACCGGCAGCTTCGAAAACCAGATCGCCGTCTCTAGTTTTTGGGTGCCGTCGATACAGACGACACCCTTGAGGAAATGCTCTATGTCGGCTGCAACCGGCGTGTAGGTTGCAGCGGTCGAAACCGGTTCGGACTCGTACACGCCATTCCAGTCGCCGCGAAACCACTTGAACGAGACTTCGCCGTCCTCGCCTTCGCGCGTGCCGTCGCCGTAGTCGGTGGAGAGCGTCAGCGGCTTTCCGACCTGAGGACGGTCTGCCTGCGTCACGAACAGCACGAAGCCCTTCCACCGCGCGGTAAGCGTGATGTCTCCGTCGGCCCTGACGATCGTCTCATTGGTGACGGGATTGCCGTCGGAATCGACCCAGCAGTCGAAGGACCTTCCGGCCCAGACGGGAACGGGCAGCGCAAGCGGCATGCCCTCGCCCGGCGCGACGTAGGTGTAGTTGGACGCATTGACAGCGCGTCCGGAGAAAAGCGAGACGCGGAAACTCGCCTTTACGTCGGACGGCGGATGGAAATAGTCGCGCCCGAGGTAATTGAAAGACGTGAAGCCGTCTTCGTAGTCCGCGCCGACGACAGGCACGGCATAGACACCGGGGGAAGATCCTACCTGAACTCCAGTGCTCATAAGCTGTATCTGCTGTCCCCCTGCCCAATAACCGCCGGTGCGTCCGATGGCAAGATATCCGAGATCGCCCTTTTCTACCGAAAGCACCTCGACGACATACGTGTAGGATCCGCCGATCTCGACTGATTTTACGTTCTTGGAAAACAAGTTGACCCAGGAGTCCTTTGCTGCGTCCACCGTGAACACGTTGTCCGCGAGCGTCGCCGAAAGGGAATGGAAGTTCTCCGAAGAGTCGCTCGGATACAGATTCAGGGTGCGCCCGAAAGGCTGCTCCGTGTTGACCCAGCGAAACTTTTCCAAGACCTGCCCGCCGTTCGGGTCGAATGTGACCTTGACCGGCATGACGGTGCCTTCGTCGCGCGTCCATGTTGCCGTCAGTGTCTGGTTCTGGCCCGCCTGCGCAGTGACAACGGTCTCCGCCGTGACGGGGTTTCCGTCGGCATCGATCCATCCGGCGAACGTGAAGCCCGTCCGGACTGGAACAGGCAACGGCATCGCGGCGAGTCCGCCGGCAGCCACAGGTTCCGTTCCGGCCGGCACGGCACCCTTTCCGGCGTAGAGTCCGATGCGGAATGTCATACGGCAGGTTCCGTCGGCGGGATTGAGATCGATGAAGTCGCGGCCAAGCGTCGTGCGACCGGACTGTTCCTGGCCCGTAAGATTGAAGACCATCCGGCCCGTCCCCTGCACCTGCTTCCAGGCTCCCGACAGCTGCGAGGGCTGGTCGCCGCCCGTCTGCCCGACGTTGAACCACGGCGCGGCGGACGCGGCGTTCTCGTAGGTGAGAATGTCGATGACGTAGGTATAGGGCCGGTTCTCGAATATGTTTTCGATCGGCTTCGTCCAGAAGTTGCTCCAGCGAGCCGAGGATGTCTCATATGTGAAGACGCCGTCCGCAAGCGTGAGCCTGTCGGATGCCATCTCAGAAAAATTCTCCGTCGAGTCGCTCGGGTAGAGGTTGACGTTCTGCCCGAAGGTCCCGCCGATCTTGACGACGCGGATCGCATCCTCGAGTTCGCCGCCGTTGGCGTCGAATGAAACAGCAACAGTCGAGCTGTCGGCGCTCGCCCTGAAAAGCGACACCATGGACAGGACCGTCGCGCAGACGGCTGGAATCATCTTCATTTTTAGTTCTCCTTTGGAAAATTCAGCGGAGGGAGATATACATTCCCTGACTTCCGCGGCACTCGCAGGCCACGCCGCTTTTTGCGGCGTCCGACTTCGGCGTGAAGTACATCTGCGCGTGCGAGACTGCGGACCTCGGCATATCGGTGAGCGTAATGCCGTTCGTGTCGAGCTTCGTCTGCGCTGCGCTCGTAGACCAGTCGACTAGCTGCTGGTCGAACTTGCCGCGCGCCTTGAGATAGGGCGATGCCTTGTCCACGACAAACGTCACCGCCGGGACGCCTTCTCCATCGCGGGCGAAGAAGGTCGCACCGCCGTTGCCGGTGCGGACGATCGGCGCGGAAGCGAAACCGCCGGCCGGGATGACGAACCTGAACACGGGCGACTCGGGCATGGCGCTCTTTACGCCGGATGCCCGCTGGCCATTATTGTCGCGAATGGCGAGTTGCGCGTCGCGTCCCATGAAGGTGATCCCCTTCGGCGACTGGCCAGAGATGCTTTCCCCTATCACGAAACTAAGCGCGTCGACCGTTCCGTTGTCGATCACGATCTCGGCATCCTTTCCGGAGAGCTCGAAACGGTGCCAATCTTCCTTCTTGGATACAGCCACGTGGCAGTTTGTTCCGAGATACATGTAGGCGTTCTCGCCTGCGACCGTGAACTCCCACTGCGTCTTGATTGACGCGCCGTTGCGCATCGTGAGGGAGCTGTTGTTCTTCACGCAGTAGCGATCGACGTAGGTGACGGAGACTCCGTCGAACGTCACAGCGATGTTGTCGTACTGCGAGTCCTTGAACCAGGGGGAGCTGATCGCCGCGTCCTCGGACGTGCCGATGAACGTGAGGTCCGCTCCGCCGTAGCCGAGGGTGGTGGGCCCGGCGAGCTGCTCGTAGTTCGCGTCAACGTATATGACGTCGGTCTGGTTTCCGTACCAGTTGGCCTTCGAACCGTAGGACGGATACCCAAGGCGAGTCTTGCCGTCGCCTTCGCCTTCCATCGTCCAGTTCGCCGGCTCGCTCCAGTACCCTGTCGTGTTCGCGTTCCACGCAAACGATGCGTTGTCGAGAACCTTCACCAGGTTCGTGTTCGAGCTCGAGTACCACGTCTGCCCTCCGATCTCGTACCTCGCGACGATTGCATACGCGACCTTCGCGCCGAGCGGAACCTGCCTCGTGAACGACACCGCGCCGACTGCGCTGACAGGCTTCTCCTCGACGACCTCCATGTTGGAGGAGAGGTCGTCCTTCGGACCGCCCCACGCAAGTCGCAGCTCGACCGTCGATACTCCGTCGTCCACATAAGTCCCGACGTTTCCAGTAAGCGTGATTGTTCCCGTAAGATCGCCCGCCCCAGCGGACTCCGTCTCCGCATCGACAAGCGTGCGCTCTATTTCTCCCCTGCCGGTCAGAAACGCCCATATCTGGTCCTGCGATGTCTGGCACGAGGCGTTCGCCTTCTTCGTGTAGAGATAGTCCGTCGTCGAATCGTTCACCGTGTCCCTGAGCACGAAGCCAGCGTCTGCAATGCCGACGTTCGAGGACGACCAGTCGACGACGCACATGTCGCAGATTGTCTCGTCCGCGTAGAACGGGGAACTCGCCGATATCCCGAAGGCGACAGGCGTGCGGACCGTAGTGTCATTCTCGTGGTCCTGCCACACGGGACCGCACATGGGAAACTTGCCGTCCCTCGTCTTCTTTATCGGCGCCGCGGCATATCCGCCGCGCGGTACGACCAGCTCGAAGAGCGGACTCGACGGAATGCTCGAGCACACCACGAACTCCTGCTCGAACTCAAGGCGCGGATTCTTCCCCTTGAGGATGAAGCCTTTTGGCGTCCCGGAGGAGGACTGCTGTCCGATCCTGAATCCGCGCGAACGGATATATCCGTCGTCGACTTCGACGAGCGCGCCTTCGCCGTCAAGGCGGAACGTCCACCAGTAATCGTTGCTCGCGTATATCTCGCACCCAGGACCGACATAGAGATACGCCCCGTCGCCGTTGACGTTGAACTCCCACTTGGTCTCGAAGTAGGCGCCGTTGATCATCCGCATCCTGGAGCCGGCTGCGACCGTGTAGGATCCCGAAGTCACGACCTTCACGTTGTCGAATACGAGAGTGTTCCCGCCCGTCGTGTGCGTGTTCCCGCAGCTTATCGTCTTGCCGCTGCCCATGACCGTGAGATTGAGACCTGTGTTGTCAAGGAAAAGCTCGCCGCAGCTGTAGTCCGCATCGAGCGTAACCTCCGCCGTCTGCCCGCCGAGGAAGCGGACCTGCCCCGTCGTGTACGCCGGATAGCCGATGTTCTTGTAGCCGTCGGTTGCCGTTTCCTTGCGAGTCCAGTTGGCGGGATCGTGCCAGTTGCCCTTGGCGTTGCTCACCCAGATGTACTCCGACGAGTCCGTCGCCGTGACGACGCCCATGAGGCTGTCGTCGCTGCCGAGCGCCGCCCTGTACGCGATCTTCGCGCCGACCGATATCTGCGCCGTCAGGTTGTACGTTCCGTCCGCCGTGATCTCGCGCGACGCGGCGGAAGTCGTTGCGTCAGGCTCTCCGTCGCGCGGACCCGCTTCGCCGATCAGAAGCTCGAGCGTCCCGCCCGAATACCCGCCGACGGTGACTGGCACGGTCAGCCGGTCTCCAGAGATCGTGGGTTCGCCGAGCGTAAGGCTGGCGCCGCAGGCTGCGGCGGAAACCATCGACACGAGCGCGACAGAAGCGACATTCATGAATCTTGATTTCATTTTTTGCTCCAGTTTTGTTCCTGTTGTTCCCTGACTACGCGGCAATGATATCATAAAACTCCTTGCGCACGCAAGAGAATAGCACACACTATCCGACAACTAATTAACGACCTTTTAGCCAATTCTTTTCAAGCCCCCGTTGCATCGCGGGCAAGAATCCGCTATAATTTAGACATGAGCCGAAGTCAACACAGGATTCTCGCCGCTATTCCGACCAATGGTCCGGATGGAAGACTGCGCGTCGCGGGCGTGCTGCGGTACGCGAACGCCCGCACAAACTGGCAAATGCACATCGTAAGCTCGCGCACGGCTTTCAACGACGAAGAAGTGCACGAGCTCCTCGCCGACGGAATCGACGGATGCATCCTCGCCGCATACACGCCGGCCGTCAATGAGATTCTCCGCCGTCGCATCCCGACCGTGATTGTCCTGGAGAACATGCATGCGCAGATAGGGAAGCGGGCGAACTGCCTTTCAGTGCTGATGGACAACCACGAGATCGGCAAGCTGGCGGCAGAGCACTTCAAGTCGCTTGGACGATTCGCATCCTACGCCTTCATCCCCGCCCCGCCGAAGATCCCGTGGTCGCTCGAACGCAAGGCCGCCTTCTTCGAGAACGCGGACAGGAGGGCCGAGTTCTTCGAATATCCTGAGTCGGACTTCAAGATGGTCAACATGACGGGCGAGTCGCGCATCCAGATAAGTCCGGCGGGCCTCGCCTGCTTCCTTCGCTCGCTCCCGCGTCCAGCCGCGGTCTTCGCCGCGAACGACCTCCTCGCAGTCCAGGTCGTGAAGGCATGCCGAGAGGCGCGGCTCAAGGTCCCGACATCCGTCGCCGTCCTTGGGTGCGACAACGACGAGCTCCTCTGCCAGGGCGAGCGCCCCGCAATCACAAGCATACTCCCCGGCTTCGAAAACGCCGGGTTCGCCGCGGCGCGAGCGCTCGATGCGCTCATACACGGGAAAAAGCAGGCCGACCACGTGCTTCGCATCCCTGGCGCGGCAATTGTGCCGCGCGCCTCGACTACTACACTACCGCCCGCCGTCGCCGTAGTCAACTCCGCGATGGAATTCATCGGCGCGCACGCGCTCGAAGGCATCAGCACCGCCGACGTTATCTCCCATCTGAAGGTGTCGCGCAGCCTCCTCGACCTGAGGTTCCGCCAGCTGAGGAACGAAAGCGTAATGGACGCCATACTCGCCGTACGCCTCGCGGCAGTGCGCGAACGCGTAGAGAAGACGGACCGGAAGTTCATCGTGATCGGAGCCGAATGCGGCTTCCGCAATCCCGACTACCTCAAGCGCCTGTTCCGGAAGCGGTTCGGAATGTCCATGCGGGAATGGAGAGACGCCAAGCGCAGGTGACGCCGCGATTCATCGCCGCGCCGCTGCGCGGACTTGCGGAACATCACCGCTCAACGGGGACCAGCACGCCGTTCTCAAGGGCGAGCGTGCGGTCGCAGACCGCGGCGGCCTCGGGGGAGTGCGTGACCATCACGAGCGCCGTCTTCCCGCCCGCGGAAAGCTCGGAGAGAATGCGCAGTATGTCCGCGCCAGTCATCGCGTCGAGGTTGCCCGTCGGCTCGTCGGCAAGAACGAGAGGGGGATCCGTTACAAGCGCGCGTGCAAGCGCGACTCGCTGACGCTCGCCGCCGGAGAGCTCCGCCGGAAGATGGTCCATGCGGTCCGCAAGCCCGACTTTCGCAAGCAGATCCCTCGCACGCTCCGCGCATTTCGCGCGCGGCATGAGGCGCGACGAGCGGCGCGACATCGTCGGAAGCAGCACGTTCTCGAGGACAGTCAGCTCGGACATGAGATGGTAGGACTGGAAGACGAAACCGAAGTTGTCCGGACGCTCCACCTTGCCCGATGTCGGGGCGAGGAGCCCGCCAAGGATGTTGAGGAGCGTCGACTTACCCGCGCCGGAGCGTCCGATGATTGCAACCTTCTCCCCCGCCTCGACGGAGAAGTTGACGCCTTTCAGGACCTCGATCGGCTTCAGACCGGGGATCTTGAACTTCTTCGTCACTCCTGCTGTGCTCAATACCGTCATTCGACTTTCAACCTTGAACTTTTTGACTTTCGACTTTTCAACCGGCTTACTCCAGCGCCTTGACCGGATCCTTCATGGAGGCGATGAGCGCGGGCACGAAGGACGCGAGCCATCCGAACGCATACACGATCGCAACGGTCCAGACGATGTCGGACGCGATGACGCGGTGCGGTATCTCGGCAAGCCCGTAAATCGACTCGGGGAACACCGGGACCCCGACCGAGCCGAGCCATTCGACGATGCGCTGCAGGTTCGTAAGCACGGCCCAGCTCGCGGCAAGGCCGAGGAGTATTCCGGCCGTGCACTGGACGAGTCCGTGCACCATGAACACTCCCATGATCTCCCGTCTCGAAAAGCCGAGCGCCTTGAGAAGCCCTATCTCCGGCGTCTTCTGCACCGTAAGCACGAGAAGCGTGTTCATCACGCAGAAGAGCGCGACGAGCGAAATGAGGAGAAGCAGCACAGCCGTCATGTTCTTCTCGACGGCGAGCGCAGCGAACAGCTCGCGGTCCGCCTCACGCCACGTCAGCGCGCGGAGCCGCGTCTTCGCAGTCTTTTCGGCCGCCTCGGACACTTCTTCCACGAGCGTGCGGAACCTCTCGGGGTCCGTCGGACGGTCGGTCTTGACGTGAACGGCGAAAACGCCTTTCTCCATCCCCATGAGGTCGCGCACGTTCGCGAGCGAGGCGACGGCGTATCCGGAATCGTACTCGTACTGTCCGCACGAGAATATGCCGGCGACCCTCCACTTTATCGGAAGGAACACCTCGTCCTGCGAGGCGAGCGTCTTCGGAGAATACACCACCACCTCGTCGCCGACCCAGCATCCGAGCGCACGCGCGGCGTGCACGCCGATGACGATCGAGTCGCCGTCGAGATCGAAAGTCCCGGCGCGAGGCTCGCCGATCTTGTACGCGTCCGCGAACGCCTCGGCGTCGACTCCGAGCAGCACCGGGGCGAGGACTCGTCCGTTGTGCGACAGCATCACGCGCGTGTCGATCTCGGGCGTGACGCACGTCACTCCGTCCACGCCCCTAAGCGCCTCCGCTATCGCGTCCTCGTTTTCAACGACGTGCCCGTAGGCGGGCATGAGCGACACGTGCGGCTTGAAGCTGAGGATCTTCTTCTCCCACTCGTCGCCGAAGCCGGTCATCACGCTCCTCACGATGATGACCGCGGCGACGCCGAGCATCACGCCGAGCACGGAAACGCACGTGATGACCGACGCAACGGAGCGCTTCGGCTTGAGGTACTTCGCGGCCAGAAAGAACGAGAAGCTCACCTGGACTCCGCTCCGTCGGCCACAACTAGAACCGTGACGCTGCACGCCGGGACCGTGACGGATCCGTCAAGCGCGAGCTCCGCGACGACAGGCGCGATCTTCTCGGTCCCGCGAGCGTTGACGTCGGTCTTTCCGCCCGCGAGCGTCGTCGCCGTCGCCCTGCCCTTGAGCGGAAGCGTCACCGTGCGCTGCTCCTCCGCGGCGTTGACGAGCTTCACGATCGTCTCCGAACCGCGGCGTCCAGCACAGGCGAAGAAGAGGTCTCCGCCTGCGACCTTGACGGGCAGTTCGACGTCCGGCCTGTTGAGCGAGAACATCTGCTGCACATAGTAGTTGGGCGTAACCCAGCTTTCGGTGCCGTTGAACCAGATAAGGTCGGGCGTCCACTGCGCGTGCCCCTCGCGGGCGAAGAGCGGCGCGTAGCTCGCCATCTTCACGACGTCGGAGTTGCGCTCGAAGCCGGTCATCGCGGCGGCCTCGCAGACGGCGCTCCAGTGCGTGTTGACCTTCTTTCCGCCGACGTCATGGTGGCAGGCGTACTCTCCGGCGTACACCGCGGGGCGCGACCTGTCGTACTTGTCGTAGCGCGTCGCGGCCTTAAGGAACCAGGCCGGGTCGCGGTAGTAGTGTTCGTCGACAAGATCGGCGGAGTCCTTGGTGATGCGTCCCCAGGCGTAGTCGAACTCGCGTCCGTCGGGGAAGGGTCCGGCGCTGCCGACGATCCTGATCTCCGGATGCTTCTCGCGGATGATCCTGCAGATGGGCTCGCAGCGGTCGAAGAACTCCTTGTTCCAGTTCTCGTTTCCGACGCCGACCATCTTAAGGTTGAAGGGCTCGGGATGCCCCATCTCGGCGCGGACCTTTCCCCACCGCGTGTCTGCCCCGCCGTTCGCGAACTCTATGAGCTCGAGGATGCACTGGGCGAAATAATCGGCGTCCCTTACGTCGCAGAGAAGCGCAGGCCTCTGGAACTGGCAGGTGAGGCCCGAGAGGCATATCGGAAGCGGCTCCGCGCCGAGCTCCTCGCACAGGAGGAAGTACTCGTAGTATCCGATGTCGAACGTCTCCCAGTATGGCTTGTAGCCTTCGTGGTGCGTCCAGCGGTTGAGGATGCACTCGCGGCGTTCGCGCGGACCGACCGTCCTGCGCCAGTCGTACCAGTGCTGGAAATCACCCTCCTCGACGATGCACCCGCCCGGGAAGCGCACGAACGCAGGCTTGAGGCCGGCGAGCTTATCCACTAGATCCTTGCGCATTCCCGCGCGTACGAGGTTCGGGCCGACGGGCTTGAGGCTCACGTTGTCAAATTCTACCGCGCGGCGCCCCTTGACGAGGATGGAGAGGGTGAAGCGCGAGTCTGCGGACTTCCCGTCGCTCTCGATGACGATTCTGCCGAAGGGGAAGTCAAGCGACGCGTCTCCATCCGCGACGATCTCCTTCTCGAACCTCGTCCACGCGCCGAGCTCGAAGTCGACGCCGGACATCGAAATCTCGCGCCAGTCGAACGTCAGGCGGTATTTCTCGCCCTTGACGAACCACATTCCGTCGAGTCCGCGGTTCCTGACGCCGGCAAGCCCGTGTCCGAACGACTCGATGCGGAGATGCTTCGCCGTGTTGGGATGGACCGGTGCGCCGTACTGGAAGGAGAGCCGCGCCATGCCTCCGTCGCGATAGTCCGGCTCCCATCCGTCCTCGGTGCAGTTCCACTTCTCGTGGTCGGCCTGCGACCAGTCGAATCCGCCGTTGGCCAGCATCTCCACACTGAGTCCGCCGTCCGCCGCCCAGTTGATGTCCTCGAAGAATATGCCCCAGAGCGCCTTCGGAACCTCAAAGCCCTCGGATGCGTCGCCTATGGACACAGATACCGGCGCGGCGATCACCGACGCAATGGCCAGCATTCCGGCCGCAGCAGCCACCGTTCTCACTCTCATCTGCATGTTGTCTCCTTTTCGCGGTTGTTGATGTACCAGGACTGGAATATCGCAAGAAGCGCGAAGATCGCGATCATCATCTCTCCGCCCTCCTCGAGCGCAGTGCACAGCGACTGCGCGGACGTCACGCCCTCGGCGGACTTCTCGAGTCCGTGCGCATGCCCTAGCCACGACGGGAGCCTATCCGCGATCTGCACGAGAACGCCCGAGCCGCCGAAGCATCCGACGGACCACGCGACGGGATGGAGCGTGAAGACTCCCTTGACGAACGGCACGGCGAAGTAGGCGAGAAGCGCCGCGAACACGCCGAAGAACGACGCGAAGTAGACGACTACGAACGCCTTTGCGCCGAGCGGGACGGCCCCGTTGGTGAGGAAGCGGGCCTTGAAGGGAGTGCCGGTGAGCGGACTGCCGTTCGGCTTGAAAAGTACGCCGGGGATAATCTTACCGTCTTCGCCGACGATGTTCGGACACAGCGCGTGCAGCACCATGTTGTGGAGGTCGAGTTCCTTGACTATCGCCATCAGCGCGACGAGCGAGACGGCGAGGCAGAGAATTGTGCGCCTGCGCTTCGAGCCCGTGAAGGGGCATTTCCACCACACGAGCGGGACTATCGCCGCGAAGAAGGGAAGCGTCGCAAGCTCGAACGGAGAGCGTCCGTCCTGGTCGAAGGCGTTCACCAGCGCCCCCGGATCCATCACCGCCCACGTCGCGAGAAGCGCGGCGACAAACACGAACCAAAGCACTGGCGACGAATACCAGCGTGTTATAAAATTGTCATTCATGTGAATATTATACCAAAATTCCCCTGCCGCGACGGGGGCATGGACAACAACCCCTTCTTTTCGTTTCCTCTTAGGCAGCGGATCTACCAGGGACAGTCCCCGCCAATCCCCCACCGGAATCCACCGGGGACTGTCCCCTGGATTTCCTGTCGAATCTACCAGGGACTGTCCCCGGGAAATGGCGTGGCATTTTGGATCTCAGGGGGGAAAGACTTTTCTCTCAACAGAAGCGGCGAGACGCCGCTTCCCCAAGTCAGGGTCCTGCAAGCAATCCAGCATTATTACGCACGAGGTGAAAGGATTGCACATCCCGAGGTGATTTTCGGCTATTTGCCCGGCGCGAGCCTGCGAATCAATTACTCCGCCTCGATCAGCTCGGCGTTTGCCCAGACTTCGTAGAAATACTGCGCGCCCTCATGCGTTGCGACGCCGTCCTCTCCGTAGCATTTGTTTGTTCCGACATTCATTTAAGCGTTCGCTTCTTCTATCGATCCCCACGCGATCGCCAATGCCGCGCAGACGGGAGCCACATAATCCCAGACAGGACAAGAAAAGCACAGGACACGGCTATCAGGCATTCTTTCGGACCGCATTGATCTCGCCGGGCATTGCTGGAATCCCATGCCCAGCTCCTTTCTAATCTAATGGGCTCTGCCATTATCGCACGCCACCGAAAATGCCCGCCGCGCTCAAGGGCGCTATCTGTCGGCTTTCCTCTCATTCGTCGTTCGCTCTCTGACTGATATTATACAAAATGCACGAGCAGTGCAAGCGAGCGATTTCCAGATTTCATCAACCCGCGATATTGCCATCAACCCTTGGCGGTCTTAAGGGTTTCTCGTTCCGGCGGGCCCGAGCCGTCATGCGACCGGGAGCATTGTAAAATCAAAGGATCGTTTGCGGCTTTGCGGCGGCAACATCATACGAGGTTGTACGCATCGACGTCGATCGCGATTCTGAGAGCGGCGGGAGGCGGACGCTCGCCGACGATCCAGCGCCATGCGCGGACGATGGACGAGACCGCCGCCGCGCGCACAACGACCTGCCAGCGGTACCACCCCTCCGCCTTCTCGAGCGCGCTCGGAACGGCCTCAGAGACCGTGAGCCCCTTCACCTTCATCAGCGACTTGGAGTACATCTCCGCCCACGCCGCGACGACGTTCATGTCCTTCGATCGCAGGTTCACGCACGCGAGGTGGCAGTACGGAGGGAAATAGCACTCCTTCCTCGCCGAAAGCTCGTCCTTCGCGAACGCGGCGAAATCGCCGCGCGCAGCCGCGACTATCGCGGGAGCGGACGGATCGTACGTCTGGATTATAACCTCGCCAGGAAGCTCCGCGCGCCCTGCACGCCCAGCCACCTGCGCAAGCAGCTGGTATGTCCGCTCCGCCGCGCGGAAGTCCGGCATGTTAAGCGAACTGTCCGCGTTCAGCACACCGACGAGCGTCACGTTCGGAAAGTCAAGCCCCTTCGCGATCATCTGCGTTCCGAGAAGAACGTCCGCCTCGCCGCGGCGGAACGCGGAGAGTATGTCGTCGTGCGAGTTCTTGCGCGAGGTCGAGTCCGCGTCCATCCTCAGGATGTGCGCGTTCCTGAAGCACTTCGCGAGCGCCGCCTCCGCGCGCTGCGTCCCGATGCCCTTGTACTGCAGCGCCGGCGCGCCGCACGCGGGACAGACCTTCGGCGTCGGAATCCATCCGCCGCAGATGTGGCACCTGCAGCAGTCGTCTGCCTGGTGGTAGGTGTAGGGCAGGGAGCAGTCCGGACAGTCCACCGTCGCCCCGCAGGCCGCGCAGGTGACGCTCCGCGAATATCCGCGCCTGTTGAGGAAGAGGATCGTCTGCTCGTGCCTGTCGAGCCTGAGCGCAATCGCGTCCAGAAGCTCCTGCGAGAAAATCGCGCCGCCTTGCTTTCCGCTCTTGGGGTCGGACATGTCGACAAGCCTCACGTCGGGAAGCGTCCCCGCGCCCGCTCTGTTCGCCATCGCCGCGCATGCGTACTTTCCGCGCTCGACGTTCATCCAGCTCTCCAGTGACGGCGTCGCGGAGCCTAGCACCACCCGCGCGCCCTCGAGCCTTCCGCGCAGCACCGCGGCGTCGCGTGCGCTGTAGCGCGGATTGTCGTCCTGCTTGTAGCTCTGGTCGTGCTCTTCGTCGACAACGATGAGACCCAAGTCCCTGACGGGCGCGAAGACCGCGCTGCGAGGTCCGACGACCACCCGCGCGGCTCCGGATCGGATTCTGTGCCACTCGTCGTAGCGCTCACCGTCAGAAAGCGCGGAATGGAGAACCGCCACCTTCTCTCCGAAGCGGGAGGCGAAGCGTCGCACAGTCTGGGGCGTGAGCGAGATCTCCGGGACCATCACGATCGCGCCGCGTCCCGCGTCGAGCTCGCGCGCAATCGCCTGGAGGTACACCTCGGTCTTTCCGGATCCCGTGACGCCGAAGAGAAGAACAGGCTTGTCGGCGGACTCGATCGCGGCGAGGGCCGCTTTCTGTTCGTCGTTGAGCGGAAGCGGCTTCGTGGGAAGGATGCGCCTTAGTCCGCCGAGCGGATCGCGGCGCTTCTGCCGCGGAGCGACGGTGACGAGCCCGATCCGCCCCAGCTCCTTGAGCGACGCTGGCGTAGTCTTCAGTTCGCGGCAGAGCTGCTGCATCCATCCGCCGCCTAGGCGCGCGATCTGGTCGTAGAGCCACTGCTGTCGCTTCGTGAGAGAGACTGGGAACTCTCCGAGTGCAGGCTCGACGAAGTAGAGTTCCTTGGGGCGCGCGTTCGGCTTCACGACCGCGGCGGGGACGGCGGCCTTTAGGACGGACTCCACCGGCGCGGCGGTGTAGGCCGCAAGCGCACGCACCAGTTCGAGAAGCTTACCGGAGAAGAACGGCTTCTCGTCGACTATCGAGTCGATGGGCTTGAGGGAGTAGGGACGATTAGAGTCAATCGCTCCCGCCGCCACCTCCATCGCGAAGCCGCGGGCGGTGCGGTGTCCGAACGGAACGGAAAGAAGCTGGCCGACGGCCAGCTTCTCTCTTAGCGCCTCCGGAACTTCGTAGGTGAAGAGCCGGTCGAGCGCGAGGTCTATCGCTACTTTTACTAGCAAATCAGTCCGGCTTGATGTACTTCATCGTGATTCCCTGAGGAATCGTGAAGCTCTGCTTGTTGTAGATGAGGTAGAGCTTCGAGTACTTCGCCTTGACGACCGTCGCGGCGCCGCCCTTGTGGATGACGATCGCGGCCTTGTTGCCGAAGGGCTGAGGATAGGTCTCGCCGAGCTTGACCGTGTCCTTCTTCGTGGACATGTCCTGCTGGCCCGAGGTCGGGAACTGGTCGGTGTCCATGTTGCGCGAGACAATGACGGGGACGACGTCCTCCATCTCGTCCGTGATGCCCGAGGCGAGCGTCCACGCGACGTTGCGCGACTGGAGCGAGCTGCCCGTGAAGGCCGGAACGCCCGAGCCCGAGAGAACCGCGATGTCGACGCCGCTCACGTAGGGCGCCCAGTCCTCCTGGCCGTAGTTGTCGATGTCGAAGAGTTCCTTGAAGTACTCGGTCGAGGAGCTGTACGCGCGGCCGGCGATGTCATCCGTGTCCTCGGAGTTGAGGCCGTCGTCCTCGGTCTGGTGGGGCCAGACGGACGTGAGGCCCTGCGCCTCGCGCTCGGTGTTGGCCTGCGTGATGCCGACAAACAGGTTGCGGCCGCGCATCGAGGCCGCAGATGTATTGGCTGAAAGCATGGCGGACGAGATCGCCGGGAACAGCGCGCCCATAAGAATGCCGAGAATGCCGATTACGACGAGCAGCTCGACGAGAGTAAATCCCTTGTTCAGTTTTTTCATTTTGTTCCCTTCCTGGGTTGTTCTTTGTTTTGTCCTGTTTCGTTGAAACGTTGATATTATCTCACAAATTTCATTTTCGTTCAAGTGCCCTTTTTAGGTAGGGCATGTAGGCGCGCGTGTAGGTGACGAGGCTTAAGAGCGTGAGACCCGCAAGAAAACCCTCTGCAAAAAGCACACTTGCGGGCCAGGCGTGCGTCACCCAACGGCTTTCGCACGTCACCATCGGAGCCAGCGCGAGGTGGCAGTATATCCATCCCGCGCCGGGGAACGAGAGGGCCGTGCGCACCTTTCCGAGCCACATCGCGCCCACGTCCGCGCCGTACATCGTGCCGATCGAACGCATGAACGTCACCCATGTGTCGCGCAGGAGATAGAGGACCGTGAGCCACAGAATGGACTGCTCCATCGCCGTGCCGAGCCCCTGGCGCGCAGTCTGCCACGCGAGCACTGGGAACGCCACGAGGTAGAACACCTTGTCCATGAGCGGATCGGCCATCTTGCCAAGCGTCGAGACGACATCCCACCGGCGCGCAAGCTTTCCGTCCCAGAGGTCCGTCATACCGGAGAGGAACATGCATACCCCTGCCGCCAGGAAGAACGCAAAGCGCCCGCAGCACCAGCCGCAAGCGGATGCGCCGCCGTACGCCAGTTCCCCCCATACGGCGAACGCTGCCCAGAGGAAGATGAGCGGGACGCGCGCGAAGGTCAGCGCATTTACGAAGATGGACCTGCGGCTCACGCCTCGGCGATCCCCTCGGCTATCACCTGCTGGACGACACCAAGCGTCTCCTGCAGGGAGACGAGGCGAGCCTTGAGCTTCTGCACCTCAGACTCGGCCTTCTGGTAGTTGCGGCGCGTCGCGAAGAGCTGCTTGAGTATCTCGCCAGGATCCATGTCGAGATCGGTGAGCTCCATCCCGTCGGGAATCGGGACGAGAACGTCCTTTCCGCACTCGGAGCAGCTGATCTGCAGACCGGCTCCGCGGTAGTCGATCACGAGCGTCTTGCTGCAGTGCGGACAGTCGAACACAATGTCGGTGTCGCGGATGTCGGCGCCGTCGGCGCTCTGGGTTTCTAGGACGTCATCTCTTTCTTCAGCCATGGCTTGCGTTCCTTTCTGTCGATAATTATATAATAAAAGTCCGCGATTTGCAACTGGGACGGATGACGCTCAGTCGCCGAAGGGGTTTCCGGAGGACGGACCGAGCGCGCGCAGGTACACGAAGAAACCGAAGCTCCAGTCGTGGTCGTAGCGCGAGCCGTCGATGCGCGTGTAGTCGTTCTCGTACGACGCGCTGAAGCGGAAGCCCAGGCAGTCGGTGCGGAAGTCTATCCACGCGCCGACCTCGTCGAACTCCCCTTCGCGGCAGTCCCAGCGGATGTACGGACTCCACACGACGGCGTCGCATATCTCGTGCTCGAAGCCGACCTCGACGAACTGGTAGTTCACCCAGTTGAAGTCGTCGCGGCGCATCGTGGCTCGGTCATACGGCGATGCGGCGTAGTCCCAGCGGCGGTGGTTGCGCCCCCAGTAGGAGACGTAGTAGCTGAACTCGTCCGTAAGCCTGTGGTTCCACCTGAGGCTGCCGTACGCGAGCTCGTCGTTCTCCGTGTCGTACTCCACGCGCCCGGAAAGCACCGTCTCGCGAGTGGGCATCCACCTCACCCTCACGCCCGGCACGAACATGGGATCGTCCTTGCCGTAGTTCGGATCCTCCGCGTCCCTGACGAGGCGGCGGAACCTGTCGCCCGGCGTGTAGTCGGTGTCGTTGAACTGCACGCCGCAGTAGACGTCAAGGTCAAGTAAAGTGCGCGAGACGCCTCGCTCGTCAGTCGTGCGAAGGACGTTCCTGAGGCCAGGCGTGACGCCGTACCAGCTGTAGGGGAGGTTGCGCGAGCGCCCGGCGAACTGGTCGAGCCAGTCGCGGCTCGCGTCCACGCTGTCGAACTCGTAGATGCGTCCGCCGCGCTCGAGCCCGGAGACGTGCGCCTCCTGCGCAAGCACGTCGAAGTACGGCTCGACGACGTGCGTTACGCCGTCCGACACCTCGGCCGTTCCGCGCGCGGAAAACGTCACCCCGCCCTCGACTATAGTGCGCCAGGTGTCGTCGCCCGACGACCCCGCACGGCGATCCGGCTCCGCGCTCGTGCCGGAGTCGCTCCAGAACGTCCCCCTCAGGCCGAAGCGCGGCACGACCGAAAGAACGTCCGCGAACTTCATCGGAAGCGTAAGGCGGTGGTAGGTGTCGAAGCGGAACGCATTGTAGTTCGCCCACGGGCCAGGAGAGTATCGGTACGGAAGCTCCGTGTGCCTGTTGCCGTACTTCGCGTAGTCGCGGTCGAGATAGCCTACGCGCGTCTGCGACTCGTAGTTCACCGGAAGCGAGAAGACGGGCGATGGGTTCCAGTCGAGGTAGAACTCGGGAAGGCGCGCGACGCCAGGATAGAAGTCGTTCAGCGGACCCGACACGCTCGCGCCGACGGACCACGCGTTCTCGTTGTGCTCCCACGCCGCCTCGTTCGACTGGTGCGCGGCGAAGATGTTGCCTTCGTTCATCATCGTCTTCCTGAGGAAGTCGTGGTGGAAGTGCGAGTCGCTGTAGTACGCCGCCTTCACCCAGAACGTGTCGCGCTCCGTGAGTTCCGCGCGGTGCTCGAAGCTTAGGCCGTAGCGCTCGTCCGGAACGTCGTTGCCCCAGTGGCTGTAGTTCCACTCCTTGCGGTCGTTCCAGTGGCGGTCATAGCGGTCGGCGTCCTGGTCCCACGCGTAGTAGACCTTGAACTTGCCCTTGCCGTAGTCGCCGAGGCTCCACTTGATCATCTGACCGAGCGCGATGCCGTTCTCGCTCCTCAGGTCGAAGCGCGTGTTGCCGGCAAGCCCCCACTGTCCGTCCGCCGTGCTGCCGACGAGTCCGTACACGTACTTCGTGAGGAGGTACGCGCCCCAGCGCGAGGTGTAGCCGGGCATCACGCGCCAGCCGTAGTCGGTGTCCATCGGATAGTACCAGTACGGAAGCCACATGACCGGCACGTCCCACATACGGACCCACGCGTTCTTTATGAGAACGTACTTCTGGTCGCGGAACTTCATCTCGCCGGAGACCTTCCAGTGAAGGTGCTCCCAGTCGTTCGTGCACGTCGTGAGGTCCGTCGGATCGGATAGCGCGATCTCTCCGTTCTCGTCGCGCGAGACGTAGTCGGAGTGGAGCACGACAGGCGCGGAGACGGCCTGGACGTGCCCGGACGCCGCAAGCGCGCCCGTCACGTTGTCGGCCGCCACGCGGTCGGCCGTGACCTTAAGTTCCCCCGCGGGGCCGGCGAAAAGCGCGCCCGAGGCAAGCGCAAAAGCCGACGCGAGGACGGCGACATATCCCTTGGCTTCTTTCATATCAGTGTATTATACCAAAATTACGCGGTCCGGCGGCTGGCGTATTCGGCGTAGCCGCGATTGCGGAGCCGGCACGCGGGGCACTTGCCGCACCCGCGTCCGGGGATTCCATTGTAGCACGTGAGCGTGTGGTTCTCGATGACGTCAAGTATGCCGAGCTTCTCGGCAAGCGCCCATTCGTCCGCCTTCGTCATGTGCATGAACGGCGTCACGAACTTCACCGGCCAGTCGAGCGCGAGACGCGTCGCCTTCTCGTGCGCGCGGATGAACGCCTCGCGGCAGTCCGGGTAGCCGGAGAAGTCCGCCTCCGAAACCCCGGTCCAGACCTCCTTCGCACCGAGCGACTTCGCCCAGACGGACGCTAGCGTGAGGAAGACCGCGTTGCGCCCCTCGACAACGGTGTTCGGACACTTCGCGCCCTTCTTCCGCCCAATCGCGACATCCTTCGAGAGGAGCGCGTTGTCGGTTATCGCCGAATAGAACGAAAGCGGGACGCGCTTCCACGCGCCGATCGCGAATATTCGCTTCGCAAGCGCGCGCGCGTACTTCGTCTCAAGCGCGTGGCGCTGTCCGTACGCAAACGTAATCGCCGCGACGTTCTCCGCTCCGTGCCGCTTCACGCACATCGCGAGAGCGGTGGCGGAATCCTGTCCGCCTGAAAGTACGACAACCGCCTTCATGCAATACCCCATTCCTTCAAGGGCTCCACAGGAAGCCCCATTATGTTTTCGTAACTGCCCGTGTACGACTCGACGATTAGGTCTCCCGACTCGTCTATGTCATACGCGCCCGCGCGGTCCGTCGGCCTCACCCTCGCGACATATTCGTCGATCGCCGCGTCCGTCAGCGCGCGGAACTTCACGTCGCTGCGCGCGACCTTGACGTCTCCGTCGAACGCAACGCCGGTGAACACAGTGTGGACGTTCCCGGAAAGTTCGCGCAGGAACTTCTTCGCCTCCTCGAGGTCGCGCGGCTTGCCGTAGATGCGTCCGTCGAACCAGACGATCGTGTCCGCGGAGAGAACGCGCCTGCGCGGCGCAGCCGCCGCGCCCTTGGCGAGCGCGTTCTCGCGCACCGTGCGCTCCGGGTCGTGCGGATACGACACCTCCGGCGCGTCCGTTTTTACAACGTCGAACTCGACGCCGAGGTCTTTGAGAATCTTCGCCCTTCTCGGGCTTCCGCTGGCAAGTGTGATCTTCATGACGCGATGTAGACGAGCGCTGGTTTTGACGACGTTATCGACACGCGCGACGCAGAGGCGCGGTTCAGAGTCGCGCAGTAGAGATTGGCGAACTTCACTCCGTCGAGCGGCCACTCAAGGCCCTTCGACGTCATGCGCGCCGCGCGGTCCGGCGCGAACACGCTCACCGGCGTCCCCTTCGCGACGCGGAACGACACCCTGCCGAGAAAAGGCATGAACCGCCCGAAGTCCGAAACTAGCTCCAGCCCGAGGTCAAGCGCACGGAAGACATTGCCGATCAAGTGGTCCTCGCGCTTCCCCGACGCGCCAACGGCGACGAGCTTCTTCCATCCGCGCGCGCGGCACCAGCGCGCCGCCTTCTCGAGGTCGTTGGTGTCCTGGTCCGGGACGCGCACCGCCTCGACGCCTTCCGGAACGCGCCCCATGGAATCCATGTCGCCGACAACCGCCGTCGGCCATCTCCCGAAGCGGCGGCGGAAAGTCTTCGCCGCGCCGTCGCACGCGACGACGCGCTTCGCATCGGCGAGAAGCTCCCACGCCGCCCCGCCTCTCTTTGGGAATTCGCCGTTCGCGAGTATGACCGCGTCAAATGACATAATGCTTAAGGTTCTCGCCGTCGTAGTATCCGAACGAACGGCTGGAGCCGCCTTTCGGAAGCGACACCGAGCCCGGGTTGAATATCGTCATCCCGCACTCGAGCGTCTTGAGTTCAGGCACATGGGTATGTCCATGGACAAGCACGTCGGCGATGCCGATCGGCGGAAGTTTCCACTCGTTCCAGAGGTGTCCGTGGGTAAGGAAGAATTTTTTGTTGCCCGCGTCGAGGACCTGATAGTCCGCAGTGATCGGGAACTCAACCATCATCTGGTCCACTTCCGCGTCGCAGTTGCCGCGAACGGCGACAATCTTGTCCTTCAGTCCGTTCAGCATTGACGCGACCTTTACGGGATCGTAGAAGTTCGGCACGCCGTTGCGGGGTCCGTGGTAGAGGAGATCGCCCAGGAGCGCGATCTTGTCGTAGCCGAGAGTGTCGGCCGCCGCGAGCGCGGCTTCAAGCGCCGACGGCACTCCGTGTATGTCGCTGAGAAAAAGTATTCGCATGCGGGTATTATATCATTTCAGCAAGCACTCCGCGACGGCGGAGTCGATAGCCTCGGGAATCATTATCGGCAGCGCGTGCTCCGCGCCCGGCACCATGTCGACGCGCGAGCCCGGGAAGACGGACTCGAGGAACTTCGCGTTCTCCGGGCGGACGATTCCGTCGCGCTCGCTCTGGAATATCCGCACCGGGCACTTCAGGCGTCCGCTCGCCATCAGGTCTATTAGCGGAAGCCTCAGGTCCGTCTCTCGCAGGTAGACGAGTCCGCGCGCAAGGTTCTCCTCGGTGTCGGTCATGTAGGGGTTCGGCTTGCCCTCGGGAATCCCGAAGAATCCCTCGCCCTTCGTCATTTTGAGCCCCATCTCGAGCGCGGCGAGGCGGCGCTCGGACATTCCGTTCCAGTTCGGCGCCTTCATCATGCGCGCCGTCGCCGCTACGAGGACGAGTCCGCGGATCTTCTCGGGGTACTTCAGCGCAAGCCTCAGCGCGCCGCTTCCGCCCATGGACCAACCGACGAGCACCGCGCCGTCAGGCGCCGCCTCGAGCGCGCGCTCGGGCTCGCCGTCGAGCTGCTCGACGTATCCGAACACGCGCTCGCGCGGGAACATGCAAAGGTCCCACGCGTGCGGACTCGCCGCCCATCCGTTCAGAACGAAAACAGGCATGGCGCGGCAGCCGTCACTCCTTTGGTTCAGCGTCGCCTTCGGACGGCGCGGGAGCCTCGGAATTCTCCGCAGGCGGCTCCGCAACGCCTTCGGCGGGAGCGGCGGGCTGATCGACGCCATCAGAAACCGGAGCCTTCTCGGCCTCCTCCTCGCCTTCGCAGACGGAGACGGAGACGAGCGTCGCGCCCTCGGAGAGCCTCACGAGCTTTACGCCCTGCGCCATTCGTCCCTGGACGCTGAAGTCGGAGACTGCGCTGCGCACCATCTGCTGGTCGCTCGTGATCGAGATCACGCTCTCGTCGTCCGAAACCGCGTGCGCCGCCACGACGGCGCCGTTGCGGTCCGCGCCCTTGATGCCGATCATGCCCTGTCCGCCGCGTCCGTGGCGCGTGAAGTCCTTGAACTCGCAGCGCTTGCCGTATCCGTTCGCCGTCGCGATGAAGAGCGTCTTCGCGTCGTCGACGGCATCGAGCGAAACGACGCGGTCTCCATCGAGGAGGCGGATGCCCCTCACGCCCGTCGCGGTGCGGCCCATGCGCCTGACGTCGGTCGCGGCGAAACGCATGGCGCGTCCGTTCTTCGTCAGCATTATGACGTCGTCGTCGGGCTTCACGAGTCTGACGTCGACGAGCGAGTCGCCCTCTTCGATGTTGATGGCGCGGATTCCGGCCTTGTTGACGTTCTTGAAGTCGCCGAGGAGCGTCTTCTTGACCGTTCCGTTGACGGTCGCGAAGAAGACGTCTATGTCTCCCTCGAAGGAGCGGATCGGCAGGAGGTTGAGGACCTGCTCGCCCTCCTGGAGGTTGAGGAGGTTGATGAGCGGACGCCCGAAGCTCGTCCGAGGCGCCTCGGGGATCTGGTACGCGTCCTTGAGGAATAGCCTGCCGGTGTTCGTGAAGAACATGAGCGAGTCGTGCGTCTGCGCGACGAAGACGAGGCGGATGAAGTCCTCCTCCTTGACCTGCGCGCCGCGAACGCCGTGTCCGCCGCGCTTCTGCTCGCGGTACTCGGTGAGCGGCACGCGCTTGACGTAGCCGCGGTTGGAGAGCGTTATCACGCACGGGGCGTCTGGGATGAGGTCCTTCATCGAGACCTCGTTCTCGTCCGCGACGATCTCGGTGCGGCGCTTCGAGTCCTCCTTCGTGCAGTACTTCGCCTTGAGCTCGGCGAGGTCGTCGCGGATTATCGCGTAGACCTTCTCGGGGTCGGCGAGGATCGCCTCGAGCTCGGCGATGGTGGCGACGAGCTTGGCGAGTTCCTCCTGCAGCGCCTCGCGTGCGAGCCCTACGAGCTGGTAGAGGCGCATCTCGAGGATCGCGTTCACCTGGAGGTCGGTGAAGCCGAAGCGCTCCTGGAGGCGCGTCTTCGCCTCCTCGCGCGTCTTTGAGGAGCGGATGATCGAGACGACCTCGTCGAGGTTGTCGATCGCGAGGAGGAGTCCGTCGACGATGTGCTTCCTCGCCTGCGCCTTCTTGAGCTCGAAGCGCGTGCGGCGGGTGATGACGTCGAAGCGGTGGTCCACGTAGCAGGCGAAGTACTCCTTGAGGTTGAGTATCTTCGGACGCCCCCCGACGATCGCGAGCATGATCGCGCCGAAGGTGGTCTGGAGCTGCGTGTGCTTGTAGAGGTGGTTGAGGACTATCTCGCCGACGGCGTCGCGCTTGAGGTCCACGACGATGCAGATCTCGTCCTTCTTGGTGTCCTTCTTGACCTTGCCCTTGGAGTCCTTGGTGTGTCCGCCGGAGAGGTCGCGTATGTCGCTTACGCCCTCGATGACCTTGTCCTTGACGAGCGCGGCCATGTGCTCGATCATCTCGCGCTTGTTGACGCCGTAGGGGATTTCGTGGATTATGATCTTCGAGCGCCCGCCCTTCTCCTCGACGACCTCGGCCTTGCCGCGCACGCAGAGCTGTCCGCGCCCGAGCTTGTACATCGCGGCGATCCCGTTGTAGCCGCATATCTGCGCGCCGGTCGGGAAGTCCGGGCCCTTTACGAACTGCATGAGCTCCTCGACGGTGCAGGTGTCGCGGTGCTGGACGTAGTAGTCGAGCCCGTCGCAGAGCTCCCCGAGGTTGTGCGGCGGGATGTTCGTCGCCATGCCGACGGCGATGCCGGACGAGCCGTTGAGGAAGAGGTTGGGGAGCTTTGCGGGGAGGACCGTCGGCTCCTGGAGCGTCTCGTCGAAGTTCGGCATCATGTCGACGGTGTCCTTCTCGAGGTCGCCGAGAAGCTCGTCCGCCACCTTCTGCATCCTCACCTCGGTGTATCGCATCGCGGCCGCGCCGTCGCCGTCAATCGAGCCGAAGTTGCCGTGTCCGTCGACAAGCGGGACCCTGAGCGAGAACGGCTGCGCCATGCGGACGATCGTGTCGTAGACGGAGGAGTCGCCGTGCGGATGGTACTTGCCGATCACCTCGCCGACGACGCGCGCGGACTTCACGTGCTTCACGCTGTACGTCGTGCCGAGCTCGTGCATGGCGAAGAGGCAGCGCCTGTGGACGGGCTTCATGCCGTCGCGCGCGTCGGGAAGCGCGCGCCCCACTATGACGCTCATGGAGTAGTCGATGTAGTCGCGGGACATCGACTCCTCGATGTTGATGTCCTCAAGCGCGGCCGCCGCTGCAATGTCTTCGGAAACTGCTGTATCTTCCCTATTCTCGTTCTCTTCGCTCATAATTGTATATTATACCAAAAATCCTCGCGCGCGTGCGCGTGGGGCCTGGTTCATCGAAGAATTTAGTGGTACAGTATGCCTCTAAATATAAAGCGTTTGGGCTCTCGCGCGGGGCCTGGCGGCTGCTTCGCAGTTCGCGCTTTGCGCGTGAACCCAGACTATCGGAGTTTTTCGATGGTGTTCCACTAAAAAAACTCCGAAGAGCCAATATTTTGCAGCGCCGTGCGACGTTTCCCAGAAATTGTTATCGTTCGCTTCGTCCCACTCGCGTCACTTTACCGTCTTTGTCAAACATAAACCACAAAACGGATATATCCTTCCTTGTGACAGAGGAAAAACGACCAGAGCCTCGCGAAGAGCCTCGCGAAGAGCCAGACATAGAACCATGTGTTGAACCTTGGTAGAATCGGCCGCCCCCGTAATACTCACCGCTCGATGACGACGAATACGATCCGCTATACGATCCGCTATAGGACGCCGAGAAGTTAAATCCGCCAGAAGTCCTTAATGTGTCTGTTTTGTACGAGAGCATCTTGGCCCCCTCGACCTCCTCAACAAAATCTCCTGGGCCGAAATGCGTGACTACATCTGCGTACGATGCGCCTGTCCATTTTGATACAAAAGCCTCCCACTGCTTTTTCGCATAGTAGTCCACATATTGTCTGCACGCCTCGCACTCATCTCCCACGTAAAGATATAGATCATTACTCTTGACATCGTGTGATATACATTTAGACTCTACACCCGGTACCAACACTGCATAATATCTATTTTCTTTAAGACGCCTCTTTGGTTTTGGCTCAAGCTCAACATCTTCCCCCGGAAGGATTGAAGCATTTGCAAAGTCACGCCATTTTCTTTCCTTTGCATCATGCACTTGAACATACATGTAAATTCTGTCGGGCAATCTGTTTTCCACCTTAATCCAGTCGTACGCCCGACCGTTCGCATAGGAATCCACGACCATATAGCCATCAGGTGCCTCCGGACGAGCATAGTCATAATGCGGCGAAAATAGACTTCTGCAACCGCAGACAAGCGCCATGACTACGGCACCGAGAACAATCCCATATCGTGAATTCATAACTATTCCTCCTTTGTTCACATCTTCTTTTCCGATATCTGCTCGCAGCGGATCATCCTGGGGCCGCGGTACTGGACGAGAAGGAGGTGGAGCGTCGTGCCTTTCGCGAGAGCCGGGACCTTTTTGTCCTTCGCATACGCCTTCAGCTGCGCGACGCCCTCCTTGCGCTGCGCGTCGGCTTCGGTCTTCCTCGCGCCCTTCTTGAGGTGCTTGAACTCGACGATATAGCTGTGTGGGACGTCGCCGTAGTACGTGCGCTCCGGGAATAGGAAGAAGTCGCAGTTGCCGTGCGACATCTCGAGCTCGGGGCACGTGATGAACTGCGGCAAATGCGCCATCTCGCACTGGAAATAGCCCTGAAGCCGCACTTCGCCGCTTATTCCGCCGCGTATTGGCGTCGTCTCCTCGAAGTTCTTCGCGACAAGCTCGAAGAACTCGCGCCACCTGCCCTCGTAGGCGAACAGTTGCGCGGCTTCGTCCCAGTCGAGGAAGCTCTTCGCCGGCGGGAAGTACCGGTCGCGGAGATAGCCGTATATCTGCTTCTCCACGCAGGCGTTCGGAACGGAGAACACGGTCGCGCCCATCTTTCTTCCGGCCATCGACAGCAGTCCGTAGTAGAAGAAAAGCGACCGGAAGTTCTCCGGCTTGACGATCGCCTCGGCGGGGAACGACTCCACGAGCGGAAACTGCACGCCACCCGAGGTGACGGTCTGCTCCGTCATCGGAAGCGCCTCGACCGGGTCCATCTTGAACACTGTGCGCTGCAGGTCGGAAATCGTCTTGAGCTTGTCGTAGTCAGTCTTGATGTTGGCGTCGACCATGTTCTTTGGCGGCTCACCCTTCGTGACGAGGCTCTTCAAGTAGTAAAGCGTCATGTCAGAGTTGAACACGCACTCGGCACCCACCTTCTCTTCGGCGAAGCAGTAGCCGTCATACCACGGCTTTATGGACTCCACGATCGCCTTCGGGTCTCCGCGAGAGAACCTGCCTGTCCCCTTGAAGTCGGAGAACATCTTCACTGCCTCCCCCGCGGAGAAGCCGAGCGCGGCGTTGAATTCGGGTTCGAGCGTGAGGTTCGCCGCGATGTTGAATCCGCTCGTGAGATCGTCCAGTGTCACGGGCGAAACGCCGGTCATGAAGATGCGGTCGAACTCGCCCTTGAACTTCTTGAACCAGTTTCGGTAGAACCCCGCGCCGTGGGTGATCTCGCGGTAATCCGTCACACCCGACGCCCGGATCATCTGGTTGGTGAAGTTGTCGTACTCGTCGATTATGAGGTAGAGGGGGATGCCGATTGTCCTGCTGCGCGCGGTGACGGCGGCAATCTTCTCCTCGGCGGTCTTGCCGGAAAAATCGGCCTTGAACGCGTCATCGTAATGCCTGGAATAGCGGAACACAAACTCATCGAGCATCAACGCGATGTGTTTCTCAAACGAATCCTGAAGATCGCATCCCGCCCCCCCGACCTTCGAGAAGTCGAGCTTCAGAGTCATGAAACGGTTTGCGTTCCTCGTAGGATGCCTGCCAATCCAGAGATCACCGAAGAGCTTCCTGAAGTCCTTCTTCCGGTTGAGGTCGTAGTAGTTCTCCATCATTGAGATGAAGAGCGACTTCCCGAACCTGCGCGGACGCACGAAGAAGATGAAGCTGTCGCGCTCCTCCATGCGGGCGAGATACTGCGTCTTGTCGACATAGTAGTATCCCTCGTTCCTGATTCGCCTGAAATCGGAAACGCCGTACGGAATCAAAAGGTCTTTTCGCTTGACGCTCATGGTGTAATTATACCAAATCCAAACCGATACGGACAACCGCATCATAGCGAAATTTCCCCTGTCAGAACTACGCGGCGGCTTCGCCTACCTTGACGTAAGCGGGAGATTGGCTCCTGCGCAACAACGAAAAAAGAAAGTCGAAAGAGGTGTGTTATGGACAACAGGAACTACATGAAACTGATGGTCGCGGGCCTTATGTGCATGGCCCTCTGCGGAACGACCCTCGCCGCGCCGAAAGGCGGACACGGAGGTCCCGCGCCGAAGGGCCCGGCGGTCCACCAGAAGGCCCCTGCCGGCCGCGCGCCCGCCAAGGGACCGCAGGTAGCGCACCACGCGCCCAAAGCTGAGCATCATGCACCGCATCACGGAGCGCGCCACGGAGCGCCGATGCACCACCGTGTGCACCACCCCGCGCCCCCGCCGCCGCCCGTCGTCGTGAGGCCGCTCCCGCCGCCTCCCCCGCCGCCTGCGCGCACCGTCGTGGTTCACCACGAGGAGACTGGCGTAGGAGCCCTCCTAGGCGCGCTTGTCGGCGGTCTCATAGGAGCGGCCCTGTAGCGGGCGGTCGTCGATGGGCGTCCTCGGTCTGAATGACCTCGGACCAGGACGCCCCTGGTTTTTGCATTCAAGCGTAGCGCCGCGGGTGGCGGAGAGTGAGGGATTCGAACCCCCGGAGGACTTGCATCCTCAACGGTTTTCAAGACCGCCGCAATCGACCACTCTGCCAACTCTCCATATCGTGCTCGTCTCCTCGCTCCTTTCGCTGCGCTCCACTCGCTCGGAGACTCGCCAAATCTTTTTTCTCGCTTCGCCCCGTATGCTCATGGCCCGCTCGCCTCTAGCTGCGCTCCACTCGCTCGGAGACTCGCCAAATCTTTTTTCTCGCTTCGCCCCGTATGCTTGTGGCCCGCTCGCCTCTAGCTGCGCTCCACTCGCTCGGAGACTCGCCAAAATCACTTCTTCTTCGCCAGGGCCGGGTTCACGGGAGTCGTCTTCACGAGCTCCACGATCTTCGCCGTGACGTCGGGATTAGCCTTGAGGTAGTCGATCGTCGCGAGCGACCCCTGCGCAAGCTGCGAATCGCCGAAGCTGAGCCAGCTGCCGCGCTTCTCCACCACGCCGCGCGCAAGCGCCGCGTCGAGGACGGAGCCCTCGTAGGAGATACCGCACGTGTAGAGGATGTCGAACTCCGCCTCGGTGAACGGAGGCGCCACCTTGTTCTTGACTACCTTGACGCGCGTCCTGTTGCCGACGACCTGTCCGCTCGGATTCTTTATCGCGCCGATCCTCTGCACCTGGAGACGGCAGCTCGCGTAGAACTTGAGCGCCTTGCCGCCGGGCGTTGTCTCGGGATTACCGAACATCACGCCGATCTTCTCGCGCACCTGGTTGGTGAAGATGATGAGCGTCTTCGTCTGCGCGACGACGGCGGTGAGCTTGCGCATCGCCTGCGACATGAGGCGCGCCTGGAGGCCCATGTGGCTGTCGCCCATGTTGCCATCGATCTCGGCCTGCGGCACGAGCGCCGCGACGGAGTCGACGACGATTACGTCGAGCGCGCCCGACTTCGCGAGCTGCTCGCAGATCGTTAGCGCCTCCTCGCCGCTGTTCGGCTGGGAGACGATGAGGTTGTCGAGATCGACGCCGATCTTCTTGGCGTAGCCCGGATCAAGCGCGTGCTCCGCGTCGATGAATGCCGCGACGCCGCCGGCCTTCTGCGCGTTCGCGACGACGTGGAGCGTGAGCGTCGTCTTGCCGGAAGACTCCTGGCCGTAGCACTCCACGATCCTGCCGCGCGGAAGCCCCCCGACGCCGAGCGCCATGTCGAGCGAGAGAGCGCCCGTCGAGATGACGGGAATGTCGGCCACCTCCTGGTCGCCGAGGCGCATGATGGACATCTCGCCGAATTCCTTGCGAATCTGGCTCATCACCGCGTCGAGCGCGGTGTTCCCGGATTTCTTGGGTGCTGCTTCTTTCGTCGCCATATAGTTCAAAGCTTCAGATGTTCAAAACTAGATGACGGATATTATACCAAAAAATCCGTTCACCTGCCCACGAGGGACCTGAAGCGGAGTAGCGCCTCGAGGAAGTAGTAGTCGCCGTAGTCAAGCGGAGTGTCGATCTCGCCGCCAGCGGGCTTGTGTCCGACTCCGTGCTTCAGGAGCCAGTCTCCGTTCTCGCCCGGCTTCGCGAAATACTCGTCAGTGCAAAGCGAAAGAAGCTGCTTCACAGCGAACGCACGGTACTTGGCGCCCTTGTCGCCGGGAACAAACGTCGAAAGCTCGAGGAGGCCCGACGCCATGATCGACGCGGCGGATGTGTCGCGCTCCTCGCCAGGCGCGCCGTAGTCCCAGTACGGGACACCGTCGACGGGCATGTTCGGATGGTTGATCGCGAAGTCCGAGACCTTCTGGGCGAACTCGAGATACGCAGGATCCCTCGTCTCGCGGTACATCATCGCATAGCCGTAGATGGCCCAGCTCTGCCCGCGGCTCCACGCCGTCTCGCAGCTTGCGCCCTGTCCGCGCTCGATGCCCTTGACGCGCAGCGTCTTCTGGTCGTAGTCGAGGACATGGAACGTTCCGCCGTCCGCGCGGAAGTGATGGCCCATCGTCTTCGTCGCGTGCGAGCGCGCGATGTCGTCGAAGCGCTTTTCGCCGCCTTTCGCCTTGGCCGCCCACTCGAGAAGCTCGAGGTTCATCATGTTGTCCGGAATCACGAGGAAGTTCCGCTTCTCGCCGAGCGCGCCCCAGCTCCTGATGAGTCCGAGGTCCGGGTTAAAGCGCTTCGAGAGCGAATCTGCCGTCTCGAGGAGAAGCGCGTCGTACCTGTCCGTCTTCAGCAGTCTCCTCGCATTGCCGAACGAGCAGTACATGATGAACCCGACGTCGTGGTTGTCGGTCACCTTGGAGTTCGGCGCGACAAGCTCCGTCCAGACCGTCGCGCGATCCCTGAAGAAGTCGTCGCCAGTAGCCTCGTAGAGGTACCAGAGCGACCCAGGGAAGTGCCCGGACGTCCACCAGTAGATGGAACGCATGTCGAGCTTGCCGGCCTTCGCGTTCCATCCGTGCGGAACGAGGCGCTCGCCGTGCGGCTTTGCTTCGCGAGCTGCGTCGCCTTTGTCCATAAGCGGCGTTGCCGCCGCGTCGATCGCGCGGTAATGCGCCGCGCTCTTCGCGAAAACTTCGGGAAGCATCGACTGGAGCTTCGCCTCGCAGGGGCACGCCGTTGCGGCCGCAAGAATGATCGACGAAATAATCATTGCACAGGTCCTTTGAGATGGTTCAGCCTTTTTACCGCGCCAGCCATCCGCCGTCGACGGGCAGCACGATTCCGTTGATGTAGTCCGACGCGGGCGAGCAGAGGAACACGCACGCGCCCGCGATGTCCGACGCCTCGCCCCAGCGCCCCGCCGGGATGCGCTCCAGAATCTGGCGCGAGCGGACAGGGTCGGCCCTGAGCGCGGCGGTGTTGTCCGTCGCAATATACCCGGGCGCAATCGCGTTCACGTTGACGCCCTTAGACGCCCATTCGTTCGCAAGCGCCTTCGCGAGCTGACCGACAGCGCCCTTCGAGGCCGCATAGCCCGGAACGGTGATTCCGCCCTGGAACGTGAGAAGCGACGCGGTGAACACGATCTTGCCGTAGCCGCGCGCGACCATGTCCTTGCCGAATTCGCGCGCAAGGATGAACTGCGAGTCGATGTTCACGGACATCACCTTGTCCCACCATTCGTCAGGATGCTCCGCGGCGGGCTTCCTGAGGATCATGCCCGCGTTGTTGACGAGAATGTCAATCTGGTGCTCCTTCTTGACGCGCTCGATGAACGCGTATACCGCCTTGCGGTCGGAAAGGTCGCAGTCCTTCGAACAGGTGCGCAGCACCTTCGCGCCCGCCGCCTCCAGCGCATCCGCCATGGCCTTGCCGATGCCGCGGTTCGAACCTGTCACCAGCGCCGTTTTTCCCGAAAGATCGTATGTTATCATTTTGTCTTCTCCATTTCCTTCAACTAACCTCTAGCCACTAACCACTAATCACTAACGACTAACGACTAATGACTAACGACTAACTCACCTCATCTCCAGCACAGGCACCTTGTCCATGTCGCCGTAGTTGAGGTTCTCGCCTCCCATGCCCCAGATGAACATGTAGTTCGACGTTCCCGCGGCGGAGTGGACGCTCCACTCGGGCGCGGTGATCGCCTGCTCGTTGTGGAGCCACACGAGGCGCTGTTCCTGCGGACGGCCCATCTGGTGGCAGATCGCCTGCCCCTCGGGGACGTTGAAGTAGAAGTACGCCTCCATGCGGCGGTTGTGCGTGTGCTGCGGCATCGTGTTCCAGACGCTGCCGGGCTTGAGCTCGGTGAGGCCCATCTGCAGCTGGTTCACGCCGCCGCCCGGCTTCTTCGAGAGGACCGGATTCACGATGAGCTGGTTGATCACGCGGTCGTTCGACTCCTCCATCTTCCCGGCCTTGATGTAGTTGCCGATCGTGTAGCCCGGCTTCTTGCAGTTCTGGTCGCAGGAGATGCGCTGCGTCACGAACTCCTTGTACGCGGGAGCGGAGTTGATGTAGAACTTCGCGGGGTTCTTCTTGTCCGCGGACGCGAACTTCACTTCCTTCTTGCCGCAGCCGACGTAGAGCGCCTCCTTGAACTCGAGGTCGTACTTCTCGCCGTCGACGGTCACGGTTCCGGGTCCGCCAACGTTGATCACGCCGAGCTCGCGGCGGTCGAGGAAGTGCTCCGCCTTCAGCTCCTCGAAAGTTTCGAGCGTCAGCTCCTTCTCCACTGGCATCGCGCCGCCGTAGACGAGACGGTCGTACATCGTGTACGTCACGTTGATCTCGTCGGGCGCCATCACCTTCTCCATCACGAAGCGGCTGCGCATCGTCGCGGTGTCGTAGTGCTTGAAGTCCTCGGGGTGGCACGCGGTCTGCGTCGTGAAATTAACCGTCGTCGCCAGTATTACCGCCAGCATATTCATGTCGATTGTTCCTTCGCTGAAGTTGTGAATGAAGTTTACGCGGCTATTTTACAATAACCGCGTCAACCTGTCCATTGTCAAAATGGAAACAATGTATTATGAATATTGCAAGACGCAGTATTAACCCACGTATGCAGCCACATAAGCACTTGATCCGCTAGAACTCGCTGGAGTCGCAGACGAGCGAGTCCATGATGTAGTCCTTGCGCTCGGGCGTGTTGGCGCCCATGTAGAACTTTATGGTCTTCTCGACGTCCGTGTCGTCCGAGCAGGTCACGGGCGTGAGGCGCATGTCCTCGCCTATGAAGCCCTTGAAGTCCTCCTTGTCGATCTCGCCGAGCCCCTTGAAGCGCGTGATCTCGCATCCGCGCCCGCACTTCTTTATCGCCGCCTCGCGCTCCTCGTCCGTGTAGCAGAAGTAGTGCTCCTTCTTGTTGCGCACGCGGAAGAGCGGCGTCTCCAGAATGTAGACGCGTCCGTCGAGGATGAGCTGGCGGTAGAAGCGCATGAAGAACGTCGTCAGCAGCATGCGGATATGGAGTCCGTCGACATCGGCATCGGTCGCGAAGATGATCTTCCCGTAGCGGAGGTGGTCGAGCGTGTCCTCGATGTCTAGCGTCTTGATGAGGTTGAAGAACTCCTCGTTCTTGTAGAGGACGTCCTTGTTGAGCCCGCACGTGTTGAGGCACTTTCCGCGCAGGAAGAACACCGCCTGCGTCATCGCGTCGCGCGCGCCGCCGAGCGTGCCGCCCGCGGACTGTCCCTCGGTGAGGAATATCATCGTGTCCTCGCCCTCGGCCTTGCCTGTCTTCTTGTTGACCTTGTCGAGCTTCAGGTGGTTCTTGCAGTCCTTGAGCTGCGGAACGCGCACCGACACGGCCTGCGACCTCTCGCGCGCCTGCTTCTTGATGGTGTTGAGCTGGGAGCGTATCTTGCCCGTCTCCTCGACCTTGGCGATAAGCTTCTCCGCCTCTGAGGGCGAGCGGTGGAGCGCCGCCTCGATCTCCTTCTTCATCTCCGCGACCAGGTCGGCGCGGATGTCGTTCATCACGAACTTTATCTTCGTCTGGCCTTCGAAGACGGGGTTCATTATGCGCACCGAGACCGCGCCGATGAGTCCGTCGCGTATGTCGTCTCCGTCGAACTTCTTCTTTCCGTCGAAGTCGTTGAGCGCCTTCGTGAGCGCCTCCTTGAACGCCGTGAGGTGCGTTCCGCCGTCCGTCGTGTACTGTCCGTTGACGAACGAGTGGTACTCCTCGCCGAAGCGGTTGGTGTGCGTGAAGATTATCTCGAGGCTCTTCGTCTTGACGTGGAACGGCTGGTAGAGCTTCTCGAACTGCGCCTCGTCCGAGATGAGGTCGGCGAGCCCCTTGTCGGAGCAGATCTCCTGTCCGTTGAGGACGATAGTGAGCCCGGCGTTGACGTAGCAGTACATCTTCATGCGCCTGAGGACGTGCTCCTCGCGCACCTTGAAGCGCTTGAGGACCTTGAGGTCGGGCTTGTAGCGGATGAACGTGCCGGAGTGCTGCCCTTCCTTGTCCTTGCCGCGCTTCTTCGACTTGAGCCTGCCCTCCTCGAAGTACGCCTCTGAGAACTCGCCTTCGCGGAAGCTCCTCACCTCGAAGAACTCGGAGAGCGCGTTGACCGCCTTCGTGCCGACGCCGTTCATGCCGGCGGAGAACTGGTAGTTCTCGTTGTCGTACTTGCCGCCGGTGTTCATCTGCCTGACGCAGTCCACCACCTTGCCGAGCGGAATGCCGCGCCCGTAGTCCCGGACCGAAACCTCGCCCGAATCGTAGTTGACCTTCACGTCGATCCGCTTGCCATACCCCTGCCCGAACTCGTCGATCGCGTTGTCGATGACCTCCTTCATCAGGATGTAGATGCAGTCGTGGTACATCGCGCCCGTTCCGGGCTCGCCGACATACATGCCCGGGCGCAGCCTTATGTGCGTCACCGGGTCGAGCGTCTTGATGCTTCCGTCTCCGTATTCCTTTGCCATATTCGGGATATTATACCATATTCCCGGCGAAGCCACCCTGCGTAGGCCGTGCTGAAAAAGTCAAGGGACAAGCGACTCCCGAGGTGCATGGCGTATACCTCGCAAGGTGCATGGCGTGTACCTCGCGAGGTGCATGGCGTGTACCTCGCGAGGTGGCACACGCGTCAGTGCTGGTCGTAGGTCGCGTCGACCTCTTCCCAGGTGCGGGTCGTGAAGAACTTCGAGATCGCGGTGTCGTACTCGGCAGTGTGCGTAAACGCCTTCTTCATGAGGCGGAAGCGCGTGTCGAGTCCAAGCGTGCCGGCGTGCGACTCAAGCTCCTGAACGATGGCGGGGTAGTCGAGCGGATCTGTCACCGACGCGACGCGGAGGTAGTTCTTCGCGGAGGCGCGGACCATGCACGGACCGCCGATGTCGATGTTCGTGCGCGCCATCTCGGGCGTGACGCCATCCTTCGCAACGGTTGCCTGGAACGGATAGAGGTTCACGACGACCATGTCGATCGGCTGCGCGGAGAGGCGCTTAAGGTCCGCCTGGTGAGCGTCGTTGTACTTCTCCGAAAGGAGCCCGAGGTAGATCTTGAAGTCGAGCGTCTTGACGAGTCCGCCCTGCATCTCCGGCTGGCCGGTGTAGTCCGACACGGCAACGAGCGTCCCCTCGGCCTTGTCGCCGAGGATCTCCTTCACCTTGGCGTACGTTCCGCCGGTCGAATAGATCTTCACGCCCGGGCACGCCTTTACGAGCGCGGGGACGAAGGTTTCGAGCCCGGTCTTGTCGCTCACGCTCATGAGCACGTTCTTGACCTGGACCCTGTTGTCGATTTCCTTGACTATGTTGAGAGACATGATTACTCCTTGGTGGTTTGTGATATTATACCATTTTCGCGGACTCTCACGACTGCGAATACAGCACCTGCCCCGTCGCCGCGTCGAGAATCGAGAACGCCTCCGGATGGCGGTGGAGCTCAGACACGAACCTGAGCCGTGTGCTGAACTGCTTCTGCATCTGCGCGAGAATGTCCTTGTCCTCTGTCTGCAGGCGCTGCATGACCTGCGGCGCGATGACGATCTTCGGCTCGAACGGCTTCTTGTCCGCCTCCGCCTGGCGCAGGAGCGAGGTGAGCTTGCGCTGGAGCTCGACGGAAACCGCCATCGGCGACTTGACGACGCCGCGCCCCGAGCAGTAGGGGCACTTCGAGGTGAGCATCGAGAGGATCGAGCGGTCCTGGCGCTGGCGCGACATCTCGAGGAGCCCGAGCTCGGAGATCTCGAGCACGTTCGTGCGCGCACGGTCGCGCTTGAGCGCGTCCTTGAGCGCACGGTACACCTGCTTCTGGTGCTTCCTGGACTTCATGTCGATGAGATCGAGCACGACGAGTCCTCCGATGTTCCTCAGCCTAAGCTGGCGCGCCACCTCGTCCACCGCCTCCAGGTTCACCTGGAGAATCGCCTCCTCCTGGCTTCCGCTGCCCTTGTGGTGCCCCGTGTTGACGTCGACGGCGATGAGCGCCTCCGTCTCGTCGATGACGAGGTATCCGCCGGACTTCAGCGGCACCTGGCGGCGGAAGGCCTCCGCGAGCTGGCGCTCGAGCCCGTAGTGCTCGAACAGGCTCGTCGTTCCGTCGTAGCGGCGTATCTTCGACTTCGCGCGGCGCGAGATGCGCGCGGTGACCTCGCGCATCGACTCGTAGCTCTTCTCGTCGTCGATCACGATCGCGTCCACGTCCTCGGTGAGCCAGTCGCGCACGACGCGCTCGCAGAGGTCCGGCTCCTGGAAGATGCAGCACGGCGTCCTGAGGCGCTTCGTGTTGGACTGCATCTCGTTCCAGACCGCGAGGAGGTTGCGGAGGTCGCGCGCGAAGGCGCGCGCGCTCGCGCCGGCGCCGACGGTGCGCACGACGAGTCCGACGTTCTCGGGAAGCGGAAGCTTGTCGAGTATCTTCTTGAGCCTCTGGCGCTCCTTCGCGTCGCCGATCTTCTTCGAAACGCCGCGGATGCGCGTGCCCGGCATCATGACGAGGTAGCGCCCGGGTATCGAGAGGTTCGCGGTGACGCGCGGACCCTTCGTGGAGATCGGACCCTTCGTGACCTGCACGATGATCTCGCTTCCCGGCGGGAAGCGCTTCGCGATCTCGGCGTCGGAGAGGCGGTTGGACTTCCTTCCGCCCTTCTGTCCCTTCTTCGGCTCGTCGTCCTCGTCAAGGAGCGCATCCGCGTCGGGCGTCATATCCCAGTAGTGCAGGAATGCGTTCTTCTTGAGTCCGATGTCGACGAACGCCGCCTGAAGGTCGTTCTCCAGGTTCTGGACGCGTCCCTTGAAGACGCTTCCGACGAGGCGCTCGGCCTCGGGATGCTCGACCATGAATTCCTCGAGCCTCCCGTTTTCGAGCACCGCGACGCGGGTCTCGAGTTTTTCGACGTTTACTATTATCTCGCGCTTCAGCTTGGAGCGCTTGAGCCATCCGAACAGGTTCATGTTCTTGTTTCCCTTCCGTGTATTGACACGCTTTGTACGATTCCTAGGCCGGCCATCACCGTCACGAGGAAGGTGCGCCCGGCAGATATGAACGGCAGCGGAAGCCCGGTTATCGGCACGAGGCCCACGGACATCGCGATGTTGATGAACACATGCGCGAATACGAGCGTGGAGACCCCGAGCGCAAGCAGGCGTCCGGTTCCGTCCGTTACAACATACGCCGTCCACGCGCACGGGACGAGAAGCGCCCCGAACAGCGCAAGCAGCAAGACCGATCCGACGAACCCCGTCTCCTCCGCGTATACGCAGAAGATGAAGTCGTTCATCGAAATTGACTGTGGCAGGAACTTGAGGTGGTTGGTCTCCCCCCTGCGGAATCCCTTGCCGGAGAATCCGCCCGAGCCGATTGAGATCAGCGCCTGCCTCAGGTTGTACCCAGCCGCGTTCGGGTCCTCGTCGGGGAAGAGGAAGACCCTCACGCGCTTCACCTGGTGCGGCTTCAGCGGCACGTACTTCATTATCGCCTCGCGCCTCGCCTCGGGGACGCCCGGCTTCTCCGCCTCGTAGACCGCGCCCAGAAGCGCCGTCCCGCCCACCGCGGCGGCGCACACCGCGACGATGATCGCCCTCCGCCACACGCGCGCGATGAAGAGAATCAGCACGGTAGCCGGCATGAGCGTCAGCATCGTCCCGAGGTCCGGCTCCTTCAGAATCAGCACCGACGGAACGCCCACGAGCGCCGCCGCGAGGAGGAACCCCCTGAAGCCGCGCATCCACGGAGGAGAGTCCGTCGGACCGAACAGCCATGCGAGCATGGAGATGACGCAGAGCTTCGACACCTCGCTCGGCTGGAAGAACCAGAGCCAGCGCTTTCCTCCGTAGGTGGAAGTTCCGATTGAAAGCACGACGACGAGCAGAACGACCGCGACGGCGTACGCGGGGATTGCGGACAAGGCGATGTACTTCCTGTAGTCGAAGAATGCAAGCGCAAGGTAGACGGCAAGCCCGAACACAGCCGTGCCGAGATTCGACTTCCACATCGAGTGGAACAGCTCGCCGGAACGCGCGTTCCCGGCGGAGTAGATCGCGGCCGTGCCGAGCACGATGAGCGCAAGCATCGCGGCGAACGTGATCCAGTTGAATCTCTTTATGTATTCAAGAAACTTCATTCTTCATTCATCATTCACAATTCCCCAAATATCGTCTTCAGCACCTCACCCACCTTGGGCGCGGTGGTGCCTCCGCCCGACATTCCGTTCTCGACGACCATCGCGACGGCGACTGTCGGATTCTCCGCCGGCGCGTATGCGATGAACCACGTGTTCTTCCTCCGCGTCGCGCCGCGCCCGACCTCCGCCGTGCCCGTCTTTCCCGCGACCGGAACCGCGACACCCTCCCCCGCGAGCTTTCCCGTCCCTCCGTCGACGACCATCCGCATCCCCTCCCGCACGACCGCGAGATGGCGCTGCGAGAACGGAATCGGCGAGCTCTCCACCGGCGTGTCGGCCCTGAGGTGCGGACGCACCAGGCGGCCAGTCCCTATCGCCCCCGCGACGCGTGCCATCTGGAGCGGTGTCACAAGCAGCTGGCCCTGTCCGATCGACGCCTGCGCGAGATCGCCCGCGTACCACGGCAGATTGTAGTTGCGGCGCTTGAACTCGGCGGACGGCACGACGCCGGCGGAATCCTGCGGGAAGTCAAGCCCCGTCTTCGCCCCAAGTCCGAAGTCCCTCGCCGCCGCGAAGAGCGCGTTCGTGCCGATCTCCGCCCCGAGGTGGCAGAAGTAAGTGTTGCAGCTCTCCTTGAGCGCGTGACGCATGTCTATCGGACCGTGTCCCCACCTCCTCGCGCAGTGAAGCCGCATGCCCGCGAGCGAAAAGACCCCGGTGCATTCGTACTCGACGAGCTCCGAGCGTCCGGCCCTCAGCGCCGCGAGCGCCGTCACCGGCTTGAACGTCGAACCGGGCGCATACGTCTCGAAGCACGCGCGGTTGCGGCAGGCGTGGTTGCCGACGTAGCGCTCCTGCATCTCGGGCGTCAGGCGCGGAACAAGCAGGTTGAGGTCGTACGCCGGCGCGCTCGCGAGCGCGAGCACCGCGCCGTCCCTCGGGTCGATCACCGCGCACGCGGCGTATTCGCCGCGCAGCTGCCGCTCGACGGAGCGCTGTATCTTCGGGTCGATCGTGAGCTTGAGGTCCGGACCTCTCCTCGCCTCCACCACCGTCTCCTCCGCGACGGCGAAGCCGCGCGCGTCGACGGTCACCGAAAGCTCCCCCGGCGAGCCGCGGAGGTATCCGTCGTAGAACGCCTCCAGCCCCGCGCGCCCCTTCATCTCCTTGTCCCTGAAGTTGAACTTCTCGCCCGCCGCGCTCGTCGTCTCGCCGCGTCCGACGTATCCGATGACATGCGCCGCAAGCCGCCCCTCTGGATACGTCCGCTCCTCCGTCTCCACGCACTCGAATCCCGGGAACTCGCTCTCGCGCTCGACGAGACGCGCAATCTGCTCGTCGCCGACGTCGCGCCAGACGACGAGCGGACGCGCCAGCTGCTGGCGGACGTGCCGCGCGATCGCGTTAGCGGAAAGCGGAGACGGCGTCTCGATCGCGGACGCGACGGACTCGATTGCGTTGGATATCGCCGAGACGGTCTCGGTCCAGTTCCGTCGCTGGAAGCCCTCGGGGCTCACGACTATCGAAACCGATGCGCGGTTGTCGGCGAGAACCGTCCCGTCGCGCGCGATGATGCGTCCGCGCGGCCCTGCGGTCTGCACCCTGCGCGCGGCCTGGCGCGATCCGTCCTCAAGGTACTTCGCGGCGTCCACGAGCTGTATCTGCGCAAGGCGGAACCCGAGCACGACGAGTCCGACAATGAACACCACGCCCGTCGCGAGCGCGGAGAGGTCGCTTACGAGCCTGACGTCGTCACGCATCGGCACCCGCCTTTCTCCATGCGACGGACATCAGCGCCACGACGGCCGCGAGCGAAAGAGCCCCGACCGGAATCGCCACCATCGCGCGCGCAATCGCCCCGGACCCATCGGCGACGAGCCCGAGCCACACCTGGTACGCCGGAAACGCCGCGACCACCCAGACGACCGGCTCGCGCAGGAAGCGAACGGCGAGCGCGATTGCGGCAAAGAAGACTATCGCCGTCGCGGGGGGGAGAGCGGCGACAGACTCCTCGAGCGCGCCGGCGGAAACGGCCGCGAAGATCCACACGGGCGCCGCTGTGTAGTTGGCGAAGAATATCGCCACGCCGAGGAGGACTGGCACTCCGAGGCCCCAGACGGAAGGCAGCACGCTTTCCAGCGCACCGCCGATGACGAGCGCCAGAACGATGAAGGCGAACTTGACGAGACTACCTTTCACGGCGGATGAAGACGTCCTTCAGCGTCGAAAAATCAACGGCCGGAAGCACCTCACCCTCGCGCCTTGGCGAATCCTGGTCCTGACGGACCTCAAGCAAAGTGCCGACCGCGATCCCCTTGGGGAACACCCCTCCGAGACCTGATGTAAATACCGGACTCCTCGGCGGAACCTCCGCCTTGGACAAGATGTGCCGTAGCGCGAGCCGCTCGTCCGATCCGCCCGCAAGCGTCCCGCGCAGGAAGTCCCCTCCCGGGAGCGCAACCTCGCACGAGACCTTGAGCGACGGGTCGGTGACGAGGAGAATCTCTGAAGTGTGCGGAGTGACCGACACGACTCGTCCGACAAGTCCTTCCGGAACCGTCACCACCGCGCCTTCGGCGACTCCCGCGTTCGACCCCTTGTCGGTGCGCAGCACGCGCCGCCCAGCCGCGAGCGCGGGTGCGCGGGTAAGGACCGCCGCCGCAAGCCATACGCCGCGTTCGCTCTCCGAATAGTCCAGCGCGCGCCTGAGACGCTCGTTCTCCGCCTCCAGCCTCGCAAGGTCGTCGCGCGCGAGGGCAAGTGCGGCGACCTCGCGCCTGAGGCGCACGTTCTCCGCACTCGCGGCCGCGCCGCGCCACGCACCGGAGATTCGCGAGCCGACCCTGTTGGAGACGGCGCGCCAGGCCCGCTGAAACGGATACATCGCCTCGACGCCGGCCGCGCGCGAAAAGCACATGACCGCCGTCAGCACCGCCGCGAGGGCGATGAGCGCGTATGTTCCGGTTGTTCTGGCCTTCACTCCAGCAAGCCCTCCATGCGGGACTTGCCGAAAACCTTACGATTTCTTGTTCTTCTCGAGGAAATCAAGCTCGTTCATCACCACGCCGGTGCCTTCCGCCACGGCGGAAAGCGGATCTTCCGCCAGCGTCACGGGAAGGCCCGTCTGCTGCGAAAGGAGCTTGTCGAGGCCTCTCAGCTGCGAACTGCCGCCGGAAAGCACCAGCCCGCGGTCCACCAAGTCCGCCGCAAGCTCCGGCTCGCACTTGTCGAGCGTCGCGCGCACGGCGTCCACGATCTTGCTGATCGGATCTTTCAGAGCCTCTCTTATTTCCTCGGAGGTTATCGTCAAAGTCTTCGGCAACCCCGCCACTATGTCCCTGCCCTTGATTTCGAGCGTCTTCTCCTCTCCAGTCGGGAAGGCGCTCCCTATTTCGATCTTGATCATTTCGGCCATCCGCTCGCCTATGAGCAGGTTGTATACGCGCTGGATGTACCTCATGATGCAGTCGTCCATCGCGTCGCCTCCGGCATCGCGCTCGGAGTCGCTGTGGACTATGCCCGCAAGTGATATGATGGCGACCTCGCACGTGCCGCCGCCGATGTCGACGATCATCGAGCCCTCGGGCTCGCTGACCGGAAGCCCCACGCCGATCGCCGCGGCCATCGGCTCCTCGATGAGGAACACAAGTCCCGCGCCCGCATTGCGGGCTGCCTCCTCCACGGCCTTCTTCTCGACCTCGGTGATGCCCGAGGGAACCGCGATGACCATGCGGGGCTTGGAGTACTTCGACCAGAAGAAGCGTTTCGGGCGCACCTTGTTGATGAAGTACGCGAGCATCGCCTCGGTGATGTCGAAATCGGCGATTACGCCCGACTTCATGGGGCGGATGGCGACGATGTTGCCGGGGGTGCGGCCCAGCATGCGCTTGGCCTCAGCACCAACGGCGAGAACGCGCTTCGAGCCGGCCTGGATTGCCACGACCGACGGTTCGCGCAGGACAACGCCATGCCCCTTCACGTACACGAGCGAGTTCGCCGTGCCGAGATCGATGCCGATGTCAGTTGAAAAAAGCGACTGTAGTTTCTGAAGCCACATTAGCGGAATGCCTTCTTTTACCTTTTTAAGGATATTTTACCGCAAATTCGTGCCGCGGTCAATAGGTGGCCTCCCGGAATTCCGACGCGTCGGCCGTATTGGGAGTTCAGCGGTGTAGGCGCCAGGCGATCTTCAGGGACTCCTTCGCAATGCCGGCCGTGATCTTCGAATAACCCGCCACGCGGTCGGTGAAGGCAATCGGGATCTCCCGCACGGCAAGCCCCGCCTTCCACGCCCTGTGGTTCATCTCGAGCTGGAATGAATACCCTGCGGACGCGACTGTTGCGAAGTCGATCTTCTCCAACGCCGACTTCCGCCAGCACTTGAAGCCGCCTGTCGGATCCCTCAGCGGCATTCCAGTGACGGTCCGAATGAACATCCCCCCAGCGCGCGAAATGAACCGGCGCTTGAACGGCCAGCCCGGCGTAGAGCCGCCGCGCACATAGCGCGAGCCGATGACGAGATCCGCCCCCGCCTCGCATTCCGCGACGAGGCGCGGGACATCCTTCGGATCGTGGCTGAAGTCGCAGTCCATCTGCACGACGAGGTCCGCGCCGAGCTCCAGCGCCTTCGCGAAGCCCGCGACATAGGCGCGCCCGAGCCCCTCCTTGCGCTCGCGATGCAGCACGTGCACGCGCGGCAAATGCGCCGCGAGCGAGTCGAGAACCGCGCCCGTTCCGTCGGGAGAGTTGTCGTCCACGAAGAGAACTTCCACGTCGGACGCGAGAACGGCCTCTGCCATACGGGCGACGTTCTCGCGCTCGTCGTACGTCGGTATGACGACAATCGCCTTCATCTCGCCACCTCGAATTCGACAAAGCGTCCGGTTCTTATCGGAGGATGGTTCTCAAGCGCAGCCCTTATCTTCGCCTTAGCCTCTTCGGAGCGCGCGATGACGAACATGAATCCGCCGCCTCCCGCCCCGCATAGGCTCACTGCGGATATCCACGGAGCCATCCGCGCGATGATGAGCTCGACAAGCGTGTTCGTGCTGCCGGGATCTAGCGCCTTTTTCGCGAGCCAGTAGTCGTTGACCGCAGAGCAGAACGCATCCCAGTCCTCCGCCTCGGCCGCGTCGAACGCGCGCACGGCGTCGCTCTTGAGGCGCCTGACGATTTCGCGCGCGATGTCGTCCGGATTCTCGCGGAAGAACTCCACCACGCCCTTGAGGATGTTGCGCGCCATGCGCTTTCTGCCGGTAAAGTAGAGAAGCGCGCGCCGCGAAAGGAACTCGGCGAGCGACTCCTCGGCGCGCGGGGAGAGGCGCGTAACGCGCGGACACTGCCGCTCGCCAGGCCTGGACTCCATGAGCTTGACGCCCAGGAGAAGTCCGCCGATCTGGTCCTGCCATCCGCCGCCCGTCTGCATCTCCTTCTCGAGCGCAAGCGTGAGAGACGACACGCGCTTCCAGTCAGCCTTGCGTCCGGCGATGCGCTCCAGGGCCGTCACCAGAGCCGCGCCGAGAATGGAACTCGTGCCCATTCCGCTGCCCTTTGGGACGTCCGCCGAGATCTTTATGTCCAGCCCGCCGGAGGCGAACGAGAACTCCGTGACCGTGAGCGCGCTCTTGACGAGGGCGCACCAGTCCGACGGATCCTTTGGCGCCCTGATCTCCGCGATGTCGCGGATCGTGCAGGCCTTTCCGAGGTCCGCGCTCTCCACTCTCACCTCGCGCTCGCGCAGCCGCCGCACGCGCACCTTCACCGGACGCTCCCCGTTGAGCGTGACGGCGCTGTTGAGGACCGTTCCGCCCATCTCGACGCAGATCGGAGGCGTGTCGCTCCATCCGCCGGCGAAGTCGATCCTGAGCGGAAGCTCCACCTCGACGCATGCGTCTGGTTCCCTCAGCGCGAGCAGCTTCGAATGGTCCGCCTGCGCCATAAGCTCCGAGAGGCCGAGAGCCTCCCATTTCCCGTCCGTCTTGAAGTCGTCCTCGACGCGATAGCGTATGGGTATCCACTTCCCGTCGACCGGAAGGCACGTGAGGCACTCGCCCTCGCCAAGCTCGACAGGACCGTACTCAGCGGGCACGAACGTCACGACGTTGCGTCCGCCGAGCTTCATCTCTCCTCGCGGCAGCGCGCAGGCCTCGACCCACTCCCGTCCGCCGCCCAGCCTTTCGAGAAGTTCGCGCGTGGAGCCGATGTGGAAGAAGGAGCACCTTGGGACGACATTAACCGAGAACGGAGCGTACCCCGCGACGAGCTCGCGCGTGAACTCGGCGTAAAGGTCGCCGGTCTTCCAGCCCGACTTCGCCATTTTCGCCGCAGTATTCGGGTCGATCCAGAGAATCCCGGTGTCGACAGCGAGCTTCCCGCCGCGCACCGCGCCCGCGGCCTTCGCCTCGGCGGGCGACGGCTTCTGGAGAAAACCCTTCACCTCGCAAGCCACGCACCTCCCTCGCGTCCCGACGCGGCCCCACTCTGGCACATAGACGCCATGGCGCGAGCCGACGGACGGCGCGCCCAGGCAGGCGACACCTGTCACGCCCGGACGCGAGAAGTCACACGAACCAAAATCGAACTCCGGCGCGACGTCACCGCAGACGACGAGGAGTCCGCTTCCCGGAAGGCGCAGCCGCTCCATGTTCGCGACGATGCGCTCGAAGAGCGAGACTGTGCCGCCCCGACCGTCCGGCACCGGCACGAACGCCTTGCCGATCGCGGCATACGAGGGGAGCCGCTTGGAGTCCCCGCCGGAGTGGCACACGAGCACGCGCCTTCCGCGCAGGCCGCCGATCTTCCTAAGCACCTCCACCGTGCTGCCGAGCGAGCCGACGCGCTTCCCGCCCGGATCGGGAACGACGGCGATGTCGTCGGCGATGCGTCCGCGCAGCGGGGCGACCATCGCCCTGTATCCCTTTGCCTGCGCCGCGTTCGCGGCCGTCACTACTATCAGATCAAACTTCATGTCTACTGTGAAATGCGATGCACCCGGGACCTTTTACCTAAGCTCGACCGCGAGCGCGGCGGCGATCGTCTGGTCCATGTCGAAATACTTGTAGCCGCCGAGTCGCCCGCCGACGACGAGGTTCGGAATCTGCTCCGCCTCGGCTCGGTACTTCGCAAGCAACGCCCGCGACTCCTCGCAGTCCACCGGATAGTACGGCTCGTCGCCAGGCTTCCACTGCGCAGAGTACTCGCGCATCACCACCGTCTTGGGGGCCGACATCACGCCCGCGAGCTCGGGGTGGTAGTGCTTGAACTCGTGGATGCGCGTGTATGGAACCTCAGCCTCGGTGTAGTTGACGACAGAAGTCCCCTGGAAGTCCTTGACGCCAAGCATCTCCGTCTCGAAGCGGAGAGTCCGCCACGGAAGATGCCCGAACTTGTAGTTGAAGAGCGCGTCTATGGGCCCGGAGTAGTAGACAGGCGCATCCGCCATGTCAGAGAGGGCGAAAGGCGCATTGACCTTCACCTCGATGTTCGGATGGTCGAGCATCCTGTCGAAGACCACGTTATAGCCGTCGGCAGGGATTCCCTGCAGATAGTCCTTGAAGTAGTTGACGTCGTAGTTGTCCCTCACGGGCACGCGTTTGATGATCGAAGGGTCGATCTCCTCGGGCGCCTTTCCCCACTGCTTCGAGGTGTACCCGCGGAAGAATGCGTCGAACACGGACTTTGAATGGCCTTCGTCCGCCATGAAGTCCGCGACCTCCCCAGGCTTGAGCTCCACGCCAAAGAACTTGTTGATTAGCGCAAGGCCGAGCGGAAGGTAGTAGATCTTCCCTTTGTAGTTCGCGAGCACCTTGTGCTGGTAGCCGTTGAACTCGGTAAAGCGGCGGATGAAGTTCCACACCGCCATGTCGTGCGTATGGAAGATGTGGCTGCCGTAGAGATGCACCTCGATGCCTGTCTCGGGATCGGTCTCGCAGCGGACGTTTCCGCCGACGGCGCACCGCGCCTCCAGAACAAGCACCCTGCGACCCGATTCCGCGAGCCTGCGAGCAACCGTGCAGCCCCAGAACCCGGCGCCTGCGACAATCGCGTCTATTCCGTTTGTAGAATGCATTTGCATTATTATAGCATATTTCGCGCACTGGATGCCGAGCTAACGGACACAGGCCATGCGCAGTTCGTCCAGGGTGCGCGACATCTTGGCGACGGGCCACGCGCGCTTCCAGCGCGGAATGTCGCGCCAGTAGGCCAGCAGCTCCTTCATCCGCCCGAGCACCGCATGGTCCCCGCTGAGCTCGCGCCCCGAGGCGTCGATGTAGCGTCCGAGAAGCTCGTCAATGTCCTCTCGCTCGCCGAGATGGCGCACGAATGCCCTGCCTACCATGACACGCCGCCCGCCAGATGCCGCTCCGACGAGCGGAAGGTCTCCGTTTCTCACGAGCGGAACCTTAGCCGCCGCCGCAATCCTGTCGAACGCCGCCCAGTCGCATTCGCCCTCGTACATCTGCCTCGCGTTGCGCGGGTGGACGACGAGAAACCGGAGCGGAAAGGAGTTTATGATCGGCATCAGCGCCAGCAGCTCCTCGTTGCCGTCAACGCCGAGCCGCGCCTTCACGGAAAACTTCCCCGGCCCCATCACCTCGCACCCGACCGCGAGCATCCTCTGCAGGACTTCGGGCGTCCTTAGGATGCCGCTTCCGCGGCCCTTCCTGCGCACCATCGGATACGGACAGCCGCAGTTCAGGTCGGCAGTCTCGTAGCCCGCCTCTTTTATCCGCAGAAGGCACGCGCGCAGCGCCTCGGGATCCTTGCCGATGAACTGCGGCGTGGTCGCAATGGCTTCCGCGCCGCCGGCGGACTGAAGTTCGCTGCTCTTCAGCGGATCCACCCCGGCATTGGCGGGAATGAACGGCGTTACCGCCTCGGTGAAGCCGACCTCGCGCAAAACCTCCGCGAACACCTCGCGAAAGCACCGAACGGTGACCCCCCTCAGCGGCGCGAGAATCATGGGATGCCCAAATTGGCGGGAATGCGCGAAGTCTTGCGGCACGCGCTCTTGAGGAGCTCCTTCACGGCGGCGCGCATCTGCCGCTTCGCCGTGCCCATCGACCCCTTGATGGTGCATCCGGCCGCCCTGATGTGTCCGCCGCCGCCGAACTTTCCCGCGAGCACCGTCGCGTCCCAGTCGCCGCGCGTTCGTATCGAGCAGCGCGTCTCCTTCGTCCGGTCGGGGATCTGGTAGAAGAACAGGGCGATCTCGTTCCTCGCGACGGACCTCGGAATCTCGATTATGTCCTCCGCGTCTGCCTTCGTGCCGCGCACGGACCGGAAGTCGTCGCGCGAGAGCGACACTTCCGCAACCTTGCGGTTCTTCCAGATGTGAAGCGATCGCCAGGCGATGCGCTTGAGCTCTATCGCCTTGCGCGAGAACGTGCCGTAGATGACGTCGTTTATGAAGGCCGTTCGCACCCCGTGCTTGAGCAGGTCGCCCGCCGCGCGGAGGGTCCGCGGGCTCGTCGAGTCGTACGCGAAGCGTCCGGAGTCCGTTATCATCGCGACCCAAAGCGCCTCGGCGGACGCCCTGTCGAGCTTCCACTCCATCCACTTCGCGAAACGCCACACGACCTCGCCGGCGCTAGACGCGGAGGGGTCGACAATCTGCGCGTCGCCGAACGTACCGTCGTTTGTCACGTGGTGGTCGATGCAGATGCACTTAAGCCCCTTCGCGACGGGCTCCACCTCCGGCGGCATGCGCGCGAACGAGCTGCAGTCGACGGCAACGAAGAGATCGAACGCCCCGGTCCTGCGGCGGAACGCCTTAAGCTTCCGCACCGGGATGAGGTCCTTCACGCCGTCGAGGAAACCCGGCTTGCCGAGCGCGTTGATGTCCGCCGTGGCGTACGCCTCCTTGCCGGCCGCGCGTAGCAGGCGTACCATCGCAATCATCGAACCGAGGGAATCCCCGTCCGGGCTCAGATGGCCCGAGACGAGAATCCTCTTCGCGCCGGAGACAAGCTCCTTCGCCGCGGCGTAGCTCTCCCTGCTTTCCATTTCAGATGCCGAGCCGGAGCGGACGCGTCACATGGCGGCCGCGAGCGCGGCGCCGAACTCAGAGCACTTGACTTCCGTGGCGCCCTCCATCTGGCGCGCGAAGTCGTAGGTGACCGTCTTCGCGGCAATCACCTTGTCCATAGCGGCGATGATCCTATCCGCGGCCTCGGTCCAGCCCATGTAGCGGAGCATCATCTCTCCGGAGAGGATGAGCGAGCCGGGGTTGACCTTGTCGAGCCCGGCATACTTGGGCGCCGTGCCGTGCGTCGCCTCGAACACGGCGACGCCGGTCTGGTAGTTGATGTTCGCCCCAGGCGCGATGCCGATTCCGCCCACCGTCGCCGCGAGCGCGTCCGAGACGTAGTCGCCGTTGAGGTTCAGCGTCGCGATCACGTCGTATTCCGCCGGACGCGTGAGGATCTGCTGCAGGAATGCGTCGCAGATGCAGTCCTTGACCGTGATCATGCGTCCGGTCTTCGGATTCTTGAACTCGCACCACGGACCCTTGTCGATCAGCGTCGCGCCGTACTCGCGCTGCGCGAGCTTGTAGCCCCAGT
>JAEDKA010000024.1 GCA_016296065.1 Kiritimatiellia bacterium
TGCGCAAGGCTCTCCAAGGGCTCGGCAGCGTTTCCCAAAGGTGGGGATATTCCAGTCTCGGGGCCTGGTTGACGGCGGAACGCGGCTGGTGGTATAATATCAGCCGTTTTCGCGCGACTGTAGCTCAATTGGATAGAGCGTTGGCCTCCGAAGCCGAAGGTTGCTGGTTCGATCCCAGTCAGTCGCACCAAATTCAGATTTCGCCGCGCCGCACGCGCGGTTTTTTGGTATACTTTACACTATGCAAACGATTCCATACAAGACGTATCTCGACGAGAGCGAGCTTCCCGAGTGCTGGTACAACCTGCGCGCCGACATGGCGAAGAAGCCCGCCCCGCTTCTCGTTCCCGCAACCGGAAAGCCCTGCACCGAGGCCGATCTCGCGCCCGTGTTCTGCGAGGAGCTCATCCGCCAGGAGCTTGACGACAAGACCCCGCTGTTCAAGATCCCCAAGCAGATCCGCGACTTCTACCGCATGTTCCGCCCCTCGCCCCTCGTGCGCGCGTACTTCCTTGAGGAGGCGCTCGGCACACCGGCGAAGATCTACTACAAGTTCGAGGGCAACAACACGTCCGGCTCGCACAAGCTCAACTCCGCCGTCGCGCAGGCGTACTACGCGAAGGCGCAGGGGCTGAAGGGCGTCACGACCGAGACGGGCGCGGGCCAGTGGGGAACGGCGCTCTCGATGGCGTGCGCGTTCTTCGGGCTCGACTGCCACGTCTTCATGGTGAAGTGCTCCTACGAGCAGAAGCCGTTCCGCCGCGAGGTCATGCGCACGTACGGCGCGGACGTCACGCCTTCGCCCTCGATGACGACGGACGTCGGACGGCTCATCAACGCAGAGCACCCCGGCACGACGGGCTCGCTCGGCTGCGCGATCTCCGAGGCCGTCGAGTCGGCCGTCAAGACGCCCGGCTACCGCTATGTCCTCGGATCGGTCCTCAACCAGGTGCTTCTCCACCAGTCGATCATCGGACTCGAGGCGCGCGCCGCGTTCAAAAAGCTCGGCACGAAGCCCGACGTCATCATCGGCTGCGCGGGAGGCGGGTCGAACCTCGGCGGACTCATCGCGCCGTTCATGGGCGAGAAGCTGCGCGGCGAGGCGGACTACCGCTTCGTCGCCGTCGAGCCCGCGAGCTGTCCGTCCCTCACGCGCGGAAAGTACGCCTACGACTACTGCGACACGGGGCGCATCTGCCCGCTCGCGAAGATGTACACAATCGGCGCGGACTACATTCCGTCCGCCAGCCACGCCGGCGGCCTTAGGTTCCACGGCATGAGCTCGACCATCTCCGAACTCTACGACCAGGGCCTCATGGAGGCGGTGAGCGTGAAGCAGACCGACGTCTTCGCGGCGGCGCAGCAGTTCGCGCGCACGGAGGGAATACTCCCCGCGCCGGAGTCGAGCCACGCCATCCGCGCGGCGATCGACGAGGCGCTCAAGTGCAAGGCCGAGGGACGCGAGGAGACGATCCTCTTCGGGCTCACCGGCACCGGATACTTCGACATGACCGCCTACCAGGCGTTCAACGACGGAAAGATGACCGACTTCGTTCCCTCAGACGCCGACATCGCGGCGAGCCTCGAGAAGCTCCCGAAGGTCGTCGGAGCATGAAGAAATTTGTCGCCGTTCTGTCCGTAATGGCGGCGCTCGGCGCATTCGCCGCGGCGTGCGCGGCGGACCTTGCCGAGCCGTCGGCGTGGAGGCTTTCGCGCCACGCGTCCGTCTCCAACGGCATTCTCATCGTCGACGTTCCCGCGGTGTCCGCTGCAGAGGGTGGCTCGGGCCGCGCGCGCGTCGATCTCGCGCCGTTCGCCGGCAAGCTGCTCGAGGCGGAGATAAGGGTGCGCGGCGAAAATGTCACGAAGGGGTCCGTCGGCTGGCTCGGAATGAAGTTCATGCTCCACTACGAGACCGAGGACGGCGCTCAGTCGTGGCCGCAGGCGAAGGCCGAGCACGGCACGTTCGGATGGAAGACGGTGCGCATCACCCACGACATGACGGCGACGTCCGCGAAGGGCGGGACGGGCGAGCTTGTCCTGGGGCTGCAGTCGGCGAGTGGACGCCTCGAGTTCGACCTCTCGTCGCTCAAGCTGCGCGAGGCCGCCCCGATATGGCCGCGCGTCAACGGAGAACTGAAGGCGAGGTATTCGGAACGCGTTTCATCGCTTCCGCGCCTGCGCGGCGTGATGCTTCCGGGCGGAGACGTCAAGCGCGACGACTTCGAGACGCTGTCGAAGTGGGGCGCCACGCTCGCGCGCTACCAGATGATCCGCGGCTGGGGCAAGGAAAACGACAACCAGGACGTCGGCGAATACGTCAAGTGGCTCGACGGAAGGCTCGACCACCTCGAGCGCGTCGTGCTTCCGCTCGCGCGCGAATTCGGGATACGCATCGTGGTCGATCTCCACGTCCCGCCGGGAGGACGCGACTCGGACGGCGAGATGAACATGTTCCACGACGCGGCGTTCGCGGACTGCTTCGTGTCGTGCTGGAGCCGCATCGCGAAGCGCTTCGCGGGCAACTCGGACATCATCTACGGCTACGACCTCATCAACGAGCCGCAGCAGATGCGGCGCGCGCTCGAGAACTGCGACTACTGGAACCTCCAGCGGCGCGCGGCGGAGGCGGCGCGCGCGGCGGACCCGGAGACGACGATCATCATCGAGTCCAACGGATGGGACGCGCCGTCCGCATTCGAGTACCTCTCGCCCTTAGCGATGGACAACGTGATCTACCAGGCGCACATGTACGTTCCTCACGAGTTCACCCACCAGGGCGTCGGCGGAAGGAAATGGGACCGCTGCGCGTATCCGGACGAGAAGCGCGGGTGGAACCGCGCGTGGCTGCGCCGTCAGATTGAGCCCGTCGTCGCGTTCGGCAAGCGCCACGGCGCGCGCATCTACTTTGGCGAGTTCTCCGCGATCGCGTGGGCCGATGGCGCAGACCGCTATATCGCCGACGTCGCGTCCATCTTCGAGGAATGCGGCTTCGACTGGACGTACCACGCCTTCCGCGAGTGGCAGGGATGGAGCGTCGAGCACGAGTGCGACAGGCCCGACGGCAAGTTCCGCAGCTCTGACGACAACGCAAGGATGCGCGCGCTTAAGTCCGCGCTCAAGGCCGGGAGATAGCGCTTGGGCGTACTCCTTGCAGTCCTCGCCGCGACGGTCGTCGGCGCTTCGCTCGCCGTTTCGGGCGCGGTGCTGCAGGGCGTCCTCAGGAATCCGCTTGCAGAGCCCTACATACTCGGCATAGTCGGCGGAGGCGCGCTGTTCTCCGCGATAGCCGTGAAGTTCGGACTCGTCGCGGCAGGTGACTGGGTGATCCCGGTTTCGTGTTTCCTCGGCTCGTGCTTCTCGCTGCTCCTCCTGCTCCTCGTCGCGTACTTCGCGGCGAAGGCGAGGGACGCGAACGGCGCGGACGCGCAGATGCGCTCGAGCGGGTCGACGATCGTCGTCGCGGGATTCGTGGTCGGAGGCTTCACCGGGTCGCTCGACTGGCTCGTCCTGTCGTACTGTCCGCCCGAGGAGTTCGCAAAGCTCAGCAAGTGGCTCTACGGCTCGCTCGACCACGTGACGTGGCGCGCGCTCGCGTTCGGCGCCGCGGCGCTTGCGGTCTCGCTCGCTGTCCTCTGGCGTCTCAGGAGGGAGCTGAACGTGATGGAGCTCGGACACGACGAGGCGGAGTGCCTTGGCGTGGACACGCGCAAGGTGAAGCTTGTGGCCATCGCCGCGGTGTCGCTCGCGACGGCTGTTTCGGTGTCGCTGGCGGGGGCTGTGGGGTTCGCCGGGCTCGTCGTGCCGCACTTCGTTCGGCGCGTGTTCGGTCCGAGAATGCAGCTCCTCGTCCCGCTCTCCGCGGCGTTCGGCGGTGCGTTCCTCGTCTTCGCGCACGCCGTCAGCAGGCTCTTTCCCGAGGGAATAGGCGTGGGCGTCGTATGCGCGATCTTCGGCGCGCCGTTCTTCCTCTTCCTCCTCGCTTCGCGCCGGAGCGGAGAGGGCCGCGACGTCTGACGCGCCCTGGATATGGTATAATATGTCCATTATGAAGATTACCGATGACATTCTCTACGTCGGCGTCAACGATCACGACGTCGATCTTTTCGAAGGCCAGTTCGAAGTCCCGCTTGGGATGGCATACAACTCATACGTCGTGAAGGCGCAGAAAGTCGCCGTCATGGACACGGTGGACGTCCGCTTCGGCGACGAGTGGCTGAAGAACGTTGCAGCGGCGACGGACCGCGTGGACTACCTCGTGGTGCAGCACATGGAGCCCGACCACTCCGCGAACATCGCGCGCTTCGCCGAGGCGTATCCGGACGCGAAGATCGTCTCGTCCATGCCTGCCTTCGCGATGATGAAGAACTACTTCGGCACGGACTTCGCGGACCGCCGCGTCGTCGTGAAGGAAGGCGACTCGCTCGACCTTGGCGGACGCTCCCTCGCGTTCGTCGGCGCGCCGATGGTGCACTGGCCGGAGGTCATCGTCACGTGGGACGCCGCGACGGGCACGCTCTTCTCCGCGGACGGATTCGGCAAGTTCGGCGCGAACGACAAGGTCGACCCGGAAGGGTGGGACTGCGAGGCGCGCCGCTACTACTTCGGCATCGTCGGCAAGTTCGGCGCGCAGGTGCAGGCGCTCCTCAAGAAGGCCGCGGGGCTCCCGATTGCGCGCATCTGCCCGCTGCATGGTCCGGTGCTGCAGACGCCCGAGGAGATCGCCCATGTCGTGAAGCAGTACCAGACATGGAGCTCGTACGGAGTCGAGACGGAGGGCGTGTGCGTCGCATACACCTCGGTCTACGGACACACCAAGGCGGTCGTCGAGAAGTTCTGCGAGATATTGAAGGCGAAGGGCTGCCCCAAGGTCGCGTGCGCCGACCTTGCGCGCGACGACATGTACGAGACGATCGAGGACGGGTTCCGCTACGGCAGGCTCGTGCTCGCGACGACGACGTACAACACGGGCGTCTTCCCGAAAATGGAGGAGTACATTCGCCACCTCCTCAGGCGCAACTATCAGAACCGCAAGGTCGGTCTCATCGAGAACGGCACGTGGGGTCCGATGGCCGCGAAGGGCATGAAGGACCTTCTCTCGTCCGCGAAGGGCATCGAGTTCTGCGGCACGACCGTGACGGTGAAAGGCTCGATGACGGCGGAAACCGTTGCGCAGCTCGAGAAGCTTGCAGACGAGATTCTGGCCGGCTGAACTGCTGTCGGCGCGTCGGGAGGGTGAGCCGTGAAGATTGCGGTCATGAGCGACGTCCATGCGAATCCGCATGCGCTCGATGCGGCGCTTGCGGACGCGCGCAGGCTCGGCTGCACACGGTTCCTCCTTCTCGGCGACGTCACCGGATACGGCTACGACGCCAAGTCGTCGCTTGACGCCGTCCGGAAGGCCTTCGACGTCGTGCTTCTCGGCAACCACGACGCTGCCTGTGCCGGACTCGAGCCTGAGTGGCTCGTCATGGCAAACCACAACTACGACGTCGACAGGGCGCAGCGCGAGACGCTTGCCGAGGCTGACCTCGCATGGCTTCGCGTGCTGCCGGAGGTCCATTCGGAATTCGACGCGGCGTTCGTGCACGGCGACTTTTCGCCGCCGCTTGCCTGGAACTACGTGTTCTCCGTTCCGGACGCCGCAGGCTGTTTCCTCGCCCGCGACGAGCGCGTTCTCTTCTGCGGGCACACCCACCACGCCGCGGTGTGGGTGCGGGAGGACGATGGAGCTGTCGTGCCGAAGTTCGAGGCCCGTTTCTCCCGTCCCGCTGCAAAGGCGGAGTCGGCGTCCTTCGCCCTGGCCAAGGGGTGCCGCTATGTCGTCAACGTCGGCAGCGTTGGGTATCCGCGCGCCGACCTCTGCTCGACGTACGCGATCTACGACACGGAGAAGGGGCGCGTGGGCTTGCGGCGGCTGCCGTTCGACTTCAAGGACTACGTGATGTCGATGCTGTCGCGCAAGGTGCAGCTGCCGATGTGGCTCTGCGATCTGCTGGCCGGAGCGAGGGGCGCGATGCGGTGACAAAAGTGCCTGCATGGGTTTTAAGGTGATCAAAACAACAAAAGGAATACAAAATGAACGGAATGGAAATCGCGCTTGCCGGATACCTTGTGTTCGGGCAGGTCATACCGGGCGGACAGAAGGAGATCGTCAAGCACGCGGGGCTTCAGGTGATCCACGCGGACGGAGCCGTAACACTCAGGTTGAATGAGACTGGTCGCAGGGAGATCGCGGAGAACGGCGCGAAGCATGTCGTCATTTCACTTGAGGACGAGGCGCGTCCGTTCCGCGTCGTTCGCCATGTGCGCACGTGGGACGACGTCGACGCCGTTGAGACGTGGGTGGAGATCAGCCACGACGAGGCGGGGCCCGTGCGCCTCGTCAGGGCCGACAGCTTTGCCTCCGCGATAGACGTCCCCGCGCAGGAGGTCGGCGTGCTGGGCCTCGTGGGCAACTGGGGGCATGAGGCCAACGTCAGCGAGTCGAAGGTCGCGAACGGACAGATTGTCGAGCTCGCTTCGCGCGCCGGAACGCGCGACGCGTGGGAGGCGAACGCGGCGATGATGGTCTCGTTCGGTCCGTCGGACGAAGAGAGCGGAAAGGTCCTCGGCGTGGCGCTCGAATGGACCGGCACGACGTCGCGGCGCATCCGCCGCGGATGGGACGGGAAGACGACGGAGGTCTTCGCCGGCGTAGAGATGACGACGGGGCCGTATGTCCTCGACGCGGGCAAGGTGTTCACGACGCCGAAGGCGGTGCTCGTGTGGACCGAGAAGGGCCGCGGAGAGGTCTCCCTCCAGTACCACCGCTGGGCCAGGCGCCATCTGATGCCGCACGGCGGCGCGCTTCATCCGGTGCTGCTTAACAGCTGGGAGGGCTCGTACTTCAGCTTCACGGAGAAGACGCTCACCGACATGATGGACGGCGTCGCGGAGATGGGCGGGGAGATGTTCGTCCTCGACGACGGATGGTTCGGACGCGGCAAGTACGCGCGCGACGACAAGAACAAGGACACGGTTGGACTCGGCGACTGGTTCGTGAACGAGGAGAAGCTTCCTCGCGGACTCGGCTATCTCGCCGACGAGTGCGCCAAGCGCGGGCTCAAGTTCGGGCTTTGGGTCGAGCCGGAGATGGTGAACGTCAAGAGCTTCCTCGCAGAGGAGCATCCGGAATGGATCCTTCGCGAGGAGGGCAGGCCGCTTGCCCTCGGGCGCGGCGGCACGCAGACCGTGCTCGACTACACCAATCCCGCGGTGCGCGACAGGATATTCGCGGACCTCGACAAGGTGTACGCGTCCGTGCCGACGCTTGCGTACATCAAGTGGGACTCCAACCAGAACATCGTCAATCCGGGCTCGACCTACCTCCCTGCGGACCGCCAGCCCAACCTCTGGTACGACTACACGATCGGGCTCTACGACCTTCTGGCGAAGTTCCAGGCCAAGCGTCCTGACATCATGGTTCAGGCGTGCGCGTCGGGCGGCGGCCATATGGACTTCGGCTTCCTGCGCTACGCGGACGAGTTCTGGGCGAGCGACGACACCGATCCCTACCTGCGCGTGTTCATCCAGTGGGGCGCCTCGCAGTTCTATCCGGCGTGCGCCATGGCGTGCCATGTCACGGAGTCGCCCAACCACTACACGAAGCGCGTGACGCCGCTAAAGTACAGATTCGACGTCGCGATGTGCGGCAGGATGGGCTTCGAGCTGCATCCGAGCAAGCTCACGCCGGAGGAGATTGCGTTCGGGAAGAGGGCGGTCGCGGACTACAAGCGCATCCGTCCGGTCGTCCAGCAGGGCGATCTCTACCGCCTCGCCTCGCCGTATGAGAATCCGTACTCCGCGCTCATGTTCGCGGACGAGGGGAAGGCGCACGCCGTGGTGATGGTGCTGGGGCTGGATGGCGAGGGGAAGAAGTCCGTCTCGCTCAACCTCTCCGGACTCGAGGAGGGCGTGGAGTACGCGATCAAGGAGATCAACTGCGACAAGCCGCATCCGGCCAAGTTCTCCGGACGCTCCCTCGAGCTTGAGCTCGACGGTCCGTTCGATTCGGCCGTGTTCGAGCTCTGGACGAAGTAACAGGGTCGCCGCGTTTTTCACAGGGACTGTCCCCCAGTTAATTCCGCCGAGGCGACCTGCTACTACGAAATCATGAGGATTTGGTACAATTAAGAAAAAGGGGACGAAGGATGAAGAAGATCAAGGTGCTTCTTGTCGATGATCATGCGGTAGTGCGAATGGGCCTCAAGTATGCGCTTTCACTCTTCAAGGACATTGAGCTAGCCGGCGAGCTGTCGGATGGGGAACGCGCGGCGGAACTCATGAAAAGCTCGGGCGCGGATGTCGCCCTGCTTGACATCAGGATGCCGGGCAAGGACGGCCTAGCCGCCCTCGGCGAGATGCTTGCGGCAGATCCTTCCGCAAAGGTTGTAATGCTCACTACGAGCTCAATGGAGGAAGACGTATATGCCGCGCTGAACGCCGGCGCGAAGGGATACGTCCTAAAGGACCGCAATCCGGAGAACATCATCAAGGCAGTGCGCACCGTCGCGGAGGGCGGAACCTTTATCCCCGACGACATCAAGGCGATCTACAAGGCGAGGAGCGAGGAGCCGGAGCTTACGCCCACGGAGCGCGAGGCGGTTGGACTGCTCGTCCAGGGGCTCAGCAACAAGGCCATAGCCGAAAAGGTCGGGATATCCGAAGACGGCGTGAAGGTACGCCTCAAGCATGCCTACGAGAAGCTCGGCGTAAATGACCGCGCTGGCGCGATATCCGTCGCCATCAGGCGCGGCATAGCCCGTCCCGCCGGTGTGGTGTAGTTTGCGTCCGTTCGGCGAAAAATGAAATGCGGTCTGTCAGTCCTGTGCGCGGCGCTTGCCGCTTCGGCCTTCGCGCTTCCGCGCGTGAAGATCTCGGATGTCCTCGCCATGGACGCAGACGAGATCGCCGCATGCGGGAAGTGCGAGCTTGAAGTGCAGGTGACGTTCAACATACCCTGGGTGGAGAATGCGTTCGTGGCCACCGATGTTGGCGATGTCGACGGGCATGCTCTCTATTTCGCGACGTTCACGGAACCTCAGCCCGGCAAGTTCGACATGGTCGAGCCCGGCGACATAGTGAGGGTCGTCGGCGCTCCGGATCCGATGCTGCTTGAGCCCGGAATAGACGTGGAGAGCGTGAAGTTCGTTTCGCACGCCGACCTTCCCCCGCCGCGTCCCCGGTCTGTTCTTGGAATAAAGGCGGGGCACTTCAACAACTGCCGTGTGCATGTGCGCGGCGTCGGCATGTCGGCGGCATACGGCACCGCGGTCGGGAAACCGGCGTTTCTCCTGTGGCTTTCGACTTCGGACGGAGAGGTCCGTGTGCGCGTCCGCGCGGATGGCCTCTCGCCTGCGGCGTTCCGCGACGCGGAGGTGGAGGTGGACGGCGTGGTCGTTCCCGTGTTCAATCCGCGCCACGAGTTCATCGGCGCGGAGATCGAGACGCTCGACGCGAAGTCCATCTCGGTGGCGAAGGCGCCGCCGGAGGATCCGTTCTCCGTGCCCGAGTGCGACACATGGTCGCTGCTCGCATGGAGCCCGCGCGGACGCAGGCTGCACGCCTGCCGCGTCATGGGCGAGGTCACGTGCATCTACACGGAAGACGGTGCGTTTTCCGTCCAGCGCGGAAAGGCGTCCGCGAGGGTGTTCGCGGACGGCGAGCCTCCGGCGGTGGGCGACATTGTGGAGGCTGTCGGCTTCCCGGCGATACGGGACGAGTGCGGCGCGCTCGTGGGTGCGCTTTGGCGGCGCACGGATGCGGAAGTCGAGCCGGCGGAAGTGCACCGCCTCTCGCTCGCGCCGGGGTCGCTGTTCGACCTCGGCGGGTTCATGGCCGACAACGACCTGCAGTTCCGCCTCGTCGAGCTCGTGGGACGCGTCGAAGACGTGCGCCTGGAGCATGGCCCGGGCGGGCGTCTCATCATTGACGTCGACGGGCAGAACGTGGACGTGATGCTCCCGCCGTCCGTAGCGGCCGAGCTTCCCTGGGGGATTGAGGACCGTCCGATCGTGCGTGTCCGCGGCGTTCTTGACGCGCGTGTCTCGCAGGGGGACGCATTGAACAGGCTGTTCAGCTTCGAGGGCTTCCATCTGCGCACGAGGGACGCCGGCGACATAGTGCTCGTCCCCGACTGGCAGTGGGGCGCGAGGAGGGCGCTCGGCTTCGCGTGGGCCGCGCTCCTCACGGTGCTCGCCGCGTTCGGCGCTTTCGCGGCAGTCGTCGCCTTCCGCCGTCACCGCGCGCGCGTCGGCGCCGAGGCGATAGCGGCCGACAGGCGGCGCATCGCCGCTGAACTGCACGACACGATATCGCAGCACATCTCGGGCGCGAAGCTGTGGGTGTACTCCGCGAAGATGGCCGCGGGCGACACGCTTGCGCCTGGCGCGGCAGATGCGCTCGTGATGGCGGAGAACGTCCTTGAGGCGACGCGGCGCGAGATACGCGATGCAATCATGGACCTCCAGAGCGACGAGTTCGTATCTCAGTCGCCGGAGTCGCTCCTGCGGAGCATCTGCCGCAACGAGTCGGTCCCTGGGCGGACGAGGGTGCGCAGTTTCCTGCGCGGGCTCCCGGTGGACCTCCCGATCCGCGTGAAGCGCGACCTCCTTGCCATCGCGTCCGAGGCGATCGGAAACGCCGTGCGGCACGGCGGGGCGGCGAACGTCATCGTCGTGAGCGAAGGCGACGGCGCGGGCGCGTTCACGCTAGACGTCCTCAACGACGGCGCGCCGTTCTCGGCGGACGCCGCGCCGGGTCCGGAGAAGGGGCACTTCGGAATCTCCAACATGCGCGAGCGCGCGGCGCGTTCCGGCATGACGCTGACGTTCGGCGAAAAGCGCGGCTACGTCGCGGTCACGCTCGAGCGCCGGGCCGGGTCCTGATCCGCCGTGCTCGCCTGCCGCAAGGCGCTCGCGCGCCGTTCCTCCCCGGCTGAACTGCCCCTGATGAGGATTCAAGGCGGCACTACACTTTCGTGTATTGTCCCGTTGTGGGCGTTTTGGTAGAATTGCGGCATAAGAGAAAATTGCAAAGGAGCCGAAAGCAATGAAAAAGCCGCAGATTGAATGTCTCGAATCGCCTTCCATGCCGCTATATTCGCACAATCGCAGCGGTGCGATTCTCGCAACTTTTCTCGCCGCGCTGTCCGCGCTGAACTGCAGCACGGCCCGCGCGGAGATCATAACGATTCCCGATGGCGTCGTGCCAGACAACCTTGTCACGAACGTCGGAGGCTCCGCCTCCAGCGACACCACGGCCTATGGCAGCGGCTTTACGGTTTCCAAGGCGTTCGACGGGATATACTACTCCGACAACACCCGTTGGATCGGCAAGGGCGGCATACTTCCCCAGCGTGCCGTATGGACGTTTCCCGTTGCGACGGTAGTCGATACGGTTCGCATCTACAACGCCAACTCTGACGGCGTCAACCAGTCCCCGTCCAATTTCACGATCGCCGGCTCGAACGACGGATCGGACTGGACGACGCTTGACACGGAGACGGATGTCTCCTGGACGAAAGCCAAAGAGTTCCAGACCTTCGGGTTCTCGAACCTGACGCCCTACAGCAAATACCAGATTGAGGTTACCGGTGTTGTCGGCGGCTCCCGCATGACGATTACGGAAATCGAGCTCTACCGGGTCAAACGGGCCTCCTTCGACGTCGTTACCAGCGGTTCGCCGGCAGTCGGCATCGATTCCTTCTCGACGGACTGGACGCTCGTCTGCGACACGACGGCGGACGCGGGGCTCGTCTGGAGCACGGACGAATCGTTCGCCACGGCCACGACGAATTCGCTCGGCACGGGTCTCGCGGCAGGGACACGAACGGCGTCGCTCTCTGGACTCGATGCCGACACGACGTACTGGTGGAAGATTGTCGCCAACGACGGATCCGAGACGGCCGAAACCATCGCGGCATCCTTCACGACGAAGGGCGCGCCGGTTCTGGGCACGGCAACGGCCACGGCGGACGGCGAGACGGCATCTTTCTCGGTCGCGCTCGCGACGGCCGCGATGGAAAACACGCTCACGACATCCGTATCGGTTTTCTACGGCACGGACGGCGAAACATGGACGGAACTTCCGCTCGGGTCGGCTTCCGAAGCGCAGACCTTCTCCGGTACGGTGCAAAGCCTCGGCTATGGCGTGACCTGCCAGTGGTATGCCAAGGCAACGGCGACCTTGGCGGGCGGGCGCGTCCTTTCCGCGCAGACGGATGTCGCGTCGTTCACGACGCTCTACAACGGCGATATGTATGTTGACGCGGCGGCGCAAAACGCGACGGCTCCGTATTCGACGACAGCCACCGCCGCGCCCGACATCGCCACGGCACTTGCGCTCGCGGCCGATGGCGCGACGATACACGTTGCGCCGGGGCTGTATCCGTTTCAATCCGAGCTTTCGATCGAGGGGGCCATTCGAATCATTGGCGAGGGTGACACGGTGTCGTCCGTCGTTGTGTCAAACGCTCATGGGTCTAGCTACGCACGCCAGAACCAACGCGTGTTTGTCATCAACAACGCGGACGCGCTTATTGCGAATCTGACCATGCAAAAAGGGGAGGGATATTCGAAACAGGATGGCGGCAATTTCTATATCGGTAAAGCTGGCGGTATGGTCTCCAACTGTGTCGTCGAAGCGGGTTCTGTGCGCGAGAACGCGCGGGCTGCCGGAGGCTGGCTGGAGGCTGGTCTCGTGACGCATACGGCCTTCCGCGGCAATAGGTCGGAAACTAAGTCGGGCAGCTGGGCGGATAATCGAGCGGGCGTCCTGCAGCTCAACGGATCGGCCCGCGCCGAAAATTGTCTCTTCACCGAAAACAGCCAAGACAAGCCTGTCACGCTCATCAACGTGTCGGGCACCTCGGTCATGCGCAACTGCACGATCGTCAACAGTGGGCTGCAGGTGACGAACGCCTACTGCAAGTCATGGTCGGCGCTTAACATCAGTTCTGGCGCGACGGTGCAGAACGTCGTCGTAGCGGGGGTCACGAACACGGTCGACGGCGCGGCGGTTCTGCCGACGGGTTCGGTGGACAACTTCGCCAATGGCGCGGTCGATGGCGATATTTCGGAATTGGCTTTCCCCGAGGGCACGATCACCGGCACGGCGGCGTCGTTCTTCAAGGACTACGCGAACGGCAACTACACGCCGGCAGGGCCGCTTGTGAACAAGGGCGCGAACTACGAAGGCATGGCGTCCGTCGACCTTGCGGGCAAAAAGCGTCTTAATGGCAGCAAAATCGACATCGGCTGCTACGAGACGAGCTCTTCCGCGCTCATGATAGTCTTGCGCTGATGCCCCTAGAGCGGCGCTACACTTCCGTTCTCCAACTCCAACTCTTCACTCCAACTTCCATTTACACAACTAAACAAACGGCTTAAAACAAACAAAGAAAAAAGCAATGAAGAAACTGATTTCCGCATTGATTGTCGCAGGCACGGCGCTTGCACTTCATGCTGCAGTTCACGAAGACGACTGGCTCAAGGTCGAGACGCCGGACAAGGTCGTTCCCGATTCCGGCTTTCAGGTGAAGGTCACGCTCAAGAAGGACCTCGGACCCAGCGAGAACGTGACTGTCGCGATGCACACGTTCAAGACCGACGGCGGCTGGATGGGCACCGGCGAGTGGCGTCCGCCGCAGACGATGAAGAAGGGCGAGACGAAGGTGTTCTCCTTCACCGCGAAGGGGAGCGACAAGGTCGGGCACTTCGGCCCGCTCGCCTTCATCGCGCCGAACGGCGACTGGGGCAAGGCGACGCACAAGATCTTCTGCGGCAAGATAACCTGGGCGATCTCCGGCGCGGAGGCCGCGAAGAAGAGGGCGGAGGCGGAGGCGAAGGCCGCGCGCGCGAAGCCGCCTGCGGGCATAACCTACAAGAAGAGCTGGATCGTCCCTCGCGGATGCTTCAGGCCCGGCACCGACGAGCCGATGAAGGAGATCCGCGAAGGCGAGTCGTTCGACGTCGTGGCAGACTACTACCTCGACCCTTCCGAATACTGGAACAACAAATGCCACGTCGTCGTCTTCGGTTGCGGCCCGTGGATCGACAACCCCGACGGCGTCCATGAAAAGAGCAGCCACCATGTCAACTATCCGGGGGCGGGCTGGGGTTTCCGCGAGGTGAAGCCCGGCAAGGGCACGGTCCGCGTCACGCAGAAGATCAAGAAGTTCTTCCGCTACAACTCGCTCTTCTTCCACGTCCGCTTCCGCGGCGGCGACGACAAGGACTTCCCGTGGACGAAGACGTGCGGGGCTCCGAAGATGGTCCGCCCAATCAACGGGCTCGACATCGTCGCGCCTACGGCCGGCGGTCTCTTCGTCGCAGGCCGCGAGAAGCCAGTCGTCGACCTCATCGCCGGCGCGGACGCTAAGGCCGGTTCTCCCGTCGCCATCAAGATACTCGCCCTTGACGATGTCGGCAAGCTCGAGGAAGTCGGCTCTGTCTCGGCTACGATGCCTGATCCCGGCAAGACGGCGAAGGTCGATCTCTCGAGCGCCATCGGCAAGCGGCTCGGCTGCTTCCTTGCGGAAGGCCGCAGCGGCGACACTTCCGTGGACGCGTTCTTCGGCGTCATACCCGACGTCGACAAGGAGCTTGGCGGAAGGCGCGCGCCTTTCGGCGCGACCGATCTCTACACCGAACTCGAATGCGAGACGGCCGCGAAGCTCGGCTTCTCCGTGAACCGCATGTTCGTCAACTGGGGCGCGCTTGTGCCGAAGCGCGGTGAATACAGGTTTGATGGAATATCCGCGCAGATGGATCGCCAGGAGAGGCATGGCATCAAGCCGTGGCTTATGCTCGTAGGCGCGCCAGAGTGGGTGCTCCCGCCGAACGTCCACTCGCCCGGCTTCGAGCCGTATCCGTTCGACGAGGCCGGTTGGCGCGAGTCTATACGCGCGATCTCTCAGCGGTTCGGAAAGCGCGTCTTCGGCATCGAATGGCTCAACGAGATCACCCCCGGAAACAAGAGCTCGAACCCTGCCGCCGACTACAGCCGCTTCTGCGAGATCGGCACAGAGGAGCTCAGGAAGGTGAACCCGAAGGCGCACTCGATGCTCGCGGGCGGACTCTGGCCGCGCAACTTCCGTCTCGATGTCCTCGGCGCGGGAATCGGCAAGCACGTCGACATCCTCCCGATCCACTACGGCGAGTACGAAAGCGCCGCGGAGGCGATTGCCGACGCCGCTGCAGGCGGCATCAAGACCGTCTGGAACGACGAGTCCGCCGCGGGCATATCGGTGTGGGGAATGGACGGGCGCGAGGCGCTCGAGAGAAGCGTCCTCCAGTCGCGCAACGTGCTGCGCGTATGGCCGGCGCAGCTCGTCGCCGGCGTGAAGGGCATAATCTACTTCGGCGGCGAGGCGAACCCCGCCGGAAACTGGAAGTACCTCCTCGACGACTATACGCCGCGCCCCGTAGCCGCCACGCTCGCCGTCATGTCCGCGAAGCTCGGCAACGCCCGCCCAGTCGGCGCCTACTATGCCGAACCCGGCGCTCGCGTCATGGTGTTCGAGCGGAAGGACGGCACGGCGCTTGCCGTAGTCGGTTCCGCGAACGGCGACGAGAAGTCCGCGCCTGTCGAGGTGAATATCCCCGCGACTCCCGGCTCCACCATCGTCAGTACCGACCACCAGGGCAACGAGAGAACCATCGCCGCCAAGGGCGACACTATTTCAATAAAGGCCGGCGCGATGCCGTTGATCTACGAGGGGCTGCCGCTTACGCCTCTCGCCGTCCGCTGCACGCTAACGCTCGAGGGGCAGGGCCCGCTCACGCCGAAGCCCTCAGTGAGCTTCGTGAAAGGCGCCGCGCCACAGGTGCGCGTCTCGGTGCGCAATCCGCTGCGCACGCCCGTCGAGGGAGTAGTCGGTGTCGCGGTCGTTCCCGGCGGGAAGTCGGGCAAGGCGTTCAGCCTTGCGCCCGGCGAGAGCGCACACTTCATCCTCGACCTTCCGTCCGAGACGTTCCCCTCCGGCCCCGCGAAGGGCGTGGCGCGCGTCGCCTGGAAGCTCGGAGGCGGCAAGGAGAACGTCATGGCGCAGACCGACTTCGCTGTTGATGTCATCGATCCCGCGACGCTTGGCAACCTCCTCTTGAACGGCGGATTCGAGGCGAAAGGCGGGTCGAAGGAGTCGTGGAACGGCGGCGGTAGGATCGTGAAGCTGGACGGCTCCCGTCCGGGCGAGGACGGAAACGCTCTTTCGCTTGACCACGGCAAGGGCTGGATTCAGCTATTCCAGCGCGCCGACAATCCGTCGCCGGGCCGCAAGCTCCTCTATACCGCGTGGATGCGCACGGACAACATGAACGCGGGCTCGAACGCGACGCTCGTCAACAGCAACGGCTCCTCGCGCAACCTCTACATGCCGGACGTCTTCGCCGCGCCGAAGGATACGCACGGTGCGTGGCAGTTCATGGTCAAGGTGCTCAACTCGAAGCCGGACGACGTCAAGGTGCAGGTGCAACCCGTCGCGCGCGGCGAAAATGGCGTTGCGCTCTACGACAACATCCGCCTTACGCTTCACGACGGCACCGACTGGGCGACGGAGGCGCATCGCGCCGCGAAGGCGCGGAAGATCGACGGCGACCTCTCCGACTGGGACTTCGCCGATCCGATTCCGCTTCTCTGCGCGAACCAGATCGCGTCCGAAGGCGGCTACAAGTGGACGCCCGACAACCTCTCCGGCATCGCGCAGCTCGCGTGGGACGATGAAGCGCTCTACATGGCGGTGCGCGTGCGCGACGACGTCCACAGAGCGCAGACGGGCGAGAACACGCTTAGGGGCGACGCGCTGCAGATAGGGCTACATCCCGCAAACCGCCTCGCCGGAACGGACAGCGCCGCGATCGAGTGGTGGGTCTCAGCGGCGAATCCGGGCAGCGGCTCGGGGAAGCACACGGTCTACCGCCCCGCCGCGCACGCCGCGGGCCTCGCGAGCGGACAGCTCGCGAAGGACTCGTCCGTATACGAGATTGCCGTCGTGCGCAAGGGCAGCGACACCTGCTACGAGTTCCGCATCCCGTGGCGTGACGCGGGAGGAATCCGCCCGCAGCCCGGCCAGCGCCTCGGTCTTTCGCTCAGGCTTACCGACACCGATTCCGGCGCGGCGCGCGGTGCGGCGGCATGGGGCCGCGGCCTTGAATCGTGGACGCCATCCTCGTTCGGTTCGCTTGTTCTCTTGCCGTAGCCGCTCTTTTGTGTCGATTTCTCTGCCATTCCCCAGCGTCTCGAGGGCATCAGGCGGTACTGAACGGACTGTGGTATAATATTGGGCATGAAAAACATCATGTCCATCTTTGCGGCGACGGCCGCGCTTTCGCTCCTCTCCGCGCGCGCCGACGGAGGGATCGACTTCCAGAAGCTCATCGACGAGGCGGCCGCGAAGGGCGGCGGCCGCGTGGTGGTGCCTGCGGGGGTGCACGAGACGAAGTCGCTGCGCCTGAGGAGCCACGTAGAGCTGCACCTCGAGAAGGGCGCGGTTCTGCGCGGCAGCGTGCGGCACGAGGACTACTTCGACTTCCCCGCGGACGTCTGCGCCGTGCGGCCCGAGTCGTCCGGGCTCGTCCTCATCTATGCGTGGGACGAGGAGGACATCGCGATCACGGGCGAGGGGACGGTCGACGGACGGGGCCCCGAGTTCTTCCCCGGGCGCAACGAGAGCCCGTCGTTCCGCGGCCACTGGCCCAAGCCGGTACTGCCGCGTCCAAGGGAGGTGCAGTTCGTCCGCTGCCGCGATGTGCGGCTTCAGGGCGTGACGTTCAAGGACTCCGCCGGTTGGACGATGCTCATACGCCTGTGCGAGGACGTGTTCGTCGACGGAATCCGGATCGACAACGACCAGCGCGTGATCAACTCCGACGGAATCGACTTCGACGCGTGCCGGCACGTGCGCGTCGGGAACTCGACGTTCAGGACTGGAGACGACTGCCTCATCCTGCGCGCGATGCGCGAGAAGCTCGGCGACGTCGCGGTGTGCGAAGACGTCGTAGTCTCGAACTGCGTCCTCGACAGCGCGTGCCAGACGATACGCATCGGCTGCCCGTCGGACGACACGATACGCAACGCCGTGTTCAGGAACATCCGCGCGACGGGGTCGAACGGAATCTTCTTCGACTATCCCGTCCGCTATGTGCGCGCCTACGACGAGGGGTACATGTGCGTCTCGAACCTCGTCTTCGAGGGATACTCGGGCTCGCTGCGCGGCTCGGCGGTGCAGATCGTCGTCGAGGATGGCGTGAAGATACGCGGAGTGAGGGACGTCGTCTTCCGCGACTTCGACGTCAAGAGCGCGCGTCCGCTGCGCTTCGTCGGCAACGCCGACTCCCCGCTCGAGAACCTGCGCTTCGAGAACGTGACGGTGAACGGCGAGAGGCGTCCCGACGGACCCGTCGCGCCGGAGGTGCGTCCGTCGCGTCCGCTCCGCCGCGCGGAGAGCTGGAGCTGGGAGACGATGAGCGAGTCGGGCTTCCGCATCCGCGATCCGTTCGTGCTCGTCGACGGAGGGCACTACTACCTCTACGAGTCCAAGCCCTGGTCCGGCGGCCGCGGCGTGGAGGTGAGGCGCAGCGCGGACCTCGTCACGTGGACGGCGAAGGAGCCGGCGATGGTCCTGCCCGATTCCGTCCGCCCGACGGCGATCTGGGCGCCGGAGGTGCACCGCTTCGGCGGGAAGTTCTGGATGTTCGTCACGATCACCGAGGAGAAGGGGGTGCGTCCGATGGCTGCGATGGGCGAGGGCGTGGAGGAGAAGAACCTCGTCCCGCGCGGCACGTGGATATTCTCGTCCGACAGGCCGACTGGTCCGTTCAAGCCCGTGAAGCTCGGACCCGTCCCGCCAGCGGAGCTGCAGACGCTCGACGGCACGCTCTATGTCGAGGACGGGCAGCCCTACATGGTGTACTGCCACGAGTGGTGCCAGATGGGCAACGGGACGATGGAGTACGCGCCGCTCGCGCCCGGTTTCGCGTCCTTCCTCGAGCCGCCCAAGAAGCTGCTCGACGCGCGAAGCGCGATGAAGGGCGCAGGGAAGGTGACGGACGGTCCGTTCTTCCACCGCTCCGAGAAGAGCGGCAGGCTCTACCTCGTCTGGTCGAACTCCGTTGCCGGACACGGCTACTGCGTTCTCGTCCGCTCGTCCGAATCGGGTAAGATCGCAGGCCCGTGGACGAAGGACGAGATACTGTTCGGGAAGGACGGCGGACACGGCATGGTCTTCAAGGGCGTCGACGGAAAGCTCCGCATAACGTTCCACCAGCCCAACTCCTCGCCCAACGAGCGCATGAGGATATTCGAGCTCGACGACGACGGCGTCAGGCTTTCGGTGAAGGGGGCGGCGAAATGACGGCGGCGCTCCTGATCGCGGCGGCGATCGTCGCGCAGCCGCTCGTCGACGCAGACGTCCTCGAGCCGAGCGTCCAGAACGAGGTGGACCACGCGCTCGCGCGCGCGCCGACGAACGAGGTGGCGCTCTCCGCGGAGTCCGTCGCATTTGCAACGCTATGGGCGACGAACGGCGCGAGCGCGACGGACCGAGCGATCGCGCTCGTGTCGTCCCAGCGGAGCGACGGACGCTGGCTCCACGGCGGGAAGGACGTCACTCCCGTCGCCGCGCGGCTCCTCCGCCGCGCCGCCGGTTATCCCGAGCCTCCGCTCCGGCTGTCGATATTTTCGAACCACATCGAGGACATTTCGCGCCAGGAGAAGATTCCGTTCTCCGAGGCCGCCGCGAAGGTGCGTGCGATGGGAGTGGACGGGATCGCAGTGTCTTACGGGCTCTCCGCCGGGAACCTCGCCGAGGCGCGGCGGCAGGGCTTCGCAGTCTCGTGCGTCATCGGCTGGCCTGGATTCGACAAGGGGTACGACGAGGGCCTGTGCGGGGAGTTCGTCTCGCTCGCGGTCTCGAACGGATGCCGGCAGGTCATGCTCGTGCCGGGGTTCTATCCGTCCGAAAAGGAGGCCCCCGCGCTATTCGCCGACATGACGCGCCGCACCGCGCGCTTCGCGGAGATGGCCGCGGCGCACGGAGTGGAGACGCTGGTCGAGGATTTCGACAACGAGAAGTCCCCGACGTGCGGCCTTGCGCGCACAAAGGCGTTTCTCGACGCCGTGCCGTCCGTCGGATTCGTCTACGACACCGGAAACTTCAACAGCCCGGGGGAGCGTCCGGAAAACGGACTCGCCCTCCTTGCGCGCGTGCGGCATTTCCACCTGAAGGACCGTCCGAAGTGCGACGCACGCGGATTCTCCGCAGTCGGCGCGGGGTCTGTCCCCATCGCGAAGATTGTTTCGCGCGCGCTCGACGCGGGCTACGGCGGATGGTTTACGATCGAGCATTTCGGCGCCACGAACATGCTCGAGTGCGCTGCCGCGTCCGCGCGCTACCTCCGCGGCGAATAGTCCGCGGGGAGCGACAAAAGGTCGCAGGTGGGACAAAATTGCGCGCCGCGTCCGGACGAGGCGCGTCTTTTGCGCGGTGGCACGGCGCGTGCATTGCAGTCGGCGGAGGTACAATGCCATGAATGCAAGCTTTGAACCAGCAGAAGACAACGAGAAGTGCCTGGAGAAGTTCGGCACGGACCTGACCGCCCTCGCGCGGTCGGGCAAGCTCGATCCCGTCATCGGACGGGACACCGAGATACGCGACGTCATCCGCATCCTTTCGAGGAAGACGAAGAACAACCCCGTCCTCATCGGAGAGCCGGGCGTCGGCAAGACCGCGATAGTCGAGGGACTGGCGCAGCGAATAGTGAGGGGCGACGTGCCGGAGGGTCTTAAGGACCGCACGGTCTTTTCGCTCGACATGACGGCGCTGATGGCCGGCGCGATGTATCGCGGACAGTTTGAGGAGCGATTGAAGGCGGTCCTCAAGAAGATCAAGGAGTCGGAGGGGAAGATCATCCTCTTCATCGACGAGATCCACACCATCGTCGGCGCGGGCAAGACCGAGGGCTCCTCGGACGCGGGCAACATGCTCAAGCCGCTCCTCGCGCGCGGCGAGCTGCACTGCGTCGGCGCGACCACGCTCGACGAGTACAGGAAGTACATGGAGTCCGACAAGGCGCTCGAGCGCCGGTTCCAGCCGGTGCAGGTTGACGCGCCGAGCGAGGAGGACGCGATATCCATCCTGCGCGGAATCAAGGAGCGCTTCGAGAAGTACCACAACGTCCACATCCGCGACGAGGCGCTCGTGAGCGCCGTCGTGCTGTCGTCCCGGTACATCCAGGACCGCTTCCTCCCCGATAAGGCGATCGACCTGCTTGACGAGGCGTGCGCGCGCATCAGGACGGAGATGGACTCCTGTCCGCAGGAGCTGGACGAGATATCGCGGCACGTGCGCCGCCTCGAAATCGAGGAGATCGCGCTCAAGAAGGAGAAGGACGATGCGTCCAAGAAGCGTCTGGAGGAGCTGCAGGCGGAGCTGAAGGGCCTGAAGGAGAAGTCCGACGCGATGACTGCGCAGTGGAAGCGCGAGAAGGCGTCGCTCGAGGAGGTGCGGAAGGTCCGCACGCAGCTTCAGGATCTCCGCACTCGCGCCGAGCGCGCTGAGACGGAAGGCAACTACAACGAGGCGGCGAGGCTCAAGTACGGCGACATCCCGACGCTCGAGAAGCGGCTCAAGGAGCACGAGGAGGAGATGCAGTCCAAGTCCGGCGCGGCGCTGCTGCGCGAGGAGGTGACGGCGGACGAGATAGCCGAGGTCGTTTCGCGCTGGAGCGGAATCCCCGTGACGAAGCTCGTCGAGGGCGAGCGCGAGAAGCTGATGCGCCTCGGCGAGGTGCTGCATCAGCGCGTCATCGGACAGGACAAGGCGGTCGAAGCCGTCGCGGACGCGGTGATCCGCTCGCGCGCCGGGATAAAGAACCGGAACCGCCCCGTGGGCGCGTTCCTCTTCCTCGGCCCAACCGGAGTCGGCAAGACCGAGCTCGCGAAGGCGCTGGCGCAGGAGCTCTTCGACGACGAGAACGCGATGGTGCGGCTCGACATGTCCGAGTACATGGAGAAGTTCGCCGTCTCGCGCCTCGTCGGAGCGCCGCCCGGATACGTCGGCTACGACGAGGGCGGGCAGCTCACCGAGGCCGTGCGCAGGAAGCAGTTCTCGGTCGTGCTCCTCGACGAGATCGAGAAGGCGCATCCGGACGTCTTCAACATGCTCCTGCAGGTTCTCGATGACGGACGTCTCACCGACAGCCACGGACGCACCGTGTCGTTCAAGAACACCGTCATCATCATGACCTCGAACGCGCCGAAGGACTCGCTCAAGGACATCTTCCGTCCGGAGTTCCTGAACCGCCTCGACGAGATCCTCGAGTTCGACTCGCTGAGTGAGGCGCAGATCGCGGAGATCGTGAAGCTCCAGCTGAAGGACTTCTCGAAGCGGCTTGCGGACCAGGGCTTCCGCCTCTCGGTCGACGACGCCGCGGTCGCGCAGCTCGCGAAGGACGGATACGACCCGGCCTTCGGCGCGCGCCCGGTGAAGCGCGCGATACAGCGCGAGCTCGAGAATCCCATCGCGAAGAACATCGTCGCGGGGCGGTACATGCCGGGCGCCGAGATAAAGGTGACGGCGAAAGGCGGGGCTCTCGTCCTCTAGGGACGGGCCCGCGCCGACTTCGCGGCGCCCGAGCGGGCAAAAAAAACATCACGAAAGCCATTGACTATGCAACTGCAAAATTGGTAGAATTATCGGCGTCTGACCGTGGAAGGCGGGTGCCGTCGCGTGAGGACAATGCACACAAGAAGGAAAGAATCAAGATGGAAATCTATGTTGGTAACCTCGCGTACGCGACCACCGACGAAGGTCTAAAGGCGGCGTTCGCACAGTACGGCGAAGTTACCGCTGGACGTGTCGTGACCGATCGTATGACCGGTCGCAGCAAGGGATTCGGCTTCGTCACGATGCCCGACGCCGCTCAGGCGCAGGCCGCGATCGACGCCCTCAACGGACACGAACTCGACGGGCGCACGCTCCGCGTGAACGAGTCGCAGCCCAAGCCCCGCGAAGAGCGTCGCGGCGGATTCGGCGGCGGACGTGGCGGTTTCGGCGGCGGACGTGGCGGATACGGTGGCGGAGACCGCGGTCCCCGTCGCGAGAGCCGCTGGTAATCGATAGCCTTGTCGATTCCAATGAAATGGGAGCGCGGCACATTCGCCGCGCTTTCGTTTTAGAGGACCATTTGATGGCAGTCACGATAGAACTTGAGCGCGAGCTCGGAGACCCCGTAATGGGGATCGACGAGGCGGGGCGAGGTCCGCTCGCCGGCGGCGTATACGCCGCGGCGGTGTCAGTTCCGCTCGCCTTCGCCGCAGAGCTTCTCGTCGGCGCGTGGAGCGAGATCAACGACTCCAAGAAACTTTCCGAGAAGAAGCGCGAGCGCCTCGCTGAGGTCATAAAAACGACGCCCGGATGCAGATGGGCGGTCGCGAGCGCGAGTCCGAAGGAGATCGACGAGCTCAACATCCTCAACGCGACGCACCTCGCGATGCGCCGCGCGGCCGACGAGGTCGGCGCGGAGCACATACTCGTGGACGGACTTCCCGTGAAGACGCTCCCGCAGGCGCGCAGCGTCGTGAAGGGCGACGCGAAGTCACTGCTCATCGCCGCCGCGTCGATACTCGCGAAGACGTCGCGAGACGCCGACTGCCTGCGCCTCGAGCGGCTCTATCCCGGATACGGTTTCGCGCAGCACAAGGGATATCCGACGCCTTCGCACATCGCGGCACTTGCGAAGCTCGGTCCGTGCCCTGAGCATCGTCTCAGCTTCGGCCCCGTAAAGTCCGCCATCCAATGACTTCGGCGCTTCACAATCTCGCGACGGTCGCGACGCAGGTGGGCGTGCTTTTCGCCCTGATGGCTGTCGGCGCGCTATGCCGTCGGCTGCGCCTCCTCGACGAGCCCGCAGTGAAGGGCATAGTCAACGTCCTTATCCTCGTCGTCACGCCCTGCCTCATAGTCGACGTCTTCCAGCGTCCGTTCGACCCGGCGATGCTGCGGAGCTTCGGCGCCGCGTTCGCCATAGCTTTTGCGGCCCACGCGGCGCTCGTGGCGCTTGCGCTCCTGACCGCGCGCGGCGGCTCGCGCTCGCGCCCGGTGCTGCGTCTCGCGACGGTCTTCTCCAACGCGGGGTTCATGGGCGTTCCGCTCGAGTATGCGATCCTGGGTCCGGAAGGGGTCTTCTACGGAATCGTCTACGTCGCTGTGTTCAACGTCCTCATATGGAGCTGGGGGCTCGCCGAGATGCGCGGCGAGGCCCGTCTCGACGCGGCGTCGCTGCGTCCGATGCTCGTCAACCCCGGCACGGTCGGCATAGCGGTCGGACTGCCGCTCTTTCTCCTGTCCGTGTCGCTTCCGCAGGTCGTGCGCACACCGGTGCATCTCATGTCCGAAATGAACACCCCGCTCGCGATGCTCGTCATCGGATTCTACCTCGCGGGCGCGGATTTCCGGCGCGTGCTCGTGACGAGGGGCGCGTACGTCGCGGCGGCGCTTAGGCTCGTTGCGTTTCCGCTTGCGTTCGTCGGCGCGCTGTGGCTTCTGAGGGCGTGGCTCGACCGCACGATGTGCCTTGCGCTCGTGGTCGCCGCGTCCGCGCCTGTCGCGGCGATGGTGACGATGTTCTCCTCGAAGTACGGACGCGACGTCGATCTTTCGGTCGGGATGGTGAGCGGCACGACGCTCCTCAGCATCGCAACGATGCCGCCCGTGATCGCGCTCGCGATGGCCGTCCTCTGATTTTGCTATAATACACGCCGGAAGGGAACACATACATGCTGAACGAAGTCGCAGAGGCGCTGAAGAAGCGCGGATTCGAGGCCGTCGCCGTCTCCACGAAGGAGGAGGCGCTCGCGCTCGTGATGAAGGAAGTCGAGTCGGCCGCCAGCGTAGGCTGGGGCGGAAGCGAGACGATCAAGGAGATAGGCGCGCGCCAGGCTATTCTCGACGCAGGCAGGGAGATACGCGACCACAGGACGGACTGCGACCTGTTCCTCCTCTCCGCCAACGCGCTCACGCGCGACGGGAGGATCGTCAACGTAGACGGGACGGGCAACCGCGTGGCGGCGTCGGTGTACGGTCCGAAGCGCGTCGTCTACGTCGTGGGGCGCAACAAGATCGTGGACGGCGGGATAGACGCCGCCATCGAGCGCGTCCGCGGCTGCGCGTGTCCGCCCAACGCCCGCCGCCTTGGCAGGCGCACGCCGTGCGGCGTCACGGGGCGCTGCGTGGGCGGCGCGGGATGCGACTCGCCGGAGCGCATGTGCAAGGTGACGGCCATATTCGACAGGAAGCCTACCGGCCTCTCCGCGAAGGTCATCCTCGTCGATGAGACGCTCGGCTACTGAGTGCGCGGCGATTTATGATATAATAGCCGAAAAGGACAACAGAAGGACAGATGAAGACCCGGCAGTTTTGGTATCCGCTGCCTGCGCGGCTCGTGGCGCAGCATCCGGCGGAAAGGCGCGGCACCGAGAAGATGATGGTGCTGCACCGCGACACGGGCGTGATAGAGCATCGGCACATAGCGGACATAGTCGAGTACATCACGCCGAACGACCTCCTCGTCGTGAACGACACGAAGGTGTTCCCCGCGAGGCTACTCGGCGAGTGGCCCGACACGCACGGCGCGGTCGAGATGCTGATGGTCAACGCGGCGCCGATGGACTCGGACGACGAGCGTCCGACGATGGCCGCGGCAGGGGATTCGCTGCGCTGGAACGTCATCGTCGGCTCGGGGCGCAAGTGCCGCGAGGGGCAGGTCGCGTCGTTCGGTCCGAACGGCGAGCTCAAGGCGACGCTTCTCAAGCCGCTTTCGGGGATTGGCATGTGGCAGGTAGAGTTCGCGTGCGGGCGTCCGCTGATGGACCTCCTCGACGAGTTCGGGCACACTCCCGTTCCGCCCTACGTGAAGCGCGAGGGGACCGCGGAGGAGGAGCGCGAGGACCGCGAGCGCTACCAGACGATCTACGCGCGCGAGGTTGGGTCCGTCGCCGCGCCGACGGCGGGGCTCCACTTCACGCCGGAGATCTTCGCCGCGCTCGACGCGAAGGGGGTGAAGCGCGTCGCGGTGACGCTGCACGTCGGGCCGGGAACGTTCCGCCCCGTCAAGGCGGAGAACATTGAGGACCACCACATGGACTTCGAGGCGTTCACCGTTCCGCCGGAGACGGCGGACGCGGTGAACGCGTGCAAGGCTCGCGGCGGGCGCGTGTTCTGCGTCGGCTCGACTACGGTGCGCACGCTTGAGACCGTCGCCGCGGCGGTGGCGCAGGACGGCGCAAAGGACGGCAAGGTCGTCGTGCCCGGTTCCGGGGCGAGCGACATCTTCATCTATCCGCCGTACCGCTTCAGGGTCTGCGACTGCATGCTGACGAACTTCCACCTTCCGCAGTCTACCCTCCTGATGATGATATCCGCCCTTGCCGGACGCGAGAGGGTGCTCTGCGCGTATGCGATGGCCGTCCAGAAGAACTACATGTTCTTTAGCTATGGTGATTGCATGCTCATCGTCTGATTTGCTATAATATATCTCAATATGCCGCTATTCGTTCCAAAAGACCGCAAGTCGCTTTTCCGCCAGTTCCTGGCCGGAATGTACGACGCTGTTGTGATTACGGATCCGAACGGCCACATCATCGAGATCAATCCGCGTGCCGAGGAGCACTTCGGCTATACGCAGGACGAGGTGATAGACCGTCCGATCTCCGTCTACATCCCGGGCCTCGCGCCGGAGATCGTCCAGCGCATCCGCCGCGGGCTCGACCAGGACCGCCACATGGTCCTCGACGCGAACGGACTCAACAAGGACGGCTCGAAGTTCGCCTGCGAGGTGACCGTCTCCATGATCGACCTCATGGACCCCGGCGACCTCGTGTTCACTGTGCGAAACACCGAGCGCCGCCGCCGCATCAACAACATCTTCCGCGCGAAGTCCAACGCGTTCCAGATCGCGCAGTGCGCGCTCTTCACGTGCGACGGAGAGGGCAACATCCGGGACTGCAACACCGCGTTCTGCGAGATGTTCGGCCTTGAGGACGAGGAGGAGGCGCGCAAGCACGTCTTTGCCGACTTCATGGGCGACGATCCGCTTCCCGAGAACTTCAGGAAGGCCCTTGCGGGCGAGACGACCGTGACTGGCATCGTCGCCGAGGGCGATGAGGACCAGGAGGAGGTCGAGGTGGTTCTCGCGCCCAACATGCACGGACACAAGAACCACGGCGTAGTCGGCAGCATCAGAAAGGTCTGATTCCGATGCGCAGGGCACCGCAGCACGCCGCCGGACTCGCCTCGCTTGCCGTCGGCAAGCAGGATCCGAAGATACTGCAGGATTTTCTCGCGCTCAGGTTTGCGCTTTCGCGCCGCACCGCGAAGGCGATGATCGACGGACGCAACGTGTGGGTCGACCGCAAGTGCGTGTGGATCGCCCGCTATGCCCTCAAGACCGGCGATGTCGTTGAGATTCCTCAGTCTGTCGTCAAGGGCGCGCAGAAGCAGTCTGCGCCTGTCGCGAACAGCGAGCCGCGGGCAGCTGCGGCCCGCAGGCACGTGCGGGTCCTGTGGCAGAACGAGCACTACCTCGTGTGCGACAAGCCCGCGGGGCTCGTGAGCTGCGACGACCCCAAGAGCGTCGAGTCGATCCTGCGCGAGCAGGAGAACATACCCACGCTCGAAGCCGTGCATCGCCTTGACCGCGACACGACCGGTTGCCTCATGTTCGCGAAGCGCCACGCCGCGCTCGAGGCTGCGATAGAGATGTTCAAGACCCACAAGGTCAGCAAGGTGTACCACGCGATCGTCGCGGGGCCTTTCAAGTTCGCGCATAGGATCGTTGACACGCCGCTCGACGGACAGCCCGCGCTCTCCCGCATAGCGCGCGAGGCGATGTCCGCGGACGCAAGCTTCCTGCGCGTCTCCATCGAGACGGGCCGCACGAACCAGATTCGCCGCCACCTCTCGTCGATAAGGTTTCCGATAATAGGCGACAGGGTGTTCGGACTCAAGAACGCGCGCGATCCGCGCCTGATGCGCGTACCGCGGCAGATGCTCCACGCATCGACGCTGACCCTGCCGGATCCGCTTTCCCCGCGCGAGAGGATAAGCGTCCACTCGCCGCTTCCGGCGGACTTCCGCCAGACGCTGCGCCTCTTCGGAATGGGGGCGTCTTGAGGTCCGTTCTGGTTACAGGCGGGACGACGCGCATAGGGCTCGCAATAGCCGAGCGCCTGCGCGCGGACGGCTGGCGCGTGCTGACGAGCTCGCACCGAGCGGACTCCGGCGCGGACATCGTCGCCGACCTTTCCGAGTCTCTCGGCGCGGCGAAGCTGTACGCCGCGTGCCTGCGTCTCCTCGGCGGCAACCCGCCGGACGCGCTCGTCAACAACGCGGCGCTCTTTGCCGGAGACGACGCGGCGCTCGAGGCGGTGAACCTCGTCGCGCCGCAGAAGCTCACGATGCTGATGGCCGGACGCGAGACGGGGCGCGGCGCGGTGGTGAACATCCTCGACTGCCGCGTGCTCTGCGGCGCGGAGGGCGAAGGCGCGTACTTCCGCACGAAGCGCGCTCTTCTCGACTACACGATGAAGTCCGCGGCGATGTTCGCCGAGACGCTGTGCGTCAACGCCGTCGCGCCGGGACCTGTCCTTGCGCCGACGGAGGTGCACGAGAAGGCGGGGGAGACGCCGTTCGGACGCCCCACGCCCGAAGACGTGGCGTCCGCCGTCTCGTTTCTGCTCTCCGCCCGCGCGACGGGCGGATGCGTCGTTCCGGTAGACGGCGGGCAGTCCCTCTGCTGACCCTTCGCCTTCGTCAGTACGCGTCTTCGATCGAGATATCCAGTGTCTGCGCAATGCCCGCTTTCGGCAGGACGAGCGGAAGCTCGCACGTCCATCCCTCTCCCGGCACATAGCTGCGAAGGACGAGCTGCGCCGACCCCGAGGCGACGGTCCGCGTCGTGCCGGTTTTCTTCGCCGTAACCGTAGTCTTCCCGTTCGCGGCGATCGAAAGCGAAAGGTCGCATCCCTCCAGGTCTGGAATCGCCATGACGAGCTTTCTGCCCTTGACGGAGGCGAAGGAAGGAACCTTCGCCTCCTTCGAGCTCCACAGGTTCTGCGCGACGGTCGCGTTCGCAGACGGAGACTCCGCGCCCTGAGGCGTAGCCGCTACGGACGCGATTCCCTGTCCGCACGTCCCGCCGTCGGCGGACGCGAAGTCGTGCCTTTCTATGACGGCCTCGACGGTCCATGACTTCCTGCCCGACTTCGCCGTGCCGCGCGCCGTGTAGCGTCCGTTGCCGTCGACTCCGAGCGACGGGATCGAGAAGGACAGTTTCGTTCCGTCTTCGCAGACGAGCTTGCCGGAGACCTTGCCGACGGCGGATACCGAAAGGGACGCAAGGCCTGCGAGGGTCTCTCCGTCCTGCGAGAGCGACGCGCCGTCGAAGGTGCCGACCGCCCATGCCGGAAGGGCCTCTACATGGAGGAACGCCGTCGCGGTCTCGGTCTTTGTCGTTTTTCCGGAGACGACCTTGCGCGTGAAGGTGACGAGGAACTCTCCGCTCTTCGTCGCGACTCCGCTTATGGTTCCAGTCGCCGCGTCGAACTTGAGTCCGGACGGAAGCCCCCTTGCCGTGCACCCCGCGGCGCCTGGGATCTCCAGCGAACCTGCTACTCCCGTCCCTGGCGAATCATAGCTGTCTTCAATCGGGATGGCCTCGCTGCGGTAGTGGTCGACGAGTATGTGCACGTCGAACGTCTTCCCCTTTGGGAGCGCGTAGGTCTTCACCGTGAGATGCGCCCCGCCGGCGCGTTCGCCGGGCGTCTTCGCCGTTCCCGCGACTACGTAGGACGCGCCGCGCTTCACGAGCGAGAGCCCCTGCGGGAGGTTCTGCGCGGAGAGGGTGTACGGTGCGTCAGATTCTACGACGACGGGAATCTCGAGTTTCACGCCAGGCTGGACGAGGTATGCGTTCTCCGCGATGTTTTCCGCGTCGAGTGAGAGAGCGACGGCGCCTTTCCCGGAGAACGAGTACGGCGCGCCGGAAATAGTCGCGATGCCTCTTATGCCGTCCGCCGAGACGGATATCAAGAGGGTGTCTATGTCGTCCTTTCCGGAATTCCGCGCGAGGCGAAGTCCGAGGGACGTGTCGCTTTCCTCCTCCGCCTCGAAGCCCCTTGCCGTGAAGCTCCAGATCTTCCCGCCCGCTTTTATGCGGCCCGATATCGCGCCGGACGCGGCGGACGAAAGCTGGATGTCGCCCGCGGTCTCTCCCGACGCGTCGTCAATGACATGCGCGGCGTATTTGCCGACGGACCATTCCGGCTGGGCCGCGAAGTCGTAGGCGAGGCTGCACGTGTCGGAGAATCCGGTCTCCTTGCTCTTGACGGTTATCACCGCCGTGCCGGACTGTTCGCCGCGGACGATTCCAGTGATTTCGCCAGTGCGCGAGTTTATCGAAAGCCCCGCGGGAAGGCACTGGGTGGAGAACGAAAGCGCGTCGCCGAAGCAGAAGTCCATCTGCGCGAGAAGGATCATGTCCACGCGCTCTCCGGCGAAGTGTCCGGGGATTCCGCCGTCTTCGAGTTCGCGCCAGAACCTCGGCGCGCGGTGGAACGCGGTGAAGCGCACGGTGAGGCTCGGCATGGAGTTGCCGAGAAGCTTTCTGCTGAGCGTCCAGGATCCGATGACGTTGTCTCCCGCAAAGTCGAGGCTGAATGTCCCGTAGTCGGAGCTGAACGTTGCGGACGTCCTGCCGTTCTTGAGCGAGGTGCCGGCGGAGATCACGATGTCTTCGATCTCGAACTTCACGGTCACGGGAGTCGCGCCGCTCGTGGGCTTGCCGAGCGACACGGTCACATACGCGAGGCCGAGATCTTCGACCATGCCGACGTACCTTCGCCCCGCTTCCGGAACGAACGCGGGCCTTTCGAGCAGCGGCGCCCAGCATCTCTCCACGGCCTCGGGCGCATTCGCCGGGATGTCGACTCCGTTTACCTTCCCGCCCGCGAGCTGTGATGCGGCGTCCTTCCACAGCAGAGCAGCCTCGTGGAATCCGGTCTCGGGCGTGCAGTATCCGGTCACGGTGAGGTAGGCGATCTGCAGCGCGGCGGCCGGGCCGATCTCAGACTGCAGCAGGTAGAAGAACCTGTTCTGTATTCCGGAGTTGTCGTGCACTCCTCCGCTGTCACCGATGTAGACGGCGAAGGTGTCCGCCCAGTGCGAGTCCCGGTAGGACGCGGCCTGGCGGGAGGAGACGAGGTCGGACGCTGGGTTTACGAAGTCGCGGACGGGGTTGCCTTCCCCAGTGTCCTCGCCGATGAACCAGTCCGCGCGCCGTGTCGCGTGCGCGGGATACTCCGGACCTTCCTCCTGCGCGAACATCTCGCAACCGACGCCGAAGATGTCGGCGAACGATTCGTCCAGCGCGCCGCTTTCGCCTTCGTAGACGAACTGCGCGGTGCTTCCGGCGATGGAGTGGGAGAATTCGTGCGCCGTGATGTCGAGGACCTGCAGCGTGCGCACGCCGTCGCCGTAGTAGCCGAAGTACATCGCGCCGCTGTGGTCGGGCTCGGGCGATTGCGAGCCTGTGTCGAGGTCGGAGAGGAAGAAGGCGTTGTCGACTCCGCCAAGCACCCGCCCGGCTCCGTCCGTCTCCGGCATGCAGACGAACGCGCAGGTGCGCGCGTCGGTTGCGTCTTCGCCGAGGTACGTCGCGCGCGCGAAACACTCCTCGAAGTAGTCCATCACCGTCGTAACGTTGTACGCCGCGGCGATCGCCTCCGGATGGTAGTCTCCCCAGTCCGCGGACTCGAAGCTCGCGATCGTGTCCGCCTCGTCCACGTCGGGCAGCGGCGCGGCACGGTCGGGCAGGGCGGCATAGGCGTCGCGCACGCCGGACATGTTCCAGATCGCGTAGGAGCGTCCGTGCGAGTTTGTCCCGCAGAGATAGAAGCGTCCGTTGTCCCCGCGGATCCCCGGCACCTCGACGGTGCACGGCGCGTCGTTCGTCCAGAGCGACTTAGGCAGGACGCCGCGGATCGTGCAGGCGACGCCGGAGGGAAGGGCGTTCGTGCGCGCCTGCGGTGCCAGCGTCATCATTGTCTCCAGAAGCCATTCCTCTCCGCTCTTCGCGGCGGCGCGGCGCATGCGCCGCTCGCGTGCGAGCTCCGCTCCGGAGGTGGCGTCCGTATACGCCCACCAGTCGCCCGCCGGCGCGCGCCACGCGAGGCGCGCGTCCTTTCCGTCCGCCGCGTCCGAAGGCGCCCACACGACTAGCGACGCTCCGTCGGGGCGCGGAATGGAAGGGGACGTCTTGACGGATATCCCGGCGAGGAACGCTCCGTTCACCTGGTAGGCCGTCCCGTCGGGGCGGAAGTGTACGGCCAGCTCCTTCGCGCGCACGTCGATTCCGCAGTAGACCTGGGAGAGCCTTACGTGCGCGCAGCCGGTTGCGTCCAAGGTGACGGAACGGACCTTCAGTTCGTCCGCAGCAGCCGAGACGCCGAGTCGGTCCTTTATCGCCTCAGCGGCCTGAATGGCCCATTCCCCCCACTGCGCGTCCGCGGTCGACGTGCGCTGCACGGACTTGAGTAGGGCGGACTTCGCCCCCGAGCGAAGGGGCGACGCGGCGCCATTAGGACGCCATATGCACTCGTCCGCGATGCGGATGCCTCCCGCACGGGCCGTTATCACAAGCGATGCCGCAAGACTGCATGCAACAATTGCGTTGATCTTCATTTCTGCCTCCAGACTGCGATGGAGGCGTCAGAGTCTCCATTCGCTATTTTCAGATCTATTTTACCATGTATACCCGCGGCGGGTCAAATGGTTACAAGGCGAGATGATTGAAGTCGCATTGACGGCACGGTGTCTACGGGCGGGCGGTTTTTATGGTATAATATGAGACGGACTGGGGAAGTCCGCCTGGGCGCAGATCGCTGCGTCGTGTAAAATGAGACAAATCAAGGAGAGTGTGACATGGACAACATCACTAGACGTTCGCTGCTTGATCTAATCGCCAAGGGCGGGCTAGCCTGCGGGTGCGGATGCGCGCTTTCGCGCTTCGCGCTGCTGGACGCGCTAGCCGCCGATGCGGCGGACCCCGATCCGTTCCAGGTCTCGACGGTCGACTTCTACGGCCGTCAGCTGTCGCGCCTCGGCTTCGGCATGATGCGCCTTCCGCAGAAGGGCCGCGACGTTATCGACGAGGAGCTTGCCGACAAACTCGTGGACTACGCGTTCAGGCACGGCGTCAACTACTTCGACACGGCGTGGATGTACATCGGCGGAAAGTCGCAGTACTACACCGGAAAGGTCCTGGAGAAGTACGACCGCGAGAAGATATGCATCGTCAACAAGATGCCTGGCGGACACGGCGCGACGGGCCTTGAGGACGCGAAGCGCAAGTTCCAGACGCAGCTCGACGCCTGCCGCACGAAGTACTTCGACATCTATCTTCTCCATGCCATCGGCGACTACCGCCGCTACGAGGAGTTCTACATCAAGGGCGGTGTTCTCGACTACCTGAAGAAGGAGCGCGACGCGGGCAGGATTCGCCGCCTCGGCTTCTCCTTCCACGGCGGGAAGGACGACCTCAGGCGCTATCTCGACGCGAAGGACTCGGCCGGATGGGAGGTCGTGATGCTCCAGATGAGCGCGAACGGAGTAGGGCGCGAGTTCTACGAGATGACGAAGCCGACGGGGCTCCCGATCGTCGTCATGGAGCCGCTCCACGCGGGGCGCCTCGCGAACCTCAACGTCGCGGCGCGCAAGGCGCTCGCGGAGCTCAAGCCCGACCTCACCCCGGCGGGATGGGCGCTTAGGTGGGTCTCGTCCCAGCCCAACGTCGCCGTCGCGATCTCGGGGATGGCGAAGCTTGCCGACGTTGTCGACAACTGCAATACCTATCGCGACTTCCAGCCGCTTACGGAGGCGGACGTCGCGTCGTACCACGCGATCTGCGAGAAGTACAAGGGCGCGAACCTCCTGCCGTGCACCGGCTGCGCGTACTGCGCGCCGTGTCCGCACGGAGTGGACATACCGGGCGTGTTCGGACTCATCAACGCGTGCCGCACCGACGGACTGCTTGGACCGAACGGGGACGGAAAGGGCATGTCCGCGGCGGACCGCAAGAAGTTCCTCGTTCTCTATCGCAACAAGGTAGGCGCGAAGGCGGACGCCTCGCACTGCACCTCCTGCGACAAGTGCCACCCGAAGTGTCCGCAGCACATCAAGGTGAGCGAGGAGTTCCGCAAGATCAATGCGATGGTCGAGGCAATCCGCAAGGGCCGCACGTGAGACGCCTTCCGAAATACCTCCGCGTCGCGGCCGCGATAGCGTGCTTCCTCTCGGTGAACGCCGCGTTTCTCGCGCCGGTCGTCGCGGAGACGCTCTGCCTCGACTCGTCGCCGGACTTCTCTTGGGCGGCGAAGATGCAGTTCCTCCCCGCGCTCCTTGCGCTTAACTTCGCGGTTGTGGCGGCGATTCTAGTCGTAACGGCGCTTTTCGGACGCATCTACTGCTCGACGGTGTGCCCCTTCGGCGTTCTCCAGGACGTCGCGATCCGAATCCGCCGGCTGTTCACGAAGCGCAGCTTCAGGGACGTTTCCCCGACCTGGCTTCTCATTGGCTGCTTCGGCAATCTTGTCATTGGCGCTGTTGTTTCGGCGTCGGTTCTAGCGTTCTGCGACCCCTACTCCCACTACGGACGCATCGCGACAAACATCCTGCGTCCCGCATTCCAATGGATCGTTAACCGAGGCGCCGAGTGGAGCGACGTGCACGAGAAGTACTGGCTGATGGCGGTGGACATCGCCCGGCCCGCCGTTATGACGCTGGCCCTATCCGTCGCGACGCTCGTCGCGATCATCGCGTCAGCGCTCTGGCGTGGCCGCTGGTTCTGCAACAATCTCTGCCCCGTCGGCCTTTGTTTGCGGGTCGCGTCGTGCCGTCCCTTGCTGAAGATCAGGATCGACGCGGCGAAGTGCGTCTCGTGCGGAATCTGCGAGCGCGGCTGCAAGGCGGGTGCGATCGACGCAAAAGCGAAAACGGTCAACAACTCACGGTGCGTTCGCTGCTTCGACTGCCTGGGCGTGTGCAGAAAGGAGGCGATCAGCCTATGAGCACGACACGGCGCAACTTTCTGACCAGCTTCGCCGGAACGATGATCGGCTTCACAGCGGGCTATTCGTTTACGAGCCGCAACGGCCCTGTTCGCGCCGTCATGCCGCCGGGCGCGATTTCGCTCAAGCGCCTCAAGTGGTCCTGCACGGCGTGCGGACTCTGCATGTCGTCCTGTCCGTCGAAGGTGATCGTCGCGGCAGACTTCGGCGATTACGGGAACAATTTTCTGGGGCCGTTCGAGCTGCTGCCGAAGCTCGACTTCACCAAGGGCGCGTGCGACCCGGAGTGCTCGCGCTGCGCCGAGGTATGTCCCGCGAAGGCGCTCGTCAGGCGGACGGGGGAGGTCGTGAAGATCGGACTCGCCGAGTGGTCGCGGGAGAACTGCCGGACGACGAAGGGCGATACGTGCACGCTGTGCAGCGAGAGGTGTCCGACGGATGCGATAGCGCTTGTTTCGGACGAGGAGGGACAGGTGGCGCATCCGAAGGTGGACGCGTCGAAGTGCGTCGGCTGCGGAAGGTGCGAAAACTACTGCCCCGCCGAGCGGAAGGCGATTCGCGTCAGGCCCCTCGATCCGCAGGTTGCCGTCGGCTGAAACCGCGGCGCATTTGCCGCGCGCGGTGTGATTTCCGCTACTTAGTGCCGTCTGTCGCACACAGACCGGCGAATTTTTGGTATAATTATAGGTCATGGAGGCGAAATTGACCATAGACACGTCGCGAATCGACCCCGATGGCGAGACCATCGAGGGCGAAGTCGAGTGCGTGGACCTTGACGAACCGTACGTGAAGGCGTTCGGCGGGGTGCGCTATAGTCTCACTCTCCAGGTGTTCGGAACGGAACTTCTCGTGCGCGGCACGCTTGAGCAGGACTTCGACCTGGTCTGCAGCCGGTGCGGGAAGGACTTTGACGACACCGTGAAGGTAGGCGACTTCACGGCCTCCTTCGAGATTCCTGAGAAATCGCCCGAGGTCGATTTGACGGAAGAGATAAGAGAGAGTATAATACTCGCCCTACCTACTTACCCGGTCTGCGACGAGACCTGCCCGGGGATCGAACAGACGGAGACGATGCCGTCCGACGATAGATGGAACGTGCTCGACAGCTTAAACAAAGGAGAAAAAGAAAATGGCAAGTCCTAAGAACCGTGTGTCCAAGCGCCGCAAACGCGAACGTGTCGCTTCCCTCGAGAAGCCCATCCTCGCCCAGGTCGGCACCTGCCCCGCGTGTGGCGCGGCGGTCCGTTCGCACCGCGCGTGCCCCAAGTGCGGAACGTACAAGGGCCGCAAGGTCGTTGCGGCGGCTGAGTAATTCGCTTTCGGGAGATTTCCGCATATGACGCGGATTGCCCTTGACGCGATGGGGGGCGACTATGCCCCCGGCGAAATAGTCGTCGGCGCGGTTGAGGCCGCTGTCGGCATACCTAACGTGAAGATTCTCCTGGTGGGGCAGCTTGCTCCCATCCAGGAGGAGCTCGGCAAACTGGAGAAGGACCTCAAGAAGTCCGCCCAGACTGCAATCGAGCGCGGTCTTCTCGAGATCGTCCATGCGCCCGACGTGGCGGAGATGGACGAATCGCCTGTCGACGCCGTCAAGAAGAAGAAGGACTGCTCCATCAACGTGGCCATGCGCCTCGTCAAGGAGGGGCGTGCGGATGCTTTTGTATCCGCCGGCAACTCCGGCGCTGTCGCGACGAGCGCGATTCTCACGCTCGGGCGCATTCCGGGCGTGAAGCGTCCGGCGATCGCCACGGTGATGCCGAACAGGAACCCGAAGCGTCCGCTCCTCGTCCTCGACGCGGGCGCGAACATGGACTGCCACCCCGAGTGGCTCGTCCAGTTCGCGATCATGGGCAACGCCTACTCGAAGGCGGTGCTGAAGCGCGGGGTGCCCGCGGTCGGTCTCGTGTCCATCGGCACGGAGGACTGCAAGGGCAACGAGATGACGAAGGCGACGTTCCCGCTCCTCAAGGGGGTGAAGGACATCAACTTCGTCGGCAACATCGAGGGCAAGGACCTCTACAAGGGTCACATCGACGTCGCCGTCTGCGACGGCTTCGTCGGAAACGTCGTCCTCAAGACGACCGAGTCCATCGCCAAGGCGATTGTCTACTGGCTCAAGAAGGAGTGCTTCAAGGGGCCTCTGCGCTTCCTCGGCGCGATACTCCTGCGCGGCGCGTTCCGCTCGCTCAAGAACCAGCTCGACCCCGAGATCTACGGCGGAGCGCCGCTTCTCGGCGTCCCGGGGGCGGTCATCATCGGGCATGGCAGCTCTTCCCACAAGGCTATCTACTACGCCGTAAAAGCCGGCGTCGCTGCGGCGACCAACGACGTGTCGGGGCTTATTCAGAAAGCGATCGCCGCGCACGCCGAAGATCAGAAGCAGCAATGAGCGAATACAATTTCTCTGCCATCGAGAAGAAGTGGCAGAAGTACTGGCTGGAGAACAAGACGTTCAAGACGACGGACGGGGCCTCGGGCGGCTCCGCACCCCAGGCCAAGGATGATCGTCCCAAGTTCTACTGCCTCGACATGTTCCCGTATCCGTCGGGGGCGGGACTTCACGTCGGGCACCCAGAGGGATACACGGCGACGGACATCCTCTGCCGCTACAAGCGCATGAAGGGCTTCAACGTGCTGCATCCGATGGGTTGGGACGCCTTCGGTCTTCCCGCCGAGCAGTACGCCGTCGAGACCGGCACGCACCCTGCGATCACCACGAAGAAGAACGTCGACCGCTTCCGCGAGCAGATCCGCGCGCTCGGCTTCTCCTACGACTGGGACCGCGAGGTCAACACGACCGACCCCAAGTACTACCGCTGGACGCAGTGGATCTTCGAACAGCTCTACAAGAAGGGGCTCGCCTACGTCGCGGAAGTGCCGGTCAACTGGTGCCCCGCGCTCGGAACGGTCCTCGCGAACGAGGAAGTCATCGACGGCAGGAGCGAGCGCGGGAACCATCCCGTCATCCGCCGTCCGATGCGCCAGTGGATGCTCAAGATCACCGAGTACGCAGAGCGCCTCCTCAATGACCTCGACACGCTCGACTGGCCCGAGGGCATCAAGGAGATGCAGCGCAACTGGATCGGCAAGTCGACCGGCGCGCTGGTGGACTTCGGTGTCCTTACAGGCAGCGCTTGCGCCGCCGAGAAGATTACTGTTTACACCACCCGCTGCGACACGCTTTTCGGCGCGACGTACATGGTGCTTTCGCCCGAGCACGCGCTCGTCGCGAAGTGGCTTGAGGACGGCACGCTCAAGAACGCCGATGAGGTGAAGGCCTACCAGAAGAAGGCCGCCTCGAAGAGCGATCTCGAGCGCACCGAGCTCAACAAGGAGAAGACGGGCGTGAGGCTCGACGGCGTCGTGGGCGTTAATCCCGTCAACGGCGACAAGCTGCCGATCTTCATCTCAGACTACGTTCTCGCGAGCTACGGAACGGGCGCGATCATGGCCGTTCCCGCGCACGATGAGCGCGACTTCGACTTCGCGAAGGTGTTCAATCTCCCGATCTACCAGGTCGTGGCGCCGGTCGGAAAAGCTAACTCCGAAAAGTCCGATGGCTCCGCTAACGCTGCGCCTTCTGTAGATGCCGGAGCGAAGGCTTCGGATAATTCGGAGTTGAGTTCTCGCGTTCCCTACACCGGTAGCGAGGCGTTCACCGACATCGCGACGGGAGTGATGGTGAACTCCGGCTTCCTCAACGGGCTTTCCGTCGAGGCGGCGAGGCCTGCGATGATCAAGTGGCTCGAGGAAAAGGGCGTCGGCAAGGCGAAGACGCAGTACAAGCTCCGCGACTGGCTCTTCTCGCGCCAGCGCTACTGGGGCGAGCCGTTCCCGGTTATCCACTGGGAGGACGGCACGCAGAGCCTTGTTCCCGAGGAGGACCTTCCGCTCACGCTCCCAGAGCTTGCGGACTACAAACCGACGGGCACGGGCGAGCCTCCGCTCGCGAAGGCGACGGACTGGGTCAACGTCGTCGATCCCAAGACCGGCAAGAAGGGCGTTCGCGAGACGAACACGATGCCGCAGTGGGCGGGAAGCTGCTGGTACTACCTCCGCTACATCGATCCCACGAACGACAAGTGCTTTGCCGATCCCGAGCTTCTCAAGAAGTGGCTTCCCGTCGATCTCTACGTCGGCGGCGCGGAGCATGCGGTTCTGCACCTCCTCTACGCGCGCTTCTGGCACAAGGTCCTCTTCGACCTCGGGTATGTTCCCACGCCGGAGCCTTTCCAGCGTCTCGTCAACCAGGGAATGATTCTCGGCATGGCGTACAAGACGAAGCGCGGAGTGCTTGTGCCGATGGACAAGATCGAATGGCGCGACGGCAAGCCATGGGGCGCGGAAGAGGGCGGCGAGATGGAGGAGCTCACGGAGTTCCCCGCGAAGATGTCGAAGTCGCTCAAGAACGTGGTCAATCCCGACGACGTGATTCGCGACTACGGCGCTGATTCGCTCCGTCTCTACGAGATGTTCATGGGTCCGCTCCAGGCCGTCAAGCCCTGGTCCACGAAGGGCGTCGAGGGTGTGTTCCGCTTCCTCAAGCGCGCAAACCGCCTCGTCACCGAAACGCCTGTCGTCGATCGTGCGATGACCAAGGCCGAGGCGAAGAGCCTTGCCGCGATGGTCAAGAAGGTTGGCGAAGACCTCGAGACGATGAACTTCAACACCGCGATCTCCGCGATGATGGTGTTCGTGAACGAGGCGGAAGGTTACGCCAAAGACGCCGGTTCCTCTCGTGAGGGTGCGGGGGAGACTGGTCTTCCCCGTCCGTTCCTTGAGACCTTTGTCCTCTGCCTTTCCCCGTTCGCGCCGCACCTCGGCGAGGAGCTCTGGCAGTTCCTCGGGCACGACAAGACGCTTGCGTACGAGCCGTGGCCGAAGTTCGACCCCTCGGCGCTCGTCGAGGACGAGATCGAGATTCCGGTGCAGGTGATGGGCAAGCTGCGCGGACGCGTAATGGTTCCCGTCGCGGCGACTCCCGCGGAGATGGAGGCGGCCGCGAAGGCGAACGCCGACGTCGCCAAGTTCCTCGAGGGGAAGACGATCGTCAAGGTCGTCGCGGTGCCGAAGAGGATGGTAAATTTCGTCGTGAGATGAAATCCGTACCAGGTGGATACGACACAGCGGTGAAAAAATATGATATAATATGCGCCAATGAACAACCAGAAGATTATTCGAATTAGCATTATTATTAGCGGGTGCGGATCCGCTGGTAAGGCTGTCGGCTAATCTTTCCGGTCAGTTTGAAACCAAATGCACCATAAAAGCGGATCGTCAGAAAGGCGGTCCGCTTTCTGCATTTACAGAAAAAAACAAAACAAAGAAAGACAACGGAGTCAGGAAGATGAACGAGTTGAGGGAGATGGCGTCGCGCATCAAGGAGCTGCGCGAGATAGGCGGCAAGACGACCGCCGAGATGGCCAGGCTTACGGACGTCAACGAGAGGGACTACGTGGCGATCGAGGCGGGGACGATGGATCCGCCGTTCACGTTCCTCCACAAGTGCGCGCTTGCGTTCGGCATCGACATCACGGCGCTGCTCGAGGGGCACACCGCCAAGCTCTCGCACTTCCAGGTCAACCGAGCGGGGCAGGGTCCGGTGACGGTGAACGAGCAGGGAATCCTCATCCGCAACATGGCTGCGATGTTCAAGAGCCGCCTCGCGACTCCGTACTTCGTGACATACGACTACGACGAGCGCCAGCAGAAGATGCCGATCCACACGACTACGCACGCGGGCCAGGAGTTTGACTACGTCGTGTCCGGCTCGATGCGCGTGAAGGTTGGCGACCACGAGGAGACGCTGAACGCCGGCGACTCGATATTCTACAATTCGTCGACTCCGCACGGAATGATCGCCGTCGGCGGGAAGAAGTGCGAGTTTATCGCGATGATCATGGCCGGCGACACGGAGGAGCAGTCGCTTCCGATGGTCAGGATGCGCCGCCGCAAGCCGAACGAGCCGCTTCTCGCTGAGAAGTTCGTCAAGTGCGAGGAGGACGGAGAGGGCAAGCTCGAGCACGTCCGCTTCGAGCATGAGGACGAGTTCAACTTCGCGTTCGACATAGTTGACGAGATCGCGAAGAAGGACCCCAACCGCCTTGCGATGCTGCACGTCTCGGCGCATATGCGCGAGAGGCGCTTCACGTTCAAGGACATGATGGAGCAGTCCAACCGCGTCGCGAACTACATGAAGTCGCTCGGGATCGGCAAGGGCGACAAGGTGATGCTCATACTGAAGCGCCACTTCCAGTTCTGGCCGACGATGCTCGCGTGCCACAAGCTCGGCGCGGTGGCGATTCCGGCGACGAGCCAGCTGAAGGTGCACGACCTCACATACCGCTTCAAGGCGGGCGACGTCAAGGCGATATTCTGCACGGGAGACGGAGACGTCGCGATCGAGGCTGATGCCGCGGAGAAGGAGATCGGCGCGCACCTCCAGAAGGTGCTTGTCTACGGCAGGCGCGATGGCTGGCACGACTTCAACGCGGAGGTTCCGGCGTTCTCTGACGTCTTCGAGCGCACCGTGGACTCGCCGCACGGCAACGACCCGATGCTCATGTTCTTCACGAGCGGCACTACGGGGTATCCGAAGATGGCGCTCCACAGCTGCAAGTACGCGCTCGGACACTACGTCACCGCGAAGTACTGGCACTTGGTCGAGCGCGACGGACTTCACTTCACGATATCCGAGACCGGATGGGGCAAGGCGCTCTGGGGCAAGTTCTACGGACAGTGGCTGTGCGAGGGCGCGGTCTTCACGTACGACTTCGAGCGCTTCGACGCCGAGAAGGTGCTGCCGATGTTCGAGAAGTACAACATCACGACGTTCTGCGCTCCGCCGACGATATACCGCATGCTCATCAAGCAGGACATCTCGAAGTACGACTTCACGTCCGTCCGCCACGCGACGACCGCGGGCGAGGCGCTGAACCCCGAGGTGTGGACGCAGTTCGAGCGCGCGACGGGACTCGAGATAGCCGAGGGCTTCGGCCAGACCGAGACGACGCTTTCGCTCGCGAACCTGCTCGGCGACGAACTCGAGCCCGGCTCGATGGGCAAGCCCGTGCCGGACTACGGCGTGGATCTCGTCGACCACGAGGGCAACAGCGTCCCGCCCGGCGAGAACGGAGAGATCGTCGTCAGGACGGACAGGGCGAATCCGCACCCCGGCATCTTCCTCGGCTACTACAAGGACCCGGAGAAGACGGACGAGGTGTGGCGCGGCGGGTTCTACCACACGGGCGACCTCGCGTGGAAGGACGAGAACGGATACTACCACTACGTCGGGCGCGCTGACGACGTCATCAAGTCGTCCGGCTACCGCATCGGCCCCGCCGAGATCGAGAACGTCATCATGGAGCTGCCGTTCGTCCTCGAGTGCGGCGTCTCGGCCGCGCCGGATCCGATACGCGGGCAGGTCGTGAAGGCGTCCATCGTCCTCGTCAAGGGCGTCGCCGGGACGGATACGCTCAAGGAGGAGGTGCAGCGCTACGTCAAGGAGCACACCGCTCCCTACAAGTATCCGCGCATCGTGGTGTTCCGCGACGAGCTGCCGAAGACGATCTCCGGCAAGATCCAGCGCAACCTGCTGTAGCGCCCCGATTTTTGGTATAATATCGCGACTATGGAACTGAGCGAAATTGTCAAGGCGGCCTTCGAGAAGGCCTATCCCGGGGAAGACTTCGGGGGCGTTAGGGTCGTGCCCGCGACCGATCCGAAATTCGGCGACTACCAGTGCAACGACGCGCTGAAGTTCGCCAAGAAGGCGAAGGCGAATCCGCGCGAGGTCGGCGCGCGGGTCGCCGATGCGCTGAAGGGCAACGACGTCTTCGAGAAGGTGGAGATCGCGGGACCTGGGTTCCTCAACCTCACGGTCTCCTCCGCCTGGCTCGCGTCCCGCCTTGCGGACCTCAATGCGGCCGACAGGTGCGGCATTCCGCAGTCCGGCGCGGGCAAGTGCGTGGTCATCGACTACTCTTCGCCCAACGCCGCGAAGCAGATGCACATCGGGCACATCCGCTCGACCGTCATCGGCAGCGCGATCGACCGCATCTTCCGCTCGCTCGGCTACCGCGTTGTCGCGGACAACCATCTCGGCGACTGGGGCACGCAGTTCGGAATCCTCATCAAGGGCTACCGCGAGCTCCTCACGCAGGAGGAGCGCGACAACCTCACCGTCGCGAATCTCGAGAAGTGCTATGTCCTCTCCGCCGCGAAGGCGAAGGAGGAGGACGGGCTCTGGAAGGAGTCGTGCAAGCAGGAGCTCGTGAAGCTGCAGCAGGGCGACAAGGAGAACCTCGCGCTCTGGAAGCGCTTCATCGACATCTCCATCGGCGAGTTCGACCGCATGTACGCGAAGCTGGGCGTGAAGTTCGACACGTACCGCGGCGAGTCGTACTACAACGACACGATGCCGGGCGTCGTCAAGAAGCTCCAGGAGATGGGGCTCGCCGTCGAAAGCGAAGGGGCGCTTGTCGTCAACCTCGAGTCCGAGAAGCTCGGCGTCGCGATCGTGAGGAAGTCCGACGGCGGCTACAACTACACGACGAGCGACCTCGCGTGCGTCAAGACGCGCGTCGAGGAGTACAACCCCGAGCGCATCATATACGTCACCGACGCGCGCCAGCAGCTCCATTTCAAGCAGTGGTTCTCCATCGCCGCGAAGATGGGCTACACGACGAAGCTCGTGCATGTTCCTTTCGGCCTCATGTCCTACCAGGGCAAGGCGATCTCGACGCGCGAGGGTAACCTCATCAAGCTCGACGAGCTCCTCGCCGAGGCCGTGAAGCGCTCTCTCGCGATCGTCATGTCGCGTCGGGGAACGGAAGGCGCGCCCGCGCCCCAGCCTACGGAAGAAGACGTCAAGCTCGCCGAGGCGATCGGCTATGGCGCGGTGAAGTACTCCGACCTCTCGCACGATCCGATCACCGACATCGACTTCAGCTGGGACAAGGCACTCGCTCTCGAGGGCAACTCGGGTCCGTACCTGCAGTACGCCTACGCGCGCGTGTGCTCGCTCGTCGAGAAGGCGGGCGGAACGGACGGGACCTCGCCCCTGCCCAAGGATGTCGGCTTCGCCGTCTCAACTTCTTCCGAGAAGCGGCTGGCTCTCCAGTTGCTCGAGTTCCCCGGCGCAGTGGTGCGCGCGGCGGAGGCGTATAAGCCGAGCGTGCTCGCGGACTACCTGTTCCAGACGGCGCAGCTCTACTCGACGTTCTACCAGAGTTCGCCGATCCTCAAGAGCGAGCCGGAGGTGCGCGCGGCGCGTCTGAGGCTGTGCGTTCTCTTCGGAAAGGTGCTTTCTGCAGGACTTGGCCTGCTGGGCATTGACACGCCGCGTCACATTTGATATCATATACAACCGTTGCTGGAGAGATGGCAGAGCCTGGTTGAATGCACATGACTCGAAATCATGCATACCCGCAAGGGTATCGGGGGTTCGAATCCCTCTCTCTCCGCCAAGTTTGATTTTTTTCTGCGGGCGTAATTCAATGGCAGAATAGGAGCTTCCCAAGCTTCTTACGTGGGTTCGATTCCCATCGCCCGCTCCACCATCTGTTTACGGGATGTTGCGGCGACTTACAGTTTCTAACCTTGCCATAGTCGAGAGGGCGGAAGTGGAGTTCGGCCCCGGGCTAAATGTGATAACCGGCGAGACGGGTGCGGGGAAGTCCGTGCTCATGGGTGCGCTTGAGCTTGTGCTCGGTGGGCGCGCCGATTCCTCTGTTGTCCGCGACGGAGCGAAGGAGGCCGAGGTTGAGGCGGAGTTTGACGGGCGCACCGTGCGCCGTACCGTCACGGCCGAGGGGCGCTCCCGCGCGTGGGTCGACGACGAGAGCGTGGCGGTTGCGGAACTCAAGGAACTCGGCCGCAGGCTCGTCGACATTCACGGTCCGCGCGCGAACCAGAACATCCTCGACGAAGGCTTCCAGCGCGATGTGCTCGACCGCTTCGGCGGCGTGTCGCGCGCGAAGTACGAGAAGGCCTACGGCGAGTGGCGCGCGGTTGCGGACGAGATCGCGGCGCTCGAGGGCGGCACTCCTGTCGCGGACGAGATCGATCTTCTGAAGTTCCAGGTGGGCGAGCTCGAGGAGGCGAACGTCACGTCCGAAGACGACGACATCGCGGAGCGTCACGCCGCCGCGGCGCACGCCGCGGAGATCGTGGACGGCGCGAACGCGATCACCGAGGCGCTTGGAGGGGACGACGGCGCGGAGGCGATACTCGCCAAGCTCGGCCCCATGTTCGCGTCCGTCGCGCGCCATTTCCCGGCGGCTAAGGAATGGGCCGCGGAGGCGGAGGAGATTTCGGTGAGGATCGACGAGCTTTCGCGCAGCGTTGCGGACGCGGTGAGCCGCATTGACGCCGACCCCGCCGCATTCGAGGAGCTTGACCGCAGGCTGTCGGTCGTGAACCGCATGAGGCGCAAGTACGGCGACCCTGTGGTGGCGCTTGCGGAGAAGCGCGCGAAGCTCGACGACCTCGAGCATCGCGACGAGCGCTTGGAGGAGCTGCGCGGCAGACTTGCCGCGGCGGAGCGCGAGGCGCGGAAGGCGGGCGCGGATCTCACGAAGCGCCGCAGCGCGGCGGCGGAGAAGCTTGCCAAGTCGGTGACGAAGGAGCTCCGCGACCTAGGCTTCCTGCAGGCGAAGTTCGGCGTCGCGGTGGAGCCGGCGGAGATGTCGGTGCATGGATGCGACTCGGTCGCGTACATGTTCGAGCCGAACCCCGGCGAGACGGCGCGTCCGCTCGCCGCGATCGCGAGCTCGGGCGAGATCGCCCGCGTGATGCTGGCGCTGAAGACGGTGCTCGCCTCGCACGACGAGACCGAGGTGCTCGTCTTCGACGAGATAGACGCGAACATAGGCGGCGAGGTCGGAAGGGCCGTCGGGGAGAAGATGCGCGCGGTCGCGGCGACGCACCAGGTGCTGGCGATAACGCACCTTCCGCAGAGCGCGGTGTACGGCGACAGGCATTTCGTGGTGTCCAAGGGCGTCTCAGGCGGACGCACGAGGACGAGGATTTCAGTTGTAGAGGGCGAAGACCGGGTTTCGGAAATCGCCCGCATGCTCGGCGGCGAAAAGCTCACGAGCGTGACGAGGAAACACGCGCAGGAACTGTTGGAACATGGCAAGAAAAAGCACTGAGGCAAAATATCCGGTCAAGATCGTAGAGGACGCGTTCGCCGAGGGCGGCGCGCAGCTCGCGGAGACGCTGAAGGCCGTCGCGGGGTCGGAGTCCCCGCGCGTCGCCGTAGTCGCGGACGCGAACGTCGTGCAGCGCACCGAGGGGCTCGGACGCAAGATGGGGAAGTTCTTCCAGGACAATGCAGTCCAGCTCGCGGCGAGCCCCGTGGTGATCTCGGGCGGCGAGAAGGTGAAGACGGACAACTTCCAGAGCGCGATGCTCGTGGCCAATTCGCTTGTCGACGCGAAGCTCGGCGTCAACGACGTCGTCATAGCGCTCGGCGGCGGAACGGTCCTCGACGTTGCGGGATACGCCGCCGCGCAGGTGCGCGGAGGAATCAAGGTGCTCCGCATGCCGACAACGGTCGCGTCGATGCTCGACGCCGCCTTCGCGGAGTACGCGGCGGTGGACACGGTAGCCGTCAAGGACGCGTTCCGCATCCGCAGTGAGCCCGCGGCAGTGGTGATTGACCCTCTCTTTGCCAAGACCGTCCTTGACGGCGTGTGGCGTGCAGGCTTCGGCGAGGCCGTGAGGTACGCAGCCGTCTGCGACGGTCCGCTCATGAAGAAGCTCGCGAAGCGTGCGGAGGCGATACGCTCGCGTGACTACGACGCGCTGAAGGAGACGGTTGCGGAATGCGCCGCGTCCCGCGCCGGAAAGCCGTATCCCACGTTCGCGCTCTGGTGCGCGGCGAGGCTCGAGGCGATGAGCGGCTACAAGCTTCCGCACGGGTACGCCGTCGCGATCGCCATCTGCATCGACTGCGCGTACGCCGTAAAGGCGAAGAAGATGAAGGAGAGCGACCAGGAGCTCGTGTGCCGCGCGCTCGCCGACTGCGGCGCTCTGGACGGACTCCCCCACAGCCATCACCTCCTGGGGCAGTCCGAGAGCCTTCTGCGCGGACTCGACGCATGGGCGCTGTTCTCGGGCTCCGATTCAATCTCTGTTCCCGGTGCGCTCGGAAAGAGCGTGATGATGGAATCTCCCGACAGGGCCGCGTTCACCGAGGTGATTGCAGACTTCCTCTCCGTATCGCGCGGAGAGGAGTAGCAGGGGGTGTCTGTCAGAGCCGCGCGCGGTTGACGAAATAGACCGCGCCGACCATGCATAGGAGCGCCCAGAGGTAGTCCCAGCGCCACTTCTCGCCCATGAACAGGATCATGAACGGGATGAACACGCACACGGTGACGACCTCCTGGATGATCTTGAGCTGCGCCACGTTGAGCCCCGACGCCGCGCCGAGCCTGTTCGCCGGCACGGCGATTATGTACTCGACGAGGGCGATCGCCCAGCTGACCAGGATTATCACGGCGAGAGGCCAGCTCGACGCGCCCGGCTTCTGAGCGCGCAGGTGCCAGTACCATGCGAACGTCATGAAGAGGTTGCTCGCGACGAGCATCGCCACTGTAACGGCCACTCCGGCCGGCTTCGGAATATCGGCTATCGACATGTTTGCTCCGCAGTTGTCTTTTTCTGTTTGACGCATATTCTACCAAATTTCCCGCCGCAGCGGACGCGACGCGCCCGCAACAACAGTGCGCAGGCATTTTGGTCCGGAAGTTATTGAGTCGATATATGCCAGGTGTCTGGAGCAGGCATTGAAGGTTGCGGGGCATGTCGTTGAGCGTGAGAAGACGGTGACGAAGGGCCTGAAAGTGGTGGGTGACTCTAGGATGGTGGCGAAGCTCCGTCCCGCTGTCTTGACGCGAACGATTCAGATTGTCGCCCGCATGACTGAGATGTCCACCGATCACCGTTTGACAGCCACAGGCGGGGGCGACGACAATCGGAATCGTCCGCAACTTCTGCGGTGTCTGCGACAAACATTCAGCAGGGCGAGTTCCTCGATTTTTTCTCACCCCCTCGGCAACAGCACAAAGATTTGCTACAATACCTTCAACGCGCCCGTCAGCGTGACGGACGCAAACGGAATCGTGACGAAGTACGCCTATAACGACGCGAGACTCGTAACCCGCATGGAACGCCTCGACGAAAGCGAGACGCTGACGTTTCGTGCCTTCATGTGCCACGCCGACGGCCAGCTCGCGAGTGCAAATTGCGGTTCTGCGGGAGGGACGCGCTCCGTCGCGTCCGAAACAGAAAACTTCCTCTGGGACGATCTTGCCCTGATCCAGCGCGGCGACGAGCAGTTTATCAACGAGCCGCACGTCGGAGGTGGCAACCCGGTCGCATCCTCGAAGGGCACGTCCTACTTCAACGACGTGCTTGGCACGACCGTCGGCTCCAAGTCCAATGGCAAGTATTCCGCCGCCGCCCTCACGGCCTTCGGCGAAGACTTAACCGTCCACTCTCCAACTCCAACTCAAAACTCCAACTTTTTCACTGGGAAACCGTTCGTCGAAGGCCTCGGCCACACCTTCCTCATGCGCAACTACCGTGCTTCGCTCTCCAAGTGGCAAACTGCCGATCCGATGGGCTATCCCGACGGGTGGAACCAGCTCGCGTATTGCGGGAATGGGGTCGCAAGGAAGGTAGACATCGTTGGATGTTGGGGCGCGAATGTCCATCATGATATTAATCAAACATATTTGGAAAATCAAGAAATAGACCGACATGCATATAAATGGGGCAAGTTTTCTCTTGATGTACTAGGCAAGATGAATTCTGGTAGCGATTGGACAGATAGCATATGGGCTGGGAATCAAAATGATGATAAGGCATATATGCATGCTATGTGTTCCGCATGGGAGGGGACAGCAGGAGCGAGATTGAGAAGGGAGCCGTATCTAAACGAGTTGGTCGTGAAGGCAAGGGCATTATCCGATTTGGCGCGGCAGATGTATAGCACAGGCAATGAGGCAGTGACAATTATAACTTACCGTACCGGAGGGTTTCGAAATTATATTTATCAACAGATACGCGATGCATATATGCAAACCGTCTTGTATGTTCTTCGTCAGCCTGAATGAGGTGTTATGAAAGGTTGCAGATATTTGATTGGGGCAATGTGCTCGGCGGCAGTCATAGGACTGGCACTTGCCATGACGTGCCGCGGACTTGGATTCGTCTATTCATCTGAGCAGTTTGCGTTCGAGCCTGGGCAGACTGAAATTCACGAGGGGCTCGAATATTATGTGACCGATGTCGGAGGAGGCAAGTACGCTGGCAAAGAGGGCGAAGTGCCTGTGTTCTTTTGCAAATACGGGAATATGGTTGCTGTGAATGTGGCGAGCCTCGAAAAACCATGGCTGTGGAAGACGGGCAACAAGGTTGTGGTTCTCACGGGGGACGAAGGTGATTCGCCGCATAAGGCGCACAGCGAATGCCTGATCGTCGTCATGGATGCGGACGAGGGAGAGATGTCGGTGGCGCGACCGACCGCAGACGATGTCAAGGCCATTGGGAGCATGCGTCGCGTCAAAGTGAAAGATCATGTCGTTTCGTGCTACAACGAAGCTGATGAGTGCCATGAGATACGCGTACAGGTGAGGCACAGGTGCAATGTGCTGGCGAGAATCTGGGGCAGACATCTGATAGCGTCTACGGTGAAACGCGCATGCTCGCAGAACGAAAGCAAATGCAAGAAATGGGTTGATCCTGCATCTGGGCTGGAGTGGATGTACGTTGAGCTGGTGGATGGCGTTATGATTGAAAACACGCCGACTCGCGGATGTGCCGTATCGCCAAAGCCTAGGGGTGTGGCAGTCATTCCCGAATATATCGACGGCAAGCCGGTAAGATGCATTGGAGACAATGTTATAGTCAACTGCGACGTTGCCACGGTTCGGATTCCGAAAACGGTTGAACGCTTTTCGGAGCGAGCTCCATTTTCGTTTACCAGCTACCGGTTGAGTCGCATAGAAGTGGATGAGGGGAACAGAATGTTTCAAACGAGAGACGGCCTTCTTTATGACGTCACGGGAAAAGTGCTGCTGTGCGTCCCGCCCAGCGTGTCGGATGTCGAAATACCAGAAGGCGTTACCAATATTGCTGACAACGCATTTGATCATTGCTATCCCCTTGAGACTGTAACGATCCCTGCGAGCGTGGAAGTGCTTGGCGAATGGGTTTTCAATATGAGTAGCGTCAAGAAAGTGCGTTTCCTTGGGGATGCGCCAAGGGTCCCTACGGAAAAAGCGAAGGGCATATACTCCATGACCCCGACGGCCCTTACAACATATGCCCGCAAAGACGCGAAAGGCTGGCGGGTGAATGGCGAATTGCCTACGACGTGGTGTGGAAGACCTATTATATTTGAATGACATGAATATGATATGGTTCAAGTATGCTGCGCAGCAGAAGGTTGGCGCGTAGTGGAATTCGCTGTCGGTGATGTTGTCCGGCAGGGGTTCGGCTTCGCGAACCCCAACCACGCCGCCGCCGCGATCTGCGCGTTGTTCCCGTTCTGCTGGGGATGGGGCGGCTCACGGGTGCAACGAGATATTTATGGTGCGCCAAACGTCGCTGCATAGTCTATGTTGTCATGTTTTGCGCTTCGCGGGACCACGAATCTTGGCAGGGGGTTGCGTCGCTCCGCGACGCAACAAGGAAGGGCGTGGAGCAGTTGACTAGAAAGTCATTTTCCATTCGCTTTTCTCGCGCGCTCCCGATTCTTTTGATTCTGTGCGATAGCTGCGAATGTCCGTCGCGAGATGCGCCCGCGCCGAAGGCGTCGGGTTGGGTGAGCGCGTAGCGCGAACTGCGAAGCAGCCGCAAGGCCCCGCGCGACGGACCCCCTGTAGGGTGGCCCTGTAGTGAACGGATCGCTTGCAGGGGGTTGCGTCGCTCCGTCGACGCAGGCGCAAACACATATACGCCAATATA
>JAEDKA010000073.1 GCA_016296065.1 Kiritimatiellia bacterium
CGGAGTTAACTTTCTTGCGTTTACTTTCAGAACGTGCGTTTACTTTTGAACGCGGGAATGCGGGAAGTTTGTCTTGTCCGCCATACCAGTCACGCCAATATGGTATAATATGCGCCATGAAAGCGAAACAGATGAATGTCGTAGAGAAGATTCTTTCCGCGCACCTCGTCGAGGGCGATCCCGCGAAGGACCCCGAGCTCGGGATCCGCATCGACCAGACCCTCACTCAGGACGCGACCGGCACGATGGCGTACCTTCAGTTCGAGTCGATGGGAGTTCCGCGCGTGAAGACGGACCTCTCCGTCAGCTACGTAGACCACAACACGGTGCAGATCGGCTTCGAGAACGCCGACGACCACGATTTCCTCCAGTCCGTCGCCAAGAAGTACGGCATCGTCTACTCCAAGTGCGGCAACGGCATCTGCCACCAGCTGCACCTCGAGCGCTTCGGCAAGCCCGGCACGACGCTGCTCGGCAGCGACTCCCACACTCCGACGGGCGGCGGCGTGGGGCAGATCGCGATCGGCGCGGGCGGAATAGACATCGCCGTCGCGATGGCGGGTGGAGCCTTCCACATCCCGACGCCGAAGGTGCGCGCGATCGTCCTCAAGGGCAAGCTCCGCAAGGGAGTCTCCGCCAAGGACGTCATCCTCAAGGTCCTGGAGAAGTTCGGCACGAAGGGCAACGTCGGCTGGATATTCGAGTACACAGGTCCCGGCGTCGCGACGCTCGACGTTCCCTCGCGCGCGACCATCGCGAACATGGGCGCTGAGCTCGGCGTCACGACGAGCGTGTTCCCGTCCGACGCCGTCACGAAGCAGTTCCTCGCCGCGCAGGGGCGCGCAAAGGACTTCGTCAAGATCGTCGCGGACAAGGGCGCGAAGTACGACGACACGTTCACTGTCGACCTCTCGAAGGTCGAGCCGATGATGGCCGCGCCGCACAGCCCGGGCAACGTCGTTACCGTGAAGTCCAAGAAGGGCCTCAAGGTCAACCAGATCATGATCGGCTCGTGCACGAACTCCTCCTACCGCGACATCCGCACCGTCGCGCTCTACCTCAAGGGCAAGCACGTGGCGGACGACGTCGAGGTCGGAATCGCGTGCGGCTCGCGCCAGGTCATCAACATGCTCGCGAAGGACGGTTCGCTCGCGATTCTCCACGCGGCCGGATGCCGCATGCTCGAGAACGCGTGCGGATTCTGCATCGGAGCGCACATGAGCCCGCGCACCGGCGCCGTTTCGCTCAGGACGAACAACCGCAACTTCGAGGGCAGGAGCGGAACTAAGTCCGCGCAGGTCTACCTCGTCTCGCCCGAGACGGCGGCAGCCTCCGCGCTCACGGGCAAGGTGGAGCTTCCGACGAAGAATCCGGTCGCGGCTGTTCCGTCCCCGAAGAAGTTCCCGATAGACGACGCGATGTTCCTATACCGCGCGACGGCGGGGAAGGGCGTGAAGGGCGCGGAGATCGTGCGCGGACCGAACATCGCTCCCGTGCCGAAGGGCGAGCCTCTCGCAAAGGACCTCAAGGGAGTCGCGGCGATCAAGGTCGGCGACAAGATCACGACGGACCACATCATGCCGGCCGGGGCGAGGCTCAAGTTCCGCTCGAACATTCCGCAGTACGCGAAGTTCGTGTTCGAGCCGTGCGACCCCAAGTTCCACGACAACTGCCTTGCGAACAAGGAGAAGGGTCTGGCGAACGTGATAATCGCCGGTGAGAGCTACGGACAGGGCTCCTCGCGCGAACATGCTGCCCTCTGCCCCATGTACCTCGGCGTGAAGGCCGTGATCGCCAAGTCGATCGAGCGCATTCACCGCGCCAACCTCGTCAACTTCGGCATCGTGCCGTTCTTCTTCGAGAATCCGAAGGACTACGACAAGGTCGCGGCAGGCGACGCGCTGGAGCTGAAGGGCATCCGCGACGCGGTTGCGGGAGACGGAGTGCTGGAGGTGAAGGGCCCGAAGGGAACGTTCCGCGTGAAGGCGGCGCTTTCGGACCGCGAGAAGCACCTGCTCCTCTGCGGCGGACTTCTTGCGAGCCTGTAAGGTCCGTAAATTTGGTATAATATAGCCAATGTATCTCAAGCAGCTTGATATCGTCGGATTCAAGAGCTTCGCCGACAAGACGAAGCTCACGTTCGACCCCGGCCTCATAGCCATCGTCGGCCCCAACGGGTGCGGCAAGTCGAACGTTTCCGACGCCATTCGCTGGGTGCTCGGCGAGCAGCGTCCGACGGCGCTCCGCTGCTCGAAGCTCGTCGACGTCGTTTTCAACGGAACGGACACGCGCAAGCCCCTCGGCCTCGCCGAGGTGACGATCACCTTCGCTGACTGCGAGGCCGAGCTCGGCACGGAGTACCACGAAGTGACGATCCAGCGCCGCGTCTACCGCGACGGCTCGGGCGAGTATTTCCTCAACAAGCAGCCGTGCCGGTTGAAGGACATCCAGCACCTCCTCATGGGCACGGGCATCGGAACGTCCTCCTACTCGGTCATGGCCCAGGGCCAGATCGACGCGATTCTCTCGTCCAAGCCCGAGGACCGCCGCGCCGTCTTCGAGGAGGCTTCCGGCATCACGAAGTTCAAGGCGGACCGCAAGGAGGCGCTCAGGAAGATCGAGCAGACGAACCAGAACCTGCTGCGCGAGGCGGACGTCCTCAAGGAGATGAAGCGCCAGATCGCCTCCCTCCAGCGGCAGGTCGGCAAGGCGCAGAAGTACAAGGAGCTGCGTGACGAGCTGCGCGGGCTCGACATCTACGTCTCCAAGCAGCGGATACACGGCTTCGACCAGGAGCTCGAGCAGAACGCCGCGAACAGGCGCGACATCGAGCAGGCGATCAACGAGGCGACAGGTGTCGTCGTCGAGGCGGAGCGCAGCCAGCAGGAGCTGCACGCGCAGGTGCGCGAGCTCGAGGAGCGGCTTCAGTCCCTCGCCTCGCAGCAGGCCGCGGCGGACAACGCCTACAGCCGCGCGAACGAGGTCATCGGAGTCAACGCGCAGCGAATCGAGGAGTACGCGCAGTTCGCGGACCGCGACGAGCGAGACATAGCGGACACGAAGGCGCAGCTCGAGGAGATCGCGATGCAGGCGGAGTCGCTGCAGCAGAAGACGCGCCTCCTCACCGAGTCGCTCGCCGCCACGAAGGACGCGCTCGCCGAGAGCGAGGAGGCGTTCGCGAGGGCGCAGTCCGACATAGACGCGAAGCGCAACGCCGTGCAGCAGCGCCGCCACGAGATCGCCAACACGACGCTTTCGGGAATTCTCGTCAACGACACCGAGGTCTCGCGCGACGGAAAGAACGAGACTTGGCCCGCGGGAACGAAGGTCACGACTTCCGACAGGCGCGAGATACTGATGGCCGAGATCGCCGCGAGCGAAGACGAGCTGCGCACGCTCGAAGTCTCAACGATGTCGCTCTCCCAGCAGCTCACCGAGCGCAGGATCGCGACGAGCCAGATGGAGCAGGAGCTTTCGTTCGTCGGGCAGCAGAACGAGTCCGCGCAGAAGCGGAGAGACGAGCTTCAGCGCTCGATCGAGGGACGCCTCGAGGGCATCAGGCGCTACCACGAGTCCATCGAACGGCTCAAGGAGGAGTCGGGCGATCTCCTCGGGCAGCTCGAGGAGCTCAAGGCCGCGGCGGCGGACTGCCGCGCGGCGATGGAGGAGGAGCGCGCGAACAGGCAGACGATGTTCGAGAAGATCACCGCAGTGGACCGAGACGTCGCGCAGAAGCGCGCCGAGCTCGACCAGGCGCGCGACTTCCGTGGAAAGCTCGAGGTCGCCGCGGCGGAGGCCACGATGCGCCGGCAGAACATCTACGACCACCTGCAGGACGAGTACGGGCTTTTTGCGGACGCCGTGCTGCGCGAGCCGGACCCCGAGTGGAAGAACGGCGTCGTGCCGCCGATGGAGGAGCTTGAGGGCAAGGTCAACAGGCTGCAGTCCGAGATTGCCGCGCTCGGTCCGGTGAACATGGTGGCGATTGACGAGTGCCGCGAGCTCGAGGAGCGCTATGCGCGTGAGAAGGCGCAGGAGGAGGATCTCCTCGCGGCGAAGGCGCAGATACTGGAGCTCATCAACAACCTTAACCTCACTTCGGGCGATCTCTTCAGGAAGACCTTCGAGCAGGCGAACAAGAACTTCCAGGCGATGTTCACGAAGCTGTTCGGAGGAGGCGAGGCCAGGCTCGTCCTCCTCGAGAACGCGGAGGATCCGCTCGAGTGCGGCATCGACATCATCGCGCGTCCTCCGGGAAAGCGTCCGCAGTCCGTGACGCTCCTCTCCGGCGGCGAGCGCACGATGACGGCCGTCGCGCTGCTGTTCTCGATCTTCATGATCAAGCCGGCTCCGTTCTGCATGCTGGACGAACTTGACGCCGCCCTTGACGACGCGAACATCGGCAGGTTCGTCGACCAGCTCAAGGAGTTCCTCGCGAAGTCGCAGTTCCTCATCATCACGCACAACCAGCACACGATCGCCGGCTCCGACCTCGTTTACGGCGTCAGCCAGCAGGAGAAGGGCGTAAGCCGCGTGATCTCGATGAAGCTCAGCGACCTGGGCGTGAAGGAAAAGAAGTGATTTCCGCCTCCGCGCCGGAGGCTCCACACAAAAAGCAAGGAGGGATGCCATGAGGAGAACCGTAATAACGAACGCGCATGTCATATCGCCTGATGTCGACATCGCGGATGCAGTGGTCGTTGTGGAGAACGGGATCGTTCAGTCCGTTCGCGCCAGGCGCGCGAACGCGAGGCCGGTCTCTCCGGATGCGGAAACGACGGTCGTCGACGCGAAGGGGCAGTACCTCATGCCGGGCTTCATCGACGTTCACACTCATGGTGCGCTCGGGTACGACTTCTGCGATGCCGATCCGGACGCGATCTTCCAGTTCGCGAAGGCAAAGCTCGAGGAGGGCGTGACGACCGTGCTGCCGACGACGCTCACGGTTTCTCATGCGGACCTCATGAAGAGCGCGGGGAACGCAAGGAAGTACGCCGACGCAGGCATGCCCTATGCGAAGGTGCCCGGCATCCACCTCGAAGGCCCGTTCATCAACCCCAAGTGCTGCGGCGCGCAGAATCCGAAGTTCGTGCGAAAGCCCGACGTGCGCGAGCTGAAGGAGATCGCCGCGGTGTATCCGGTGAAGCTCATCTCCTACGCTGTCGAGGCAGAAGGCGGCGACAAGTTCGCGAAGGAGTGCCTCAAGCTCGGCGTCGTGCCGAGCTGCGGACACACCGGCGCGAAGTTCGCGGACCTCATGAAGGCATACAAGGTCGGGCTCAGGCACATGACGCATTTCTGCAACCAGATGACACCGCTCCACCACCGCGAGATCGGAATGGTCGGCGCCGGCTTTCTGGTCGAGGACCTCAACACCGAGGTCATCTGCGACAAGATTCATCTTTGTCCCGACATGCTGAAGCTCGTCTTCACGCGCCGCAGCCTCGAGCACGTCCAGATCATTACGGACTCCCTCCGGTGCTCGCACTGCAAGGACGGCTACGCCTTCACGATGGGCGGACTCGAGGTCAAGCTCGAGAACGGGGAGGCGAGGCTCGTCAAGGGAGGGAACCTCGCCGGATCCACGCTGTGGCTCGGCAAGGGACTCAAGAACGTCCACGATGTCACCGGAATCCCGCTCAAGGATCTCGTGCGCACGTCGTCCTGGAACCAGGCGATCGAGCTTGGCTGGGGCGACAGGCTCGGCAAGGTCGAGAAGGGGTACGTGGCCGACCTCGTGGTGGTGAATCCGAAATCGTGGAAAATCTCAGCCGTCTTCGTTGACGGCGAACAGCGGATTTGATATACTATTACCCACGATTTGGTTATTAGGAGAGATGGCTGAGTGGCTGAAGGCAGCGGTTTGCTAAATCGTCGTACGGGGTAAACCCGTACCGGGGGTTCGAATCCCCCTCTCTCCGCCAACAATGCAACAGACTCTCAGAATGAAGGTTCTGGGAGTTTTTCTTTTGCCTAAAATCCGCGATGCTCGCGGTCTGTTCTCCGTTTCGCTTGATAACCTCGCGCGCATCCGTCATCATATCCGCCGCATGACCGGCATAGGGCCGGTTGACTCAATGCGAAAGGAAACCTATGATGGACGATGGAAATCGGCGGAGGACGGGCAGTCTGCAATGTGAACGTAACGGCGTCTGGACGATGCGCGTGTCGATCGCGGGGCGGGCGTATTCCCGGACAACAGGCACGAAGGACCGTGCTCGGGCGGAGACGGAACTTGCGAGGTTCGTCGCCGCGATTGAATGCGAACATGCGCGCGACACGGCGCCAGGGGCGCTTTTGAAGGAGTGGTCGCGTTACGATGACTCGGCGGAGGCTGTGCGCCTCTCGCCGAAATTGCGCGCCAACCGATACCGCGCGTGGCGCTACTTCTCCATGTGGATGAAGAGCGCTCATCCCGATGTTGGGGATGCACACGCCGTAACGCGCCAGATGGCCGAGGAGTACCTGGACTTCTTCGGCGACGGACGCTCTGCGATGACTTTCAACCTCTGCATCTGCCATTTGCGGGGCATCTTCCGCGTCCTCCTGGGAAATGACGGAGAGGAGTCGAATCCGTGGAACTGGGTGACGCCTAAAGTCTCCGATTCGCGTCCGCGCCGCGAGCTATCGGCGGACGAGGTGCGGCGCATTGTCGCAACGGCGGCTGGCGAAGGCGGCGAATGGCTGCGCCTCATCGCGCTCGGTGTCTATACAGGGCTTCGACTTGGCGACTGCTGCCGCCTCAGATGGGAGAGCGTCAACATCGCGCATGGCGTCATTCAGCTCGTACCGCAGAAGACGCGCCGCTACGCCGGCGGACGCATCGTCACCATTCCCATTCACGAGCAGCTCATGACATCGCTCGTCATGACGCCTCCGCAGAACCGCAGCGGATTCGTTCTCCCCGGCATTGCCCAGCAGTATGACACCGCCCGCTGGCGCATCTCAAAGGGGCTCGACCGCATCTTCGACGGTGCGGGCATCGTGAAAAGCGTCCTGTACGAAGGCCGCAACCGCCTTACGCCGTCCGCGACATTCCATTCGCTTCGCCACTCGTTCGTCTCCTTCGCGGCGAATGCGGGCGTGCCGCTCGTCGTCGTCCAGGCAATCGTGGGGCATACTTCCACCGCCATGACGCGCCACTACTACCATGCAAACGAAGCGGCGCTCCGTCGCGCGGTGAATGCCATCCCTGCGTTCGGTCTTGACGGCAGCATGGTCAGCAGTGGTGCATACAGCGCTGAGTCATTGGGCGGCGGTACGGACAGTGGAGGGCATATGCCCTCGCTTGCGCGGAGACTAGTCAGAGTCAACCGGCTGTTCAAATCCAGTCTTATCACGGCAGAGGAGCATGCCGACATCCGTGCGCGTATCCTCTCCCAGGCCTGACCCACTTCATGCAGAATGAACTACCATGTCATTCGTCTTGCAGTAAGCCAAATAAAGCCAAAATCTGTCAATTTATTGCAATTAGCGCCGAGCACAATTGCGAAAGCGCGAAGTGCTTATGCGCAAGCATGCCACCACTCTTGTCTCATGGCGCAAAATAATGCAAATATCAGCACGTCCCCCCTTGCTGTAAGGGGAATAATATGGTAGAATTCACATTGTGCAGTCAAGCCAAAAGGCTAGGTACGCTAGGTTCTTCGGGCGTACGTCTGGCGCGCCAGAGAGTGCGTCGGGTGGGAACCCTGAGTGTCAGAAAACGTGAGTATCTGACAAAAACGGAGTGCATCCAAATTTCGTCTCTGCACATTTGTAACTTGCCAAAATCATTCTAAAAACCATCAATTTAACCATCTAAACTTCCAAACCAAACCTCCAAACTTCCAAGCCAAACTTCCAAACCTCCAAACTCCCAAGCCAAACTTCCAAACTTCCAAACTTCCAACCCTCTAGTCCTCCATGATCAACACACTTTCATCTTCCTTCATCAGCAGCATTGTTGAGCGCATGTCCGAACTTGAGGTCACGCAGAAGGAGCTGGCGCGCCGGATGAACGTGTCGGGTCCGTATATCCACAAGGTGCTCAACCACGACGTCAACATCTCCTTCGGCACGGCGTCAAAGCTTGCCACAGCGCTCGGGCTCGATTTCCAGCCGGTTCTTCGTATACCCTCGCCCCGCGAGCGGCCAGCACACCAGAAGGCGCAGAAATGCTAGCCACCCCTGGTAAAACGCGCATCCTGCGCGTTTCCACCCGCTGCACAGTGGGTTTCCTGGTAAAACGCGCATCCTGCGCGTTTCCATCTGACGAATGAAGAAATGCATGAAAGTTGGTTAGCTGTGTAGGAATTGTTTGATTGACGGATTGATGGATTGACGGATTGCTAGGCTTGAGGCGTGGTTGTTTTAGACAGAATTAACAGAATTTACAGAATTAAGAAGAGGTGGAATGTGCTGCTGTAAAATATCTATGCAAATTTACGAAAGCGATAGAAATTCGCCATTGCCAATATGGAAGTAATGTGATACAATATACACATGAATAGTGTTAAAAGAGCATTTACCTGCGGCAATGAAAGTTTTTTCCTGTTTGGTCCTCGCGGAACAGGAAAGACGACATGGCTTAAAGAAAATCTGCCGGGCGCTTACGTTGTAGATTTGCTCAATAATGATATTCGGTTGCGGTTGACGGCCAACCCCGAGCGCTTGAGGGATATGGTGGCTGCAAACAATGACTGCAGTCAGATTGTGATTGATGAGATTCAGAAAGTCCCGGCTGTTTTGGATGTTGTCCATGCGTTGATGGAAAAGTTTCCGGCGAAGCGGTTTGTGCTGACAGGATCTAGTGCGCGGAAGCTGAAGCGAGCAGGCGTAGATTTACTTGGCGGAAGAGCGTTGAAGTTGAAAATGCACCCTTTTATGGCATGTGAACTGGGCGATGCGTTCAATCTCGATGATGCGCTGACGACGGGGCTTGTTCCTGTCGTGGGGAAATATGCCAACAGACAGCGGCAGCTATCCGCCTATCTTCAGTTGTACATACGCGAAGAGGTTGAGCAGGAGGGGCTTGTGCGGAATCTCGACGCTTTCACAAGATTTCTCGAGGCTATGGCGTTTTCGCACGGAGGGGTTCTGTCTGCTTCGGACATATCGCGTGAATGCATGGTCAAGCGGGCAACCGTTGACGGCTATGTCCAGATTCTGAAAGACATGCTTATAGGGGATACCTTGCCGGTGTTCTCCAGGCGGGCAAAACGACGGTTGATCGCGCGTGAAAAGTTTTACTATTTTGACGCGGGCGTGTTCAGGAAACTTCGTCCTGTTGGACGGCTTGATTCGGAGTCCGACATCAGTGGGCAGGCGCTGGAGGGTTTGGTGTATCAGCACCTTTGCGCGTACTGCGACTATTCCGGGTATGAAAACGCCTTGAGCTACTGGCGGACGTCGAATGGAGCGGAGGTTGATTTCGTCGTCTATACGCCGGCCGACTTTACGGCAATAGAAGTCAAGCATTCGGACAGGGTAACCCGTTCCGATCTGGAGGGGCTGAAACTCTTTGGGGCGGACTACCCGGAGGCCACACGTATACTGCTGTATCGCGGTGAAGAGCAGATCATGGTGGATGGAGTTCTTGTCGTTCCGGTCGAGCGCTATCTGAGAGAACTTGTTCCCGGCAGCCGATTGCCTGAGAGTGTCTGGGTATCACATGCGCTGTAATTCAGCCTTGAAATGCACGAAGACTTTTAGAACATGCAGAGCGTGGAGGAATTGTTTGATTGACGGATTGATGGATTGACGGATTGGTAGGCTGGTGTCGTGTTTGTTTTAGACAGAATTAACAGAATTTACAGAATTAAGAAGTGGCTTGTAGCGAATGACATGGAGACGCATAACCGCCCCTTGAGGGTGCCGACGACCCGTGGGGAAGTCGGCGAGCCGAGCGAAGCGAGTGCCGAGCTTCCAGCCGCGTCAGCAAAGTGAACCACGGAATACACAGAACACACGGAAACGTCGCCCTGGTAAAACGCGCATCCTGCGCGTTTCCACCCACAACGCAATGGATAGCCGCCCCTGGTAAAACGCGCATCCTGCGCGTTTCCATCTGACGAATGAAGAAATACGCGGAAGTTTTTCAGCCGAGCAGAACATGTAGGGCGTGTAGAAAATAACATCAAACTTCAAACATTAAACTACTCATGAAAACCACCGTCGAAATCACCCTAAAGTCCCTCTCGCTCACCTCCATCCCCGAGAAGGCTCTGCTTATCTCCCGCAATCTCCTCACCGTCGAGATGATTTGGCCGAAGGTCGGGACGCCGCGCAAGTCGGCGACGCGTCAGATCACGATGAAGAAGGGCAAGTGCGACTTCACGGCGGAGCCGTGGGCGAAGCGCGTGCTGTTTCGCGAGGAGATCGACGGACACACCGCGTTCACCGTTTCCATCGCCGAGCCTGTGACGATGCAGAAGCTTCATCGTCTTCTCCAGCTCACGGCAAAGGCGGCGCTGAAGGAGGGTGCGGACATGATCGACGCCGCGCTCGTATCGTATGGAGACATCGCCGCTGCACCGGTCGATGCGCTCGCGACGATGGTTGCCGAGAAGGACGCGCCGCGCATCATCGTGCAGGGTATTCTCGACTACGACGATCTCCCGGCGGCCGGAGAAGAGAAGGAAGTCGTCATTCCCCTCACCCGCCCGAAACTTGGCAAATCGGTCGGTAGCCTCACACTTGTCGTTAAAGGTTAATGACACGCATCACCACACTCGGTAAAGTCCTTCAGGTTCTCACTTTCTACAAGTGGGCGTTCGGAGATTTGACCGATCAGGACTCCGATGTCGGCATGCTCGCGGAATATCTTGTCGGCGATATCCTCAATTGTCTGCCGCCGACTCGCAAGGTGCAAGCACCATGCGACCTCATCATGAAGGACGGCACGACTCTCGAGATAAAGGCGACCACTCACAAGGCTACACCTAAAGGCCGCACGCCATACTATCGCTGGGATGTGTCGACGCAATCCGAGATGCTGAAGGGCAGCCGCCCCATAGCCGACTACTGGGTGTTCCTAATCGCCTCCTTCCCACGCGAGACCTCGCGCACTCCCCGCGTCGTGCAGGCGTTCGATACCAAGAACTGGATGTGCTACCTCGTCTCCGGCGAAAAGCTCCGCACTGCCGGCTGCACAAAGTATGTGTCCGAATCAACTTTGAAAAGGCTTGATGCTGTGGCGTTCCCGCTTGGTGAGTTGAAGAAGAGGTTTAACCACGAAATACACTAAATACACGAAAGTGTTGGTTCATCGAAGAATTTAGTGGAACAGCATGCCTCTAAGTAATAGAAACTCCGAGCGTTTGGGCTCCCGCGCGTGCCCTTGCGGCCGCTTCGCGGCTCGGGCTTCGCCCTCGGCCAACCCGACGCCTTCGGCGCGGGCGCATTCCCGCTCCGCGGCTTCGCACCACTCAACGGCTTTGCATATGTCAATAGAAGTATTTGGGGATGCGACTGCGTCGCATAAATCGGCCGAAGGCCGCTCTAATCACTGCAAAACAGCTTCTACGGATCGTGGTTGAAAAGCGCGAAGCAGTGAAGCGTTAGCAAGAACATTAACCATCGGAGTTTTTACCCATGCTCTTCCACTAAAAACTCCGAAGAGCCAACTTTAAACATCAAACATCAAACTTCAAACCTTGACTCTCTACACGGCTAAAATCTTTCTCGCTCTAACAGCTCTCGCGCTCTCCGGCTGCGTGAGCCTCGACCTGACGAGCGCGGCAGACTCGGACGAGAACTCGAAGATACAGTTCCGTGACGTCTCGAGCGCCTACTGCTGGGACTGGGGAAAGTCCGCTCAGGAGCAGTTGCACGAACATCTCCAACGTGCAGACGGCACGGTAGACGAACGCGGGATGCAGAGCATCGTCATATCGCAGACATGGTGGGAAGTTCTCGCCACGTTGGGCTCGCTCGGAATCGCCAAGCCGTCCGAATACACCATTGTGCTGGAGGCTGGGGAATGAAGCTCGCGGTGTTCTTCGACGGAACCTGGAACGAGCCCTCGACGCGCACGAACGTCTGGAAGCTCAAGCAGGACCTCGACTGCTCCGCAGGCACGGACACGAAGGCGACCTACATCGAGGGAATCGGAACCGTGAAGGGCAAGGAACTCCTCGCCAGTGCGTTCGCGACGGATCTGCCGCGTCAGCTCGGACGCGGCTACAGCTGGCTCGTGAAGAAGATTCTGAACGCTGTGAAGGACGAGAAGATCGCCATCTACCTCTTCGGCTTCAGCCGCGGCGCATACATCGCGCACACGCTCAGCTGGCTCCTATCCGAAGTCGGAGTTCCTACTCGCTTCGCCTCAGCCATTCCGATAGCCGAGGCATACGCGAAGAAGGACGCGAAGGCTCTGGATAAACTTAAGAAGGGCGGGGTAATGCCGTCGCCGAAAATCGCCATGCTCGGACTCTGGGACGCGGTGTCGTCTCCGCACGACTTCTATTGCGGCTACCACGACGGACTCCGCGCCGGATCCGTCGCGCGCATCTACCACGCGATGGCGACGGACGAAAGGCGCAAGCTCTACGGAGCGATGCAGTACGCGAGCGACAGGGCGGTGGTGCAGCGGTGGTTCTCGGGAGTGCACATGGATGTCGGCGGAGGGTATCCGGAGTGCGAACTCTCGGACGTAACTCTCGACTGGATGAAGCGCAAGGCGGTCCGTTGCGGACTCTCGTTCAAGACGCCGCTTCCGAAGCGTCCGCGCAGCTACGACTTCTCCGAGCTCGCGGCGGTACACAACGAAGAGACGCCGCTCGATCCGATAAGGAAGCGCATCTTCCACGAAGGCCAGTCAATCGACCGCTCCGTCCGCGACCGCGTGAAGACCTCCCCGGGCTACTTCCCCGCCATCGCCGAAGTCCCTTCGCTTCTCATCGACTGGCTGAAAGGGCTTGTTTCCGGTAGGGCGATCGTGTAGAGTTTTTAGACAGAATTAACAGAATTAACAGAATTGAGAAGTGGAATGTGTCGAATGAATGTGGAATTAACGGGCGGAAGGAGCGAGAGCGAGTGGAGTCCGTTTGGCGCCTGCGGCGCGACCACGAAAACCGGCGAATCGATGAGTCGCCCGACGGCGACTTGGCGCTGCCGTGTCCGCACCCAGCCTCGGCTTCGCCGGGCGGTGCGTACGCGCCATCGCCAACCCTGCGGGTCACATCGCTTCGCCGGACACGAACGCCCGCCTGCGCGGGACACGAATAAACACGAACCGCTGTGATCTGCGTTGCGATACTCAGCGACGAACAGCAGGATTGAACCGGTAGAGACGGCGTTCCATCGCCGTCCGCATGGTAGGGCGGGCGCGCCGCGCACGCCGCAAAGAGCGATGATTATAGCCGTGTAGAACGTGTAGATCGTGTAGAAGTCTTGGACGGGATTGACTTTGGATTGTGTGGCGTGGTTGGTGGAATGATGGTGATTGAGTTGTTGTCTGGTACGATGAGGCGTGGGCGAGGGCGTTGGGTTGGATGATTGAGCGGAAGAGAGGTAATGCGAGGCGGCGAATTGGCGGTTGAGTGCTGGGATTGCCAGCAGATGGCA
>JAEDKA010000025.1 GCA_016296065.1 Kiritimatiellia bacterium
CACCTCGAAACCTTGCCTTTCCGATTTGACTCACTTAATTGTACAACTTTCCGCCTACGGGTCACTCCTACGAGTGGTGGCGGCAGGGTTTGCTTTATGGTATAATAACGTCGTGAAACAAAAGGGAGCCACATGAAGGACATCACGAAACATGCCATAAAGGTCTGCATAATCGACGATCACAGCGTCGTCCGGATGGGCCTAAAGTACATGCTCTCGTACATCGACGACGTCGTGTGCGTCGGCGAGGCTTCCGGCGGCGAAGGTGCCGCGTCCTTCGTGCGTGGATGCGGAGCCGATATCACGCTGCTCGACGTGCGCATGCCGGGAGTGGATGGAATCGCCGCGCTCGACGAGATTCTCGCGGACAATCCGGACGCGAAGGTCATCATGCTGTCGACTTCCGACGCGGAGGAGGACATATTCCGCGCCGTCACCATGGGCGCGAAGGGGTATCTGCTGAAGGAGAGCGACCCCAACCGCCTGCTGGAGGCGATACGCACTGTCTCGGCCGGTGGAACTTGCCTCCCCGAGGAGCTGAGGCGCGTGTATGACGCGCGTGCGGCGGAGCGCGGGCTCACCTCTCGCGAGAGCGAGATACTGCGCTACATCGCCAAAGGGTATTCGAACGAGGAGATCGCAGACATGGTGCACCTCAGCCTCAACACCGTTAAGACGCACGTGAAGAGCATCCTCGCCAACCTCAACGTCAGCGACCGCGCCGAGGCGGTTGCGGAAGGCATCCACAGGGGCATCATCGCGTGACGTCCGTTTTTGCAGTGCTTGCCGCGGCATGCTGCGTGACCGGACAGGTCACGTTCGTGGCGCGCGACCAGTCGAACGCGGGTGTAGTCTCCGTCGAGCCGTCCGGCAGGCCGATGTGGTTCTCCGGCCATCGCGAGTCCTCCGGAACCGGCGAGCCCACCTCGGCCGCGTTCGCGCCAGGCGACAGAATCGCGCTGCGCGGCAGCGAGGCGGAGCTCTCCTTTGCGCCCGGACTCCTCGACTGCGAGATAGAGGTGATTTCCCACGGCGTCCTCCAGCCTGCGCCGGAGGTGCGCCTGCGCGACCTGGACTGGGGGACGAAGGACAACGAGCGCGTGGCGCTCCGCGGCGTATTGACCGCGGTCGCGCCGTCCTCGTCGAAGGGATTCATGCGGCTTTCCCTCGCGACCGCGGACGGACCTTTCGACGCCGAGGTGCCGTCCGGACACGCGGACTGGGCTTCGCTGATAGACGCCGAGTTCAGGCTGGAAGGCGTCGCCATGAGCGTGTTCAACATACGCGGGGAGTTTGTCGGCGTGCTGCTGCGCGTCATCTCTGCGCCCGATGTGCATGTCGTCCGCGAGTCGTGCGATCCGTTTGCGAAGCCCCTAACAGCGCTTGGCTCGATACTTCCGTATTCGCCGAACGGCGTCGATCTCCACCGGCGCCATGTCAAGGGTGTCGTCACCTACGCGAGCCCTGGCCGCTTCCTTTGGCTGTCGGACGGCGACGCGACGCTCAAGGTGAACACGGCCGATGCTACGGCCAAGCCAGGCGACGTCGTTGAGGCGGTTGGCTTCGCCACGCGGTGCCACAGACTCGGACGACTCGTCGGCGGCGTGGTGCGACGCATCGGAAGCGCCGCGCTTCCCGATGCCGTGCGCGTGGGGTGGACGGAGCTGGACGGGTATCCTTACGACGAGTCCGGACACTTCCTGAACTACGACGGCAGACGCGTCGTCTGCTCCGGACGGCTCCTGTCGCTCGTCGAGCGGGGATCGGGCGTCGACCTGGTGGTGGAGTGCGAGGGCGTGAAGGTCGATGTTTTGGCGGCGGAACGGCTGAACGGGCTTACGGCGGACGACATATCCTGGGACCCGAGCGTGAGCGTCACCGGCGTTCTGGAGCTGGAGGAGAATCATGGGGAGCTACAGGGACAGCTCCCGGCGATAGGCGGGTGGACCATCCGCGTGGCGTCCGCATCTGACATCACCGTCGAGCGCGACGCCGCGTGGCGCGCGCACTGCGCCGCGCAGGTGGGGTGGTGCGTCTTTGCCGGAATCGTGATTGCGCTCGTAATCGCAATTGTCGTCGGCGTAGTTGTCCTTCTCAGGTACCGCTCGCAGAAGCGCGCCCTCGCGCTGCTCACGGACGAGCGCAAGCGCATGGCGGCGGATCTCCACGATACGCTCGAACAGCAGCTCGCGAGCGTGCGGATGGTGCTCAACGCAGCTGTTTCGTTCACGCCGAACGTGCCCGAGAAGGTCGTGGAGGCGGTGACTGAGGCGAACGGACTCCTTGCCCACGCGAAGGACGAGATGCGCGCGCGCATCTTCAACATGCGCAGCGACACTCTATTCACCCAGGGGCCGGAGAAGGTGTTCACCGAGCTCGCACGCAAGTTCGCGAAGTCGGGAGTCGTCGCCGTGAGGACGCGTTTCAGGGGCCTGCCGGAGCATCTTGCGGAGTCGGTGTTCTCCGAGGTCGTCTTCATCGTTGGCGAGGCGATAACGAACGCCGTCAAGCACGGAAAGTGCAGGACGCTCGTGGTGACTAGCGACCCCTCGCCGAACGGCTTCACGCTGTCCGTCGCTAACGACGGGGAGCCTTTCGATCCGTCGCGGGCGCTCGGACCGGAGGCGGGGCACTTCGGGCTCGTCGGAATGCGCGAGCGCGCAAAGCGGGCGAACGTCGAAATGTCGTTTGTCCACGAAGGGCGCTGGATGATACTGCGCCTCGCCGTCCCATCCTGATGCGCTACTTGGCCGGCGCGACCTTCCTGACGCAGCGGAGCACCTTCGTCGGCGTCGCGGCGGGGGCAGCAGCAGCAGGATTGGCCTGAAGCTGCGCCATGAGCTTTTCCTTGATAGACTCGTTTCTCCTGGTGACGTCGCGCACGGCGAAGAGCATCGTGTCGTTCCTGAGAAGCTTGACCTTGCTAACGGAGACTTCCGCGTCGAAGAGCGAGCCGTCCTTGCGCACGCCGTGTCCGCTCATGATCACCGGGCGGTTTTCGCTAAGCGGCTGGGCGAGCTGCGTGAAGACGACGGGCGTGAAGCCCCTGATAAGCTGGCTGAGGGACATGTCCCACATATCGCCCGGGGTGTATCCGAACACGTGCTCGACGCGTATGTTGCTGTCCACGACATGCCCCTTGTCGTCGACGAGCAGCACGGCGTCATACAGCGCGTCCATCAGGTTGCGGTAGAGTTCACGCTGCGACGGACCCTGCGCTGCGGGTGCGGGAGCGGGCGTTTCCTCCGTCGGCTGCGGCTGTTCGGCTGCCGGCGGATGGACGATGGAGATCGGAGGAGGCGGCTCCGCCGTCGCCTGCGGCTCGGGGGCAGCAGGCTGTGGGGCCGCTGGCTGGGGCGATGGCGGCTCCGGAGCCGGACTCGGCGGAGTCTCGGGCCGTTCTGCTGCCGGCTGCGGATTTGCGGGCTCCTGGCTTGGCTTTTCCTTGGGAGCCGCGGTTTCGGATTTTGAGAACCAGAATTTCATAAGCTGTCACCGTCTCCCTTCAGAAGTCTTCGCCCAGGTCTATTCGCATTGTCCGGCCCTTCATAGCCTGAAGAACCCTCGGATCGCTCTCCTCGGTTGCGGCGTGGAGCGTGTTCGCCACGGATTCCGCCGGGACGACGATCGGCGCGCCGCAGCCGGGGCACAGAAGCTTCTCGCCGATGAGGTCGCGCGTCGCCTCGACCTCCTGCTTGCACGCCTCGCACACGAAGGAGATCATCTGGCTGCTGTCCGGCTCCGCCGCCGGCTCTGGCTCGTCCTTCTTTCCGTCCAGCCCCAGGTTGTCCACGTCGATTCGGATTGTGAGGCCCTTGAGCTTCTCTGGCGCGATGGACTCCGCCTCGCGCGAGGAGACGGTCTGAGCGTGGCGCACAAGGCCATCGGCGTCGGCGCTACCGTCGTTTGCGTGTATTGTGTTCGGCTCGGACACGGGCGGAACGATGATTGGGTTGCCGCACGTCGGGCACTCCGTCTCCAGGCCGACCATGTCTCCAGTCGCCTCGACCTCCTGCTGGCAGCGGGGGCAGCGGAACGATATAAGGGCGTTCGGGTCGACCTCCGGCGCCGGTTCCTCCTCCGCAGGCGCCTCCGCAGCCTCCGTGCCCGCCGGCTGTTCGGCCTCCTCCGCAGGCGCGGCTTCGACGGATTCCTCCGCAGGCGCGGCATTTTCGGCGGACTGTTCGACGGCATTCTGTTCGACGGCATTCTGCTCGGCGGCGACCTGTTCCGCAGCCTCGGCAGGTGCGACGACCTGCTCTTCCGCCGCCTGTTCGGCAGGAGCTTCGGCCGCGGCAGGAGCTTCGGCTACCGGTGCGACGGGAGCTTCCGCGGCCTGCGGCGCCGGCGCGATCACGCTGGCGCAGGCGAGCTTGAGGGAGCGCGGCGCGGTAATGCGCAGGGCGTCGCGCTCGGGGAGCATGAACGTCTCGCCCGTGCGAGGATTGCGCATCTTGCGGGGTTTGCGCCGCACGACCTCTAGTTTGCAGATACCGGGTATGACGAATGTATTGCGTGCCTCGCGGCGCGAGAGTTCGCAGAGAGCGGCGAGAATCTCCTTGATCTTGTTCTGCGGCAGTGCGCAGGTCCATGACAGCTCCTTTACAAGACGCGATTTGGTAAACGGCTTTTTCCCGCTGATGCCTTCTTTCATGAAGCATTACCTCCACTTGTTCTTGTTCTCGCTTTACCTAATTCCCAGCTGCACGCAGGCGTTCTTCCTGTGGAACCTTACACCTGTGTCAACCACAACACCACATAATATACACGATATTACGTGATTTTGTCAATGCATGGTTTGGCATTCCGTGGATTGGATTGTCACATGTCACTTGGCGAATGTGCAGGGTCTAGGTAACGGAAAGCGCCAGATATGCTATAATAGTCGAGCAATGAACGACGGAAATACAGTCTTGGGGTCGAAAGGACAGAGGCAGTCTCCTAGCACTGGCGACTGCGCCGTGCGGATTGAAGGCGTTGTCCGCGAGTTCGGGTCCGTGAAGGCGGTCGATGGCCTTTCCCTTGCGCTCGCGCCTGGCGAGATAATGGGCTTTCTCGGCACGAACGGCGCTGGGAAGACCACGACCATAAAGATGATCATCGGGCTTCTCCGCCCGAGCGCGGGGAAGGTCTCCGTCTTCGGCGGGGATCCTTCGGACCCCGCTGTGCGCGCGCGCGTCGGCTACATGCCCGAGGTCGCCACGTACTACCCCTACCTCAACGCGCGCGAACTGCTCGCGTTCTACGGCGGGATATGCGGACTCGACGTGAAGCTGGTGAAGGCTCGCACGGACGAGCTGCTGGAGTCCGTCGGACTTTCCGAGGCCGCGAAGCGTCCGCTGAAGACCTACTCCAAGGGAATGCTCCAGCGCGCCGGAATCGCCCAGGCGCTCCTGAACGACCCCGACCTGCTCGTCCTCGACGAGCCGTTCACCGGACTCGACCCGCTCGCGCGCATACACTTCCGCGAGCTTCTGCGCTCGTTGCGCGAGAAGGGCAAGGCGGTCTTCTTTTCCTCCCACGAGCTCGGCGAGACGGAGCTTCTCTGCGACAGGGTCGCGATAATGAAGCACGGACACTGCGTCTACCAGGGCGCAGTGAAGGATCTCGCCGGCGACGGCGGCTCGAACCTGGAACGTCTGTTCCTCAAGACTCTGGAGGAGGCGAAATGAAGACTGCATTCCGGCAGTTCAAGGCTCTTGTGAAGCTCTCGTTCCTGGAGCTGTGGCGGCGCAACGACATCTTCGCGCTCGTGCTGCTCGGCCTTGCGCTGATGGTTCCGCTCTCGATGGCCTCGCCGTTCGGAGCGGACGGCGCGTCGCGCTATCTGGACGAGGCGGCGCTTCTCCTCGTATGGGGCTTCTCGCTCTTCATCGCGCTCGGCTCGGGGCAGCGTCTGCTCGCGCCGGAGTTCGAGGCGCGGACAATCTATCCGCTCCTCGCGAAGCCAATCTCGCGCGGACGGCTCCTTGTCGGAAAGTACCTCGGCGCGCTCGCCGCGTCGTGGTCCGCCCTGGCGTTCTTCTACGTGCTCTTCGTCGGCAGCGTCCTTCTCAGGGGCGGCGCATTCGCCGCGGAGCTTCCGCAGGCCTTGGCGCTCCACTTCGCCTTCATCGCGCTCGCCGTCGCCGTGTCGCTGCTCGGCTCGCTCCTCATGTCCGCGTCCGCGAATTGCGCGCTTTCGTCCATAGTCCTCGTGGGGATGTTCTTCTTCGGGCGAAGACTGCCGGAATATGCCGACGGACTGAACCCGGCGCTGGCGTGGCTTGTGAAGGCGGTCTACGCAATCGCGCCGCACGCGGAGTTCTTCGACATGCGCCAGCGGCTCGTCCACGGATGGGGCGCGGTCGGCTGGCCAGTGTTCGCCGCAGTGATGTGCTACGCGCTCGCCTACATTGCCGTCCTGCTCGGTCTCGCCTCGCTAGCCCTGCGCAGGAGGCGGCTGTGAGGCACTGGGCACTGGCATTTTCCGCGGCGGCTTTCGCCGTTCTGGCCATTCCGTCCGCAATGCGCCCCTGCGGAGACGACGCGATGCCGCAGGTCGTGCGCGGTGAAGGCGCGCTGGCCGTCGCGTTCGGGGACGCGCGCGAGGTGCTGGGCAGGGCGCTCGTGCAGAAGGCGGACAGCTACTTCCACGGCGGAATCGACATGGACTGCCACGTCTCGCACGAGGCGGAGCGCGAACACCATGACGAACACGATGACGAACACCATGACGAGCACGAGCACCACCACGGCGAGGGATGCGGATGCGAGGAGTGCGCCGGGGGGCATGAGGGGCAGCAAGAGGAACGGGCGGCGTTCGACCCGTGGGCGTGGATAAACGCTCGCGTCCGCGCGCCGCAGGAGCACATGCATCTCGACGGGAAGAAGTCCGTCGAGCTAATCCCGTGGCTTTGGGCGTCCGTCGCCGCCGATCCGCACAACATCGACGCGTGGACGACCGCGGCCTATGTGGCGGGGGACATGATGAAGGACACCGACCTTGCGCTTCGGATAGTCGCCGAGGGTCAGGCAAAGAACCCGAAGAGCGTGCGGCTGCGCTTCTACGAGGGCCGCGTGCGCTACGCCCGCGGGAAGGGGGATCTCGCGTCCGCGCGGGCCGCGTTCGTCTCTGCGCGCGATCTCGCCGACAGCCTCGGTCTCGACGTGCTTCCGGAGGAGGAACGCACGGCGTACGAGTTCGCGGGGAGGTTCATCGAGGAAATCGACCGCCGGACGGAGAAGTGACTTAGTCCGCGTGTTTTGGTATAATTTCCGTTGTGATCTACTCACTCAGAAAACTCATTGCCTTTGTGTTCCTCGGCGGGATGTTCTGGTTCATATACCAGGACCTGGACAATCTCGACAAGCCGTGGTTCATGCATGCGCTTGGGATGATCACGGTCGCATTCGCCTTCTTCTGGCTGCTCATTCCGATGGTCGTCGTGTGGGTGCGCCGCCGTCGGCGCGTCGCGCGCAACCGCGAGCGGCACGCGAAGTGGATTGCCGAAGGCGGCGTCGCGGGGATTCGCCCACATCCGGCGGGCAGGGGAAGGTCGGCCAACGTGACGAGCATCGCGAAGGACGACCAGATATTCTTCCACGAGAAGGGCACGCTATACACAGATGTTTCGTCATCGGCTGAAAAACCGTCGGAGCAGGCGGGAAGGCCGGTCGGGCGTCCCAGCGACGTGGCGTTTCCGCGCTTCAGGCGCAGGTGCCGCGTCGACCAGCGCACGCACTGCTACATCACGGGGCGCGGCGTGGCGTTCGCCGGCAAGGGCCTCGACTTCCTTGTTCCCTTCGCGGAGCTCAGGTCGAGTCAGGTCGAGCCGGGCGGGATGATCTTCGAGGCCGTCCGCGGCACATCCGCCGCGCGCTTCGCGTTCACGTTCCAGAATCCGCTCATCGCCGCCGACGTGCTTGCGATGTGTTCCTCTCGCCCGCGCCTCAATTAGCGCGCTGCGTTCCGGGACGCATTTTGCGGCGAATTGCGTTATTTGCGGCTAGTGGCGACTATGTGTCGGCGATGAACGCAGGGCAAGCAAGTCGCCGAGGCGTTCGCTGGAGCATTTCGACTTTGCCGGCTGAGGTTCTGCATTTCTCGTCTTTTGGTAGTGGCGCTTGATCCTTTTGTCGAATTCCTCGTACCTTGCACCTGAGATGAGACCGAGTTCCTTGAGTCTGATGTTGAATGCCTGGGCAGAAACACCGAAGCGCCTTTTAAGGCGTAGAAGAAGTTCGTAAGTCCAGTCGTCTGGCTTGACGTGAAGGGCGAATGTCGCCGTACGGACTGCCGCGGCAGGTTGCAGGAACGTAGCGGCGAAATGATGGGCGAACCGTCGGCTTCTGGCGGAATCGCGGTAGGGTTCGAATCCGTGCTGCGCAAAGAGGAAGATTCTGCCAATCTCCGTCATAAACAGCGAGTCGCGACGTTCTGGCGTTTTTGAAAGCCCCTTGGAGAGGATGATCGTGAAGTTTCTTTGAGTCGTGGAGTAGAAAGTCGCGATAGCTGGCATACCGGAAAGCTTGGGGTCTTCGAGGATCCGTATTCCATGTGATTCGAAAAGTGTCCGTACGTCATAGATGATTGCGGATCCCACGTCGAGATGCGAGCGGAGTATGTGCGCAAGCTGTGAGGCGCCTGATTCGGAGAGCGAGAACGGCGTCATCAAGGGCAGTGAAGTCGGTAGGTTCGCCGCTATACCGTCTTCCTCAGCAATGGCCCTGCGGACGAATTCTGCAAGCCGTTGGATTTCAGACGGGGAGAAATCTTCTTTGGGATCCTCTTTCTCGTCGCGGCGCATTATGCGGACTATTTCGCAGAGCGCGCCCTCGACTCCGCCACGCCTTCGTGCCGACGCTGCCGACTGGACGGTGGTGTCTTGCGGTGGCCCCATAAGCTCGGCTGGCGAGACCTGCAGGGCGGCGGCAAGCCTGCCTATTGTGCGAACCGACGGACTGTTCCTGTCGTTTTCGACAGACCACAGCTGCGTGACGTTCATTTTTGCGGCGGCGGCGAGCTCTTTCAGGATCATGTGGCGGCTTTCGCGCCACAGCCTGACGAACTTCCCGATCTTCAAGTCTTCAAGTCTGTTCATGGCTTGCGGTCCTCAGTGCATGGTCTGGCATTTCAAGTCGAAAAAAATTATAGCATTTTTGTGCTTGTACTTGAATATGCAAATTTACATATTTTGATCTGTTGCAAATTTCGATAAAAATAGTGAAATCTCTCGCGTGGACAAATGACAGTGAATATGAGATAATGTAGCTGTGAAAAAGAATGAGATATATGCACATAGCCGCGCTAAGGCGCAGCAGACCGTATGGCAAACTTTGCAGGAGCATTGCAAGGCTGTTGCCGAGCGGTCTGCAGATTTTGCGGGACCTTTTGCAAGCGCCGAGTGCGGACGGTTGATGGGTGTTGTTCACGATCTTGGTAAAGCTCGATTTTCTTTTCAGTCGTACCTTCGCCGCTGCAATGGAATAGAGGATTCAGAAGTAGATTATGGGGACCATTCACATTCAGGCGCGGGAGCGTGTTGGTTAATGGGGCATGCGGGAAACATCGGCAAAGCACTTGCCTATTGTGTCGCAGGACATCATGCAGGGCTTCCTGACTGGTCGGGAGGGGAATCGCCCAACGGCGCGCTGGCAATTCGTCTGAAAGAAGATGCCAGTGTGCTCGAGGAGCCTAATGTCAAAGCGTGGATCGCCGACCATGAGGCCGGATGGCCAAGCGAAAGTATACCTTCTCCATTTGTATTCAGTCGCGATGATAGTTCATTGTCGTTCTGGATTAGAATGATGTATTCCTGTCTGGTTGACGCTGACTTTCTTGACACCGAATCGTTTATGGACCCAGAACGTTCTGCGTTAAGGTACGGCACCCATACACTCGATGTTTTGCAGAAAACATTTTTTGCCAAACTCGACGAAAAGCAGCGGTCTGCAGTGTATTCCCCTGTCAATCGCATCCGCGGAGAAATCCGAAGGGTGTGTGAAGAAGCGGCGGACTTATCTCCGGGCGTCTTTTCGCTGACAGTCCCGACTGGTGGAGGGAAGACGCTTTCAGGGACTGCATTTGCCTTTAAGCACGCGCTCCGTCATGGCTTGAAGCGAATCATCTATGTCATTCCCTACACTTCTATTATAGAGCAGACGGCGGATGTCTTGCGTGGATTCCTTGGCGCGGAGAATGTACTTGAACATCACTCCAATTTCGATCCTGACAAGGAAACGCAGCAGTCGAGACTTGCGTCAGAGAACTGGGATGCGCCAGTAGTTGTCACAACTGCGGTCCAATTCTTTGAATCGCTTTATGCCTGCAAGTCGAGCCGCTGCCGAAAGTTACACAACATTGCCGAGAGTGTTGTCATCCTCGACGAGGTTCAGCTATTGCCGACACGTCTGCTATTGCCTTGTGCCGAGGCGATACGCCAACTTGCCCAGCACTACCGCGCGACCATTGTTCTTTCCACGGCCACTCAACTCAATCTGCCGGGCGTTGAACCTTCTCTCGTCCACGAGATTGTGCCGCCGACGCTCAATCTGTACCATCGTCTCAAGCGCACGAACATTGAGTTTCCCGTGAATCGAGCTTTGCGTCGCACCTGGGCAGATATTGCGGATGAGTTGATGTCGTTTGATCAGGTTCTCTGCATCGTGAATTCACGTCGCGATTGCTATGAGCTGTTCTCAAAGATGGCGGATGGGACAGTGCATCTTTCGGCAAGCATGTGCGGCGGGCACCGTTCGCGCGTCATAGCTGATATTAAGCGCAAGCTCGCTGCTGGAGAGCCGATTCGCGTTATTTCGACGCAACTTGTCGAAGCCGGTGTGGATGTTGATTTCCCTGTTGTGTATCGGGCGTTTGCGGGGCTTTCGTCCGTCGCGCAGTCTGCTGGTCGATGCAATCGCGAAGGTCGGTTGTCGGGGCTTGGTCGAGTTGTCGTGTTCATGCCGCCGGAAGAGTCGAAAATCAAGGATCTGCGTGATGGCGAATATGCGATGAGCGATCTTCTTGAACGTTCTTGCTGTGTGGACGCGGATGACCCTGATTCCTATCCCGCGTTCTTCGAAGCTCTTCACTCACGAGCAAACGATCTTGGGGTTGTGTTTAAGCAGTTGCTAGGCGTGCCTGTTCCAAAAGAGTTTTGCAATGGTTCTTCGTTTCGGGCAATGCCTTTGCAATATCAATTCCGCGAAGCGGCGGCTGCATTTAAGATGATCGACGGCGCTGCGCAGGTTCCGATAATCGTCCGCTTCGGCGGTAGCGACTCGTTAATTGCCTCACTTCGGGCGGTGGGGCCGAAGAGGGACATCATGCGGCGCCTACAACGTTACATTGTAAATGTGCCGCGATCAAGTGTCGGGGGATTGATAGAAAAGGGAATGGTTGAGGAATTGGCAGTTCCCCCGCAGAGAGATGTGCCGTCAGGCATATATGTCCAAACCATGCCGTCTGCCTATCATGATGACATTGGATTGGATTTGTTTGGCTCGGGCCTTCTAAATGAGGATTTCATAGCTTAAAGGAGATAAATATAATGAAAGGTTTTTGTTTGGAGGTGTCAGGTGACTATGCATGCTTTACTCGACCGGAAATGAAGGTCGAGCGCGTGAGCTACGACGTCATCACGCCTTCCGCCGCACGCGGCATTTTCACGGCTATATTCTGGAAGCCCGCTATTCGCTGGCGGATAACGAGAATCGATGTGCTGAATCCGATTCGCTGGACGAGTGTTAGGCGCAATGAGGTCTCGGCGGTGGCAAGTCCTCGTTCCGGAGGCATATTTGTCGAGGACGCTCGTCAGCAACGGGCGGGGCTGATACTTCGCGATGTTCGCTACCGCCTTAGGGGAGAGTTTGATGTAGTGTCAGCAGGCGCAGACCCTGCAAAGTATGCGGCGATGTTTGATCGCCGTGCCACAAACGGGCAGTATTTCATGCATCCCTATCTGGGCTGTCGAGAGTTTTCTTGTAGGGAGATTCGACTTGTTAAGGACGTAGCTTCGGAAAATGCAAAACCAATCTCAGAGACGCGCGATCTTGGGTTCATGCTTTTTGACATGGACTATTCTGACATGAATGACATTAAGCCGATGTTCTATCGCCCGAAGATGGTTGATGGCGTCATAGCTGTCCCTCATCCTGATTCGGAGGAGGTGTTCAAATGATTCTTCAGGCGCTTAAAGAATACTACGACCGCAAGGCTGCCGATCCCGATTCTGGCATCGCGCCGTTGGGATGGGAACAGAAGGAAATTCCGTTTCTCATTGTCCTTCGTGAGGACGGGTCGCTTGTGCGCGTTGAGGATACACGGGAAAATGTTGGCAAGAAAAAACGAGCAAAAGTATTTCTTGTACCGCAAGCGGTTAAACGCACGGTTGGCGTCTCGGCAAATCTTCTGTGGGATAATGTTGAGTATGTGACAGGTGTCGTTTGCAAAAGTAGGCCGGAGCGTGTCGCAGCTCAACATCAGGCGTTTGTTGATCGCTTGACTGAATTGGTGAAATGCCCTGAAGTGAAAACGATTTGTGCATTTCTTGCGACTCCCGACTACCGTGACAAGTTGGCGACTTTCCCAGAATGGAAGGAAGCCGTTGATGAATGTGCGTTCGTCTCATTCAAGCTTGTCGGGGAGACATGTCCCGTATTCAACATGCGAGACATTGTCGAGCAAATTGATTCTGGAAAATCATCAAGAGCGGAGGCATCTGATGGAGAGATTTGCCTTGTAACTGGCAGACGAGATGTTGTGGCCAAATTGCACCCGGCAATCAAAGGTGTACAGGGCACGAATACGACGGGTGGCAACATTATTTCGTTCAACTTCCCTGCGGCCTGCTCGTTTGGAAAAATGCAAGGAGAGAACGCCCCGATAGGTGAACGTGCGGCATTTGAATACACCACGGCGCTCAATATGCTGCTCGGCAAGGATTCGCGGCAGAAGATGTCTGTGGGCGATGCTACGGCGGTATTTTGGTCTGAAAAGAAGACGTCTCTTGAAGACGAGTTCTTCGACTTGTTCGGCGAGTCTGAAAAGGATAATCCCGATGAAGGCGTAGCTGCCGTAGAGCGCCTTCTGGCATCGGTGCGAACCGGCGCTTTTTCTCACGAGGACAACACAACGCGTTTTTATGTGTTGGGTCTTGCGCCGAACTCGGCACGTATTTCTGTTCGATTCTGGCACTATGGAACCGTCGCGGAGATGGAGCGGCGTTTTGCTGATTGGTTTGAGAACCTACGCATCGCACACGGCCCAAAGGACAAGGATCATCTATCACTCTGGCGGCTATTGGTCTCAATGGCGCCGCTCGGCAAGAGCGAAAATATTCAGCCGAATCTCGCCGGTGCGGTCATGCGCAGCATATTGGAAGGAACTCCGTATCCCGCGACACTTCTTGCGTCCGCAATTCAACGTGTCAAGGCTGAACCACACGCCAGGCCGGATGTCGCGTATGCTCGTGCAAAGCTTATCAAGGCATTTCTAAATCACAACAAAGAAAGGAAACTCACCGTGAGTCTCGACAAGGAAAACACTGATATCGGCTATCGTCTCGGTCGGCTCTTCGCTGTGCTGGAGAAGATTCAAGAGGAAGCGAATCCCGGCATTAACGCTACGATTCGCGACAAGTTCTATGCATCGGCGTCTTCTACGCCAAATGCCGTGTTTGGCAACCTGATGCGGTTGAAGAACCATCATCTGGGAAAGCTTTCGCAGGGCAGGTCGATTTACTTCGAGAGGCTTCTTGGCGAAGTAATTTCCGAAATACCTTCGTTCCCTGCTCACCTTTCACTTGATGAGCAGGGTGATTTTGCAATCGGCTACTATCATCAGCGACAGGATTTCTTCACCAAGAAGGAAGTTGCGAATAACGGATCAATATAAGAACAAATCAAAGGAGATAACATCATGGCTACAGAACTCAAGAACCGCTACGACTTCATGCTTGTCTTTGACGTGAAGGATGGCAATCCCAATGGAGATCCAGACGCGGGCAATCTGCCGCGTGTCGATTCTGAAACTGGCGAAGGACTTGTCACAGACGTCTGCCTCAAGCGCAAGGTGCGCAACTACGTGCAACTTGTAAAGGGAGGCGAAGCTGGGTATGACATATTTGTCAAGGAAAAGGCGATTCTCAATAAAGAGATTGATAAGGCTTATGCCGATCTTGCAATTGACCTTTCGAAACCGCCGGCGGATGTTGCCGATGGCAAAAAGCGCAATAAGGAAGGCCAAGGGCAAGGCGGAGAAGTCTTGCAGGCCCGTGATAAGATGTGCGCAACCTATTTTGACATTCGCACGTTTGGTGCCGTGATGTCGACTGGTGCTAACGCTGGACAGGTTCGTGGTCCTGTGCAGCTGACGTTCGCTCGTTCGGTTGATCCTGTTGTCACTCTTGAACATTCAATAACTCGCATGGCTGTTGCTACCGAAGCGGAAGCAGAGAAACAGAGCGGCGATAACCGCACAATGGGACGCAAGAACACCGTTCCGTACGGCCTGTATGTTTCCTATGGATTCGTTTCGCCAGCATTGGCGAAGCAGACGGGGTTCTCCGAGGAAGACCTTGAGATGCTTTGGACGGCTCTTGTGAACATGTTCGATCAGGACCATTCTGCGGCGCGCGGCATGATGGCTACGCAGAAATTGATCATTTTCAAGCATGATTCAGCGCTTGGCAATGCCCCGTCGCACAAGCTCTTCGACTCGGTGAGAATCGCAAAGAAAACTGATATTGCTGTTGCGCGTAGATTTGCAGATTACGAAGTGGCTCTGCCAAATAGCGGCAACGTGCCCGAAGGCGTTAAGCTTGAAGTTAGGTAAATGGCGCTGTTGGCATGAGAGGTGAGACATTAGATGCGATTCGTGTCTAATGTCTCATGCCAAATCCGAAATGTTCGGCAATTCATTATGAAAGGATGATCAAAAATGCCGCGCAAGAAAAAGCCGCATGACAAGTGGGAGCTCGAGCCGCAGAAGTCTTCTGCGGCGCAGTTCCTCACCTACATTGCCTCCACTGGCGAAGGTGTCGAAAAATATGAAATCCGCTACGAGGACGAGAATATCTGGATGAGCCAGAAGATGCTCGCCGCGGTATATGGCGTTGGGGTCCCAAATATTGCCTATCATCTTAGGAAGTTGTTTTCTGATGCTGAGCTGGACAAGGATTCAGTTATTAAAGAAATTTTAATAACTGCCCAAGATGGCAAGAAATACAATGTAAGCCACTATAATCTGCAAGTTATAATCGCCCTTGGTTTTAAGATAGACAACGAAAAGGCTATAGCTTTCCGGAAGTGGGCGAACCAGATCGTGTCGGAATACACCATAAAGGGCTGGGTGATGGATGTGCCGCGTCTAAAGGACGGTTCGCCAATCACCGACAAGTATTTTGAGCATCAGCTCGAGCGGATCCGCGAGATTCGCATGAGCGAACGAAAGTTCTACCAGAAGGTTACGGACCTCTACGCCACCGCGATAGACTACGACAGGAACTCCAACACGACGCGCGTATTCTTTGCTACCGTCCAGAACAGGATGCACTGCGCTGTTCATGGACATACGGCTGCGGAGATCCTTTATACTCGCGCAGATTCCAGCAAGGACCATATGGGGTTGAACAACTGGGAAGATGGGCCTGACGGGAAAATCAAGAAGTCGGATGTGGTGGTTGCCAAGAACTACTTGACTGACGACGAGCTTGAAATAATGGGGCGGATGGTAAATGCGTTTCTCGAGTATGCAGAGGCGCAGACCAAGCGGAAGATCCCGCTTACAATGGAAGATTGGAAAGTCAGACTCGACAAGTTTCTCGAGTTGTTCGATCAGCATGCGCCAAAATATGCAGGCGACCCGGTGACGGCGTGTCAGGCACAACTTTATGCCGAGTCGGAATTCGAGAGATACCGCATCGTCCAAGACAGGCTTTTCATGAGCGACTATGACAGGTATCTGCTGGCTCTGGAAGAAGAGATCAAGAATAATTCGAATGACGAAGAGCAAAGTAATACATGAACCCTAATGCGCAGACAGATGAATCGGCTGCAATGCTTTCCGCATTGCAGCATTATCTGTTCTGTCCGCGACAGTGTGCGCTGATTCACGTCGAAGGCGTATGGTGCGAAAACTATTTGACGGCTGCCGGGCGGCAGTTGCATGAAAGAGTAGATCGAAAAGGTGGTGAAACGCGCAAGGATGTCCATCTGGCTACTGCTCTACGGTTAACGTCCAATCGTTTGGGTTTGACAGGCATCGCCGACATGGTGGAGTTTCATCGCCAGGAAAAACAGTTTGATGCAAATGGAAAATGTGTTGCCGCGCATTTGCCTGGCCGGACGGGGTTCTGGCGCCCGTTCCCGGTCGAGTATAAGCGCGGCGCGCCCAAGTTGCACCGGGCGGACGAGGTGCAGCTTTGCGCACAGGCACTTTGCCTCGAAGAGATGCTAAGCGTGTCGATAGTGTCTGGGGCATTGTTCTATGGTGAGACGCGTCGGCGAACGGACGTTGTGTTCGATGAGGCGCTTAGGACGTTGACGGAAGACGTCGCGAGAAAGGTACACGAGCTCATTACAGCGGGAGAGACGCCACCTCCTGTGCTGACTAAAGGCTGCAAAGCGTGTTCTCTGTTAGATCAATGTCGTCCAGAGGGTTTTGGTGGAATGGAGTCGGCGCGGCGATGGATTGAGAACCAGCTGGAGGGTACCGGCGCATGAAGAAGCTATTGAATACGCTGTATGTACAGACGCAGGGGATGTACCTCCGGCGGGAAGGGGAGACCGTCGTTGCGGAGAAGGACGGCGAGGTCAAGCTGCGTCTGCCGATTCACACGCTGCAGGGAATCGTTGCGTTCGGAAATGTTATGGCAAGTCCTTTTCTGCTCGGACTCTGCGCCGAGCGCGGCGTTTCCGTCTCGTTCCTGACTGAGGCAGGGCGCTTCCTGGCACGAGTGCAAGGGCCGGTTTCCGGGAACGTCCTGCTGCGGCTTGCACAAACGCGCGCATACGAAGACAAGGCGAAGAAGGGTGATATCGCGCGGAGCTTCGTGATTGGCAAGCTGATGAACGCGCGGAACGTGCTGCTGCGAAGGATGCGGGGCCATGGAGATTCGTCTGCTTTGTCGGATGCCGCCGCAAAGATCGCAGGTGTCTTGCGTCGTGTCAAGGATTCTGCGCCTGACGCAGAGCGGCTTCGCGGATTGGAAGGCGAGGCGGGGGCGGTTTACTTCGGATGTTTCAACGAGCTGTTGGTTGCACAGCGAGAGGCATTTTCCGTTGAATCGAGGAATCGACGTCCGCCATTGGACCCGATGAATGCGCTCCTCTCGTACCTCTATACGCTCCTTGCGCATGACTGCAGAGGCGCATTGGAGGGCGTCGGACTCGATCCTCAAATCGGGTTCCTGCATGAAGTGCGATCAGGCAGACCGAGTTTAGCGCTTGACTTGATGGAGGAGTTCCGCGCCGCAATCGCCGACAGGACGGCACTCACTCTAGTGAACTTAAGGCAGCTAGGCGCCAAGGACTTTCGCAAGACGGAGACAGGAGCGGTTGAAATGTCGGAAGCGGCGCGAAAAACCGTCCTTATGGCATGGCAGAAGAAAAAACTGGAGACCGTCACGCATCCGTTTCTCGACGAAAAGATGCCCGTGGGCTTGTTGCCGCATATTCAGGCGCTGCTGTTGGCGCGTCATCTGCGCGGCGATCTTGATGCATATCCGCCGTTTCTACTCAAGTGAGGTTCCATTATGTTGATGTTAGTTAGCTACGATGTGAATACGGTGAACGCAGCAGGGAGGAGGCGTCTTCGTCGCGTGGCGAAGCTATGTGAAAACTGGGGCATAAGGGTTCAGAACTCTGTATTCGAGTGCTATGTGGACTGGGCGCAGTGGTTAGAGCTAAAGGGCAAACTGGAGTCGATATGCGATCCCGATCTGGACAGTTTGAGGTATTACAACATGGGAAATAACTATGAAGGCAAGGCGATACACTATGGCGCAAAGCCTACGATTGATCCCGTGCAGGACACTATATTGGTGTAGTTGATATGCTTCCGCGAACCTCTAGCGCGCAGACATTCGCTAGGAGGTTCGCGGAGGAAATGGTTCTTTGACAATGAAAATCATAAAGCCGAGATGCAATTTCGGCTCGGAAATGGTATTATATTGAGCGTCATAAAGCTCTTCGGGGCCTTTTGATGGCGATAATTGAACAAATTATCGCGGTCGCCCGTCACACGACGGGCGCGAATTGAAACCCAAAAATATAGATAGATACCTTAAACTCTATGGTCGCCCGTCACACGACGGGCGCGAATTGAAACTGTTGGTGCCGCTATCGGTGCATCCCTCATTGGGTCGCCCGTCACACGACGGGCGCGAATTGAAACTGTACATAATGAAGGAGATATGCCGAACTTCTATGGTCGCCCGTCACACGACGGGCGCGAATTGAAACACGATACATTGGCCGGAATTTATCTCCCGCCTACGTCGCCCGTCACACGACGGGCGCGAATTGAAACTCGCGCCTGTTGATGAGCCTGTCAAGGCTCCCGGTCGCCCGTCACACGACGGGCGCGAATTGAAACAAGCCGCCGCCGGATCATCTGGCAATAGCTCTCGTCGCCCGTCACACGACGGGCGCGAATTGAAACCGGTGAGTCCTCGCCTAATATATATGGCGTTTTTGGGTCGCCCGTCACACGACGGGCGCGAATTGAAACCGCCGGTGCCGAGGATCTTGACCGCGACCTTCTGTCGCCCGTCACACGACGGGCGCGAATTGAAACCCGACTGCGCCGACTGGAAAACTGCGCGACTTCGCGTCGCCCGTCACACGACGGGCGCGAATTGAAACAATGGAGGATTGATTCCAACAACGGCGCTTTTGTCGCCCGTCACACGACGGGCGCGAATTGAAACGCGCTGTCCGCGCCTATTTCAGTACGGCGATGTGTCGCCCGTCACACGACGGGCGCGAATTGAAACTCGAAAACGGGGATTATCACATGGTGGAATGCGTCGCCCGTCACACGACGGGCGCGAATTGAAACTCCGCGAGGTGCTTGTAGCCCATTGCGGTATTGTCGCCCGTCACACGACGGGCGCGAATTGAAACGCGCGCTTTGGCGACCATGCGCTCGCGGTTTTTGTCGCCCGTCACACGACGGGCGCGAATTGAAACTGGACGCGCCCGTCAAGGCGGACATTGTACTGCTGTCGCCCGTCACACGACGGGCGCGAATTGAAACACGTCGCGGTATTCGGCAATCAGCAGCGCGAGGCGTCGCCCGTCACACGACGGGCGCGAATTGAAACAAGTCATTGCCGTAGGTGAACGCGCCTGTCCCGTCGCCCGTCACACGACGGGCGCGAATTGAAACATGGCTTCATGGTAGGAATCCGGCGCATCGGAGGTCGCCCGTCACACGACGGGCGCGAATTGAAACACCAAAGGAATACGACAGAGGACCGGAAGATAATGTCGCCCGTCACACGACGGGCGCGAATTGAAACCTGAAGATGGCCCAGGGATGGGAACCCGGCGAAGGGTCGCCCGTCACACGACGGGCGCGAATTGAAACCACGAAGTCCCGCTTCTGGGATGCGTTCAGTTTGGTCGCCCGTCACACGACGGGCGCGAATTGAAACAGCGTCGACCATTGGTCGCTCGTATGGTCCGCAAGTCGCCCGTCACACGACGGGCGCGAATTGAAACTCCCCTCAATCCGCCAGACACTGCGCCAGGAGCGCGGGTCGCCCGTCACACGACGGGCGCGAATTGAAACCTTTGCCATCGCCGCGCGCTCCTCCTCGATGTGTCGCCCGTCACACGACGGGCGCGAATTGAAACCTCGCAGTCTATGGATGTTACAACTGTCCCTCAGGTCGCCCGTCACACGACGGGCGCGAATTGAAACGCCTTCTCCATCCACTCGAGCGCCTGGCGCTCCGTCGCCCGTCACACGACGGGCGCGAATTGAAACACTAACAGGAAATATAGTGGAACTGCTCGCCTAGTCGCCCGTCACACGACGGGCGCGAATTGAAACGGCAACGCGGCGATCCTCTGCGCTTCCGCGAGCGCGTCGCCCGTCACACGACGGGCGTGAATTGAAACGCTGCGCTTGTCGATCTCGTCCAGCTTTGCGATCGTCGCCCGTCACACGACGGGCGTGAATTGAAACTTACCAGTCATATTAGGCGCTCTGCTGCTCGGGTCGCCCGTCACACGACGGGCGTGAATTGAAACAGCTCCTCGATGTCGATGGGGAGCCCCATGCGGAGTCGCCCGTCACACGACGGGCGTGAATTGAAACGTCGTAAAGGACGGCATCATCACCTCTGGCGACATGTCGCCCGTCACACGACGGGCGTGAATTGAAACACGCCGCTGATCGTGAGCGTCCCGGTCGCGACGTCGCCCGTCACACGACGGGCGTGAATTGAAACAAGCGCAACGAGCGCGGCGGCCTTGCGCTCTTGTCGCCCGTCACACGACGGGCGTGAATTGAAACGTTATACCGTTTAGCAAGTTGAAAATCCTTGGAGTCGCCCGTCACACGACGGGCGTGAATTGAAACTACGGCAACTGGTACGAGGCGATACGATACCTGTCGCCCGTCACACGACGGGCGTGAATTGAAACAGGCGCGACGAGCGCGGCGGCCTTGCGCTTTTGGTCGCCCGTCACACGACGGGCGTGAATTGAAACACGGCCCACGCCGCCGCCTCCTGCCACTGGCGTCGCCCGTCACACGACGGGCGTGAATTGAAACAACCCAATCGGTGAAGTCCTTGACGCGCTTTGTCGCCCGTCACACGACGGGCGTGAATTGAAACTTCGTTTTCTTGCCTACGTTTAATGTTGATAACGGTCGCCCGTCACACGACGGGCGTGAATTGAAACGCATCGCGTGTAGGCGCTCGTGGATCGCTTCGTGTCGCCCGTCACACGACGGGCGTGAATTGAAACATTGTCTGACTTGCCTTTCACTTTGTGTGTTTACGGTCGCCCGTCACACGACGGGCGTGAATTGAAACTCTGCGACCTCGCCGTTTGCATCGAGCACGCCGACGTCGCCCGTCACACGACGGGCGTGAATTGAAACAGCGGCCTCTTTAGTAGGAGCACCACTACCAAGTCGCCCGTCACACGACGGGCGTGAATTGAAACACCGAGTCCGCACGCGGCGAAGTGCGCCATCACCGTCGCCCGTCACACGACGGGCGAGAATTGAAACTTTTAAACTCCCCCCTTGCGCGGCAAAGAAAAGTCGCCCGTCACACGACGGGCGTGAATTGAAACCGCGCCCTGCGGGACGTATGCCGTCGGCCCTGTGTCGCCCGTCACACGACGGGCGTGAATTGAAACCGCTCTACTGCTCCGCAGTCTCTCGACTACTGGGTCGCCCGTCACACGACGGGCGTGAATTGAAACCGCAGGTCGGCGGCTGGGACGGAATCCCCATGAAGTCGCCCGTCATACGACGGGCGTGAATTGAAACGCCTTGAGTCCGTCGTTTATCTCGCGCCCGACATGTCGCCCGTCACACGACGGGCGTGAATTGAAACGCGTATGGCGCGGTGTGGCCCGTCGCGATGTAGCCGTCGCCCGTCACACGACGGGCGTGAATTGAAACGACGTGACCCGCTTGACGTTGACGCGGCCAAAGAGTCGCCCGTCACACGACGGGCGTGAATTGAAACCGCCGAAAGCGACGACAGGAAATCCGAGGCCGCCGTCGCCCGTCACACGACGGGCGTGAATTGAAACAACGCCGCCACGTCAAGCGCGGTCGCGGTCAGTGTCGCCCGTCACACGACGGGCGTGAATTGAAACCCCCACACTAAGGATGTCGTCACGGATATGGAGTCGCCCGTCACACGACGGGCGTGAATTGAAACTCATACTGTCGCTCGATGTAGTCGAAATCGCCGTCGCCCGTCACACGACGGGCGTGAATTGAAACCTGGGACACAACACGGCAAGGTTGGGCACATGCGTCGCCCGTCACACGACGGGCGTGAATTGAAACATCTATGTTGTGCCCATCATACTGCAAGGCCTCAAGTCGCCCGTCACACGACGGGCGTGAATTGAAATGACGCCGCCAGGATGGCGGCTTCCCCAGTCAGTCGCACGCCGCGCGATGGGCGTGAATTGAAACCGGCCGCCGCCAGGATGGCGGCTTTCCCAGTCAGTCGCGCGGCACGCGATGGGCGTGAAATCTGTTGAGGCGTTCCTACGTTCATATGGGACGATTTTTGCTTCAAGGGCCAGAGCGTCGGCCGAAAAGAAGGCTGGGCCGATAGGGAAGCTCGGAGGCGGAGCTTCCTCGGCGAACTCGAAGGTGGCGTTTGTTGGTGAGTCACAGGCTCGCACCAAGTCCATTTCTTGCTGTTAGGTGAGGCTAACTGCTTGCGGGTCAAGGCACATTTTTGATAAAATATTCTCTAATTAACCAAACGAAGGAAGGTTTAAAAATGGTCTATTCGACTGAAGTTGAGCATCAGTGCCCGCTCATGAAGGGGTGCAACCACGGTCCGGCGCCGATTCCCGAAGAGGGTAAGTGGGTGCAGGCCAAGCAGATCAAGGACATCAGCGGCTACACGCACGGCGTGGGCTGGTGCGCTCCGCAGCAGGGTGCGTGCAAGCTCTCCCTCAACGTGAAGAACGGCATCATCGAGGAGGCGCTCGTCGAGACGATCGGCTGCTCGGGCATGACGCACTCCGCGGCAATGGCCTCCGAGATCCTCGTCGGCAAGACGATTCTCGAGGCGCTCAACACCGACCTCGTGTGCGACGCGATCAACACCGCGATGCGCGAGCTCTTCCTCCAGATCGTCTACGGCCGCACGCAGAGCGCGTTCTCCGAGGGCGGTCTCGTCATCGGCGCGGGCCTCGAGGACCTCGGCAAGGGGCTTCGTTCGATGGTCGGCACGATGTACGCGACGAAGGCGAAAGGCCCGCGCTACCTCGAGATGACCGAGGGCTACTGCACGCGCATGGCGCTCAACAAGGAAGGCGAGGTGATCGGCTACGAGTTCGTCTCGCTCGGCAAGATGACTGACTTCATCAAGAAGGGCCTCTCTCCGAACGAGGCGTGGGAGAAGGCGAAGGGCCACTACGGCCAGTTCGAGAGCGCCGCGAAGTACATCGATCCCCGCAAGGAATAAGTGAAGGAGAATTTCAAAAATGGCTAACAAGAAAGTTGCAAAGAAGGCCGCTTCCGCCGAGAAGCTGTTCGAAGGCTACGAGCGCCGCGAGGCCAAGATCCTCGCCGCGCTGAAGCCCTACGGCATCAAGTCCATCGAGGAGTGCCGCGACATCTGCCTCAAGGCCGGCTTCGACCCCTACAAGATCGTCGAGGAAACCCAGCCGATCTGCTTCGAGAACGCGAAGTGGGCGTACACCGTCGGCGCCGCGATGGCGATCAAGAAGGGCTGCACCAAGGCCAAGGACGCCGCCGCCGAGATCGGCGTCGGACTCCAGAGCTTCTGCATCCCCGGCTCCGTCGCGGAGAACCGCCAGGTCGGCCGCGGACACGGCAACCTCGGCGCGATGCTGCTCGACGACGAGACGAAGTGCTTCGCGTTCCTCGCGGGCCACGAGTCGTTCGCCGCCGCCGAGGGCGCGATCAAGATCGCGCTCAACGCGAACAAGGTGCGCAAGACGAACCTCAAGGTCATCCTCAACGGACTCGGCAAGGACGCCGCGTACATCATCAGCCGCATCAACGGCTTCACGTACGTCAAGACGGCGTTCAACAACAAGACCGAGAAGCTCCGCGTCGTCGAGAAGAAGGCGTTCTCGAAGGGACCGCGCGCCGACGTCATGTGCTACGGCGCGGACAACGTCCCCGAGGGCGTCGCGATCATGAAGTTCGAGAACGTGGGCGTCTCCATCACGGGCAACTCCACGAACCCGACGAGGTTCCAGCATCCCGTCGCAGGCACCTACAAGAAGTGGTGCTGGGAGAACGGCCGCAAGTACTTCTCCGTCGCCTCGGGCGGCGGCACCGGCCGTACGCTCCACCCCGACAACATGGCCGCCGGTCCGTCCAGCTACGGCATGACGGACACGATGGGCCGCATGCACTCCGACGCGCAGTTCGCGGGCTCCAGCTCCGTTCCGGCCCACGTCGAGATGATGGGCCTCATCGGCATGGGCAACAACCCGATGGTCGGCGCGACGGTCGCAGTCGCGGTCGCCGTCGAGGAGAGCTTCAAGAAGTAAGCCCGGCTCCTTCGGGAACGGCCTTCGCGGAAGGCCGTTGCATAAACAGCCACACCCCTCCACGGGGTGTGGCTGTTTTAGTACGCTGGCTGATAGAGACAGGAAGACACCAAAAACCCGCAGACAACCTGTGTCAATCGGCTACTCTAGTTCTTAGACTTTGCTTATGGTTAAGACTGTGCGATATTTGTCGAATTCAAATGGAGGAAACTGGGAGGGTATAGAAATGGATTTCCTACGACGTGGCCTTAAAGTGTTGCTTGCAATAGGTGTATTGTCTATTGTGTATTTAATGTGGGGAAATTCAACTTGCAAGTTGAAATTGCAAATAGGAGACGTGAATAAATTTGTGGAACTCTGCAAGGTTGAGGCCGATGCGATGAAACAAGCAGGTGTTGAACTTGTTGATGGGCGAGAGTGCGCATGTTCATTGAGATTTCTGTCGCCGCAGTTCATCACCCTTAGACAAGATAATATTATGGATATTCAGCTGCGCGGAGGGTTTGCACATAAGGGATTGCTAGTTGACATAGATAAAAATGAAAGGCCGTCATTATCCCATGCAAAGTTTGGAACTCGCAAAATTTTAGCACGGGTATATCTTTACAGTGAACTTTAGTGACACCTCTGATATGCTTTCAAAGATGGACGGTGGAACTATCGTAAGACTTTGCGGGGCGTCGCTACTGATTTGGGTTGCTCCAGCAATTGCTGTGTGCGGTCGTTGGGTGCTTTCCAAACCAGAAGCGAGTGTTGCGGTGACGCCCCCGCGGAGCGCGTCAAGGCGGTGGAGCTGAACGCGGAGACGCTTGATTTTAGCAATGCCGAAGCGGCGAAATTCTTGAATAAAAGACCGAGGCGTACATCGATGGAATTTGGTATACTATTGCCAGAAACCGCATGACATACAACGCAGAAGGCAAGCGCACGTCGCTCGAAAACCTCGCCGGGCAAGTCACGACTACGGCGTGGGATCAATTCGCTTGCACTCCTGTTGGCGAGTTGATTTCAGCCGCAAAGAACGCAAAGAGCGCAAAGCATGCCTCCGCCTTCGACGATGGAAACCAGACCCTTGTCACGACCGCTACTGGCATCTGGTCCGTCACCTACAACGGCGAGAACCGCCCAGTCCTCTTTTGGCGAGAAAAGTTAACTTTTGATTTATGGCGTTTTAAGCGTGAAGGGTATGTGATTGCAGAAATGGAGTTTGAATCGCCGCTAAAGGGTTGGGTGGAATAATGAGCAAACCAAGAAATGTTTCTAACAAAAGCCGGCGCCTTCAGATTTGTCTTGTTTTGATTGCCTCGGTCGTCGGCATATCGGCAATTATTTTTGTTGCCTGTCAAGAGCGGTTTGTTTTTATACTGCCAGGGCTCGTGTTCGTTGTGGCTTCCTTTGCTACTATAATGCTTTTTTGTCAGGTATACTGCGAACTAAGAAGCAGGAGATGGCCAATGGCTGTTGGATTAATTCGTCGCGCTGGAATCGTAAGGTCTTATATGCCCTCAGGTGGAAAGTGGGCTGGAAATTCACCACCTCCTAATGCATATACTATCGTGGTTGAATATAATTATATTGTTGCGGATAAGCAGTATAAAGGGACAAGAGTTTCTTTTGTTAAAAAAGATTATGCATCATGGAAGGAGGCTGATGTTGCAAGACGTCGTTTTATGCAGGACAAAAAGATAAATGTCTATTATTGTCCGCTGATCCCATCATTGTCCTGCATTACACATCGTCAACTCAGTGATATTATGATAAGCGTAAGTGCCGTGGTTGCATTTAGTGCAGGGTCATTGATAGTTACTTTACTCGCATTTTATTATTTACCATGATTTCTACTAAGTGGTGGTTTACCTTTTGTCTGTTTGGATTCTTCATGATTGGTGTAACAGGGGGGGTATGATTTCCACAGTAAATTACTGCAGTAACGAAGGGGGAAGGAAGGGACAGAGCTGAATGCCGCTAACTTAAGGCAATAAGTGCCAGATGATGCCGAACCATGCATGTTCACCATTTCTTATCGAAACAATGGGGAGTCTAACTACTATAGCTTTGATCTTAACGAGGACAGTCTAAGCATATATTCGGGGGGCGTTGTCCAATCGGATTGCGGCAGCGACACTTATAGCAATGAAGTGTTCAGACTTGATGCCTACTCTCATGCCGATATCGATCATTACAATCTATCAGATGAAATCATTGAGCTCATCAATATGGGCGCGGAAATTTCAGATGACGATATCTGATTTTAATGCTATGGGGTCGCACCCGATAGTATTCCTATGTGCGCAGATCCCTGATTCTACACGTTTCTACACGTTCTCAACAGTTATTCCGTGTATTCTGTGGTTGAGAAGTCGCGGCGGATGTGTCGCGGTGGGGTGGCGGAGCTGGAAGCTCCACCTCCTTGGGGCTTCACGTCTCGCGTGGGATGCCGGACGCATCTGACATTCTTGCAAGGCAGGTGCGGAGCTGTTCGGACACTGCGCTCGCTGCGCTCCCTCCGCGTCCTCATGGCGGCCGCGACAAGCTCGGTCTTCCTGCGTCGGGAAAGGGCGGTTGAAGTTCGCAAAGCATCGGCCGCAGCGGTAGCGAAGGCGTTTTGTGAACCGTCGGAGTTTCATTATGATACTTGCCTTTGCTCGCTCCGTCACATATTGCAATAAGTGACGACCCAAGGAGATGCGGCGTCTCGCCGCGTCATTGTGGCGGAGCTGGAAGCTCCACCTCCTTGTGCGCTGCGGATGTGTCGTGGCGGGAATTTGAAGTGAAAGAAGAAACGAAATGAAGAAACTGTTGGTTATGGTTGCGGTTGTGGTTGCGGGCTATGCGGCCGAATGTGCCGGTTTCGGCGTCGCCCGCAGAAGTGCGCGTCAAGGCGGTGGAGCGGAATGTCGAGACGCTTGATTTTAGCAATGCCGAAGCGCCTTTGGCCAGTGAAATTTCTTCCGCGTACCTTGTTGCTTTTCGCCCCCGCATTTGGTAGACTTACACAATACGCGGCAATAAAGCCGTTTTCAAAAGGGGAAAAAAGATGAACATGAAGCAGTTGTCGGCGGCGCTCTTGGCGTCCGCCGCAGCGGTGGCGATGGCCACCGAAACGGAACACACGGCGTTCAGCCTGTTCCGCGCGCCCGGTCCGGTCGTGGTCGACGGCGAGACGGGTGACTGGAATCTCTCGGGGTCCATGCTGATATGCTCGGACGTCGAAGAGTACCGCGACGAGTTCGCCTCGTGGCAGAGCGCGATGTTCGACGACGAGAACCTCTACCTTCTCTCGCGCTGGAACGACTCCACGCCTCTTAACAACCCGGGGCTGTGCGGATCCGACGCCGGTTTCGCCGGCGACTGCCTCCAGGTGCGAATGATACTCGACTCCACCGGCACGGCGAAGAAGGACCCGCAGGCGACAGAGCGCTGCTGCCACATCGACGCGTGGCGCGGACGCGACGGACGCGACATGATCGGCCTTGTCTACGGACGCAACTTCGACAAGGGCGGAGTCAAGAACGCGCTCACGGAGGGCGCGAAGCAGGCGTTCAAGGTGCGCAAGGACGGCAAGGGCTATGTGCAGGAGATGTCGATCCCGTGGCGCCTCCTCGCACCGGAGGGATACTCCCCGAAGGCGGGCGACACGATCATCATGACGTACGAGCCCAACTTCGGTACGGCCTCGAAGCTCCGCATCACGACGAAGGACTTCTTTCGCGAAGGCGTCGTGCCAGACCGCGTGTTCGCATTCATGGCGTCCTCCACGTGGGGCGAGCTGAAGCTTGCGGACAAGCCGCCGGCGGAGCCGCTGCGCGTGAGGCTCTCCGACACGCGCACGTTCAAGGTGTCCATGGAGGACGGCGTGCCGGTCGTGGACTGGACGGGGCTTTTCAAGGACAACAAGCCCGAGGGCTTCGTGAAGATTCCGGTCACCATGAAGGAGGACGGCTACGTCTCGCTCAACATAAAGAACGCGAACGGAGAGGTCGTGCGCCATCTCCTGAACGCGGAGTTCCTCCCGAAGGGCGAGCACCAGATCCTCTGGGACGGACTCACCACGCCGAACGACCGCAAGGTCGGCGCTCCGGTCGCCGCGGGTTCTTACACCTGGGAGGCGATCGTGCGCAAGGCGCTCGACATGAAACTCGTCGGCTGGGCGGCGAACTCCGGCGTCGCGCCGTACGACTGCCCAGGCGGGAACTGGGGCGGCGACCAGGGCAATCCGCTCGCCATCAGCGCCGTCGGCGACAGGGTGTACATGGGCTGGACCGGATCCGAGGCAGGCCAGGCGCTCGTCTGCGCAGACCGCGACGGAAAGGTCATCTGGCGCCAGAAGCGCGGCGGCTTCGGCGGCGCGAGCTTCATCGTGGCCGACGCGTCGGACGTCTACGCGTACGACTACGGACAGGAGAACATGATCTACCGCCTCGACGCGGCGAACGGACAGTACCGCAACTTCGACGGATCTGACACGGCGCTCGTGTCCGTTCGCGAGGCCCTTGCCGGACACATCACCGACGCGGCGCTTGCGCGCGAGAAGGAGTCGAAGCACAAGCTTGGCCTCTCTGGCCTCGCGCTCGCATCGGGCAAGCTCTTCCTTGCCTACGGAACCGCCAACAAGCCGTGGAACGACGTGCAGCCGGGCGGCGACATAATCGTGGTGCTCGACAAGAACACCGGAAAGAAGGTTGGCGAGTTCGCGGCGAAGGATCCGAAGGACATCCGCACCGGCGCGGACGGCGTGCTCTACCTCCTCGCCGACGGCGGAAAGGTCTTCACCGTCGACGCGGGCTCGTACGCGCTCGCGAAGCTCTTCGACGCGGGCGAGGGCGCGACATGCGTCGCCGCCGGAAAGGACGGCACGGTCTACGTCGGATACGCAGAGCCCCAGAACGTCGTCAAGGCGTTCGACCGCTCCGGAAAGGCGCTTCGCACGATCGGCAAGGTCGGCGGACGCGCGCTCGTCGGACCGTGGGAGTCTGACGGAATGCGCTTCGTCGCAGGGGTGTCCGTTAGCGACCAGGACCGCGTCTGGGTCGCGGAGTACGACGACAAGCCCCGCCGCTTCTCCTGCTGGGACGCCAAGACAGGCGCGCTCGTCGAGGAGTTCTTCGGTCCGACCCACTACGGCGCAGGCGGCGGAGCGATCTGCCCGACCGATCCGCTCACCGTGTGCGGACTCAACTGCGAGTGGAAGATCGACCCCGCGACCGGACGCGCGAAGTGCGTCGCCGTCGTGACGCGCAGCCACTGGGCGAACGCGCGGTTCGGACAGTCGCCCGACGGACGCGTCTACCTCGTCGTGGGCGGAGGCTGGGGCGGCCCCTGGAAGCCCAACGAGATCTTCGAGCGCATCGCCCCCGGGAAGTGGGCGCGCCGTGCTAAGCTCACGCCCGAGCAGAAGGGCTGGGAGATCGTCGGCTGCACTGTGTGGTCCGACCGCAACGGCGACGAGAAGGAGCAGGACGACGAAGTGCGCAAGTTCGACATGAACCTCGGCGGATGGATCGACGGATGGTACATGCCCTGCAACCAGAACCTCGGCTTCGGCGGAGGCGAGTACTACATCGCCGTAACCGGCTGGACCGCATGCGGCGCTCCCGAGTACGACCTCTCAAAGGCCGTCAGGCTCCCCGCCTCGGCGATCGAGGACGGAAAGTCCCGCGGCGGAATGGGCGCGCAGCACAACATCATCTCGGAGGACGGGAAGTACGTCATCTACAACGGACACTACGGCGCGCACAACAGCGACATGCCGTGCTACGAGATCGCGACCGGCAAGCGGCTGTTCGCCTACCCGAACACCTACGTCGGAGTCCACGGCGGGCATTCCGCCCCGCCCGCGCGCCAGGGCCTCATCCGGGCGGCGTACGACTTCGCGGGCACGATCAAGATGCCCGGCGCCGCCGGCAACCTCTTCTTCGTCGGAACCGACAAGGGCGAGTGGCACATCCTCAACGACCGCGGCTTCTACATCGGCGCGCTCTTCGAGGGCGATCCGATGAAGATCAAGTGGCCCGAGGCGGCCGTGCCCGGCGCGAACCTCAACCGCATTCCGCCGGGAATGGGTGCGGAGGACTTCGGCGGATCGGTGATCCGCACGACGGACGGCAAGGTGTACGTGCAGGCCGGCAAGACCGCGTTCATCGACATCAGGCTCGAGGGCCTCGATACGATCCGCGACCTCGCGTCCGGCAAGATCGACTTCTCGGCCGAAGACGTCGTCCGCGCCGGTGAGTTCCAGGCCAAGTACCTCGCCGCCGTCGATTCCGGAAAGCGCGCCGCGTTCCCGATGCGCGAAGTAGCGTTCACGGGCGATGCCGCGAAGGACTTCGAGGGCGTGGAGGGCGTCGCGTTCGGACCAGAGGGTGCGCGGGTGCGCTCCTGGGCGGCGCTCGGCGCGGATAAGATCTACCTCGCGTGGGAGGTTGCGGACAAGACGCCGTGGAAAAACGGCGCGAAGGGGTCCGAGAACATGTACGCGATGGGCGACACGGTCGACTTCCAGCTCGGCACGGACGAGTCCGCTGACCCGAAGCGCGGCGATCCCGGCAAGGGCGACTTCCGCCTCTCCATCGGCTCCGTCGGCGGCGCGCCGAAGGCGGTCGTCTACCGCAAGGTCTCCGACGAGAAGCATCCGAAGACGTTCTTCTCCGGCGTGTGGCGCGACGGCGTGACGTTCGACAGCGTCAAGGAGGTCGCGGCTGAGGTCAAGGTGGCGGAGCGCGGCGGCGCGTATGTCGTCGAGGCGGCGGTGCCGCTCGCGGAGCTCGGCATCGCGGGCAAGGCGCAGAAGCTGCGCGGCGACTTCGGCGCGACGTTCGGAAACGACGCGGCGGACGACACGGTCCTCCGCGTGCACTGGGCCAACCAGGCGACTGGACTCGTCGCGGACGAGGTCGCGGAGCTTATGTTCAAGCCCGCTCTCTGGGGCGACATCGAGTTCAAGTAGGCACCAGCCGAAATCCCAGACGTCCGGAGTTTCATCTCCGGCGGCAACCTCGCGAGGTACCAACTGCGTACCTCGCGAGGTTTGAGTAAAATTTTGGGCCCTCCTCTTTTACACCCGCGTTGGATTTTGGTATAATACCCAGAAGTAACCACCTTAATGGAAACAGGAGTCAGAAAATGGGCGAAGTAATCGGAGCCGGAGAGCTTCACAAGGGCGTCAAGCTTCTAATCGACGGGGAGCCGTGGGAAATCACGGAGTTCTCCTTCTCCAAGCCGGGCAAGGGCCAGGCCATCTACAACTGCAAGCTGCGCAACATGATGACGGGCGGCGGCTGCACGAAGAGCTACCGTTCGGGCGACAAGTTCGAGAAGCCGGAGCTCGTGCAGATGAGCGTCACCTATTCGTACGACGACGGCACGGCGTTCGTCTTCACGGACGAGAACTTCGAGGAAATCCGCGTCTCCTACGACGTCATGGGCGACAAGAAGTACTTCCTCATGGACGAGATGGAGGTCAAGGCGCTGTTCTTCAACGACAAGGTCATCGGCGTCGACCTTCCGCAGCTCGTCGAGCGCAAAGTGATCAAGGTGGAGCCCGGCGTCAAGGGCAACACGGCGTCCGGCAAGGTCACCAAGCCGGCTACGGTCGAGGGCGGCTACGTCTGCCCCGTCCCGCTGTTCATCAACGAGGGCGACGTGATCCGCATCAACACCGAGACGGGCGAGTACAACGACCGCATCTCGACGAAGTGATTTCCGCAGCCGGGGGCAGAATCTCTAAGCGAGGCAATGTCATGTCCATGTGGAACAGGGAGAAGGAGACTCTTTCGCGCGACGAGTACGCTAAGCTGCAGCTCGAGGGGCTGAAGAAGTCCCTTGCGCGCGTGTGGACCAACGAGTTCTACTGCTCGCGTCTTGCGAAGGGCGGGGTCGGCTCGCCGGAGGACGTTAAGTCGCTTGACGACCTTGCGAAGCTGCCGTTCTTCACGAAGGAGGACTTCCGCGAGGCTTATCCGCTGAAGATGAGCTGCGTCGACAGGAAGGAGCTCCTCGAGTTCCACATGTCCTCCGGCTCCACCGGCACCCCCGTCGTCATGGCGTACACCAAGGGCGACCTTTTGCAGTGGGCGGAGTGCATGGCGCGCTGCTACGCGATGGCGGGGCTCGAGAAGGGCGACGCGTTCCAGATCATCCCCACGTTCGGGCTCTTCAACGGCGGCTTCGGCTTCTACCACGGTGCGCGCAAGGCGGGTCTCTTCACCGTGCCGGCGTCGTCCGGCAACACCGAGCGGCAGATACGTCTCATGAAGGACTTCCGCTCCAAGGGCTTTGCGTCAGTCGTCTCGTACGTCCCCCGCCTCATCGAGAAGCTAGACGAGTGTCCCGAGGGGGAACGCGACCTTCCGTACCTCAAGGTCGGCATCTTCGGCAGCGAGACGTTCTCGGACGAGACGAGGAAGCGTATCGAGTCGCGTCTCGGCATCGAGTGCTTCGACATCTACGGAATGACCGAGACAGGCGGAGTGGGCACGACCGGCCAGGACTGCAAGTGCCACTGCGGGCTCCACGTCTTCGAAGACCAGTACATCACCGAGGTGATTGATCCGGTCACGGGGAAGGTCCTTCCCGACGGGGAGTACGGCGAGCTCGTCTTCACGTCCCTGACGCGCGAGGCGATGCCGATCATCCGCTACAGGACGCACGACATCAGCCGCATCGTGAGCCGCGAGAAGTGCGCGTGCGGCAGGACGTCTCTCCGCATCGACCGCATCACTGGCCGCACGGACGACATGCTCATCGTGAAGGGCGTAAACTTCTATCCGCGCCAGGTCGAGCAGGCTCTCAAGGAGATTCCCGGCGTCGCGGACGAGTTCCAGATCATCCTCGAGGAGCGCCACGGAATGACCGAGGTCACGATCAATGTCGAGGCTTCCGAGGGCGTTACGGGACACACAGTCGCGAAGCACCTCCGCGAGAGGCTTGGCTTTCTCCCGAAGGGCGACGTCTTCCCGATCGGCTCTCTCCCGCGCACCGAAGGCAAGGCCAAGCGCGTCATCAAGAAGGTGGTTGAATGAAGCTCATCGCGTCATTCCAGGTCGATCACACGAAGATCGTCCCCGGCATCTACGAATCCCGGGCAGACGAAATCGGCGGTGATTTCGCGACGACGTTCGACATCCGGATGAAGACGCCGAACAGGGAGCCGGCGATCCATCCGAACGCGATGCATACGATCGAGCACGTGGTGGCGACGTTCCTGCGCAATGACGAGGAGTGGAAGGACAGGATCGTGTACTGGGGTCCGATGGGATGCCTCACCGGCTGCTATCTCATCGTGAAGGGGCGTCCGAAGTCGCGGGAGCTTCAGCCGCTTCTCCTCCGCGCGTTCGAGCATCTGCGCGACTACGAGGGCGAAGTGCCCGGCGCGACGCCGGTCAACTGCGGAAACTATCTCCTGCACGACCTCCCGATGGCGAAGTGGGAGGCGGCGAGGTATGTCGAGATCTTGAAGACGAGTGCACGCTACGAGTACGAGATGACCAAGCGCATCGACACGGAGGGCGGCACGTTCTACGATTCGTGATTTTTCCGGGCGGTTAGCTCAGTTGGTTAGAGCAGGACCTTTACACGGTCAAGGTCGGGGGTTCGAGTCCCTCACCGCCCACCACCGAAAGATCGGCATGGTTGGGTTTCCGGCACTTATGGCCGCGGTACTAGCGGCATCGTCCGTCGGCTTCGCGGAGTCGAAGGCGCTCCTGGTCCAGATACACCTGGACCGCGCGGGCTTTTCGTGCAGCACGATCGACGGACAGTGGGGCGCGAAGTCCGAGAACGCGTTGAGGGCCTACGAGGCGTCGCGGACGAAAGACCACAGGACTGCCCCCGTCGAGTCGCCGGAGCAGGCTTTTGACCGCTATTTCGCCGACAGTCCCGTTCCGTTCAAGGTTGTCGAGGTCACGCAGGCGGACTTGGACGCGCTAGTGGCGATTCCCGAGGACCCCGCGGAACGCGCGAGGCTCGACCGCATGGGCTACGAGTCGATAAAGGAGATGTTCGCCGAGCGCGGGCATCTCTCTCAGATCGCGCTCGCGAAGATGAATCCGGGCGTCGACTGGGAGAACGTCAAGCCCGGCCTCAAGCTTGTGATTCCCGACTTTCCGTCGATCGCCGAGGAACTCGCGGCGGGCGAGCGGGGGCGTCCGAATCGTCCGAACCGTCCGGAAGCCGCGCTCATCAAGGTGTCGATATCCAGGAGCCAGGTGCGCGCGTACGGCGCGGATGGAAAGCTCCTTGCGCTTTTCCCGTGCTCGATCGCCGCGAACAAGGCGAAGGTTCCGCCGCATGGGGAGCTCAAGGTCACGAGCTATGTCGCATGGCCGAACTATACATACACTCCTGACTATACGCCGCCGGGGAAGAAGGTGCAGCGCCACATCTGGCCGGAGGGCGAGAACTGCCCCGTCGGCGTCGCGTGGATGGGGCTCAACCTCCCAGGCTACGGAATCCACGGCACGCCGCGTCCCGAGTCCATCGGCTTCACCGGCTCGCACGGATGCTTCCGCCTCGCGAACTGGAACGCGGCGCGTCTCTACGCGATGTGCCGCAGCGGAACCAAGGTGGTGATCGAGCCGTGACCTTCATTGCGATAGACTTCGAGACGACGGGATACGACTTCGGTTCGACGAACGAGCCGTGGCAGCTCGGTTACGCGTGCGTGGAGGACGGCGCGATAACCGAGACGGGCGAGTGGTTCTTCGACGTCGAGGGCGCGCCAGAACGCGCGCACGAGGCGGATGCGCTCGGGACGCTGCAGAGCTCGTTCGAGACTTGGGCGCCGAAGCTGATGGGCGTAAGGCTCGTCGCGCACAACATCGCGTGCGAACGGACGATCCTTACGCGCGCCGCGCCGCTTACGAAGTGGGGACCGTGGGTGGACACGATGAAGCTCGCGAAGGCCCGCTATCCGGGGCTGCCCTCGTACAAGCTCGGCGATCTCTGCGAGATGTTCGGGCAGGTGCCGATGTTGGACGGGCGGACATGGCATGACGGACTCTTCGACGCCGTCGCGTGCGCGAACCTCGCGCTGTTCCTTGGCGAATGACCCCGCGGAGTCGCTATTTTTGGTATAATATCCCTTATGAAGATCGTGATATTGCTGGGTGCCCCGGGTTCGGGGAAGGGTACGGTCGCGGGCAGGCTCGCGTCCGAGAACGAAGGTCTCAAGCACGTCTCCTCCGGCGATCTGCTGCGCGGCGCGGTTGCCAAAGGCACTGCGGCCGGCGTTGAGGCCAAGGGCTACATGGACAAGGGCAACCTCGTCCCGGACGCGCTTATTGCGCAGATGATCAAGGACGTCGTCGCAGAGACGACCGGCGACGTCACGATGTTGCTCGACGGCTTCCCGCGCAACCTCGCGCAGGCGAAGATACTCGAGGAGATGGGCGCGCCGGTGAAGAGCGCGGTCCTGATCGACGTTCCCGACTCGATCATCCAGGACCGCATCGCCGGACGCCGCACGTGCCCCAAGTGCAAGGCCGGCTACCACGTCCGCAACCTCCCGCCGAAGGTGGAGGGAATCTGCGACGCCTGCGGCGAAAAGCTCGTAATCCGCAAGGACGACAATCCCGAGACGGTGAAGGACCGACTCGTCGTGTACCACCGCGAGACCGAGCCGCTCATCGCGTTCTACCGCGACAAGGGGTTGCTTAAGTCCGTGGACGGCACGATCGGCGTCGAAAACGTCGCCGCGGCGTTCCTCAAGGCGATGTGATGAAAGTCGACATAAAGACAAGGGCGCAGATCGAGAAGATGCGCGAGGCGTGCCGCATGAGCGCGGAGATCCGCGACATGTGCGCCGCGGCCGTCGAGCCCGGCATGACCACCGCCGACATCGACGACATCGTGATCGCGTACTGCGAGAAGCACCACGTCAAGGCGAGCTTCTACGAGTTCCCGGGCGGAAGGTACGCGCCCGACTTCCCCGGGCACCTGTGCGTCTCGATCAACGACGAGGTGATACACGGCGTTCCCGACCGCAACCGCGTCATAATGCCCGGCGACCTCGTGAAGACCGACGTCGGCATCTTCAAGAACGGGTACAACGGCGACACTTCGAGGACCGTGGCGCTAGGCGTGACGGATCCGGAGGTCCTGCGCCTCGTCGATGTCACGCGCGAGTGCCTCAAGGCGGGGATCGCGGCGTGCGGACCGGGCGTGCATCTCGGCGACGTCGGCTACGCGATCCAGAAGGTTGCGGAGGACGCCGGGTTCGGAATCGTCCGCGACTGGATCGGACACGGCGTGGGGCGGACCGTCCACGAGGAGCCCGAGGTCCCGAACTACGGAAAGCCCGGCACGAAGCTCGTACTGAGGCCAGGCATGACGATCGCGATCGAGCCGATGATAACGATGACGAAGAAGGGCGAGCAGACGGACGTCCTTCCGAACGGCTGGACGGTCGTCACACGCGACAGGTGCCTCTCGGCGCACTTCGAGCACACCGTGGCGATCACGGACGACGGATGCGAGATTCTCACTTTGCCGGCGGACTATCCCTGAAGCTCTTAAGCCCGAAGGCGCTCAGGTCGAATGGCGGCTGATTGCTTGGGAGCGGATTGTCCGTCCGGCGCTACTCTGAAAGGAAACGCGACATGACTGTCAGGTTCTACGCCAACGCGTCGAAGAGCGCGGCGCGCGCGGCCGCGGTGCGGCTCGCGGCGGAGGCCGCGCGTCTCGGCCTCGCGGTGTCGCGGCGCGGCGCATGCGACGCGGTAGTCGCGCTTGGCGGCGACGGCACGATACTCCGCGCAGTGAGGCGCTTCCCCGACACGCCGGTCCTCGGCTTCAACCTCGGTTCGCTCGGCTATCTCGCGAGCGTTGGCGAGGAGGACTTCGTCAATGCGCTCGCCGCGCTCGCCGCGGGGAACTTCGCCGTCTCCGAGCGCGCGATGCTCGAGGTGGACGGGGTGACGGCGCTGAACGACGTCGCGATCATGCGCGAGATGACGGGGCACGCGGCGATACTCGACCTCTCCGCGAACGGAAGCTCCGCGACGCGCTACATGGCGGACGGGGTGATCGTCGCGACGCCAACGGGCTCCACCGCGTATTCGCTCGCGGCGGGAGGTCCGGTCCTGATGCCCGATTCGCGCAGCTTCGTGGTGACGCCGATGAATCCGCACGCGCTCGGCGTGAGGCCGATGGTCGTGAGCGACTCGGTGCGCCTGCGCGTGACGTCGCGCCGCCACGTCGCCGGCGCGCGGGAGCGCGTCGGAGTGTATGCGGACGGAGAGAACGTCCGCATGCTCAAGCCGGGCGACACGGTGGAGATCGCGAAGTCGCAGCGCTCCGCGAAGCTCATCGAGCTCGAGGGGTATGATCCGTACGAGGTTCTGAACAGAAAGCTGGGGTGGTCCAAATGACGATAGAGGAACTCAACGAAGCCGTAGAGACAGGTGAGATCGACGAGGTGATCCGCGTCTGCGAGGCGCGGCAGGTCAAGGCGCTTTCCGCGCTTGCGGACAGGATATGCGCGCAGAAGGGCGTGAGGGTGATACTTCTCTGCGGAGGCTCCTCGGCCGGAAAGACCACTACCGCGAAGAGGCTCTGTACGCAGCTCAGGGTCAACGGGGCGAAGGCGCTCCACATGTCAACGGACGACTACTTCGTGGGCGACGCGAGGAATCCCCGCCGTCCCGACGGCTCCTTCGACTACGAGACGATCGAGGCGGTCGACTCCGCGCGGCTCGCGCAGGACGTTAAGGCGCTCATCGCCGGCGAGGGCGTGCATCTGCGGCGCTTCGACTTCGTGAAGCACGAAGGGTACGACTCCGAGACGGAGACGACAATCTCGGCGGACACCTACATCGTACTGGAGGGGATACACTCGTTGAATCCGCTTCTCACGCAGGACCTTCCAGAGGAGTGCAAGTTCCGCCTCTTCATCGAGCCGAAGACGCAGCTAACGGTGTTTGCGCTGACCAAGCTGCCCGCGCAGGACGGGCGGCTTCTGAGGCGTCTCGTGAGGGACAACCAGTTCCGCAAGCTGAGTCCGCTAGAGACGTTCACCCTCTGGCCCCAGGTCATCGAAGGCGAGGAGAAGTGGATCAATCCATACAGGAAGTTCGCCGACGCAGAGTTCGACTCGGGGCTCGAATACGAGCTCGCGGTGCTGAAGCCGTACGCTGCCGGACTCGTCGAGCTCGTGCGCAGGCGCCGTCCGGAGGAGAAGAAGGCGTACCTCTTCACGGAGCTCTTCGAGGCGATACGCCCGGCTCATCCCAACATCGTCCCGGGCGACTCGATCCTCCGCGAGACGATCGGCGGCAGTCAGCTCGAATACTGAATCAAACACGATTCACTGACGCGGACGATTTGGTATAATATTGCGCAATCTCGGCGAAGGGTCGCCGGGAGGCAATAAGGTGATTTCGCAATGCTATACTACCTGTCTCAGCTTTTGACTCCCTTTTGGGGCCCGTTCCGCATGCTCCAGTCCCACGCCTTGCTCCTTGCGGGCGGCACGTTCTTCGCGGCAATCCTTACTTGGCTGCTGCTGCCAAGGCTTTGGGGCAGGCTGCCCCAGGACCACGGCAAGGCGATTCTCAAGGACATGGACGGCATGAAGTCGAAGGGAAAGCCGACCGGCACGGGGCTCGTCGTGTCGCTCGTCGCTCTTCCGGTGATCGTCCTCTTCGCGCCGCTCGCGTTCTGGGACCTCATGGCCGTCTTCGCGCTGTACCTCGCGATGCTGTTCGGGTACCTCGACGACCGCGCGGCGGTTCCGTGGGGCGAGCTCAAGAAGGGTCTCCTCGACCTCGTCGTGTCCGTCGCGATCGCGTTCTTCATCTTCCGCGGGCACGCCGAGCACACTGCGGACGGGTTCAAGATGATCGCGTGGCTGCCGTTCGTGAAGGGCATCTGGCTTATCCCCGGCTGGACGTATGTCCCGCTTGCGGCGGGCATACTCTGGTTCACCATGAACGCGACGAACTGCTCCGACGGAGTGGACGGACTCGCCGGAACGCTCACCACGATAACGCTCGCGATGCTCGCGTTCACGCTGTACGTCGTTGTCGGCTACCGTCCTGTCGCGCACTACTTCCTCATCCCCGTCTACGCCGAGGCGGCGCGCTGGGCGATCGTCGTGATGGTCGTTGCGGGCGCGTTTGCGGGCTACCTCTGGTACAACGCCGAGCCGTCGAAGATCCTGATGGGCGACGCGGGGAGCCGCTTCCTCGGCATCCTCGTCGCGACGGCGTCGATGATGACGGGCAATCCGTTTTTCGTCCTGTTTCTGTCGCCGGTGGTGCTGGTGAACGGCGGCGGCGGACTCGGCAAGCTCGTTCTGCTCAGGGTCGCGAAGCGCATCGGCTTCCAGATCGGCGACGACAGCGTGATACGCAAGGTGCGCTTCCCGCTGCACGACCACTGCAAGAAGAACCTCGGCTGGTCCAACGCGCAGGTTCTCATGCGCTTCGTCATTCTCCAGCTCGCGGTCATGCCGATCCTCCTGCTCATCCTCTTCAAGGTGCGGTAGTCCAGCGCCGATTCCCTGCGCCGATCTTGGCGGTTTCCCCGTTTCCCGTCCGATTTGGTATAATACACGGAATCAGACATACGGGATCCGCACGAAGTGACTTTGATAGCCTCCATCCTCATGCTGGCGCTGACGCGCGCCGAGATCATCGACCGGTTCAGGGCCGCGCCGGTGACGCAGCTTGACGGACTCGTCCAGGTATACGGGGACTGTCCCGCCGACATGCGCCGCGAGTTCCAGCTGCCCATTGCGTCGTTCGTCTCCGACATCTGCCGCAAGCTCTACGTGGCGGACAACAAGCGTCCGCTCAAGTTCGCCGAGCCCGGCATCATCGTGCGCGTCGGCGACGTCAGGACGAACATCGCCGATGTCGTAGTGCGTCCCGCCGTGCGCGGCGACGGCCGCAAGTTCACCCGCATACTTCTTCCGTCCCCCTCCGGCGCCGACCTGCGCGTGCTCAGACGCGAGGTGGTGCGCGCGTTCTGCCGAGCCGTCGAAGGTGTGGACCTGGACGACGAGGGGATCGACAGGCGCATGCGCGCCGCCGACCCGGAGACCCGCGTCGCCGACCTGCAGGCGGAGGTCGCGGCATGGCGAGAGCGCGGCGAATACGCCGCGGGGCGGACGGACGACGACTATCTCAAGCTGATGAGGGGCGTGCACCTGCCGGGCGTCGCGACGGAGTCGGACGTGTTGACCTTCGCCTCGCGGCTCTACCTCTATCCCGCGGTGTACGGAGCGCCGTTCTGCGGGAAGTACACGTCGTGTCCGTTCCGCGAGGCGATCGCCCTCGCGAAGGAGGACCCGTCCGTGCGCTTCGCCGCGTTCGCGAAGATACAGGCGCTCGGCGTGTTCGGGCAAGGACACGGCGACGCGATGAACGAGGCCGTCACCGCATACATGAAGTTCCTCGCGGAGCTTGCGAGGCTGAAGCTTTCGGAGGAGGTGCTGACGAAGCTCCTCGACGACGCCGACAACAAACTGAAGGGAGTGCTGGAGCAATGAAGACAAAGAAGACGATAACGGACAATACGGTGGACCCCGACATCCTCCGCTACACCGTCGGCGACGACGTTGTGCTCGACCTCGCGCTCGCGAAGTGGGACTGCATGGGCACGGCGGCGCACGTCACGATGCTTTCCGAGATGAAGGGCCTGAAGCGCCCCGTCGTCACGAAGGCCGAGGCGGCGAAGGTGCGCAAGGCGCTCGCCGCCGTCGTGAAGATGTCGGACGAGGGACGGTTCGTAATCCGCGACGACGACCAGGATGTCCACATGGCCGTCGAGCGGCTTCTCACGGAAAAGCTGGGCGACCTCGGGAAGAAGATCCACACGGGGCGCTCCAGGAACGACCAGGTGGCGGTTGACGTGAGGCTGCACATGAAGGACGAGATACTCGCCGCGGAGGGCGAGGTCTGCGCGCTCGCGACGGAGCTCTGCTATTTCGGATTCTGTGCCGGGGCCGTTCCGCTCGTCGGCCGCACGCACCTCCAGCCCGCGATGCCCTCGACTGTCGAGATGTGGGCGACGGGCCACGCGGAGATGATCCTCGACCAGATCGAGAACCTCGAGGCGGCGTACCGGCTGGCGGACCTGAATCCGCTCGGCAGCGCCGCGGGATACGGCGTGCCGCTTCCGCTCGACCGCTCGCGCACGACGAAGCTCCTCGGCTTCGCGCGCACGGTGCACAACTGCTTCGGCGCGTCGATGGCGCGTGGCGAGTGCGAGGCCGCGCTGCTTTCCGCACTCGCGCAGCTAATGGCGGTCCTATCGCGCCTCGCGGAGGACATGATCCTCTTCTCGATGCCCGAGTTCGCGTACTTCCGCCTTCCGCGCGAATACTGCACCGGCTCTTCCATCATGCCGCAGAAGTTCAATCCCGACGTGCTCGAGCTGGTGCGTTCCAAGGCCGCGCAGGTGCTGGGGCTGCAGACTGCCTCGCTCTCGCTTCTGCATGCGATGCCGGGCGGATACAACCGCGACCTGCAGGACTGCAAGTGGCTCTACATGAAGGGGCTCGAGATCGCGCGCACGACGCTCAGGATACTCGCGAAGGTCGTGAAGGGGATGAAGGTCGACGCGGACGCGTGCCGCGCGGCGTTCACGCCCGGCGTGTTCGCGACCGACGTCGCATTGCGGAAGGTCGCTGCGGGAACGCCCTGGCGCGACGCGTACCACGAGGTGCGCGACAACCTCGGACAGCTCGACGCGGAGGATCCGGACGCCGCGGTCGCCCTCAAGAAGCACGAGGGCACCTGCCTCGGAATTGACCACGACCTCTACCGCAGGCGGATAGCTGCCGCCGACAAGTCGGCCGCCGCGCGCCGCCGCGCGCTCGATGCGTGCTGCCGGAAGCTCCTCAAGTGAATTATGCTATAATATTCAGACTATGGCAGAAAAGATCAGTTTCGAGGCGCCGAGGGGGATGCGGGACTTCTATCCCGAGGACATGCTCTGGCGCAACAAGGTGTTCGACGCGTTCCGCGCGGCCGGCGAGGCCGCTGGCTTCGAGCCGTACGACTCGTGCGTCGTCGAGAGCTACGAACTTCTCGCGCGCAAGGCGGGCGAGGAGGTCGGCGAGCAGATATACCACTTCTTCGACAAGTCCGAGCGCCACATCGCGCTCCGCGCGGAGATGACGCCGACGCTCGCGCGCATGGTCGCGCAGCGCCAGAAGGAGCTGTCGTTCCCGATCAAGTGGACGACGATCGCGCAGTGCTTCCGCTACGAGCGCATGACGAAGGGCCGCAAGCGCGAGCACTACCAGTGGAACGTCGACATCATCGGCGAGGACTCGATCCTCGCGGAGGTGGAGGTAATCGGCGCGGCGTGCGACGCGCTGAGGCGCATGGGCCTCACGTCCGCGGACTTCAAGGTCCACGTCTCGTCGCGCAAGTTCCTCGGCGAGCTGCTCGCGAAGAGCGGAATCGCCGCCGACAAGCACGCGCAGGTGTTCCTCGCGCTCGACAAGCGCGGCAAGATGCCCGACTCCGAGATCGCCGCGATGCTGAGGGACGGCGGACTTTCCGACGCCGAGGTGGAGGCGACGTTCGGCATCATGGAGACGAAGTCGTACGAGGCGTGCCCCGAGCTCGTGGAGCTCTTCCGCCTCGCCGGAATCGCCGGCTTCGCCGACTGCCTCGAGTTCGACATCGGCGTCATAAGGGGCCTCAGCTACTACACGGGAGTCGTATTCGAGTGCTTCGACACGAAGGGCGAGTTCCGCGCGATCTTCGGCGGCGGCAGGTACGACAACCTGCTCACCACTATCGGCGGCGAGCCGACGAGCGCCGTCGGGCTCGGATTCGGAGACGTCGTCGTCACGGAGCTGCTCAAGTCGCGCCTCGGCGCGGACGCCGCGAAGGCGAAGAAGGGCATCGCGGTCGGGTTCATGTTCCCTGAGCAGCGCGACGCGGCCGTAGCGCTCGCGGCGAAGCTCAGGCGCGAGGGCGAGAGCGTCAACCTCTCGCTCAGGAGCCAGAAGCCGAAGAAGTTCTTCTCGCATGCAGACTCCGGCGGCGCGGCGAAGGCCGTGTTCCTCGGGCCGGACGACGTCGAGAAGGGCGTCGCGAGGATGAAGGACATGGAGACGAGGGAAGAGAAGGAGATTTCGCTGACGTGAAGAAGACGCTTCTATCTGTGGTCGCCTCGGCGCTGGCGCTTGCCGCCTTTGCTCAGGAAACCTCGTCCTCCGCCATCGTGCGCCTGCTCAACTCGCGCGCGGCGGGCAGTCCGAAGGACTACGCGGCGGCTGCCGAGATCGTCGCAGCGGACGCGGCGGCGGGGCGTCCGCTCCAGCAGTACGTGCTCGCCGTTGTCGCTTCCGACGCCGACCTGCCTGCAAAGCTCCGCCTCTCGAAGGAGAAGCGCAAGGAGTACCTCGACAAGTCCCGCGACAAGATACGCCTGCTCGCGGAGGAAAAGGGCAACGCACTGGCGTGGTATCTTCTGTCGCTCGAGAAGAACGACCTCAAGTACCTCAAGCGGGCCGCTGAAGGCGACAACGTGCAGGCGCTCAACGCGTGGGGCACGATATCGCTCAACGAGGCAATGAGCGGATCCATCGCGGACACGAACGAGGTCGAGAAGACGATGGTGAAGTGCTTTGGGTACTTCAAGAAGGCCGCCGACATGGGCGATGCGAACGGACTCTACAACCTAGGCATGTGCTATCTCAACGGCTACGGATGCCAAAGCGACCAGGACCTCGCCTTCAAGTGCTTCCGCACGAGCGCCGACGCGGGGCATCCCGAGGCGATCAACAACATCGGAGGGTTCTACCGCGATGGAATCGTCGTCGAGAAGAACCTGGAGTCCGCCGCAAAGAACTTCGAACGCAGCGCGAACCTCGGCAACGACTACGGGCTTCTCAACTTCGCTCTCGCGCTGCAGCGCGGGGAAGGCGTGGAGAAGGATTCCACGCGCGCCGTCGAGCTATTCAAGGAGGCGGCGATGCGCGGCAACGCCGAGGCGATGAACTCATACGGAATGTGCTTCTTCACGGGCGACGGAATCGGACAGGACGACGCGGTCGCCGTAAGGTGGTTCAGGGCGTCTGCCGCCCGCGGCTTCCCCCCGGCGATGGACAACCTGTCCGCTTGCTACGATCTCGGACGCGGCGTCCGCAAGGACGCCACCGAGGCCACTGTCTGGAAGGTGCGCGGCATGGCGGCACGCGGAGACCGCAACGCGGCGGCGTGGCTGCAGCAGAACGGGAAGTGAGTGGCTGGTGCAGGAAGGGGCGGACTGTGAAGATTCTGTTGATAGGAGATGTGGTGGGAAGCCCGGGCAGGCGCATGTTCATGCGCGAGGTTCCGCGCCTTAAGCGCGAGATGGGGCTTTCCGCCGTCGTCGTCAACGCCGAGAACTGCGCCGCAGGTTCGGGGCTCACGGCGGCCCTCGCAAAGGGGCTGTTCGACTCCGGGGCGGACGCGATAACGCTTGGGGACCACACATGGGGGCAGAAGGAGTTTCCCGGCGAGATCGGCTCTCTCGAGCGCGTGGTCCGTCCGGCGAACTTCGCGAGCGAATGCCCAGGGCGTGGATGGACGGTCGTCACGCTGCCGGTCGGACGCTTCGCCGTCGTCAACGTGCAGGGCAGGGTGTTCATGCAGACGGTGGACTGTCCGTTCAAGGCGATGGACCGCGTCCTAAACGAAATCCCGAAGGACCTTCCGGTGTTCGTCGACTTCCATGCCGAGGCGACGAGCGAGAAGATAACGATGGCCCACTATCTCGACGGACGCGTCACGGCCGTCGTGGGGACGCATACGCACGTGCAGACGTCGGACGCGATGCTACTCCCCAAGGGGACCGCGTACATCACCGACCTCGGCATGACGGGGCCGTACATCTCGTCCATCGGGCGCGACCTGAAGCCCGTCACGCGCAAGTTCGTCACCGGAATGCCCTCGCGCTTCGAGGTGGCGGAAGGTCCGTGCGTCCTCGAGGGCGCGATCGTCGAGTTCGACGCGCAGACGAAGAAGGCGTCCTCGATTGAGGCGTTCCGGATAAGGGAGCCGCTGTAGCAAGGTGAATGGTTTTGTGGAGAACCTCAGGGCGCGCGCGGAGATACTGCGCAGGATGCGCGGTTTCTTCGACTCGCGCGGCTTCGTCGAGGTGACGACGCCAGTGAGGATCGCCGCGCCCGCGCCGGAGCCGCACATCGACTGTCCGCCAAGCGGCGACGCCTTCCTGCGTGCATCGCCCGAGCTGCAGATGAAGAAGCTCCTCGCGGCGGGGATGGAGCGGATATACCAGATCGGGCCGTGCTTTCGCGAGGGAGAGTTCGGCGCGCGGCACAACCCGGAGTTCACGATGATCGAGTGGTACCGTCTCGGCGCGACGTATCTCGACATAGCGGAGGACGCGGAGGCGCTCGTGCGCGCGGAGATCGCCGGGTGCGGCGCGGCCGAGCGCATAACGGTGCGCGACGCGTACAGGACGCTCGCGGGGTGGGATCCGTGGGAGAGCTGGGATCAGGACCGCTTTGACTTCGACATGGCCGCGAAGATCGAGCCGGGGCTTCCGAAGGGGCTCGTATTCCTCATGGACTATCCGAAGGAGGCGTCTTCCCTCGCGCTCCTCAGGGGCGATGTCGCGGAGAGATGGGAGCTGTACTTCGACGGAATAGAGCTCGCGAACTGCTTCACGGAGCTTTGCGACGGAGCGGAGCAGCGCCGGCGCTTCCTTGCCGCGCGCGAGGAGCGGCGCGCGCTAGGGGAGAGCGACTATCCTATCGACGAGGAGTTTCTCGAACTTCTGCCGCTCGTGAAGAGCGCTTCGGGCGTGGCGCTCGGTGTGGACAGGCTCGTCGCGGCCGCACTCGGTGAGGCGGACATACATTCCGCAATCTGCGGGGAGTAGCGGCATGCGGTCCGTTCACATCATATGGGACTGGAACGGAACGCTGCTCGACGACACCGAGGCGGCGCTCGCGACGCTCAACTTCATGATCGCGGAGCGCGGCGGCACGCCCATATCGATGCCGTTCTATCTCGACAACTTCGCCTTCCCCGTGCGGCCGTTCTACGACAGGATCGGCATAATCGCGCATGACGAGGACGAATGGAACGAGATAGCGCGCGAGTACCACGACGTCTACTCCCGACAGGCTGTCGCGCTCAACCGCGGCGCATTTGCCGCGCTGGAGCACGCGAAGTCCGCCGGATGCCGCCAGTCGCTTCTTTCCGCGCTCAGGCAGGACCTGCTCGACGAGCAGGCGCGCGGCTACGGCGTCGCCGGTTACTTCGAGCGCATCTGCGGCTCGGACAACCTGCACGGCGCGTCGAAGGTGGAGCGCGCGCGGCGTTTCATCGCCGAACTCCGCTCGTCGGGCGCGGACCAGTCGTTCGTTCTCATAGGCGATGCGCTGCACGACAAGGAGGTTGCGGACGCGCTCGGGCTTCCATGCGTCCTCTGCGCGCAGGGCAGCCACGCCGGATGGCGGCTCAGGGAGGTAGCTCCGACGGCCGAGACGCTGGAGGAGTCCGTTGAAATGGCGCTTCAAATTACCGTTGCCTAACTCGTTCGCCAGGTGGTATAATGGCGCTGTATTTCAAAACAACAAAAAAGGAGAACAAAAATGGCTCACAAGATTGATGCTGAGAAGTGCGTTGCGTGCGGATGCTGCAAGGACGCGTGCCCTGCGGAGGCAATCAGCGAGGGAACCCCCTACGCTATCGATCCCGACAAGTGCGTTGACTGCGGCGCATGTGCCGCGCAGTGCCCGAACGAGGCGATCGCCCAGGCCTAAGCCAAGGCGCAATAGTCGAAAGGCGGCGCGTTCCTAGTGGACGCGCCGCTTTTGTTTCCCCGTGGTTTCGTTTGCGGCGGAGACGGTCGATAGTGTATAATATTCGACATGCAGAGAAGCGTAGTGAGGTTTGACGCGCGGCGGAAGGCCGTCGATGCCGTCGCTGATTGGCTGGCGGAGCGCGCGCGGAAGGATGCGGCGGGCGCGGACTCGCTCGCGCATCTCATGGTCGTTGTGCCTACGTCGCAGAGCGGACGGCGCCTCAGGCTTGCGCTTGCCCGCCGTTTCCCCGCGGGGCTGGTTCCGCCGAAGGTTGCCATGCCGGCGGCGCTTCTTGACGCGTCGGCGGACGATGTCGCCGGGCGGGCGGACGAGCTGCTCGCATTCCGCGAGGCGAACGGAGGGAAGGGAGGCTTCGACGTCGCCGCGGAGCTGTCGGACATACGAAGGATTCTCGGCGCGCGCGCGCTTTCGTTCGCCGACGTCGCCGCGAAGGTGGGAACGCTGCTGGCGGGGGAGCTCGCGGACGAGGAGGTCGCTCGCTGGGAGAGGCTCGCCGAGCTTGAGAAGCGGTATCTCGAAGCGCTCGCGCGGCGCGGCAGGCGCGACAGGATCGAGGCCGTCAAGAAAGCGCTCGGGGGGCCGGTGGAGTTCCCCGGTATAGAGGAGGTCGTCGTCGCTTGCGTGCTTGATCCGATTCCGCTGATGGACCTTGCTCTCGAGAAGTCGGGCCTGCCGGTCACGGAGCTTGTTCCTGACCTTTCCGGCGCGCCGGAGCTCGGAGGCGACCAGATCTTCCCGTCCGGTACCGCCGCGAGCGAAGCCGAGGAGATAGCCGCCGTCTTCGCGTCCGTAAAGCCAGACGAGGCGCTGCCCGCGCTGTGTCTTGCCGATGCGGACATGTTCCCCGAGGTGCAGGGCGCGCTGCAGGCGAGGGGACTGAAGGCGCACAATCCGTCCGCCACCGCCCTTGCGACGTCGTCGCTCGGACATCTCGCCGGGCAGCTCGCCGAGCTCGCGCGCTCGTCGTCTTACTCGGTGTTCTCCGCGTTCGTCCGGGGAGGAGACGTCCGCAGGTGGCTGAAGGCGGAGCTGAAGCTTGACGACGCGGCGCTCACTGCGGCCATTGTGGACCTGGACAACCGCCAGAAGCAGCTCATACCGGCGCACATCGACGACATCGCGCCGAAGACGGAGCACGCCCTGCGCGGAATATTCGAGTTCGTCAAGACCCAGCTCAGGAAGCGCGGAATGCGCCAGATGCTGAAGTCGATTTTCTCGTCCCTCGTCCTCGATGAACACGACGAAAGCGCACGCGAGTTTGCGGCGGCCGCGGAGGCGCTTAACGCGCTCATGGACGAGTGCTTCGCGGCAGATGTGCCGCACGACCTCGCGCTGGAGCTCTTTGCGCGGCGGCTCGGGGAGGCGACGTACGGGCTGGAGCCGGACGAAGGCGACGTCATTCTTACCGACGGATGGCTTGAGCTTCCGTTCCTCGATGCGGACGAGGTGATCGTCTCGGGGTTTGCGGAGGGGAAGGTTCCGGAGTCCGTCGTGGGGCATCCGTACCTGCCGGATTCACTCCGCCGCGGACTCGGGCTTGCGGACAACTTGTCGCGCGCCGAGCGCGACAGGAAGATACTTGCGATGGCGACGGCCTGCCGCGACAGGGCGGCCTTCGGCGTGCATTTCCATTCCGTGGATTCCTCTGGCGACGTGCTTAAGCCTTCGAGGCTGCTGTTTGAGTGTTCGGACGACGCGGAGCTCCTGCGGCGCGTGTCCGCGTTCTACTCGCAGCGAGCCGGGACGGGAGAGTCCGCGGCGGCCGACCTGCCGGAGGCTTGGAAGATACAGCTTCCCGTCCCGCCGGAGCACGAGCCCTTGGCGAAGACCTCGCCATCCGCCCTGGATACGTATCTGAAGTGTCCGTTCACCTATCTTCTCAAGAACACGTTCCGCGAAAGCGAGGACTACCGCGCGGAGGAGCTTGACGCGTCCGAGTTCGGCAACCTGGTGCACGAGGCACTCGAGGCGTGGGGGCAGGGCGGGCTCAGGGACTCTGCGGACGCGCAGGCGATTGCGGCGAATCTCGCCGACAAGGTGGATGCGATTCTCGCAGACCGCTTCGGGGTCGAGGTTCCGGCCGTCGTGGCGTTGCAGGGCGAGAGCGCGAAGCGCAGGCTCGCGCGCTTCGCGGCGATGCAGGCGGCGCGAGCCGCGGACGGGTGGAGGGTTGTGGCGACGGAGCGAAAGATGCACGTCGTGTACGGGCATACCGAGGTCAACGGACGATGCGACAGGATCGACTTCAATCCGCTCACCGGGAAGTGGTGCGTCATCGACTACAAGACATGGGACGACTCGTCGAGGGCCGAGGCGTACGCGGAGGGGGAGGATCCCGAGACGGGCGGATCGGTCCGCGTCTGGAAGAGCCTGCAGCTTCCGCTGTACTGCGCGATGCTCGACGCGGACGGGGAATTCCCGGACGCTAGGCGCGACGCCATCGAGGCGTGCTATTGCGTCCTCTCGAAGAGCGCAGACCACACACTGTACACCGAGCCGTTTTCCGGCGCTGAGGTTCCGGAGGCGGAGGAGAAGGTTCGCGAGCTGATCGCCGGCATAGAGCGCGGGGTCTTCTGGCCCGCCTCGGAAGGGCGCGAGTACTCCTGGCACTTCTCGCACCTCATTTTCGGTTCGCCTGAGGAGAGCGTCGCATCCGGCTGGATAAAGGACCAGGAACGCCGGCTTGCGGCCCCGGGAGCGCAGCGCCGATAGCAGTGCCTTGGCGGTTCTGCACACGGGCCCTCTTTTTGGTATACTATTGGGCATGAGCGAAAAGATCACAATGAAGGACGGGAAGCTTGCTGTCCCGGAAAACCCTGTAATCCCCTACATCGAGGGCGACGGAACCGGCCCCGACATCACCCGCGCGGCGATGGTCGTCTGGAACGCGGCCGTGGAGAAGGCGTACGGCGGGAAGCGCCGCATCGAGTGGAAGGAGGTCCTCGCCGGCGAGAAGGCGTTCAAGGCGACGGGCGAGTGGCTTCCGCAGGCTACGCTCGACGCGTGCCGCGAGAACCTCGTCTCCATCAAGGGCCCGCTCACGACGCCGGTCGGCGGCGGAATCCGCTCCATCAATGTCGCGATGCGCCAGGAGCTCGACCTCTACGTGTGCTTAAGGCCCGTCAGATGGTTCAAGGGCGTGCCTTCCCCGGTGAAGCGTCCGGAGCTTACGGACATGGTGATCTTCCGCGAGAACACGGAGG